>NZ_FRBA01000004.1:0-252901 GCF_900142495.1 Fibrobacter sp. UWOV1 | reverse complement strand
CCTGCGCGTTCGGGATGGAGGCCTGCAAGCGGTTCTACTCGGTAAGGTTCACCAGGCTACCCGACCTGCTGATGGACCTGTCCGCCGCGGAAGACTGGACCATGCAGGAGTTTAATAAGAGGGTAGCATAAGCTACTATATTCATTGCGCAACCCCAAAAAGGTAAAACAATGGCAAAAGTCAACTACAACTCCGAGACAAGGGAACAAGTCATCAAACTGGTCCTGAAAGGCGAAAAGTCCGCAAATCAGATAGCCAAGGAACTCGGAATAGGGCCAAATACGGTCGGTAGGTGGGTAAACGAGTACCGCAAGGAACACAACCTGCCGAGCTATCGCGAGGAACGGCGCATCCGCAAGGTGTCCGTCGAGGAACTCGCCGCCAAGAACAGGGAACTGGAGAAGCTCCTGAAGAAACGCGAAAAGGAACTCGCGGACGAGAAGGAGACGGTAGAGATCCTAAAAAAATCCCTGCACATCTTTATGCGACCACACGACTGAAATGCGAGGCGATACACGTGAACCGCAAGAAATACTCAGTCAGGAAGATGTGCAGAGCCCTAGGAATACCGCAGTGTTCCTACTACCAGTGGTCGAAACAGGAAACGGCAAGGGCCGAACGCAAGGCCCGTGAAGAACGGCTTGTCCAGAAGGTCCGCGACACCTTCGAAGAAAACCACCGCGTGTACGGTTGCCCGAGGATGCAGGCCGCACTCAATGACAAGGGCGTCGAGGTCAAGGAATGGAAGCTGCGCCGTATCATGCGCGAGAATGGCCTCTATCCGGTCACGCTCAAGAAATGGAAACCCTACCGCAAGGGCAAATGCGATGCCATGTACAGCGAGAACCTTGTGCAGCGGAAGTTCGATCCCGACAGCCTGAACGCCGTCTGGACCGGCGACATCACCTACGTCAAGACGGCGTTAGGTTGGGTGTACCTTGCCGTGGTACTTGACCTGTGCAACAAGGAGGCGGTGGGCTACGCCGTGAGCAAGAACATCGATACCGAACTTGTCAAGCGCGCGTTGTCCAATGCCATCATGCAACGCGGCCATCACGACGGGCTCATCTTCCATTCCGACCGTGGCGTGCAGTACAGTAGCATGGGTTACCGCACGATGCTCTCGGAGAACGGGATAACGCCCTCGATGAGCGCACCGGGCTGCCCCTACGACAACGCCTGCATGGAAAGCTTCTTCGCTAGCTTCAAGAAGGAGATGGCCTACAGGCGTGACTTCAAGGACATCGAAGACGTGCGGGAGGCCGTTTTCAGGTACATCGAGCTGTTCTACAACCGGAAACGGCTCCATAGTTCGCTCGGTTACATGACACCGGTGGAATATAGGCTGTCAAAACAGGCTGCCTAGACCACAAGGGTATACCACTTAACAAGAAAAAAGGATATATTTTAACTTAACCGGTAATGAATATGGTCGTTCATGAACCCACTATTAAAAAACCTACAAATCCACAAAGTGTTGCGGAATTAAGGGAGATAATATAAATGGAAAAATACAACAATTGGAAACTTAAGTTTTATACAATATGGGCAGGGCAGGCAGTATCATTAATCACTAGTGCCATCCTGCAAATGGCGATTATTTTTTACCTTACAGAAAAAACAGGATCTGCGATGGTCTTGTCTATGGCTTCACTTGTAGGTTTTTTACCCTATGCGGTCTTTGGACCAGCCATTGGTGTATTAGTGGATCGTCATGATAGGAAGAAGATAATGATTGGTGCTGATTTAATTATCGCAGCAGCTGGGGCCGTGCTAGCTATTGTTGCATTGTATATGGAGTTACCTATCTGGATGGTTATGGTAGTATTGTTCATCCGTAGCATTGGAACAGCTTTTCATACCCCGGCTCTCAATGCGGTTACTCCACTTTTAGTACCAGAAGAACAGCTTACGAAATGTGCAGGCTATAGTCAGTCTTTGCAGTCTATAAGCTATATTGTTAGTCCGGCGGTTGCAGCACTCTTATACTCCGTTTGGGAACTAAATGCTATTATTGCCATCGATGTATTGGGTGCTGTGATTGCATCTATTACGGTAGCAATTGTACGTATTCCTAAGCTGGGTGATCAAGTGCAAAGTTTGAAACCAAATTTCATACGAGAAATGAAAGAAGGAATGGCTGTACTACGGCAAAATAAAGGATTATTTGCTTTATTACTCGTTGGAACATTATATATGTTTGTTTATATGCCCATAAATGCTTTATATCCTTTAATCACTATGGAATGTTTTAATGGTACACCGATGCATATTTCTATTACGGAGATTGCTTATGCCTCTGGTATGTTGATAGGGGGTCTATTATTAGGGTTATTTGGGAATTACCAAAAGCGAATCTTATTAATAACGGCATCCATTTTTATGATGGGGATAAGCTTAACCATTTCAGGATTACTTCCCCAAAGTGGATTTTTCATATTTGTAGTCTGCTGTGCAATAATGGGGCTTTCGGTTCCGTTTTACAGCGGTGTGCAAACAGCTCTTTTTCAGGAGAAAATTAAGCCTGAATATTTAGGACGTGTATTTTCTTTAACTGGAAGTATCATGTCTCTTGCTATGCCAATTGGGTTAATTCTTTCTGGATTCTTTGCTGATAGAATCGGTGTAAATCATTGGTTTTTACTATCAGGTATTTTAATTATTTGCATTGCAATAGTTTGCCCGATGATAACTGAGATTAGGAAATTAGATTTAAAATAAACAATATTGGAGGGATATTTATGTATCTTATTTTCATGTAATTCTTCCTGCTAAAATCGCAGGGTTTTCCCTGCGTACAAGCAAATGAAAACATGCGATTATAGACAGGAGGAAAATTTTATGGAATTGATATTAAAAGCTAAAGACATTCGTGTGGAATTCAAAGGACGCGATGTTTTAGATATAGAAGCATTAGAACTTGGCAATAAAAAAATAGACGAGCTCCGAAAAGAAATAAACAATATCAATATTCAAATGATAAAATTTTCCGACCTGTACGGGTGGATATGACAGAATTTTAAGCTGCAAGCTTAATGCTGATTCTGCTATCCCTTAGCCAAGTTGATAATTCGTTATTCATTTTTGCTGATGTTATAGCAGCCAATGCGCCACTGCCATCAACAGACCATGACATGCCATTATGCTTTTGCCTTCTGGCCACTAAAATATCATTGAATTTTTCGACAATATTGCTTGATGTCCTTAGACCATTCATGTGCCTTACGGCGTAGCACGGTACGAATGGCTTCTTCCTTGTCAGATAGTCAGTCAGTTCTTTAAGTCTGTGGCTATGTCACAACAAACAGTTGATAAATAGCCATTTTTATAGGGGAGTATCAGAACTCCCCTACAAACTGTTATTTGCAGTTATCTATACTCATTTGGAATTTCGATATGAAGTGTCTCACACAATAACTTCACATCATGTGCATCATTTTCATCAAACTCGTATCCCAGATGGAACATTACTTGACTATATGGTTCAATACAGGAAACCTCTATTTCCTCAATTCTTCCTTTACCCGAAAAAGTTTCTACCGGAAAACAATCCCCATCATAAAGAATTTCACCTTCGTCCGTATATTCAAAACAATGCAAATCAATAATTCTGTTTTTCAAATCTTCCCATACAGTATGGTTCAATGTTGTATATTCCATCTTAATCTCATAAAAGCCATTAGCTTTCATTATTTCTATAAAGTTCTGATAATCGTTCTTTTCTACAAAAATGTCAATATCATTATGGGCTCTTGACTGATATCCAAGAAGAGCATCTACACCCCAGCCACCATCAAGAAAGACTTTAATCTCCGCATCTATTGCAAATTGAAGAATCTGTTTTACATCTGTTATATTGACCATCTTATCATCTCCACAAATTCTAATTAGGCGACCAGAGGAACTGCTGGTCTGTTTGATAAATCTCTGCATTTAGCAGTTTTCAATGTTGCCAAAACGAAAGTTAAGAAGATGTTCCTTTTCTCCATGTCGCTTTCTTTGGCGTAATTTACAAGGTTATTCCACACAAGATAGTTGTTCAGATACTTGGTAGAAACACCGTTAAAGCCACGCATAAACCTCTTTAGCTGGCTATGGTAGCTATTGATATGTTGGATATTATAAATGCCTTTCTTGGCTTTGCCAGTCTTTAACTGCACAAGGTCAATGCCATTGGCATTTGTAAATCTCACATAGGAGTTCATCTTGTCCGTAACAAGAGTGGAATTGGTCTTAATCCTACCATCATAAATATGATGTAAATCTCTTGTAGAAACTCTACCAGTATTCGTAATCTTGGAGATAGACAAGCCATTCCTATTAACCGCACAAGGAACACATACCTTTTCTTGGGACAAGCCTCTGATATGTGTAGAATGACCACGCTTATGAGCCTTGCGTGGCATAGCAAATGTCTTACTCTTGCTATGATTGCCCTTGTACGAGATGGCGAAAAAAGTTTCGTCAGCCTCAATAATGCCGTCAAGGGTAACATCGTCTGCCATATTCTGAAGTGCATCCAAAATCTTGTGTCTCCAAAGGAATGCGGTGTTTCTGTGAATCCCACAAGCAACAGCAGTCCTACGAATGGATAAGCCATTCATCATACAATCAATGTACTGCTCCCACACGGACAAGTCTTTTCTTGTACCAGACACAATGGAGTTCGTAGCAATCACGAAGGGCTTGCCACAATCCTTACATACATATCGCTGTGTGCCATCTTTACGATGACCATTGCGAACCACATGGATACAGCCACAAAGAGGGCATACACGACCATTTGCAAAGCGTTCCTTTGCTACGAAATCTTCAATATTCAAAGACTTTACAAAGGCAGGACTTAAAAGCATTGTTTTAAGGCTTTCCTGCTCTGCGACAGTCAACTTACCGATAATATCTAATGCGTCTTTGATAGTAGGCATATCCAATTACCTCCTTCGGTGGTACTGTTTCTTACTATTATTATACGCTATTTCTCGTCAAAAATCAACCATTTGTTGTGACAGAGCCTTTTTTTTCTATTTCCCGTTAAATACTTTTTGGAATTGCTCCGTACAATAATTTGGGTTATTCGTAATTTTAATTTCCTTGCTCTTTTCTATTCCCAATTCATCGTATTTCACAATATAAGCGCGTCTTCCATCGGGTTGGCAAAAAACCTCTAATTTTTTTGTACTTGTTTGATTGCACATTAAAGTGTAATCACCATTTATCATGGCTTGTTCTGCTAAAACACTATTCTTTATTGCAGTTAGAGTATCTCCCGAAGCAACAGCAACCAAAGCTTGCGCAGCAAGTTCTATATCAACCATGACGACAATAGAATCACATTGATTTATCGCGAACATCTCTGTTTGACCTTCGGCTTTCGGATAATACCAATAAACACGATGCGTTTTGGCACTATAAATTTTTCCAGCACCTCTAGTTTCTTTTACCGCACACTTAACCAAATTTCCTCTTTTTATACAACCTTTGGGAGCCTTTGTTGCAGAAGTAAAAACCTCCGCAAATTGAGCAAAGGAAAACATCGCAAGAAATAAAATGGCAACTAATGTTTTTGACATATTAAAGAATATAGCAAAATTATTTCACCCCAAAATTCATAATGTTTTTTCTGCTGATACACCTATTTAGGTGTTTTTTACGATAATTAGGCGTTGCAAGCAGCAATGCCTTTTTCTTTCATTCTCTAAATTCCACTAAACGAAGCCTTCCGCTTCGGCTATCTTCGCGATGTGAAGCAGTAGTTCACGCATCGTCGTGAACTTGGCTATTGTTTCCGCTTCATCGACTAGGTGCTTGTCAAACACGGCGCGAGGCACACCGTCAGAATAGCTTTCGATGGCATCATCCAAAAGGCCAACCTTACTCCTATGCCATGCGGAGAAATAATCTTTAGCCCAGCTGTACGTTCCTTTTTCCAGCTTGAGCTTCTTGGTGATATTCTCGTAAAGCGTGGTCGTCATTTGTTCAGAGCCTTTTTTCTTTCTTCAAAATATACTCAATTCGCACAGGTTCGCAAGGCGTAAATCAGAATAATTCAGCCCTTCTTTTGGTGTCTTTTGGGTTGATTTGGCATAATTCACGCCCCACGCCAAAGCGTATCTACTTTACGGGCTGATGAATGAAATGGCCCTTGACAATTCCCACGACATTTTCCTTGATGGCGACCACATCTGCCGTATCGGCAACATCGCCAAGAAGGTTCGACAGGCTGTTCTCTGCCTGTTAAAGACGGAAGAAGGGGAAGCGTTCACCAACATCGAACACGGCGTTCCCTGGCTTGAAAAGATAGCCGGTTTACCCGTTTCTCACCTCGACGTAGCCCAGCGCATCATTCGCGAAAAAATCGAAGCGGTCAAGGGCGTAAAATCCGTAATCGCGATAGACCTCGCAACGGACGGAAGAAACCTTACGGGAAAATTCAGCGTCCAGAGCATCGACGGCAGAACCATCAACGGGGATTTCTAGCGATGGCGATAAACGCAGTCATTGTGGACTCTATATCGGGAATCTCCATCAAGAGCTACCGCGAAATCCGTCAGGCCATCGCCACCAGCTTTACGGAAGTGTTCGGTGCGTCCATAAACCTTGAGCCGTCCTCTCCCGACGGGATGTTCGTTGACCTGCTTGCATATATGTACACGGAGCTTGCACAGGTGATACAGACCGTCGGCGCGAACATCGACGTTTCGACAGCAACGGGGACTTTCCTGGATATGCTAGCCTCTATCGCGGGGCTTGCACGAAACGAGGGAGAAACGGACGAATCCCTAAGACAGCGCATAGAGACGGCGACTTTCGACGGCTTGGCGACTCCCGACGGAATGACGACCTACCTGAAAGAGAACATCACGGACGGCATCACCTTCAAGGAAAATACGAAGAACGAGACAGTCGGCGGAATCCCCGCCCATTCTTTCGTGGTGTTCGTTCCGGTCACTTTCAGCACCGAGGACATTGACCCGTCCGATAAGGACTGGCAGGCAATTCTCGACGACAGCACGCGCGCCCACACCGTCCAAAACTTTATCGCGCAAAAGATTTGGAACTGCAAGCCCGCAGGCATTCAGAGCTACGGTAACAACAGCGGCGAGGCTCGCGACGTAAGCGGTTTCCTGCAACAGGTCCAGTTCAGCTTCATCCAGGGCGTTTCCTACCTCGTTCGCATCGACTTTACTGTCTATGACGAAGAAACCTTGCCATCGGACTATGAACAGGTCATAAAGAATGTCGTCTGCGAATGGGCCAAGAAGGAATACACTTCGGGAAAGGACTTGATACCGCAAAGAATCAGCGCCCCCATCTATAGCAATGTTCCGGGCATCGAGTCCATCACGGTCACGGTCGCAAGCGTGGACAATCCACGCCACTGGACAGACGAGCGCGTCCCCATAGACGAAGACAAGATTGTTTCCATCACGGCAGAAAACATCACGGTCACGCTCGTAAGCTAGGAAACCGCCATGCAGCACATCACGGACTTATGGCAGCATATCCAGCACCTTGTAATCACGCAGTACAGGGACTCCACAAACCTTCTCTCGCTCTTGAGGAAGGTCTTTTCCAGTTTTCAGGATTTGGAAGATAGTGCGTTCAGGCTTTCCAACTTCGCGAACATCGACGAGGCGGAAGGTGAATGGCTCGACCTTATCGGAAAGTTCCGCAACATCCCGCGACAACCCGGCGAGACGGACGAAATGTACAAGGCGCGTCTCAAGATTTCCTTCAAGAAGAACTCCGCAGGGACGCCGAACAACATCATCGAAAACGCCCGTGACCTTTCGGGCGACGCGAATCCGCATTTCCTTGACGAATGTCCCGCCATCTTTTTCGTCTATACTCCGCGAGGCAGGCAGCTTCGACGCCGCGTACTTCAAATGCTGGCGCCTGCTGGCGTCCTTGCGCTCCCCGCTGCTGGATTGAAGCTGGCTGGTTCAAACAGGTTCCTCGCGACGGTTCAGCATCCGCAAAAGAAGATTGTGACCGTCGCGCTTGAAGAAAGCGTAATCGAGAACAACTATCTCACGACAGAAACTGGGAAACGGATAATGACCGAAGACGGCAAGTACATCGTCTTATAGGAGAATCCATGGCAGAAGAAAATACCACCATCCTAGAGCTGGACACAAGTACGTTCGAAGCCCTCAAACAGGGCGGGTACTTTGCCGTAAGCATTCTTGGCCACACCTACAAGGTTGCCTTGAGTGACCTGGAAGGAGTCGGTGCAAGCGACCACAAGGTCTGCGTCCAGCAGGGCGACGAAGCGGGATTTCTCGCCAATGTTCTCGTTCCCGACGGTGACGCAATCACGCTCACGCCCTTAAACGGCACTCTACGAATAGGCGTGAACATGACGGGAGAAAGCGACCCGAAACTTGCGACGCTGCCGGAATCGGATATAGACAGCGAAACGAGCAACTACGGTTCATACCAGCTCAAGCAGGGCGCGGAAGAACTTGTCTGGGGCGACGTTGAGGGCGATACCTTCGACTACTGCAACGCCAAGATATACCAGAGCATGAGAATATCGGACGCCCAGGGTTCCATTTCAAAATGCACCATCGCGCTTGCAGGAACACTTGCATCGAACAACGCATGCCTCTGCATCGGCGTTTTTGACACGGAAGGAAACCTGCTCGGACACACGGGGCTGCGTCACTACGGCGTCGATTTCGACAGCTCGACGGAACTCTGCACTTTCGACATGACTGAAATGAGGCAGGGCGCCTTGACGATAAAGCGGAATACGCGATATATCGTTCAAGTTTGGTCTGTAGGAGTCCAGCTTGCCGCCAAGGACAGAACCAATTACAACTACCAGTATGACTACACGCTGCGTCAGAACCTGGAAACGACAGTCGGCAACAAGATTTATTTCGTTGACCCGCTGAACGGCATTTTCAACACGGCGAGCAAGATTCCTTTTGTCTCGTTCGGCGCAAGCACAGTCTAATTCAAGGAGCGTTTCATGGAACTGGAAGAAAACATTACCACGGTGCCGCTGCTTGAAGAAGCGGACAATCTTACCCTCAACGACCTTCTCTACATCGTACAGGGCCTGAACTCCGACAGGGACAGGAAACTATCGCTTGAAAAATTGCGCGACTTTCTGCAAAGCGTTTTCAAGAACATCACCGTCGTCGGCATAGGAAACCATCCCGACACTACAACCATTACTCCCTCCGGCGTGACTGTTTCCGGCATGGGTGGCACTACAGAAATAGGGAAACAGGCGGTGACAACGACCTTTCTTTCCGCCTATTCGCTCACGCTTAGGAACTCCAATCATACAGTCACACTTTCCGTCAATGCTTCCACGAACGAGCTTGTGATAGACCATTCCATCAATCTCGATGGAGATATTACCTCTAGCGGAAAATTTATCGCCAAAAGTGGAAGCACTGCAACGCACAATCTCTATACATCAGAGCTTGGGCCAAGCGGCCTCGAAATCAAGGGACCGGGCGGAACGACGAAGATTACGATGATAGCGCTCACGACGCAGTATATCTCCGCCCAGGTCTTGTCCATAAGTGGACAGGCAACTATAAAGAAGCTCTCCACAGACCAGCTTATTCTCAATTTCACGCCGCTGGAACAGTCCGACGGGGAAGCGAGCCAGGGACAGTATCGTTCCATGACAAACTGCGAAAGCCACTGCACATCCGGCATACCGTCTGAATACTATACTGCCGTTTGCCCTGGAACATACGGCTACGAAGGAAACGATGATTTCACGCTAAACTCAACCAGCCATGAAGTCGGCGAAGTCGTACTTGTCACCAATACAGGCAAGTACGGAGGCGGAACACCCGTAAACCACCCTATCATCGTCTATCAGGCAAGCGATACAACGCGGTCGCATCATATCGCATCGATTGAGCCCGGAAACAGCAAACAATTTATCTACAGGGGTAAGGACTCGAACAATTACCCCGTGTGGACTTCCTTGAATTAGGTAGAATGGCATGACAACTAGAAAGGACAGCGCCAAATGGCGCGAAATGTTGAAGCCCCTCATCCTTGCGCTCATCGCGCTTGCTTCGGCGACTACAGCCTACGTCAAGAGCCACAGCGAGGTAAGCGAGGGTTCGGAAAGGAACGCCGTTTCCATGGCCAAGATGGAAACGCGCATCGAGCTTATTGAACAGCGAACATCAAAAGTGGAACGGGAATCGGAAATCCTCAAGGGGACTCTTTCCGACATAAAGAGCGATGTTTCGTTTATCAGGGGAAAGATGGAAGCGCAGAAATAGCTTCTTATTCTTTTTCCTTGGGTTTATTTTTTGCGCCCTTGGGCCTTCCGCCCTTCTTGCCGTTCTCGGCGCTGGTGGGCTTGGGACGGCTCCCAATCATCTGCGAATGGATTGAACGCACTTCCGCGTCCGTAAGAATTTTTCCGCAATGCGGACACCTTGCTGGCATAGGAATCTCCCGTTTTACCTAATCAAGATAGGTTTATTTGCCGATTTTGTAAAGGCATAATCAAAGAAAAATTGAATTGTATGCAAATTTTATTGCATTTTATTCAAAAAAGTATTAAATTCTATTCAATTCTTTTGCATAGGATTCAATTTTATGGAAATTCGGGAAGTCGAAATCGGGCTTTTGAAGCCATACGAGAATAACCCGCGCAACAACGAGGCGGCAGTTGACAAGGTGGCCGCGAGCATTTCCGAGTTCGGTTTCAAGGTTCCCATCATCATCGACAGGGAAAACGTAATCGTCGCGGGACACACACGCTATCTCGCCGCGCAGAAGCTGGAGCTTCAAAAAGTCCCCTGCATCGTCGCTGACGACCTGACCCCGAATCAAATTAAGGCATTCCGCCTCGCAGACAACAAAGTCTCGGAATTTAGCGGCTGGGATTTTCAGAAGCTCAACGAGGAACTTTCGTTCCTCGGAGAAGCAGCCTTTGACCTGGAACAGTTCGGGTTCTTGCCGAACGAAAACGTGGATTTCGACAGTTTCCTGACGGACGAAGAAAATCCACAGAAGAAACCCAAGACCATCACCTGCCCCCACTGCGGAAAAACCTTCGAGAAATAATGCTTCTACACATGGCGACAGATGGACTCGTAGGAGATTTCTACACAAAGTTCCCGAAGAAGGAACTCAATATCCTTACGTCCTTTGAATATAAAAGTTCGTTGATGGGAAACGATGTACGCGAGTTCAACCACTTCATCGCGGACAGCGGCGCCTTCACGGCGATGGCAAGCGGCAAGAAGATTGACGACAGTTATATCGACAGCTACATCGAATGGATAAAGGGCGCACACATTGACCATTTCATCGAAATGGACATTGACGAAATTGTCGGCATAGACAAGGTCAAGCAAATCCGAAACCGCATAGAACGCGCAACGGGAAAGCAGAGCATCCCCGTTTGGCATCTAGGACGCAAGAAAGAAGGATGGCTCGACATGGTGAAAAACTATCCCTATGTCGCGCTCTCGCTTAGCGGATTTACAGCATCGAGCAAATGGCTCAAGGCGAACGACTGGAAACCGCTTCACTATTTCCTCGACACAGCGGCGGAAAACGGCTCCAAGGTTCACGCGCTCGGATGCACGAACTGGGGGCTTCTGCGCAAGTTCCATTTCTACAGCAGCGACTCAAGCACATGGAGTCTCGGCGAAAGATACGGGACGTGTTTCGTGTTCCAGGATGGCGTAATGAAGGTCGTCTCGCTCCCCAAGAAATTCAAGAAGAACAAGAAAACTCTTGGCTTCCATAACAAACAACAATGGTTCAAGGCAATGCAATATGCAAAAATCAAGATGTGACGCAATCTTGCTGCTTTCGGGCGGCATCGACAGCACGACAGTTCTGGAACAGCTGACGAAGCAGGGCAAGAAGGTTTTCTGCCTTATCTTCGACTACAAACAGAGTCTGCGCAAAGAAATCGCGGTGGCGGCATCCAACGCGAAGCGGCTGAAACAGCCCTACAAAATCGTTTCCATCGACCTCGGATTCACGGGAAGCAAGTGTTCCCTCATTTCCAAGTCCAGGATAAGCGAAAACCGCAGCTTCGAGCAGATTGATTCCGCGACTCCCACAAGCTATGTGGAGTTCAGAAACGGCATCCTGCTTTCCTACGCGGTCATGTTCGCGGAGGTCAACGGCATAAACGACATTTACGGTGGCTTCAACGGGCTTGCAAGCGGCCAGTATTACGACGACACACTCGCATTCATCAAGTCGTTCGAGAAAGCTGCAAACGTCGGTACGTCCCCGAATTTCAAGGTAAGGATTCACGCCCCGTTCTCGACAGTAAGCAAAGCAGAAATCGTCAAGATTGGCCGCAAGCTGGGAATAGACTACGAACGGAACACATGGAGCTGCTACAAGAACGGCTCGACACATTGTGGCAAGTGCGACAGCTGCAAGCAGCGTGAACGCGCCTTGGCACAGGGAGGCAAATAGCCATGCAGAAAATCTACAGAATAAACAAGATATTCTTTAGCATCCAGGGCGAAGGAAAGCGCGTGGGAACGCCGCAGGTATTCGTGCGTTTCAGCGGATGCAACATGAAGTGTCCCTTCTGCGACACAAACCATGAACCCTTCGACGAAATGACCGCCGAACAGATTATTCAGACCTGTCTTTCCATCGCGGGAAATTGCAGGAGCGTTTCCTTCTGCGGAGGTGAACCCACCTTGCAGCTGGACGACGAACTCATAAAGGCTTTTGATGGCTGGTACAAGTCCATCGAGACAAACGGAACGCACAAGGTTCCGCAGGGCATCGACTACATCGTCTGTAGTCCCAAGACTTCGCGCATCGAGCCGGACAATATCGACGAACTACGTTTCGTCATAAAGGCTGGCGACCCGCTGCCTACTCCGTGTAAGACAGCGAAACGCATGTGCCTTAGCCCATGCTTCGACGGGGACAACCTCGTCAAGGAAAACCTCTATCACTGCATAAAGCTGGTGCAGGAAAACCCCAGCTGGCTTCTCTCGCTTCAATGGCACAAGTTCATCGGTATCGAGTAGCCTGTTTCGTTTCAAGGGCGGGTTTCTTCCTGCCCATTCCCATAGGAGAAAGCAATGTATCGAGTATGCAAGAGACTGGAAATTTCGGGAGCGCACCGTCTGGAACTCCCTTACCCGAGCAAGTGCAGCAACCTTCACGGCCATAACTGGCTTGTGACCATTTTCTGCAAGAGCAAGACGCTCGACAAGGACGGAATGGTTATCGACTTCACGCACATCAAGAAGATAATCATGGAAAAGCTCGACCACGCCTATATCAACGACGTGGTGGATTTCAACCCGACAGCCGAAAACATGGCGAAATGGATTTGCGACCAGGTGCCGTTCTGCCACAAGGTCGTTATTCAGGAAAGCGAGGGGAACCTAGCGCAATATGATAAAGACGAAGAAGATTGAACAGCTTGTACGGCAGCTTCTTGAGGCGCTGAATGACAACCCCGACCGCGAAGGTTTAAGGGACACGCCGCGCCGTGTCGCGAAATACTATGCAGAAATGTTCGAAGGTCAAAACTACACGAACGCACAGCTCGCGAAAAAGTTCGGCAAGTGCTTCAAGCAGGATGCGGACGGTCAAATCGTTTCCGTTGACGATATAACGATTTTCAGCCACTGCGAACACCATCTTGCCCTCATGTACGACATGAAGGTTTCAATCCGCTATATCCCGCACGGGAAAGTTCTCGGACTCTCCAAGTTCGCGAGGATTTCCGAAATGGTGGGAAAGCGTTTGCAGCTCCAGGAGAAAATCGGCAGTGACATTGCCGAGGTAATCATGCTCGCGACTGGAAGCAAGGATGTAGAAGTTCGCATCGAGGCGAAACACGCCTGCGTCACGGCAAGGGGCGCAAAGAACTGCAACATGGTCACGCGTACGCTTTTCTCAAGCGGCGCCTTCAAAACTCACTTGACCTCGAATGTCACGGAGTCTATAAGCTGATGCGTGTCGATAAGCGGAGT
This sequence comes from Fibrobacter sp. UWOV1, assembly GCF_900142495.1. Lineage (NCBI taxonomy): Bacteria > Pseudomonadati > Fibrobacterota > Fibrobacteria > Fibrobacterales > Fibrobacteraceae > Fibrobacter > Fibrobacter sp. UWOV1. The sequence continues at coordinate 238,934 of NZ_FRBA01000004.1, read as the reverse complement.
AGCACTGGGCCGTCCTTGCCTGATTCTCGCCTGCACGGTAGCATCGCGCAGCGGCTCATACTTTTCGCTGTCGCGCATCGCGAGCGTGATGCAGTCCTTCAAGCGCATCCCCAGTTCCTCGCACATCGTCTGGACGGTCATTTCGCCGTTGATTATCTGCGGGAGATACTTGCGTTCAAGTTTCGGCATGATGGCGCGAAACCGTTCCATGGCAAAACGCAGGAAGGGCCTTGCCGGAATTTCCGGGTAGTGGACGCCCTCAAGCGTCGTCCCTTCCTTACGGCCGTAATTCAGCGTTCTCGCTATCAACGAATTGGAAGCGGGTTCCCTCAATGCGGGAGTCAGCTTTCCCGTCTTTTTTCTGTAATCGAGATTTTCCTTCGCTTTCCGTGCAGTCCCGTTTCCATCTATCCAGCCCGATAGAATGGTCTTTTCGTTCAGCTTCTTTAGAGCGTCAAACCTTTTTCTCAATCCCTCGAAATCCGTGATAGCCATATCCACAACATAGGAAAAACTTTGTATGGGGAACAAAATCTTAAACAAAGACCTAATCACGCCTAAACCGGGCTACTTCACGATAAAGGAGGTGGCCGACAAAATCGGCTTCAACCACTTCACGGTCTATGACTGGGTGCATACCCGCGGTATGCCCGTGAGAAGAAGCTGCAAGCGCGGACGCATGACCGTTTACTGGCCCGATTTTCTGCGCTGGTGGAAGGAGTTGAGGAACGACTGATGTATGGCAGATTCCCAGGACATGAGGGCCATCGGCAAGCTCGGAGGCTTGGCGTCTTCAAGGAGCAAGCTGAAAGCGAAGGAGGCGCGGGAGGTCGCGAGAAACGTTCTCGGGACAAAGTTTCGCCTGTCCGAAGGACGCTTGAAGGAATCGCTCCGAAGCATCGGAATCCAGGTGGAGAAACCCATCGAGCTTCGCGCCGCAATCATTTCGGTCATGAGTGGCATGGCTCTTTCCGGCAACATCAAGGCGGCGCGTTTCGTGTTCGACATAGCGGAGGAAACGGAAGATTCCAAGCTGACACGCGCAAAGCGCAAGATGCTCGACAGGATGGTTGACAACCCCGACGCGGTAAACATCGACACAAACGGAGAAATCCCCACGCCCGACGAATTGAGCGAGATAAAGAGGCAGGCGCGGGAACTTGGCATTTACGAGAATGACACCACAGATTGAACAGCTCGCAAGGACAAACCTTCTTGCCTTTGTAAAGGCGACGATGCCGAATTACAGCATCGGGTGGGTCCACCGTGAAATCTGCGCTCGCCTCATGCGTTTCTACACCGACGTAATGGAACGCAAGAGTCCCCGCCTCATTCTCACCATGCCGCCGCGACATGGCAAGAGCCAACTTGTAAGCAAGCATTTTCCTGCGTGGTGCTTCGGTGTAAATCCCGACATTTCCTTCATGGCGTGCAGCTATAGCGACGGGCTTTCCAGACGCGTGAACAAGGACGTGCAGCGCATCATGGAAAGCAACGAATACCACCGCATATTTCCGCGAACGACCTTGCCGCCGCGAGGAAGCAAGTACACGCGCTCGACAAACCTAATCGAAATCCCCAACAGGAAAGGCAGTTTCAGAAGCACGGGTATCGGCGGAAGTATCACGGGTATGGGCTGCGAAATCCTCGGCATCGACGACCCGCTGAAAGACAGGCAGGAAGCGAACAGCATCACCATACGAGACAGGATTTGGGACTGGTACACATCTACCGCATATACTCGACTTTCTCCGGGCGGGGGCGTCCTCGTCACGCTTACGCGCTGGCATGAAGACGACCTGGCGGGGCGCCTGCTCAACGCCATGAAACAGGGCGATGGCGACCAGTGGACGGTCATAAACTATCCCGCGATAGCCGAGAAGGACGAACCACACCGCAAAATCGGCGAGGCACTGCACCCGGAAAGATACCCGCTTGAAATGCTCGAAAAAATCCGCATCAACGTGGGAAGCTATGACTGGAACGCACTCTACCAGCAGCACCCCGCACCAGTCGGCGGAAGCATCATCAAGCGCGAATGGCTGCAACAGTACGAAATCTTGCCCAAGGTTTTCGACAAGATTATACAAAGCTGGGACTTCACCTTCACGGACAGCGCGTCAAGCGACAACGTAGCGGGAACCGTCTGGGGAAAGGTCGGGGCGCGTTTCTACCTCATTGACTGCGTGTGTGCCAAGATGGACTTTGTTTCGAGCATCCGGGCTTTCCAGCGCATGAGCGAGAAGCACCCCAAGGCAATCCGTAAAATCATCGAAGACAAGGCGAACGGCCCCGCAATCATTAGCGCGTTGCGCAACAAGATTAGCGGCATCGTTCCCTTCACGCCGCAAGGTTCAAAGGAAGCGCGAGCCTTTGCGGTAAGCCCGCTGTTCGAGGCGGGAAACGTCTATATACCCAAGCAGGATGCAGAACATCCCTGGGTTCGCGACTACATCGACGAACTGGTTTCTTTTCCAAGCGCTCCGCACGATGACCGCGTGGATTCCACCACGCAGGCTCTCAACTACTTGGCAACTGGTATGGGGACGGGCCTTATCAGCTTCATCTAAAAGGAGAATAAATCATGGAAACTGCAAAGATAAGGGACGGCGCCTACGGCAATTTCGTAACGGGAATGGGCCGCAGGGACACCGACAAGACGGAAAGCACTTTCGTCAATCCCTATGCGGGAACGGATATTGTCGAGCTTGCGCGTATAAAGGTGCAGGACGGCATCGCCGCACGAATTGTCGAGTGCGTCCCCGAAACGGCTTTCAAGGAACCCGTCACCATCACTGGCGACAGTTCAGGCAAGGTATTCAAGGAGGCTTCCGCCGTCGGGCTTTTCGAGGCCCTACAGCTCGCTGGCGAATACCAGCGTCTCACGGGCGGCGCCTTGATTGTCTCGGAATACGAAAACGAGTACGACATTGAACAGCTCAAACGTCCAGCACCGGAAAATCGCAAGATTTCGCAATACCGTGTTTACAGCGCTGGCAAGGTGGAGTTCCAGCCGACAGATTTCCAGGGCGACACGCCCAAGGTTTACCGCGTCGTCCTTCTTGATAACAAGCGCATCGAGATACACCCGTCGCGCTGCACCGTCATTCACGGAAAAATCGTCCCCGACATTCTCCAGGGAATACCCATAAGGGAAAGGTTCTTCGGTATGCCTGCACTCAAGGCGTGCGAACAGAGCTTGAAGAACCTCGCGAATGTCGTCGCGTCCATCGTCAACATGGCGACGGAAACGGGCGTGATGCTTTTCTCGCTGGAGGGCTTCAACGAAATGCTCTCCAAGCCCGACTGCGGAATACAGGACGCACAGCAGCTCATAAGCCTCGTAAAGGTTTCCATGAGTTCGTTCCGAGGCGTATTCTCCGGCGCGAACGACAAGTTCCAAATCCTAAGCCACAATTTCGCGGGACTGCCCGAAGTTCTCCAAAAGGCGATGAACCTCGTCTGCGCGGATTCGAGAATCCCCGTGAGTATCCTTTTCGGCCAAAGCGCGACTGGACTCGCCCAGACGAATGAGGGCGACTCCAAGGCATACGCGGAGCTTGTGGAAAGCTGGCGTTCCCGCTACATCTACCGCCCCGCCTGTTCGCTCATCGCCGACCTTTCGGAAAGGAACTGCGGCATCGTCTGTTCGGAATTTGAATGGGGCGCCGTCACCACAATGTCCGTAAAGGAAAAGCTCGAAGCGATGAAGATGCAGGCGGAAATGCTCAACATCTACTATCAGATGGGCGCAATAGACGAGCAGAGCATCCGCGAGGGAATCTTCAAGAACGGACATTCCTGGGACATTTCCGTAAAGGACTAGAACATGGCTGGCAGCTTCGTAAATTTCGTCAAGAACGTGGAACGGCTCGGACAGAAGAAACGCGGACGCAGGCCCGTGTTTAACGCGCACCAGTTCTATCCCAGCGCCATCGAGGCGGACCTTGAACGTGCAACGCGGGAAGAATTTCTTCGCGCCCTGGAAGAAAACATCCAGCTTGCGCTCCGGGGCTTCACGGACGACATTGACGACCTGACGAAAGCCGCTGCGGAGCTGCCCCCCGAATTTGCCAAGAAGGTTTCCTCGCTTGCCGATGCAGTCGGCGTCAAGAACGGCTGGAATTTCAGCGAGTACGCCAAAATGACCGTCGGACAGCCATATTTCCCGCCACCAGCGAAAGACGAGATTTTCGAGGCATGGAAAAAAAACTTCCAGCAGCTCTGCATCAGTGCGGAGAGCGACGCCAAGGCGGACATTTCCCGTATTGCCACCGAAGCGAAGATGAAGGGCTGGAACAAGAGGGAACTGGAAGCGGCCATCCGCGCCAAGCTCCCCGTCGAAACGAAACACCGTGCAGAACTCATCGCGAGAACCGAGACCGCCAAGCTCAATTCCGCCGCGAGCATTTCGACGTACAAGCAGCTGGGCATCCGCTACTATGTATGGCTCACGACCTTGGACGGTCGCGACAGGGAAACGCACACACATCTGAACGGTCTCATCTGTAGCCTGGACAATCCGAATGTCTATTACGAGGAAACGCCCGACGGACTGGTCGAAAAGGAAAGAACCGCCTCGATGTTCCACGGAAATCCGGGCGAGGATTTTCAGTGCCGCTGCTCCATGGTCGCCTGGGACCCCGAAATCGACGGAAAATACGAGGTCAAGGAACGTCCCGAACAAGAAAAGGGCGCAGAACAGCGTACAGAGGCTTCTACGGGCGAAAACCTTCACAAGGTGGAACAATCTATCGCCGAACAGGAAAAACAGCTGCAACAGCTCAAAAACGAGCAAATGCAGCTTTTGAGCCGTCAAAGGCTGGAACAGGCGGCAGAAAAGCGCCATGCCCGAAGCGCCGAGGAAATCGCGGACATTCAGAAGCGCTGGGACGAACGCAAGTCAAGGCGCAGGCTCAAGGAAGCTGCCGAACAGCGACATTCCCGCAGGACTTCGCAGGAAGTCGCAGCAATTCGCAAGGAATTGCAGGAAAGGCTCGACACGCGACAGACAGCGCACAGGCTTTTGCAGGACGCGAACGGCATCAAGGGCCTACCCGAAATGGGCGAACTGGAAAAAGCCTTGCAGAAGGGCGGCAAACAGGCGTACAGCGACATGAAAAAGCTCTCCCGAAAGCTCGAAACGAGTCTGGACACATTGAAGGGCTGCACGTACCTTGCAGACCCGTTCCAGGCGGCAAGGGACTTCGACTATTCAACCGCCATCACCGTCAACGAATCCGTAAGAAAGAAGCTCGACGGCATGGGCAGCTCGCTCGCTGGCAAAAAGCACGACCTGGAATTTGAAATCGACTGGGTTGAAAAACACAAGAAGTATGCAAGCTGGAAGGTGGCACAGGATGCTTACAAGAAAGCTCTCGCCGAAGTGGAACGCCTCATCGACTGGGAAACGGAACTTGGCCGCGTGGACTCCATCAAGATATTCCTCAAGAACCACCCCAAGTCCGCAGTCCTCAAGAAGCTCACGACCGAAATGGACGCGCTTATCGCCAAGGGCGACAACGCCGCGAAAACGGAAATCAAGGAACTGCTCAAGAAAGCGGAAACGAGAAGGAAGGAAATCGAATACAAGGAAGGACTCGAACGCCTCAAGAAAATCAAGGCTGGCATCAAGTCCGGCTCAAGCGTCCCGTTCTCGACAAACATCAGCATCGACGACCTTCGCGCCCTCAAGGGCGACAAGCTGCCTCCCACGCTCGGACACCTGGACACCGCCATCGAGAAGTACAAGAAGGGCCACAACTACGGTTCAGCGACAAAGAAGCACGCCGCAGAAATCGAGGCGACGATGCGCGAGCTGTTCCAGAAGCACGACTTGGGGATGCACATAGAAGACGACCTGCTTGAAAAGGTTTTCAACAGCCATTTCAAAAACACCTTCGAGACAGGAAGCTCCGGCGGGTATAGCGGCCCGTCGCTAAACGCGGACGGTTCAATCAAGCAGAGCCATTTGAGACTATCCGCAGCACACAAGCTCTTTGACCTGGGTTCAACGGAAAAGGCGAACCAGCTCAATATCTCGCAGTACGAAAAGTACGGCAACCTTCTCGACCATGACAAGCTACGTGAGGCGACGACGCACAACCGCGCCACCCAATACGGAAATGTCGCGGTACGTTTCAAGAAGGACAAAGTGACCTGCACATGGACGGCTGGCGACAGCCTAAGCGAAAGATACCAGCCCAGTCTCGTCACCGACCCGAAAGCGGTTTCCTACGACGACATGTATGAAAGCAAGCTGCCAGTGAAGGGAACGCAGACGAACGACATGACGAAATTCCGCAGCGACAACATCAGCAGCTATCTTGAACTGCAATTTCACGGCGATGTGACGGTCGATTGCGTGGAGTCGCTGACGTTCCCTTACGACCTAACAGAAAAGGCGAAGTCCAAGTATCTAGGCTTCGCCCAAAAGTGGAAATCCATCGGAACAGAGGTTTTTTACATAAAAAACGGCAAGCTGGAGAAGCTCTAGTTGCAGATTATTGTCTTTGCTTAGACAAGTATTCATTCAAGGCTTTATTGCAAGACCCATAGCTGGTATAACGCAATGAGCTAACTTGATTTGCTGGATTTTTAGTTCCTTCGAGCACGACTCTGTAATCCCCATAAAGTTCTATGCACTCGTATGCAACAGGAGTCTTTTTGCCATTTAAGTAATTATCCAAATCGCGATTGCAGGATTTATAGTTTGAGTAGCGTTTCGAGCTAACTTGATTTGCCGGATTTTTAGTTCCCGCAAGCACGACTCTAAAATCTCCATAAAGTTCTATGCACTCGTATTCAACGGGAGTCTTTTTGCCATTTAAGTAATTATCCAAATCGCGATTGCAGGATTTATAGTTTGAATAACGTTTTGAACTAACTTGATTTGCCGGATTTTTAGTTCCCGCAAGCACAACTCTAAAATCCCCGTAAAGTTCTATGCACTCATATTCAACGGGAGTCTTTTTACCATTTAGGTAATTATCCAAATCGCGATTGCAGGATTTATAGCTTGAGTAGCGTTTTGAGCTAACTTGATTTGCTGGATTTTTAGTTCCTTCGAGCACGACTCTGTAATCCCCATAAAGTTCTATGCACTCGTATGCGATAGGAGTCTTTTTACCATTTAGGTAATTTTCCAAATCACGATTGCAGGATTTATAGCTTGAATAACGTTTTGTACTGACTTGATTCGCTGTATTTTTAGTCCCTTCAATTACAACTCTATAATCTCCATAAAGCTCTATGCACTCATAATCCGTTGCATAAAGACAAGCAGATAAAAGGAGATACACTGAAAGAAATTTCTTTAGCATAAAGGGCCTTTATGACATTCAAGATTTAATCTTTGTCCCAATGGGGAAAACCAGCCGGGTCAACATAATCGCAGTCAATGACTTTATCTTGAGGATTCAAGTCTAAAGTTTGCTTTTTGACTTTCTTGACTTTGCATGGAACGTTATATTTTTCCATGAGCTTTTCCAAGTCTTTATCCATATATACCTTGTATGGAACGATGATAATAAATCTGCTCTTTCGGTTGCCCTTCAATCGCTATATCATAGTAACTGTGCGGTGTCATATATTTTTCAGTCAACGTGACAAAACAAGGGTGTTGCGTTGCAAAGACAAAAATTCCGCTTTCCTGCAACAGTTCATAAACAGCCATAAGAAGTGGTTCAATGTCCGTAATATCCATAATTGCCATATTAGAAACTGCTTTCGTAAAGGCTCGATTTCTTTTTAATTCTAATATACTTTTTCTATCGGTCGCATCCGCCACACAAAATTCAATTTGTTTTGCATATTGTGATTGCCGTCTTTTAGCCAATTCTATCATTTTTTTGCTGTAATCAAAAGCGACAACCGAAGGGCGTGTCCGCACAGGGACATCTTGAAATTGAAGGAGAGCTTCCTCTGGTTTCAATTAAGCTTTCCGGCTCTATGCCTGTCCTTGAAGATTATATTCTTTCAAAGCATGCTGTTCAGATTAATCTTCGCGATGTTGATGAACCTGGTACTTATGGGTTGACGACCCTCCAAAAATTGCGGGTCGTTATACCGTAGGAGCGTCGTTCCCTTTATTATAATCACTTACTAATTGACCACAGGCAGCTTTTATTCTATTACCTCTTGATTCCCGAAGTTTTACTTCCAAGCCAGCCTCCTCTAGTCTAATCTTAAATGCAACCAATTGTTGCTTGTTAGGACGTTTGATTCTCTTACAGGCAGTTTCATTATATTGTAAAAGATTAATCAGTACATTTTTTCCTCTAAACCATTTACCAAGTTGTCTTACGTCTGAAGCCCTATCATTAATTCCAGGAGCGAGCAGATATGCAATGGTAATCTTTCTGTTATGTCGTTCAGAATAGGAAAGCGCAGCTTCGACAACACTATGAATGCTATTGGATTTCATGTGCGGCATAATCATGTTTCTAGTTGCTTGATCCGTTGCGTGAAGAGAGAGTGTAAACTGAATCTTTAAATGCTCCTCTCTCAGTCGCTTCAACTGTTCAACTGGTCCAACAGTCGATACATTTATGCCATCTGTAGGAAAATTAAGTCCATTGCGATCACGAAGTATATGAATACTTTTAATCAGATTATCATAATTAAAGAGAGGTTCTCCCATCCCCATAAAAACGATTCTGTTGACACGTTCTTTCAAAAGAACGATTTGCTGAACTATTTCAGCTGGTGAAAGATTGCGAATAAATCCATTTTTTCCTGATGCACAGAAAATACACCCCACCGGACAACCGACCATAGTGCTAACGCATACCGTATTGCCAGTCCTTCTTTTAATGCATACTGTTTCAATGCAGTAGCCATCTTGTAATTCAAAAGCATACTTTGTAGTATCTCCCCCTACATATATGTCTTTTATAGTCATAGTTTGATTTTTAGGACTTACGCCATTTTTATACAAGGTTTTGAATAAAGACTTAGCTCGTTCTTCTCCCATACATTTGGCTACTTCATCAAAAGTATAATTGTACGGATTGCCCTGAATCATTTCTAATGTAGGAGGGCCCATTTTCTCTTTATTTGCCATGATAATTCCTTTCCTCGCATTGTATTTGGTTGACGACCCTCCAAAAATTTCGGGTCGTTATACTTCATGTAACATCACAATTCCCGCCGTTTCCACTGATCCAGGGCAGCTGCGACACAAATACCTGCCACAACGATCGTTAAGACGAGATAGGGAAGGTGGAAACCGTGCAGTGCTACCTCGTACACATCAAAATAACGCAATGGGGTCAGGTAGTCCAGGAAATGATTTCCTGTGTACTCGGCAGTAAAGGCCAACCCATAGGCAGCCAGCATGGAAATTGTTCCTGTCCGCACCGCAGCCTTATAGGATCGAAGCACACTGGAAAACAGCAGACCCAGGGCAAAAAAGAGAGTCTGGGTAAAGAACATTCCCATCGTTGTGGAAAGCACCGCTCCCGGCTGATCCAGACCGCCCAAAGGAAGAACGATCGTGAAATAATTACACACGCCGCTGAACAGGGCGAACACCAGCAGGTTCACTGCCGAAACGATCACCTTCGCCAGAACAATGGTTTTCCGCTTCACAGGCTTTGTGAACAGGTATTCCGATGTTCCGAATTTCTTTTCCCTTGCCACACAGGACAGTCCCAAAGACATGGCATAAGGAAACGCCAGCAGTCCCTCCCAGAAATAGATGCACACATACCAGCCGGTGGATGTCGTCAAGTCGCCTTTGACTCCGAACATGATCATGATCAGTCTCGGAAATTGGCTGACCATCGCTGCCATTTCATCCAGACTGTCCCGTAGGGACAGAAGCTCAAAATAGCAGAAACCGCACAGAAGCAGCATGATTCCCAGCCAGATCAGCAAAAGTCTTCTGGTTTGGCGGAATTCATTTTTAATCAATGTTTTCATGTTCACACCTCCTTAGCTGCGGAACTGAATGTCTTTTTTCAGAAAGACACCGTAAGAAAGCACCAAAAACAAGGCAAACAGCAGCACGCACCACCCAAGATACCGGAGGTCATAGAAGCCGGCTTTGGAGATCTCGGCGGCTCCGAAGAACGAGTAGGGAGACAGAAAACTGATAGCCCGGTTACTGACGATGTTGGAGAAGCTGGTAATGCAATACTCAACGAACACAACCAAACCGGCAGTCAGCAGCGGACTGCGGTTGCGGGAAAACAAAACTCCCACCATCAGCCCCATTGCAGCGAAGAACAGCGTCACAAGGGTCAGGGACAGGGCAATCAGGAAAAACTCTCCCCAAGGAGTTCCGGAACGGAATGTTGCCATGGCGAAAAGGGAAGCCAGCAGATACGCCGCACCCACGATCGCCACGCCGACAAACACCGTCCATGCCTTTGCCCAATAAATTGCTTTCCGGGGAAAGGGCTTTGTAAACAGGTATTCCGAGGTTCCTTCCGTACATTCTCTGGTGTGAATGGAAATGCCGAAGTGCATCCCGAAAACGCCGGAGGCAATCATGAAAAAGCTGGTCAGGAACCCGTAAATACCCAGCGGAGAGGTCAGGTATTCCATCGATACGCCGACGCTCCTGTAAAAGTCCGTGGTGCCCATGGTTTCAAAGAGTTCCACGGAGGCCGCATCCAGAAAGCTGTAATAAGTCGGTGTCATGAAAAAGATGCACGCAGCCAAGGCGATGGCCCAGCCCAGGATATAGGTTCGATGCCTTCTCAGTTCATATTTCAAAATGACCATGCCTGACACCTCCTTACGCATAGTAGTGCAGGAAGATCTCCTCCAAAGAGGGTTCTTCCAAAAGCACATCGTCCAAATGCAGCAGGTGAAGCTTGTCAATGATCGCCGTGATATTGCCGTTATACATAAAGGAAACAGAGGTCTTGTCAGGACTCTCGGTGTAGTTGGCAATGCTGGGCAGGCCCCAGAACTCACGGGGGATGGCCGTTTCAGCGGTAAGGCTGACCTTTTTATAGCCGCTTTCCCGCAGCTCTCGGATGGACTGAATGCCCACGAGCTTGCCCTCTTTTAAGATCGCCACCCGGTCACACAGCTTCTGCACCTCACTGAGGACATGGGAGGAGAAGAAAATGGTGGTTCCCCGGCTGTTCTCCTCCTTCAGAATATCGTAGAAAGCCTGCTGGATCAACGGGTCTAAGCCGCTGGTGGGTTCGTCCATGATCAGCAGCTTGGGCGAGGTCATGACGGCAGACACGATCCCCACCTTCTTCTTGTTGCCCAGAGACAGGTCTGCGATTTTCCGGGTCAGATCCAGATTGAGGCGCTCGGAGAGCTCATACATTTTCGTTTCGCAATTCATGCCGTACAGGTCTGCGCTGTATTGCAGCAGTTCCCGCACCTTCATGTTTTCATAATAGCTGTTTTCGCTGGGAAGATAGCCCACATCTCTGGCAATGACACTGGCCTTGGTCTGGCAGTCCAGGCCGAAAATAGATGCGCTGCCGCCGCTGGGATGGATCAGGCCCATCAGGGTGCGGATGGTGGTGGATTTTCCCGCACCGTTTGGGCCAATGAAGCCGAAAAACTCGCCCTGGTCAACAGAGAAGCTAAGTCCGTCAATTCCCCGATGTTTCCCATAGTGCTTGGTCAGCTTTTCCAAAACAATGATTGGCTCGCTCATTTCAGATACTCCTCCTTATAAAAATTTTTCCGCAGAATTGCGATGTTCTTCTCAAAATCATCCATGACGGTCTCAAAGTCAAAAGCATTTGCCCCACGGTACCGGGCCGCATATCCCTCGCCCATCAGAAGCAGCATCTGAAATACCGGCCGGGCATCCTCCGGGTTTTTGAATTTCAAAGCGTCCTCCTCCCGAAGAACCATATCGTTTCTGAAGCTGCAGGCTTCCTCTGTCAGAATCACCAGCGCATCGGCTACTTCGGGAGAAGTTTCTTCCCAGACGCTGGTAATAAACTGCAGGGTGAAGGGCTGATTTTGGAAGCTCTCCATTTCCATGCGGCTGGATGCCAGGATCCTGTCGAACAAATCCGTTTTGGAATCCAGATGTGCTTTTTCAAATATTTCTTCAATGACCTTTTTACAGTATTCCAGCAGATAAATATAGAGCTGTTTTTTGCTTCCGAAATACTGAAACATGGATGCCTTGGAGATATGAGCAGCCACTGCAATATCATTGACGGATGCTTTTTCATAACCAAATTTTCCGAAGCACTGAAGTGCTGCGTTCAGGATCGTCATTTTCTTTTCTTCCCTCAGCGCCAAAAATTTTTCCACTTTGATCCCTGCCTTTCAACGAAATAACCGAATCGGTTATTTATAATATAACACCAATAACCGATTCGGTCAAGTAATTAAAAATTATCATTTTAAAAATAGATAGACACCCAAAAAGCCGCCTGTACGAGCATTTCCCATGCCCGCACAGGCGGCTTGCGTTATTATGCAAAATTGTTTTTCCGTTTCTCAAAGCCGGCTCATTCTAAATCAATCCGATGAATATGTGAACAACGTGAATTTGTTTTTGCTGTACTGAAGTATCCCATCCTTTTGCATCTGAGAAAGCGCCACCGACATGGCGGCCCGTTCGACGCAGAGGTAGTCCGCCAGCTGCTGGCGGTTATAGGGGATGGTAAAGGACAGGCTGCCGCTCCAAAAACATGGTGTCCGTCCTCGTTGTCCCTTTTTCGACGCTCCCCGGTTCTGAAATGGCTCCGCTGGCATATAGCAGGCTCTCCGTCAAGGTCGTCTTTCCAGCGTCTACATGGGCAAGAATTCCAATATTGATTATTTTCATGTGATTGTCCTCCCTTTACTGCCCCGAAGGGCATAAAAATCCTCCAAGGGCTTTACCCTAAAGATAAAAAAAGAGGGTGAGCTGTTCAGCTCATCCTCTTTAAGTGGAGCCTCCCGGACTTGAACCGGGAACCAACGGGTTTACGTTCGTGATGCTTTCGCACCTCCGTGGACTATGTCTTCGCCATGCCCTTGCGGGTTTAGGCGTGGGAGGCTTGTGCGGTCATTAAGCAGGCTCTACTGCTCCGCTAGTCTCTACACCTTCCAGGAGTGTACCCCTGGCTCGGCTCGGCGTTGCCGTGCAGCGTTACCGCTGGTTAGGTTTCACCGATTTCTTCCCATTCGCATCCAACTCTTTCAAGCTGGTGCCACAATTTTTATGAGTCCGACGCTCTAACCGATTGAGCTAAGGCTCCGAGCGCAAAGATAGTAAAAATCGGATTTTTTCAAGTGAATAAATCATATTTTGTGCAAAAAAGAGACCGAAGGCGGCTCCTACTGCCGCCTAAGACTAGAGATACATGGCTTTCACTTGAGCCTTGATTTTTTCATCGGCATCGGACTTCGACAGGTAGTCGCGTATCAGGTCGGGAAAATTGTAGGGCGCCCACTTGCACATATAGGCGGCGACCATGCGGAAGAAATCGGTCTCGACCTGCTTCTCGACGGTCTGCGCGTATTCCTCGCACACGAACCGTTCCGCCATCCAGAATTTCCCCGCATTTCCATTCCCAGCTTCAAAGGGACATTCCTTCTCGCCCTTGTAAAAGCTGCACAGAGTTCTGTAATTCATTGTTTGCCTCGCTTTAAAAATAGCTTTTGTACTATTGCTGCAAGCTGTTCTTGAGCATGTTCACCACGCCATCTATCCAGGAACGGTTCACCTCGTAGCCCGACGCACAGCGCGTCAGATAGCCGCGTACCTTCTTCTCCACGTCCGCGATTCCGTCGAACACGTCGAAGCAGTAATCTCCATCGGCATCCAGTGGCGAACCGCGCCCGGAAATTCTGTCCTGGATGCTGCAAGCGTAATAGACCCGCGGGTAGTCGAGGGCGCATTTCAGCTCCACGTAGCGCCTGTAGCCCTCTCCCTGCCTGAATGTCTGCACATTCTCCACATAGACTCCGCAGTCGTTCTTACGGGCGCAAAGCCATGATTTACACCATGGCCTTGCGTTGTTCGCTTCGCTTGCGGAATCCAGGATGGAAAAGAAATCCAGCTGTCCTTCCGCCATCGTCACCCCTCCAGCAGCCGAACTTTATCGCGTTCAGGCTGAACGGCTAAGCCGCCCCAGGTTCCATGCACTTGACCAGCGTCGTCAATAAAATCAACGACTCCGACCTTTCCCGTGTACTGGGGTTCGCCTACCATTTCGAGAATCTCAATCTTGTCTCCGATTTTCAAATTCATGTTCAGCCCTCCTAGCAATATTCGACCTGCGTCAGCATCGGGTAGCCTTTCGGAAACAGCTTGGTACAAAGTTTTTCCACATGTTCGGAAACGTAATATACATCTTCGTCGCTCAATGTGGTAGTCTCTCCGTCCTTATTTTTTACGACTAGGAGATTGCCGACAAACATAGGCGAACCGAGATTGTCGATGGCACTGATTTTCGCAGGCTCCTTGAAAAGACCTTCGTCGTCGCAGATAATGTCGAAGACCTTTTTTCCGATTTTCCGTTCCTGAATGTCAATCACGGTACACTGCAATTCGCGGTAATAGTCCGCGAGCTTGTTTTCAATTTCGACCGCCTTGTGGGTCTCGTTGATAACGTCGATTAGGTATGCTTTTATCTTCATTGTTTTTTTTCCTTTAGGTTAGTGTCCACTTGTTTTGGATTGCATCGTAAACAACAGCGAAGCCAAGCCTCAAGGCAAGTTCCTTGAGCGCGAGCAGCTTCGCCGCTACGGTGTCGGCTTGCGCCAGCGTGTACCTTTCCATGGTTCCGTTGACGCTTTTCTCCGCCATCTTTTGAAGTTCGTCGGATTTCTGGTTGAACTCGTTCATCATCCGTTCAAGCTGTTCTTTCACTTTCGCCCTTTCCATCGCTATGCCTCCGCGCTTTCTTCTTCGGGTTCTTCTTCAATCGCTTTTTCGATTTCTTCTTCCAGTTCCTCCATCGCCTTCTCGATGCCCTCGTCAAGCAGGTAGCAACGAATCGTCACGTCCGCCCATTCGGCGCCTTTCTCGATGGCGTTGCACTCGCAGCAGAACTCGGTCATGGCCTCGCCAAGCAAGTCCCAGTTTCCCGCGATGTTTTGTTCAGCGTCATAGCTGGAGAACGTATAGGAACCCGAAGCGTTGCCAGTAACGGAATCGTCAACCCAGAACGCATCGCGGAATTTTTCTTTCAGCGTTTCCTTGGACATTCCCTTCACGTCGTGATACCCAAGGTATTCCTTGATGGCTGTCACGCAGTCGTCCTTGATGTTTTCATGGTAGTCGTAACTCATGGTTTTACCTCTCAAAAAAAGAGAGGCTCGCCGTTTGGCGAGCCTCGATGGATTGAATCGAAAGTCGTTTTTTCCCGTCTGGAATCATCAAATTTCTAGTCAACATTATGGTCATTTTTAAACAGTTTTAGTGCTCTTTTGTTCACTACTTAATATACCTAATTTAGTTAGGTTTGTCAATGGCCGTACAAAAAAAATTTTGACGGTCTTTACCCCCTGGTTCAACCTGTTAATTTTTTGTAAATTTTTGACGTCTGGGGATGAGCAAAAAGCTCAAAACCAGGTCACAAAAAGTGGGCTTTTTAAGGCAAAAACAGGGTTTTAAATTGTGAGCTTTTTGTGAGACGTTAATCGAAAACCCAGTATCTACGCGGGACAGGGCAGAGCAGCGGACTCATAACCCGCGGGTTCCGGGTTCAAGTCCCGGAGGTCCCACGAAAGGCGGTTTCATCTAGAAACCGCCTTTCTTTTTTTAAGACCGCAAGTGGCCGTTTGCCTTTTTCTACATTTTAACCAGTCAACATACTCTACCGGGATCGCCATCCCGATGGATTAACTCTCAACAAATGAGGAACAAACAAAAAATGGCAAGAGCATTGATTATCGGTTGTGGCGCCGTTGCCACAGTTGCTATCAAGAAGTGCTGCACCTGCAGCGAAGTTTTTAGCGAAATCTGTATCGCAAGCCGCCATCGCGAAAACTGCGAAAAGCTGGCCCAGGAACTCCGCCCGAACACAAAGACGGTCATTACGACTGCAGCCGTTGACGCCGACAAGGCCGAAAATGTCTCTGCTCTGATCAAGGAATACAAGCCGGACCTGGTGATGAACATCGCGCTCCCGTACCAGGACCTCGCCATCATGGACGCCTGCCTCGAATGCGGCGTGAACTACATGGACACGGCTAATTATGAACCCGAAAACATCGACGATCCCGAGTGGCGCAAAGTCTACGACAAGCGTTGCAAGGAACAGGGTTTCAGCGCCTACTTCGACTACAGCTGGCAGTGGGCTTATAAAGAAAAGTTTGAAAAGGCAGGTCTCACGGCTCTGCTCGGTTCGGGCTTTGACCCGGGTGTTTCCCAGGCATACTGCGCCTACGCCCTCAAGCACCAGTTCGACACCATCGAAGAAATCGACATTCTCGACTGCAACGGTGGCGACCACGGTTACAAGTTCGCCACGAACTTCAACCCCGAAATCAACCTCCGCGAAGTTTCTGCCCCGGGTAGCTACTGGGACACCGACGAAAACGGCAAGGGTCACTGGGTTGAAATTCCGGCCATGAGCATCAAGCGCGAATACGTGTTTGACGAAGTGGGCAAGAAGGACATGTACCTCTTGCACCACGAAGAAATCGAATCCTTGGCCCAAAACATCCCGGGCGTCAAGCGCATCCGCTTCTTCATGACGTTCGGCCAGAGCTATCTGGACCACATGCGCTGCCTCGAAGACGTGGGCATGCTCAGCACGCAGCCCATCAAGTTCCAGGGCCAGGACATCGTTCCTATCCAGTTCCTGAAGGCTCTCCTTCCGGACCCGGCAAGCCTCGGCCCCCGCACCGTCGGTAAGACCAACATCGGTTGTATTTTCAAGGGCACCAAGGATGGCAAGCCGAAGACTTACTACCTCTACAACGTTTGCGACCACCAGGAATGCTACAAGGAACTCGGCAGCCAGGCAATCGCTTACACCACAGGCGTTCCGGCCATGTGCGGCGCCATGATGGTGCTCACCGGCAAGTGGAATAAGCCGGGCGTACATACCGTGGAAGAATTTGACCCGGATCCGTTCATGGAAGCCCTCACCAAGTACGGCCTCCCGTGGAAGGAAAACTTCAACCCTGTGCTTGTTGATTAGTAGGAAGTAGGAAGTTAGAAGTAGACAGGAATAACGCAGGTGAAACTGTCTACTGCCTACCGTCTACTGTCTACTGATCCGAAGGATCATTCATGAAAAAATGGCGCATTGACGATTCCCGCGACTTGTATAACGTCAAGGGTTGGGGCGTGAACTTCTTCGACATCAACGAGAAGGGCCACGCAACGGTTCACCCGCTCAAGGAAGGCGGTCCGGACATCGACCTGTACGAACTCGTTCAGGAACTTTCGCTCCGCGACGTTTCCACTCCGATGCTGCTTCGTTTCCCGGATATCCTGGATAGTCGCATCGAGAAGATTAACGAGTGCTTTAACAAGTCCCGTCAGGAATACGGCTTTAACGGAAGCTACTACAGCATCTTTCCGATCAAGGTGAACCAGCAACGCGCTGTTTTGGAAGAAATCGTCAGTCACGGCAAGAAGTACAACATCGGTCTCGAGGCCGGTTCCAAGCCGGAACTGCATGCGGTGCTCGCGAACATGGACAACCCGGATTCGCTGATTATCTGCAACGGCTACAAGGACGAAGACTTTATCGAACTTGCGCTTCTCGCGCAGAAGATGGGCAAGAAGATTTTCGTCGTCGTCGAAAAGATGAACGAGCTTCACCTAGTGGTGGAATTGTCGCGCCGTATCGGAGTGCGTCCGAACATCGGCATCCGCATCAAGTTGGCAAGTTCCGGTAGCGGCAAGTGGGAAGAATCCGGCGGATACCACAGCAAGTTCGGCCTCAACAGTTCCGAACTGCTGGAAGCTCTCGACTACATCAAGCAGGAGAAGATGGAAGACTGCATGAAGCTCATTCACTTCCACTTGGGTAGCCAGATTACCAACATCCGCCACATCAAGAGCGGCCTTCGCGAAGTTTCGCAGTTCTACGTGCAAATTAAAAAGATGGGCATGGGCCTTGAATTTGTGGACGTAGGCGGCGGTCTCGGTGTCGATTACGACGGCACCCGCAGTTCCAACGCAAGCTCGGTGAACTACTCCATTCAGGAATACGCCAACGACGTGGTGTACGCCATGTTCGAAGCCTGCGAAAACGGCGGTGTCGCACACCCGAACATCATCGCAGAATCTGGCCGTGCTCTTGCAGCGCACCATTCCATTCTGGTATTCAACGTGCTTGAAACTGCGGGCCAGGCGTTCTTCGACGAGAATACGCACGAGATTGACGACGACGCTCCCGATGCACTGAAGGACCTTTACGGCATCTACAAGGGTCTCACGCCCAAGAACCTGCTGGAAAGCTGGCACGACGCCATTCAGCTGAACGACGACGTGCTCAACGGTTTCAAAGTCGGCGATTACGACTTGCCCACCCGCGCCATGTGCGAACGCCTGTTCTGGAGCATCGTGCGCAAGGTGGACCTGCTCGCCAAGGACTTGCGTCATCCGCCTTACGAACTCAGCGAACTCCCACGCCTGTTAGCCCAGAAGTATTTCTGCAACTTCAGCTTGTTCCAGAGCCTGCCGGACAGCTGGGGCGTAGACCAAGTCTTCCCGCTCATGCCGATCCAGCGTCTGAACGAAGAACCGACCGTCGAAACCACCATTCAGGATGTTACTTGTGACTCCGACGGTAAAATCGACATGTTCGTCCGTGGTGGCGACGTGAGCCGCACGCTCCCGCTGCATGAACTCAAGAATGGCGAACCGTACTACATCGCGGTCTACCTCGTGGGCGCCTACCAGGAAATCCTCGGCGACCTGCACAATCTCTTTGGCGACACCAACGCAGTCCATATCGTTTGCAACGACAAGGGCGGCTACGAAATCGACAAGGTGATTGACGGCGAATCCGTGGAAGACGTGCTTGACTACGTGAACTTCAGCGACAAGGCGCTCGTGCGCACCATGGAAAACTGGGTGTCTCGCTCCGTGAAGGAAGGCAAGATTACCCTGCAAGAAGGCAAGGAATTCTTGAACATCTACCGTGGCGGCCTGTACGGTTACACGTACCTGGAGTAGACAAAAGAAAGTGTCATCCTGAGCTATACGAAACTTGGCAACTTGTTGCCTTAGTTGAGTTATCCTCTATGTGGAGGAGTGCGCAGCACGAAGTCGAAGGATCTAATTCATGATTCACGAGATATCTCCTCACGTATTCAATAACGAATTCAAAGTCGTTGACCCCAAGGCCACCGACTTTGTTATTCGTTACAATGGATCCAAGACGCTTCTCAAGAAGAGCGGCGACGGCTATGCAATTCCGCGCGTAGGCGAACTTTTGGAATCGCAAGGAAAATCTCTCGATGACTTTGAAGGACATTACCTTTTCAGTATCGATGACACAGCCTTCTTTTTAGATGACAGCAAGGCTACGGTCGAAGCAGAAGCTCCTGTCGGCTACGAATACATGGGCAACCGCACCTTCCGCGGCATGAATCCCGTAGAACGTATGGGAGGAGCCACTGCGGCCCACATCGCCCACTGGGAATCCTTGAACAAGTTCTGCGGCCGCTGCGGAAACGTGACTATTCGCGGCGACCACGAACGTTCCGTCATTTGTCCCAAATGTGGAAATGTGGTTTATCCGAGAATTTCTCCTGTGGTCATCGTTGCAGTACGCAACGGCGATAAGCTCCTGATGGCGCACAACATCGACAATCCGAATCCGAGACTTTTCTTGATTTCGGGATTTGTGGAAATCGGCGAAAGCCTGGAACAGGCCGTTCACCGCGAAGTCATGGAAGAAGCGGGCCTCCGCGTGAAAAACATTCGCTATTTCGGTTCGCAACCGTGGCCCTTCAGCGACTCGCTTATCGCGGGCTTTACCGCAGAACTCGATGGCGACGACACAATCCACATGCAAAAGGAAGAACTTTCCGAAGCCATGTGGGTCAAGCGCGAAGACATTCCCGAATACGAGACCGACGTCAGCATCAGTTGCTGCCTCATCGAGAACTTCCGCCGCGGCTTTACGATTAATCCATAATGTCTTCCCGGACTTGATCCGGGATCTCCTTTTCTACTAAAAAAAGCAATCATTTCTTACTTGTATCAGCAGGCGCCGCTTCAGGCTTCGGAGCGAGCATCACGTAAAGCGTGTCGTGCACCACAACTGTGTCGCGGACATAAACCGTATCCGGTTTGCAGGCAACAGCAGCGGCCACAGATTCTACACTTGAAGAGGATTTTACCGCAGACGAAGACGAAACCGCAGCCTTCACAGAAGAACTTGACTTTGCAACAGCCGAAGACTTGCCTTTGTTCTTCTCTTCTGCCTCGATCTTTTTCATCAAGGCCTCACGTTCTTCACGCAGCTGGACAAGTTCCTTCTTGTAGCGGTCCTTCGTCATCGGACGACGTTCACGAGCATACTTACCCTCGACACGGTTGATTTTACGGTCCAACTCGCGAACTTGATCGTACAGAGGCCCCTCCCCTTCAACTTCAGAAGTCGGGGAAAAGAACTCCACAAACTTTTTCCACACGGATTTTTCTTCGGCATACCCCGCCGAAACCAAAAGCGTTAAGCATACGACAAGCCCAATACGGCCCGACATCAAAGATTTCGTAAACATGCCTCAATGATAGAAAAATCAGACAAAACGACACCCGCAAACCGCCCCACCCCTTTACAAACAGCCCATTTTTTCTAAATTAACAGCACTCGCGGGAGTAGCTCAGTTGGTAGAGCGCGACCTTCCCAAGGTCGATGTCGAGGGTTCGAAACCCTTTTCCCGCTCTAAAGCAGAAAACCACCCTATCGGGTGGTTTTTTGCTTTATTCGCGGAAGGGTTTCTAAGAACCCTCGAAGAGGGTTCGACTAAATTCTTTTGTGGACGCAAGGCCGTGAAAAGAATTTAGGACTTACCGCGTAAGTGGTAAGCCCGTAGGGCGGCAAGCCAGCCGCGTAAGCGGAGACTGGCGAAGCCGTCAAACCCTTTTCTTTAGTTATTGTGAGTTAACAAACCCTTTACAGAAAAAAGTGTAGCTTACAAGTAATAATCCGGCCTAATTCCTAAGGCCTTTTCATCCGCCTCAAGTTCATCTGCCGGCACATTCCGGCCCACCACAAGGGCAGAATCAAAGCCCGCGATACGCGCACCCAACACATCCGTGCCCAAAGTATCGCCTACCATCAGCACGCGAGAACCTTCAGGCAGACTCCGCTTGACCTTCTCCCAAATCGCAGGGAATGGTTTACCTAAATAATAAGTTTCGCAACCCGCACCCCCATTTGCCTCGCACATGGAATCGCGGCGCAACCTTTCGCTGAGCTCGCCCGATACCGGCTCGCGAACCGTCATGCCATCGTCCCCCGGAATCTTCGGCGCCCAAGCGTCCGAATTCAACACCAAAAGCATCGAGCCCGGGCGCCTTAAAATCTTTACCGCCTGCTCGTACGTTTCAGGCGTATCCTTCGCCGATGAAATCGCCACAATCGGCTCCACCGGTTCGACCGCCGGAGCTACCGCCTTAATGCCGCAATTTTCAAGCACATGCTTGCCCGTTTCGCGCCCGATGTAATACACCTCGCGCACAGCCTTGCCACAACCGCGCAATTCAGCGCACAAATCCTTGAGCAAACTTCCCGAAGAAATCGTCTCGGTCTCGCTAAACGCGAAGCCTCGCTTGCCCGCATCGGCCGCAAGCACCGAATCCACATCAGAGGCCGCATTCGTAATCAGACGCATCTGCTTACCCGCCGCGCGCAGCATTGTATACCAATCCAGCGCGCCCTCGTAAACAAAGCTCCCGCGGTTATAAAGCGTGCCATAACCGTCAAAGCAGAACGCATCGTAACGGTCCAGCAAATCTTCCATGCGCACACGACGCGGCGCAGGCGACTCGCCCGCCGCAGGTACAACAAACCCCTGCGATTCAATAATTTGCTTATACCGCAGGTAGATTTCCGTTTCGAATTGGGTCATTGACTCAAATGTCGCCTAGCAGCGGCTATTCAGAATCCCGTAGTCGCGGCCTTCCACCGGAATCACGAGCTGCAGTTTCGAAAGCACGTCGATATGCTTGTCGAATTCGGCCTTAAAATCTTCGCCGAGTTCTTCTTCGTCATCGTGATTCAAGTTGTAGGCAACGTAGCTGCCGTCCGGGAAAATCGAGATGCAACAATCCCACGTGATGTCGCCTTCCTGTTCTTCCTCGTCATCATCGCGATCCTTGCTTTCAAGCATCAGCATCGGACGCGGGGCAGGAATCGCTTCGGCATGGCCGTTTTCAAAAATAAAGTAGTTGCGGCTCACGAGCTCATGTTCAAGCGCCATCGTCGAAGGCGTGCGTTCAAACTCGTTGCGCAGCCTGCGGATATTGCCCAAGTCGTCTTCGTACGGATCCTGGAAATCCTGCGGCAGCACCACCTGGTAGTAGTCGAATTCCTTTCCGCTCTTGGCATAGGTTTCCTGCCATTCCTGCGGCGGTTCCGGGCGAAGCGTCAAGAAATCCTCGAACGCATCCAGAATTTCCGAAAGGCGGGAATCCCACGGTTCGTTTTTCTGGTTCTGCACCAAGTCCATGAAATTCTTCAGGCGTTCTTCACCCGAAATTTCCTTCAGTTCTTCATTTTCTTCAATCATATACTTCCTACTGTCTACTTCCTACCGTCTACCGCGCCTTTGGCGCATCACCATTCCTCGACGCTTTTCACCGTGAGGCTCATCGCGATATCCTTTTCGTAGTACGCAGGCTCGCTAATGAAAATCGGATACACCGGACTTTCGCCATGGTACAAAATATCTTCGCCGTCAAATGTACGGAACAGCTTGTCGCCATCCTTGAGTTCGCGATAGTCGCGCCCCATCAATTCCGGATGAATCATCGCCTGGATCGCTCCACCACCCTGCGGCTTGGGGTAACCCAAATCCTTGAACTGCGTATAGACTTCCACCTTAATCGGCGCCCTTTTCTGCAATTCACCGCGGTTCCATTCCTCGGCAAGCTCCAAATAGCGCTTCACCAGGCGTTCCGATTCCTCGAAAATCGCGGCATCCAGCGTCCCGTGCTGCTGCGGGCCAATCTCGATG
Organism: Fibrobacter sp. UWOV1; assembly: GCF_900142495.1. NCBI lineage: Bacteria > Pseudomonadati > Fibrobacterota > Fibrobacteria > Fibrobacterales > Fibrobacteraceae > Fibrobacter > Fibrobacter sp. UWOV1. Next base: position 215,849 of record NZ_FRBA01000004.1, on the reverse strand, counting down.
CACACATCCGCCTTTGCCACCGTTCCAAAATACGGCGAAGCGGAGCGTTCTTCGGGCTGGTAATAAATCCACGCATCCTTGAATTCCTGCGTCAGCACCGCCGAGGCGCGCATCGTAAACGGGTCGCGCGCCGAAAGAATCAGGCAATAGCCCATGTTTGAGCCCGTGTTGTGCACATCCAGAAGCAAGTCCGTCTTGGTATCAGCCCCCTTCGGGCCATACAAAGCATTCAGTTCCTTAGCTCGACGGAACTCGTACTGCTGCGGCTCCACCGTCACATCTAAGCAAGTCTGCGAAAAAGCGCGATTCAAGTCATGATCGCGATAGCGGCGGTTCAAGCGTACCGCTTCGGGGTTAGCAAGCACCAAATCCACCTTGGCGCTACAGAGCGAATTATAACACTCTGGGTGTTCCATCCATTTCTGGACAAGGCGAACCCCCGTCCGTTCGTTACCGTGGGTACCACCTGCAACGACTATGGTATTTATCAAACTCATACCCATAATATAGAAAATCCCCGCTTGCGCAGGGATTATTCTACGGATTAAACACCTCCATGGTTAAATCAGTTTTCGCCATTATGCATTTCAGTCTGTTCGCGATCAATCGTGTAAGTCAAGTATTCTCTAAAGTCACGGTCAATCGTAACCCCTTCGAAATCCTCGACATTATCAATATGAACATCGAATACCGACTGATTGTCAATCCATGCCTGGATATCGAAGTTTTCGATCGTGATTGTATTATCACGCGGGCCTTGCGCCACATATTCGAGTTTTGATTTCGCGACCCACCCCTGACCGCAACTTCCCTTCACAAGAACCTCCGTATCGGAATCCTTGAGAATCGTCAGTTCGTCATTGAAGTGAGCGGTGCAGACAACCGCGCCACCACCTTTCTGGGCTGTGACATCGATGTCTCCCAACTTTGACTTAACCTTCCTGGCAGCGAAAGAGGTCGATACCAGAACGGCTAGCATTACAAACAACATTACTTTTACGCTTTTCATGATGGACCTCCGTGTTATCGGGGCAACCAACCGCCCCACCTCCAAGATACAAACCACCCCATTCGCCAAACCAGCGAATGTAAACATTTTAATAGTCCAAGTTGGAATACCCCCACGTCATTGCGAGCGCTCCGCGCGAAGCAATCTACAGCACATTCCGCCGCAATTGTCTTCCCGGCCTAGAGCCGGGATCTCCTTTCTACTAAAGCAAAACGCATATTTCTATTAACATTTTGAAAGATTTTAAATTATATTCTTTCTAAAAAGAGGGATGTTATGAGTTTCGCAAAATATTTTTTGTTCCTTAGTTGCGCGGCATTAATATGCGCCTGTACAGCAACCATTTCATCTGACGACGAAGATGAAATTTCTTCTGTTTCCAGTAGCTCAGGCAAAAAATCAAGTTCAAGCAAAACTTCCGATAAGAAGTCTAGTGCCGTGGAAAAAGATAAAAGCAGTTCAAGCAACTCCGATGACGAAATATCCAGCAGTTCTGTTGAAGAACTAGATGAATATTGCATTGGCGAACCGGGAAAGCCGTGGGACGGAACAACTGCCAAAAAATTTGCATGCGGTGCAGGAACTAAACTCAGCCCTTATGTCATCTTGACTGCCGAACAACTCGCAAAACTTTCTTTTATCGTCGGCTCCAACGATAAAGATTATCAAGGCAAATATTATAAACTAGGCGCAGATATAATCTTGAACGATGGTAAGATTATCGACGAAAAGGGCGCACTCGTTGCGGACTCCTCTAAACTCCACAAATGGACTCCTATCGGCAATTCAAGCGTCGCCTTTACCGGGACCTTCGATGGCGACAGCCACACCGTCAGCGGAATGTTCATCAACACGACAAGCTCGCATAACGGACTGTTCGGAAACAATCAAGGCTCAATATCGCACCTTATATTGAAAAATTCTTGGGTAAGCGGTGGAAAATTTTCTGCAGGAATTGCAGGAATCAATGGAGGTAGTATTACTCAAGCAACCAATTACAGTTCAATAATTGGAAACGAAGATTGCACTGGAGGTATCGCAGGACAATCAAATGGTCCATACCCCAAAAAATCAATGATTTCATCAAGCACAAACCATGGAATAATCAAAGGGAAAAATTATACCGGAGGCATAGCAGGACAAGCTTATCAGGCATCGATAGAAAATGCTGAAAACTACGGGTTAGTAGAAGGAGGTTCTAATGTAGGCGGAATTGCCGGAAGAGGAGCATACACTTATGTAAGCAGCTACTTTATGGATTGTAAAAACGCCCTGAACCACGCAAACATAATCGGTGAAAATAATGTTGGTGGAATAATTGGCGGCGCGGGTTACGTCAGCCCCACTATTTCTAGCGGCGGCATTCTTGCTACAGTAACCAATGTCAAAAACGAGGGGCAAGTTTTAGGGAAAAAATACATCGGAGGGATTATCGGTTCTGCAAATAGGGTCTCTATAAATAATGCAGGGAATAGTGCTTCTATAGAAGGATCAGATTATATTTCAGGTATTATTGGCAATCTATTAGGATCAAATTCTAGTTATCTCTATAACACCGGCAGTGTATCTGGCTCAACATATGTGGGTGGTCTTATCGGATACAACCAAGAAGGCGTCACTAGTTCCGCCTATTCTACCGGCAAAGTTGACGGAGATTCTCTAGTCGGTTTGATGATTGGCTACAACTACAACACCACTATGGCAGACTACTACTATCTGGAACAAGGAGACCAAGAACCCTTCGGCCTTAACAACGGCGGCGGAGTCGCCACCCCCAAATCAGCAGACGAAATGAAATCCTCAGACTTTGCAGAACTCCTCGGCGAAGATTTCGTTTACGACAGCGGTTTGAACGACAGCTACCCCATTTTAAGTTGGGAACAAGAAGAATAGTCCACAATGTTTTCCCCGACCTGGTCAGGCGGACAGCACTTAGCCCTTTAGCGCTTAGTGCGCATGGCCACCAAGGTGGGGATTTCCTTTTCAACTAAAACACAAACTTGAATATGAAACTTCCTATCATCACATTATTCTTTATTGTTAGCGCAACGTTCGGCTACGATTTGCAATATCACCCTTTTTTATTGCAGGTCAAGGACAAACATGGTGTAACCCTAGCCAAAACCCTTGACAAAGTGTATGGCGATAAAATTTCTGTAAAAAACAAGCGGTGCTATTATTTTGAATTAACCCGTGATGCCGATATAGAATACGAAATCGATAAATGCCGAATTGATTATACTCAAAAGAATATCTATTCCCAAGCCGATCGGCTAAATGGTATAGAAATCAAAGGAACTCTTTGGATTGAAGGCAACTCCTTCCGTACACGTAAAGTCGGCCGCGAATGGAGTGAATGGAAATCTACTGAGCTTTTTCCAGCTTTACAATGGTATAGCAGAACAGGTTTTGAATTTCGAAAACAAAATGGCGAATTTGAATTCACACCCACTCGAGGTGTACAGAACATTCGTGGTTCATATAATTACGTAAGTAAAAACCGTGCCAAAGCAATACAAAACGGCGATGCACCCGGCATCGTCATCAAAGAAAGTGGTTCCGGCAAAATTGTAATTCAGGAAAGCAAATAGATTTTGGGAACAATCCTTGGCATAGCAATTGTAATCGCTTTTATATTTGCAGCGATTGACGGAGCAACCAAACCCCGTCGCAGAAGACGTCGTCATTCAAGAAGTAACGACGATGGTGATGGTTGTCTCGGATGCTTAGCAGTCTTTGCAATTTTCATTTGTATTTGGATCGGCCTACTTATTCTCAATTTTATCAAAGACCACAGCACCGCTTTTGCTATTGGCGGCATCATTCTTGTATTAATTATCATTGTCGCAGTAATTGTTTTCAAAACAACCCAAACTGAAGAATTTCCAGAAGACATTGAACCAACATACCCTAAAATTTTTGAAGCAAAAAAATTCACTCCCAAAGAACAAGTTTTCTCAAACCGCACATCGAAACAAGATTCCATTCCATTTACCAAAGAACAATTAAGCGTTCATCCAGCAACTTATGAAGATGTTGTCGGTACCATTCCCACCGCGGCAGAAATGGTTGGTAAGTTGGGAGAGGATGCCGTAAGTAGAGCCGTATGGGCTGCATGTCAATTTGACAAGCGACATTATAAAATTTTAAGAAATGTCTATGTTCCAACAATTGACGGATATTCAGAAATTGATGTTCTGCTTTTGCATGAAACAGGCATCTATGTTTTTGAAAGCAAGAATTTATCAGGATCTGTCTACGGCGATGAAAAACACCCTCAATGGCAACGCTACAAGACTAATGGAAAAAAAGGCCCTATACCTAATCCTATCTTACAAAACAAACGGCATATAGACTGTTTATGTGTCTTTTTAAATCAAAATAAATACCAGTTCCGCGCATTCAGTATGATTATTTTTGGAAACAAATCAAAATTAAAATATATCCCAGAAAACAAATCTCTTACGAGCATTCACGAAATTTGCAACTTAGAAATAGAATTGGTCAAGAAAATGCAAGCCGAACAAATTTTTTATAGTGCAGAAACCATTGATGATTGGTGCAGAATGTTACTGCCGTACACTCAATTATCCGAAGAAGAAAAAAAGGCTCATATAGAACGAATCACTAAAAAATTCGGAAAAATCAATTAATTCGCTAATTTCAGTAGGCGAAATCACCAAAGAAAGTAATATGCAAATTTTGCATATTACTCTCTCCAAGTATAAGCCAACGATCAATCTAAAATTAGAGCGTATTGACATTGTCAATATAAAAGACTCCCTAAAGCCTGCAATATAATTGCTGGTTAAAAAAAAGCGTACTTCAACACAAACCAACTGTCAAGGAATACTTGACTGTTCAAACAGAAGAAAAACGAACTCGCATGCGCCATTGAGGAAATTTATTATATTAAATGCCATGACAAAAGATGAAGACGAAATCGAAGAAGTAGAAGTTCACGAAATTCACCGGGAAGAAGTTCCTGTGGAAGATAATTCTTCGAACATGAAAAAGGCTTTGGCGGTGTTGCTGATGCTTGCTGCCTTGGCTTATGACGCCTCCCCAATAGACTTCATTCCAGACGTTCCCATCATAGGTTGGATTGATGATGCGGGTCTTACACTTGCCGCAGGAATCAACTTGATTCAACAGTTTGTCGGAAACCAGAACGCAAGCCTGGTAAAGCTCCTAAAATACGCCAAGTGGACCTTCGTCTCGATGGTCGCCATAGCCGTTTTGCTGCTAGGCGGTCTAATCGCCCTGATCGTCAATTTGATTGCCAAGTAAATCAAAAAAATCCTTTACAGTCCAACAGAAATGTTATTTTTAGGCCGATGGATTACCGCCATTAAATGAAAACAGAGATAATCATGCACCAACGATTATTAGCTCCATTCAGTTTATTATTCTTGATCCTTGCTGCATGCTCCATTCCGCTTACAAGTGGCGAAAGCGATGCCCCCGACATCATCACCATAGAAGACTTGCAAGGATGTTATTACGCAGAATATTATCACGAAGATTCTGTCTTTCACTACTATGAAGACAGCGTTCTTGTTTCTTATCCCACAGACTCTGTAGTCTTTTCAGACACAATCGAAAGCCACATTCAATGTGAAAGAATCTGTTTTGAACAAAATATACAAAAAAGCCATTTTAAGTTTTACAGATACCGTTGGAATACAAAATATCCTGAAATAAAGACCCTGTACCATCATTCAGAAGAAATTGGAAGTGGCTCCGTGACTATCGTAGAACCATTAGCTCAAGGCTACGATATCGTGCAACCAGGTTCTTTCGACTACAATGTGGCGTACCAAAGCTGGGATTCAACTTACAGATTTGAAGGCTCCCAATCTTGGCTTTCAGCCATGCAAGACCGATACGGATATAAAACTTATTCCGAACGAAATGGAATCAAGTATCTGGATGAATATTCTTCCAAAGGATGGACTCTATGCGAAGAGTAATCCTGAGCCTTTTGATTCTGTGTGGGCTCTCTCACGCAATCTTTATTGACGCCACCATTCAAGACAGCCGTATTGTAGATGACAATCACATATATAAACCCGAAGGTATCGTTGGCACGGCTTTCGAAATAGGCTTTTTCAACGAAACCGAAAACATAATTGACTACACACTGGCGTTCGGAATACGTCGATTCGGATACTCCTATGATGGAGGCAACGAGACCGTTGCCACGTGGGCAATAGAATTTAAGCCCTTGATATGGTCAATTACACTATGGAACGTCTCCTTCGAGGCCAATTTGGGAATAATGAAAACCATCGCTGGGCACCACTACCGGGAAGATGGCGACGGTAATAATCTGGATTACGGTTTCAGGCTCGGCTATCGAATCAATTCACAATTTATGGCAAGTATCAGCTATACCGAGCAGCGCCCTGTAGAAGCAACTCTTAGATTGTTCACTCTTGGTGGTTGGGGTGTAAATTTCCAATACAACCTTCCATGGTAAATCCGCACAAACCATTATTATGAATATGATTATTATAGATATAATAATCACTTATCACCCCCTAAAACAAGCTTTTGCTCATCATTCGCCTTACGCATTTGCCGTCTATTTTCTATCTTTCCCCCCGTATTTTATTGTACAGTAAAAACCAGGGATTTATCCCATAGGAAGACACAAATGAAAAAGATCAAGTTCCAGGACACCTCGTTCCGCGATGGTTTCCAATCTATTTTCGGTGCCCGTGTGTTCGCCAAGGACTTTATGCCCGCGGTCGAAGCAGCCGTGAAGGCTGGCATCACCCACTTTGAAGCTGGTGGCGGCGCCCGTTTCCAGGCCCTGTACCAGAACTGCGGCGAAGACGCATTCGACATGATGGACGAATTCCGCCGCGTAGTCGGCCCGAACATCCGCCTGCAGACCCTTGCCCGCGGTATCAACGTGGTGGCCCTCGCTCCGCAGCCGCGCGACATGATCAAGCTCCATGCCGACATGTTCAAGAAGCACGGCATGACCCGTATTCGTAACTTCGACGCATTGAACGACGTCAACAACCTGATCTACTCCGGCAAGTGCATTACCGACGCCGGTCTGGAACACGAAGTCGTCGTGACCATGATGGAACTTCCTCCGGGATGCGACCTCAACGCCGCCCACAACCCGGAATTCTACGAACGCATCCTCCGCAACATCTTGGACGCAGGCGTTCCGTTCGCTTCCGTTTGCTTCAAGGACGCTTCCGGTACGACGAACCCGACCAAGGTTTATGAAACCTTCAAGCGCGCCCGCAAGCTCCTCGGCGACAAGGTCGAACTCCGCATCCACAGCCATGACACCTGCGGTACCGGTGTGGCCCAGTACAAGGCCGCTATCGAAGGTGGCGCCGATGGCGTCGACCTCGGCCGCAAGCCCCTTTCCGGCGGTACGGCTCAGCCCGACCTGTTCTCCATGTTCCACGCCCTCAAGGGTACGGAATACAAGCTCGCCCTCGGTGAAGACAGCATCGTCGACGATCACATTCCAGAACTCATGGAAGCCAACAACGTCGCTGTTGAATGCCTCAAGGACTACAACTTCCCGCCTGAAGCACGTCAGATCACGACCGACGTGATCTTCAGCCCCATGCCGGGTGGCGCTCTTACCGCCAACACCCTCATGATGCGTGAAACCAAGACCTTCCACCTGTTCCCGAAGGTGATCGAGAACATGAGTGAATGCGTCCGCCGCGGTGGCTTCGCTTCTTCCGTGACGCCGGTTTCTCAGTTCTACTTCCAGCAGGCTTACATGAACACCTTGAACCAGGCTGCAGGCCGCGGCACGTGGTTCAAGATGACCGAAGGCTACGGCAAGATGCTCCTCGGTTACCAGGGCAAGACCCCGTGCGAACCGGATCCGGAACTCGTGAAGATCGCTGCCGACCAGTTCAACATGAAGCCGTTCAAGGAAGCCTATCCGGGCGTCCAGTGCGCAGAAGAAATTCTCGAACCGGGCATTCCGAAGGCCAAGGCCCTCCTCGAAGAAAATGGTCTGCCGGTTACCGACGAGACCATCTTCATCACGGGCTGCCTCCAGACGAAGGCTGGCAACAAGGGTATCGAATTCCTCAAGGGCAACCGCCACATTGGCGTTCCCAAGAAGGACCCGAACGCCGCTCCGGCCGTGGACACCAAGAACATGAAGGCCGGCGCTGCAAGCACCTACCGTATCGCTCTTGGCAACCAGAGCTGGGACGTGCAGGTTCAGACCCTCAAGTAATTTGTTCAAAACAAATTAAGAAGAGTCTCCGGCAAACCGCCGGGGCTCTTTTTTTATTTCGTGTCAACGGACGCGGTTTATTGTCATCCCGGGCGCAGATTTCTTGTCATCCCGGGCTTAACCCGGGATCTAAAACACGAACTGTTTTCCCACAAACAGTGAGAAGTCAATCAAGTCTCCTCGCGACACCCCACCGAAAAATCCACTCGGGTGTGTATACGTCAACTTGATTGAAGCTAGCCCATCTTCATACTGGTGTTTGAAAATAATATCATATTCTGCAACCAAGTTGCCAAACCGACCATTTCGTCCAAAATACGAACCTAGCCACACAGAAGAAGTGACGTCAGCACCGTTATCACCCCCTCTGCTTTCCATCAGGCCTTCATTGTCAAGCCTTCCGCGTATTTTATCGTAGTCAGAAGAACCACCCTCATACAGCTGGAAACCAACCGCACCGCCGACAATTAAAAACGCTGGGCTAAAGTCCGCACCGACAAGGATTCGTTCTTGCAAATTCCAAAAGCTATAGCTCTTGCGACCGGCCTTAGACTCCAACCAAGCAACGTAATCTTTATCAAATTCACTGTCCCTGAGACAACGATGAGACGCGTCGCAACCAAAATGGAGAGAGCCGCCAAATACGCCTGCAGCCACATTCAAAAACAGTGGCGATAAAGTTCCCGCCATACGGTAAGTCAAACCAATGTTGCCACCAAAGGCATTCAGGTTTTCCAAATTGTAACCATCACCCGAATGTCCGTAAAACCCCGAAGCCGCCACAGACAATTCCTGCACAGAACTATCCGGAGAACTACGGTGCATAATCGGAGCAGGCATTAGCGCAGCCCCTATAGAATGCGTCGTCGGTTTCATGCACCCCGTAAACGCCACCGACAAGGCAGCCAACAGAATTAATTGTTTTTTCATATCATAGCTCCTAAAATTTGCGGTATGACAACAACCATACCGCATTGAAAAATAAGATTACCTGTTAGAATAAAGGCACTATTTTGCCAAAATTCTGTATACAAGACAAACCTCGTCTGTCTTGCCACTCCTAAAGACCAGCCTAGACGCGATTTTTTTGTAATTATGCGTAATTTTCGTATCTATGACATCTGAAAGAGAAATTTCTTTTACAACAAAGTCACCCTCTATTGTAGCAGAATCTTTCAAGTACTGCATTCCTGATAAATACGAATCAAAATACACGCCTGTTCCCTGGCAAGACCCCGGCCAATAATAAATCTGGAGTTTCTTATAAGATTCAAAGCTCTTTTCGCCTTTAAAATCCAAATAAGCTTCGCTACCTATTTTCTTAAAATCCAGTTCAGCCCCCATATTGGCCCCTTCAAGATAAGTCTCCACCGATGCAGACGGCGTCCATGAGGCAAACTTATACGCCTTCGGATACAATTCAATATCAGCGTTTTCATATTCCTTACCGGTATCTTCAACAGACTTCGTAAGCACCGGGTTCGCAACCGTTACATTGCCTCCATCGGAATTCAACACCAGGCGAATCCAGTGATACTTTTTGAGCGAACCTTCATTTGCAGGGAGTTTCCAATGAACATGGTGCTTTTTGCCATCTACCGGAATAGACACCTCTTGCAATTGCAATTGCCCCGCACCCGATTTAGATTTCAGTAACAAAAGTTCCGCTTTCATCCAAGAGCCTTTCGTTTTGTTAACCGTAATGTCAAAACCGACAGAAGTGCCTTCCGGAAGGTCTTCGCCATTGTCAAATACGGCAACCTTGTGCCACCCGGCAGGCAAATCAAATGTCACATTTTTGTCGCTCTCAGTCGCTTCTGCATTATAATCGTAGCGGCCATAAGCGAAATATTTCTTCTGTACATAGCCGCCCTTTCTCAGGAATTCAGGCATTTTCGTCTGATCCATGCAGTCGGTTCCCGGCTTGAAATACCAAGACAAATTTTCATTACGGAATTTCTTGCCGGCATAATCGTAGTCGTAATTAGCCAATTCACACAGGACTCGCCACATATCGACCTGCAAACCTCTGATAACGGCAGAATCAGCCTTCATATTCGACGGCAATTCAATATGTCTACCGCTAATCGGTTCGTTATAACGCGGGTGCGTTGCATCTACCGCATAAACGGCATTCGCAGAACTCTTTGCGCCCGGATTCGTGAAAGGGAACCCAGAATAATTTTGATAAAAAGCGCATGGTTCCGTAATGGAACTTATCCCGTTACATTTCAAATCCATCGCACTTGTTGTCGGAATAAAGGTACTATTCTTTTGGATCAAAGAATTTTCATCCCAACCCGTTGAAAAAGAAACAAAAAATTCAGTCATGTCATCCGGCATGGCTTTAATCATACCGTCACTCAAGCTATTATACATTGTTTCCGCAAACGGATAAGTACTTCCTTGAATAAAATCATAGAAGGCTTGTGCCGTACGCTTTTTTTCTTTAGCACCATCTAGATACTGATATTTTCTATTGTGGGCAATTGGGGTTTTGCCATCAAGGTAAGAATAAAGCCTACTTTCTGCACGACCGAACGGTGAACCGAATTTTTTTGCATGCCTGTTCAAAACAAAGAATGTGTCAGAATGCGCCGGAATAGTCCCTTTCAGCTGGCCTTGCGCAATAAGTACAGACGGAAATCCCTTGTATTCTGCAGCCTTGCGATATTCCCCAAAAAGGAATCGGTTAGGCGATGCATTCACCTCGTATGAATAATCGGAACAATCTTTATTCTTGCACATTCTCTCATACAGCAACAACCCGCTAGCACCAGGGCCATTAATCAAATCCCTGAAAGCCTCAGCACCACCGGAGCCACCATCTAGAGCCCAAAAATCAATCGTATAAAAAAGCGCAAGCGGCAAAATGGCTCCCTGGTGCGGCGAATCCAAAGACGAATACAGCCGAATCGGGGCGTCCGTCATCTTATTCCGTGCGATATCGTACAAGTACGAACCATAACGGCCCAAGATACCGCCCTGACTTACCCCAAGCACAACAAAACCATCTTGCAGTTTGTTATCAAATCCAAACCAGTATTCCGAATTAATCAAACGAAGCATTTTCGCAAAACTTTGAGAATTTTCCAACAGAGACCGTCTCACAGTTTGCGGGAATTGCACAAGAACGGGCGTGTAGCCCAATTCTACAAGCGGGTCAACAATGCCAAAACGTTCAACTTCGTCCTGCATTTCGCTTAAAGTCCGCATTCCATTTGTACTGAGGTAAATGCCATCAATCATCAGGAACGGGCGAACCAGGCTAAAGTGCATTTTTTTCGAGTCGTCTTTCCGCGGATTAAGGACCCTTATTCTCACCTTATCATACATCGGAAGCGCAGAACAAGGAAGACCTGTCAACGTAAATCCGCTATTTCTTGAATTTTTAATATCATATTTTGCCACACACATTGAATCCAATCCGTAATTTCCACTAAAGACCAAATCAATATGTTCCCTTGCCGTAGAAACTGAAAAACCAAGCAACAATGCCAAAACAAATAATACGAATCTCATTACTTTACCTCCACGAATAAAGTCTGGTTAACGGTTTTACCGCCTTCAGAGAGCCTTACTTTTACGGACTGCTCGCCCGCCGATTCAAACTCCAGCAGCATTTCGGACTTTGGTTCTAGCGCCTGCCACTTATTTTTCGTATAAATTTCCACCTTCGGAAGCACACTTCTATTCGTGCAAACAAAATAGGGGTCATAGAAAATCTTGAGTCGAGATCCCCTCACAGTTGCCGACGGAACCCCCGCCTGTAGAATTCTTGCATTTTGTAACTGCCCTGCCTTACAAACGCTATCGTTACAGGCACGGTAAGCGTAATCCACATTGCCTATCAGCAAGGGCATTTCGAGATTATCCGTACCTGCGGCAGCCTCGTTTGCCTCGTAAAACAACCCCTTCGGATTCGCAATCACGCTATCACGCAAGCGATTCCGATCGATAAAGTACATGTTGTTGAACCAGCCATCGCGAGATTTTTGCGGAGTCAAATCGGTCCGGCCACAAAATTTTTGAATCTGATAATGTTCTAATTCACTCAAAACAAAATCAGCGCTAGTGGAATCTGCTATTTTACGACGTTTTTCTTCAGAATAGGCAGCAGACGTCATCGGCGCAGGCGTCGAGATGAATTTGCCTTCGCGGCGAGGGGTCCTCGGGTCCAAATCGCTGTATGGATAAGTCCACACTTCGGCAACCGAGCCGTTCGACACCGCGCAACTTACCGATACATCGTCAATAAACAGGGTCGTGTATTGATGCGCAGGAACATCAAAAAGCCCAACGCCTACATGCTTGACCGCCTTTGCGGAATTTCCGAGAAGTTCAGCGACAGCAATCTTCAGCGAATAAGTCTTATTGGCATCGAGATCAAAGAACTTCACGCCGCTATTGCCGAAATCGCCCGCAAGCCAGATTCCGAACTTGCTTTTCTGCGTTGCGCGCACTTTGAACGCAACGTTCCCGGATTGGACGGTCAAGGGCAACTTGTCAAACGACAACAATCCCGTCCAATCCCCTGCCTTGTCCTTCATGCCGGACAATCGGATATAAGGCGGGGTAAGCGCCTCCGTTGAGCCCGAAAAATTTCCTCCTTGGCCGAGCACACCCCAGTTGGCGCTCCACTCCGGTGCTTCCGGGAACGTCATGCCAGCCATTTCCATTTTACCTGCTTCGCCATTTTTATACAGCGAAACATCATTACAAACTTGCGCAAAACTTGAAAGAGACAATACGGCCCCAATCAAGGCTGCACACCTTGACATCCTACTGATCATAGGACCTCCATTTTTAAAGATGTTTGTTAAGCTCCCTAGCACTCGCTAGGCCGCGATATAAAAAGCCATATAAAAACAAAGCATTAAACAGGATAAAAAAATACACCTGTGGCTAACAGATGTATCTAAAAAACTATTTAATTGCTCCGAACCGAATTATAGATAAACAAATTTTTATTGTAAAGACGTCATTCGGAATTTTTCAAAAAAAGTGTATACAGCGTTTACACGGAATCCTTTTTCAGCTTCACATTCAGTTCCGTTCTATACACATCACCTTCTACGCGACCTTCATAACGATAGCATCCACTATACATGAGTTCCAGGCGTTTCTTGAAGGTCGAAAGTCCAAGACCGCTCGCATTCGGTTTCGCCTTGCGCGGAAAGTTACTATTCTCGCCCACAAAGCTAAGTTCATCCCCTTTCTGCACAATCTTGATATGGGCAAAGCTTTTACCGTCCGGATTTACGCAATGTTTCATCGCATTTTCCATCAAGGGCATCATCAGCAAGGGTTCCACTTGACAATCGGGATTTTCAAGTTCGTATTCAAATTTGAAATCAAATGAATCGTCATGTCTCAATTTTTCAAGTTCCGCATACTTTTCCAAAATGCCCACATCTTCTTTAAGCGAAATATACTTGTCACCTGTCTGGTAAAGCATCACACGAATCAGCTGCGAAAGTTTCGTCATACTTGTTTCGGCAAGGCCAGGGTCTATACGAATCAGGCTAGTAATATTGTTCAAGGTATTGAACAAGAAATGCGGCGAAAGCTGATTCTTCAAAAATTTGAGTTCGTATTCCAAAGTCGAGCGTTTTTTTTCACGCAAGATAAATGCCTTAATGATTTGTCTCGTAAACATCGAAATCAAAATGCACACAAAGCAGATAAGCGCAAGAGCTATCAGGAACACGAGTACAGTCCATAACGAAAAGTGTCCGCGTCCGGCGCCAGCACTAAAGCAATAGTTACTAAAGAAATCAACAATTCCTTCGTTTGCCTTGCGCTGGATCAAGAAATAGAAAACTTCGCGGCCTAATAGCGAAATAAAGAGTATCAACGCATTTCCCGCAAAGAACACCACATAGCGTTTTCTAAAGAAGCATTTTGGAACAAGGTAACGTTGGTTTACCAAGAAGGTCAAGAAAGTAGCCAGAAGTGGCAAATAGTAGGTTGCAAGGTTGATAAACGACACCTGAGTCATCGGATATGTCGGATCCAGCAACAATATTAGCGGGAACAACAGAATAAACATCCAAATGAGAACCATCAGCGCAAAAGTCGGAATCGGATACTGCGGGTCGTTCTCATCGCCCACGATTTCGATCAATTCCCGCTCATTTTTCTCGAATTGAGCCTCTTGAAGTTCCGCTAAACGTTCATAATTGCGGCGTAAAAAGGCCCTAAGGGCGGATTTCGCATATTTTGTCGTCATTTTTTCCTCTTGCGAATACAAAAATAGCCCTTATTGGGGCAAAAAAAAGGGCGTTATGACAAAAACATGACAAAAGTGCCGTTTTCTTTGACGAAATTCACAAATAACTTTTGCGAACAAAGGCGTAATCTATGACACTTCAAAATGCAAATGGAGGTAGATTTACGAATGTAAACGAAACAACAAGCAACGAGGTTGATATGACAAAGAATACACACGTTCATGACGACAGGGATGTCTATTTCCAGTACCTGAACGATATTTCCAAATATCCGCTGCTTACCAAGGAACAAGAAAAGGTTGTACTCGCGAAAGTTCGCGAAGGCAGCCGCGAAGCCATGGACCTGCTCGTCAAAAGCAACCTCCGCTTCGTCGTGAACATCGCAAACCTTTACAAAGGTCAGGGCATCGATGTAAACGAGCTCATTAACGAAGGCAACATGGGCCTCATTGAAGCCGCTCGCCGCTTTGACCACTCCCAGAAAATCAAATTCATCAGCTATGCCGTTTGGTGGGTTCGCCAGAACATCACCCGCGCCATCGCGGAACGCGGTCGACTGGTCCGCATCAGCGCCGAAAAGGAACTCGTGCTCCGCCGCTTCGCCAAGAAAGGTGGCGCCATGCACCAGGTCGTTGGCGGCGGTCTCATGCTTGACCCGAAGAGCCTCGAAGGCGTCAGCAAGTACAAAGCCGACGACATCGAAAAGATCTTGATGATGGGCAACAAGTCTACCTCTCTCGACGCCCCCGTTGGCGAAGATGGCGACATGACGCTCGGCGATACCATTGCGGCACAAGAATTCCGCACCGACGAACTTGCCGAACAAAACAACCGCTCCAAGCTCTTTAACAAGGCGATGAACAACAGCCTTTCCGCCCAAGAAAAGGAAATCATCAAGCTCTATTTCGGATTCAAGATGGATTCCGACCTGAACTTGAAGGAAATCGCACCGATGGTCGGCCTTTCCAAGGAACGCACCCGCCAGCTCAAGGATTCCGCGCTCGAAAAGCTCAGAAACGAACAGCTTGCCCGCGTTTTGAACGACGCCGCCTAATTTTGACCTTTTTTCTCTCTCTCCTTATATTAAAAACCGGCCTTTTGGCCGGTTTTTTCCGTTTTTATTAGTCAAGCAAACAAATGAAATTGTATTTTTAAAGCATGAATTTCAATATGCTGAACTTTCGAACCCTTTTTGTAGCCGGTCTTTCGGCTCTGTGCCTCACCACAAGCCCGCTTGCAGCAAGCGACAAGAAAGATCCTCCTGGCGATTTCTATAACGAAGTTTCGCGCCTGAACAAGGTGCTTTCCGAAGTCAACCGCAAATATGTCGAAGACGTGAATCCGACTGAGCTCACCGACGCGGCATTGAACGGCATCCGCAACATCTTGGACCCGCATACTACGGTGTTTTCGCCCAAGGACTACGAAAGCCTCAAGGTTTCGATGGAAGGCAAGTTCGGCGGCGTGGGCATCACCATTAGCCTCCGCGACAACATTTTGACCGTCATTTCACCGCTTTCCGGCACCCCGGCATTCCGCTTGGGCATTCGTGCCGGCGACCGCATCCGTAGAATCGACGGCAAGGACACCAAAGGCTTAAGCCTCGACGAAGCCGTGAACAAGCTCCGCGGTAAAATCGGCACCGACGTGACCGTTTCCATTGAACGCGAAGGCGTGCCCGATCTGATGGACTTTACCATTACCCGAGCCGAAATCATTGTACACGCCGTGCCCTACTACGGCATGGTCACCAAGGATATCGGCTACATCAAGCTCGCCACCTTTAGCGACAAGACCACGAGCGATGTCGAAAACGCCCTCAAGATTCTACAGAAGAGGGGCATGAAGAAGATTATTCTCGACATGCGCTACAACCCGGGCGGGCTCTTGAACCAGGCTATCGAAATCAGCGAATTGTTCCTGAAACAGGGCAACCTGATCGTGAGCACCCGTGGCCGCACCCAAAAGACCGAAAGCCACGCCCGCAAAAACGGCATCGTGAAGCCTGAAGTGCCGATGGTTGTTCTTTTGAACCAGGGTTCCGCAAGTGCTGCCGAAATTGTCTCTGGTGCTCTGCAGGACTGGGACCGAGCTCTGATTATCGGCAAGACATCCTTCGGCAAGGGATCTGTGCAGACGATTTTCCCGCTCGACAACCAGGGTAACGCACTGAAGCTTACGACCGCCTTCTACTACCTGCCCTTCGGACGATGCATCAACAAGCCCGAAAATGGCATCAAGGGCTTGAAGATCCTTGAAGAAGAATACGCCGACGAAGGTGAAGGCATGGCTGATTCGACCAAAAAAGACACCGCTAAAGTCGACACCTTCTACACGCACAACGGCCGCATGATGTTCGGCAGCGGTGGCATCACCCCCGACGTAGAAGTGGAACTCGCCCCGATGCCCTGGGTGGTGCAGGTACAGGAACGCATGGCTATGTACTTCAAGTTTGCCGTCAAGATCCGTCCGGACTTGGAAAAGAACAACGTGAAAATTGACGCCAACTGGGAAGTTCCCGACAGCCTGTTTACGCAATTCCGCGACTTCTGCATGAAGGATACAAACTTCACGAAGATCAAGAGCAACGCACTGGTAGGCGTGGACCAGCTCGAAAAGAGCATTATCCGCGAACAGAACTACATGGGCGATAGTGCCAAGGTCGTGAGCGACACCGCTCTTGCCAAGCGCATAGCCGACATGCGCAAGGCTCTTGAAAACAACCGCAACGCCCAGTTTGACGAAAACAAGCAGTACATCAAGGACGGCATCAAGCGTGAACTCCTGACAGCGTTCATCAACGACTCTGTCAGCACCGCCTTCTCCCTGAAGCAGGACAAGCAGTTGAACGAAGCGATCAAGTACCTGAGCGACATGAACCTTTACAAAAAGGCAATCAGCGCTCCGTCCAAGAAAGCATCCAAGAAGAAGTAGGAATCCTTGATTACCGTCATGAACAGAATTGCAGAAAGTCTGGGTAAGTTTATCCGGAAGTTTCTGCATACGGTATTAAGCTACCTGCACTTTGTGTGGCAGCTTTTCAAGAACATTCCTGGCGCATTCAGCAACCTCCACACGACCGTGGAACAAATGCAACACGTGGGCATCACCAGCATTCCCGTGGTGGTGGCCGCCTCCCTTGCCACAGGTGCCATTATGGCCTGGCAGCTCGCCTACCAGTTTGCAGACATCATACCCCTGATGTTTGTGGGAATGGCCGTGGGTAAGTCCGTGATGGTAGAGCTCTGTCCGATTCTTACTGCAATGGTACTTGCAGGCCGAATTGGAGCATCCATGTGTTCGGAACTGGGCACCATGGCTGTCACCGAGCAGCTCGATGCATACAAAGTATTAGGACTTAGTCCCTACAAGTTTTTGCTTGCACCGCGCCTGATCGCAACCATCATCATGCTTCCGACCCTTACGATTATCAGCATCTTTATCGGTATCGTAGGCGGTTACGAAGTGGCGCACCTTTACAAGGACGTGTCATTCGCCGTATTCTTCTACGGTGTACGCATGTTCTACCAGAACTGGGACTTGGTCGTGGGCCTGATCAAGGCAACCCTTTACGGCTACTTTATTGCAAGCTACGCCTGCTTCTTTGGCTTTACCACCCATAGCGGCGCCGAAGGCGTAGGCAAGAGCACCAAGGCCACTGTGGTTGCCGGCATGACGAGTATTTTGATTGGCGGTTTTGTCCTTTCGAAACTGCTGTTGCTCTAATGGACAATTCCTATCGCATTAAGCGCAAAAAACCGGTCTGCGGGAAAGATCCCGAAGACATTAGCGTGCTGCTGCAAATGGTTCTAGACAAGGCCCACATCACCGATGAAATGGCACTTGAAAAGCTGTCCGAAGGCCTTGAAACTATCGTGGGTCCACTCATAAAACCGCACGTTCAAATCGTCAAATTCGAACGCAATATTTTGACGCTAAAGTGCGGTAGTTCCGCATGGAAACAAGAACTTTTTTTGCAAAAAAAAGCTATTATTGACAAGTGTAATTTATTGCTTGGAAAGCCCTCTGTTAAGAACATTCTTTTCGTTTAAAAGCATGTTAAAAAGGCCCACGAGCATCAAGAATTTAGAAGAAGAAAACAAGGTAAAAAATGGCAGAAGAATCTGAAGAAATGAAAAAGGCCGAAGAAGATTACAGCGGCTCTAGCATTACCGTTTTGGAAGGCCTCGAAGCCGTGCGCGTACGCCCGGCTATGTACATTGGCTCGACAGACATCCGTGGTCTCCACCACCTGGTTTGGGAAGTGGTCGATAACTCCGTGGACGAAGCTTTAGCCGGATTCTGCACTCACATTGAAATTGCCATTTTGCCGGGTAACGGCATCCGCGTGACCGATAACGGTCGTGGCATTCCGACCGACATTCACCCCAAGGAAAAGGTGGGCACCATCCAGGTCGTGATGACTAAACTCCACGCCGGTGGCAAGTTCAACAATAGCTCTTACAAGGTCTCTGCCGGTTTGCACGGCGTGGGCGTGAGCTGCGTGAACGCTCTTTCTAACAAGCTCGTTGTTACCGTGCGCCGCAACGGCCGCGTGGTTCAGCAGGAATTTTCTAGAGGCGTTCCGTGCGGTCCGCAGGTGGACCTCGGCGAAAGCGACGGCACGACCGGTACTTCCGTTGAATTCTACCCAGACGATACGATTTTCAGCGAAACCGTTTACGTGTATGACACGCTCGCTACGCGTTTCCGCGAACTCGCCTTCCTCATGAGCGGTCTTCGCCTGACGCTTACCGACGAACGCGATCCTGAAAACAAGAAGACTGATACGTTCTGCTATCCGGGTGGCGTGTCTGAATTCGTGCGTTACGTGGACGAACACCGCACCAAGTTGTTCCAGGACCCGATTCACCTGGTACTTCCCGATGGTCAGTATCCACTGGAAGTCGCCATGTGGTACAACGACGGCTACCAGGAAAACTTCTTTAGTTTTGTGAACAACGTGAACACCTACGATGGAGGTACGCACGTGACGGGCTTCAAGACCGCCCTCACCCGCGTCATCAGCAAGTTCGCGCAAGAAATGCCCAAGGGCAAGAAAGACATTCAGATTACCGCAGACGACATTCGCGAAGGCTTGACTGCCGTGATCGCCATCAAGGTCTCGCAGCCGCAGTTCGAAGGCCAGACCAAGCGCAAACTTGGCAACTCCGAAATCGCAGGCTACGTCGCCTCTGCTTTCGGCGCAAAGCTAGAAGAATACTTCCAGGAAAACCCGGCCGCGGTCAAGATTATTTTGGACAAGGTTTACAACGCCGCCGTGGCCCGCGAAGCCGCCCACAAGGCACGCACGCTCGCCCGCCGCAAGAACGTTCTCGAAAGCGGCGGCCTGCCGGGCAAGCTCGCTGACTGCTCTAGCCGCGACCCCAAGGAATGCGAACTGTTCATCGTGGAAGGTGACTCTGCAGGTGGTTCTGCAAAGATGGGCCGTAACCGCGAGTTCCAAGCCATTCTCCCATTGCGCGGTAAGATTTTGAACGTGGAAAAGGCAAGCCTTCACCGCGTGCTCGATACCGAAGAAATCCAGAACCTGGTGAACGCCATCGGTTGCGGTCTCGGTACCGAATGCAAACTCGAAAAGCTCCGCTACAACAAGATCATCATCATGACCGATGCTGATGTGGACGGTTCTCATATTCAGACTCTGCTCCTCACGTTCTTCTTCCGCTACATGCGCCCGCTCATTGACGAAGGTCACGTGTTCCTCGCCATGCCGCCTCTGTTCAAGCTCAAGGTCGGCACCAAGGAAACGTACTTGTTTGACGAAAACGACAAGGACGAAGCCATGGCCAAGCTCGAAGACAAGAAGAACGTGACGGTTAGCCGATTCAAAGGTCTTGGTGAAATGTCGCCGGAACAGCTTTCCGAAACGACCATGGATCCGACCAAGCGATTCCTCAAACAATGCTACGTGGAAGACGCTGTGGCGGCCGACCAGATTTTCAGCATGCTTATGGGCGAAGATGTGGAACCGCGTCGCAAGTTTATCGAAACGAACGCCTACAAGGTCTTGAACGACTTGGATGTGTAAGGTAATGGCTCCGACTAAGGCAGATTTTCAGACCGTGCTGACTCAAGCACGCACACTTGTCCAAGAACAATTGAAACTTACCGAAAATGTCATTTTCGGTGTTGCCAAGAATGCTCCTGCTGGAATAAGCGAGCGATTAGAATCCTTGTTCCAACGTAAAGGCAAGCGAATTCGATCAACACTTCTCTGCCTGCTTGCACAAAGTGGTTCTCAAAAGCCCGATCCTCTGCGCGTGGCACACGCTTGCGCTGGCATTGAACTTTTGCACCTCGCAAGCCTTGTGCACGACGACATTATCGATGGCACCGATATTCGCCGTGGACAGAAAACGGCGCACAAGGAATGGGGTACGCAAGTAGCGGTGCTGATTGGCGACTACGTTCTTTCGCAAGCCATGCAGTGCGTGATTGATGAAGAATCGCACGACATTCCGACCGTACTTTCCAAGGCCGCAGACAAATTAATCGCCGGCGAAATCTTGGAGCTGGATCAGTCCGGTAACATGCGTCTTTCGTTCGAAGAATACGACCGTATTATTGACGGGAAGACAGCCTCCCTGATTGCGGCGGCAGCACGCATCGGAGCAATCCTTGCCGGATTCAACAAAGAAAACACCGACAAGTGCGCCCAAATGGGTAGCCATTTCGGAATTGCATTCCAGATTGTCGACGACCTTTTGGACTACGGTTTTGGCAGCAAGAATCTGGACAAGGCCAAGTTCACCGATTTAGGCAATGGACTGATTACTCTTCCGCTGCTGTACTATTTTGAAAGTTGCAACGCACAGGAACGCTCCGACATGGAATCGCTCATCGCAAGGGCGGACCAGCCCGACATTCCCGAAAAGATCATCGAGAAATTGAACGAAAAGGACGCATTCAAAAAGGCAAAAGCTTGCGCCCAAGATCATCTTGAAAAGGCTCTTGTAATTGCACAAGGTCTGCCGAACTCGACGTTCACAGATGAAATCATCCAGATGTTTTCGTCAATGGACAACCGTGGCAATTAGCTCTTGACAACGTCGACGGCTAATTCTATATTTCCGCCCAAACCTGGGGATATAGCTCAGTTGGTAGAGCGACAGGTTCGCAATCTGTAGGTCATGGGTTCGACTCCCACTATCTCCATAAAAAAGCAGGACCAAGTCCTGCTTTTTTTCGTTTTTAAAATTCCCACTTGAAGCCAACTTTCAGTTCTGAAAGAATACTGTTTTCCGGATAGACTCCCCTATAATATTTGGGCAAGCTGTAATGCTTGTAGAATTGTTCTACGCCCAAATAGAGAGTCAACGCATTCGGCTTCCAGTAAAGCATGGTTCCCCAGACACCGCTGAATTTACACATTTTTTTGTAATCGCTATCCGGACCATCCAGGACAATACCATAAAACAGATTGAGCCTAGCCTCAAGCGTTATATTGCGTTTGAATTTGTAAGACACCTGCGAACGGAGGGTTGGTCCAAACCATTTGGCGAAATACTTGGGAATAGCCACACTAACAGATGACGTCGTATCCTTAAAATCATTCATCTTCGCCCAATACATGGAATCCAGCTTTCCGATATTCCAGTTATAACATTCCGGTCCGTAGGTTTCCAGACAAACCTGCATCGGGTTTTGCCATTCCCCGTACATAGGATAACTTCCACCCCAATATGGGTTCCACGGTTCCTCGTTTTCTTCACTTTCCAATTCTTCAAGCGCATTCTTATACGACTCGATATAGCTCACAAGATCAACTGCGGAATCCGCTTCGAACCGGGCACCAGCATAAACGGACCAATTCAATCCATAGGGAACGGTCCTGTGCCAGGAACCATACAACGCAAACGAAAGCGGCCCATCGGGATCATAGTAGCCCCAGACCGCCGCCCCAACACGCTGCTTTTCAAACCGATAAAAATCGCGTTCCACCCATGCATAAAAATTTGGCGAAACGTAAGCCCCCTCGACAACCTTTATATCCGCCCCCACATCGACCATCAAGGATTTTCCGACCAAGGAATATTCAAGCCCCACCGAAATATTCCAGTCATTCGTATCAAGCACGGGCATGTCATCGTTCGCCACAAACCAGTCGCCCGAAAAACCTACCCCAAAGGAATGTATCCAATCGCCAGCCGAATAATCAACAAAAGGAGTCAGAGAAAAGAAGATATCTCCACCGGTTTCACTGACTTTCTCTACACCGCCATATTCGTTATAATGCAAACCGTAAAAACCGATATCACCCAAAAAACGTAGCGACCACGGATTCTTTTTTTTCTCAGTCGTGTCAAGGGCTTTATAGTATTCATCGATAATTTCACGAATTTCTTCTGTATAGGGGCCGGGAATCTGAACCGCTTCTTCGAAGGCTGCTAGGGCGGCCGACACATCACCGGCTTCTTCAGCCTTCATTGCACGGAAGTACACAGATTCTTGCGTCTCGGCAAAAAGCAGAGACGTAAGCAACAGGAGCACTACTGCAACGAAGCGCATCTAGGGATGTGGATGATACATCGGCTTCATTGGATACATGGGATTCATTGGAGCCGGCCCCGGACCATGGGGCATTTCTCGCATCGGGTTCATTTGATGAGACTCCGGGTGCTCATAAAAAGGACGACGTTCGCGAGACTGATTTTTCGGGATTTCCCCCTCAAAGCGAGGCTTTTCGTCCCGTTTTTTCGAGACTTCCTGGCGGATATTTTTCTTTTCGGCGGAGGAACTGTTGCGCAAGTCCCTAAGAATTTGCTCTCGGGCAGCACGACGTTCTGCGCGCAATTTTTGCCAATCTGCGCTTTCCTTTGCACCGAGATTGGGCATTTCTCGCGAAATTTCCATTTTCTCGGCGGGGGTCGGGACAGAAGACTCCGGACGCGCAGAAGACGGAGCAGCGTAGCTAAGCGCTGCAGCCATCATAATTGTCGTTATGAGAGTAGTCTTTTTCATACTCAATCTCTTGCAAATTCCGTGCCAACCGTCTTTTAGGCTATAATAAATATATAAAACTATTTCTTATAGTCTTCTTTTTTCATTCCCAATCTTTCCATAATTTCGCGCAGAACCTTGCGGTCGATGCCCAAAATCGTCGCTGCGAGCGTCAGATTCGCATTACTGTCAGAAAGCGCCCGGCCAATTACTTCGCGTTCCACGATTTCGCGGGCTTCTTTAAGCGTACGCGGCGACTCCTTGGCCTGCGCCTGGACATCGCCCAGGCCCAAATCGGCAGGCTGGACTACTCCATGCACCGCCTGAACCAAAGCCTTCTGGACCTTGTTTTCGAGTTCGCGCACGTTACCCGGCCAGTGGTAGCTGAGCATCGCCTTTTCGGCATTGCGGCTCAAGTGGAATTTTCCACGACCGTATTCCGCCCCATAGCGGGTCAAGAATTCTTCGGCCAGGAGCACAACGTCTTGTCCGCGGTCTCTCAAGGGCGGCATTTCTACCGGCATCACCTGAATGCGGAAATACAGGTCTTCCCTGAAACGCTTCGCCTTGACCGCTTCTTCCAAGTCTACATGCGTTGCACTAATGATGCGCACGTTCACCGGAATTTCGCGGTTGTCGCCCACGCGGGTAATGTGCTTTTCTTGCAACACGCGCAAGAGCTTCACCTGCATGTTCATGGGCAGTTCCCCGATTTCGTCAAGAAAAATCGTTCCGCCATCGGCTTCCTCAAAGAATCCCTTGCGGGTTTCAATAGCGCCCGTAAACGAACCCTTGGCATGTCCGAACAAAAGAGATTCCATCAAGTGTTCCGGAATGGCGCCACAGTTGACAGCGACAAAGGGTTTGTCTGCACGGGGGCTATGCCTGTGGATATAGCGGGCAATGACTTCTTTACCGGTTCCCGTTTCGCCACGGATAATTACCGGCATCGGAAGTTCCGCTAATTTATCTGCAAGCGCAATCAAGGAGGCCATCGCCTTGCTCGAATACACAATGCCGTCTTTGCGAATGACATTACGCAAGACATTCAAGGATTCCTTGTCGCGCAAGCGATCGAAGGCTGCAAAGGCAAACTTTTCGCACACCATCACGAACGAATCGAACAAGGCACTGTCGTCTTCAGTAAACGGTTCCTCGCGGGCGGCTCGCTGCAAGTACAGGTAACCGGCTTCGCTTTCGGGCGTGCGGAACGGCGACACCATAATGCTTGTCAGCTGGTTCTGCACAATAGACTTCGAAAGGTCGGCGGTATCGTCATCGAGTTGATTCCACACCACAGCCTTCTTTTCGAGCTTGGCCTGTTTTACTGCAGAAATAGAAATCGCAACTTGTTCGGGATTGCTCAAGTGGATTGCATTTTCGCCACCGGTATCGAGAACGGCGGCGTCGGCATGCAACACATCCTTGGCCACTTCAAGAATTTTCACAAAAAGCGATTCCGGCTGGACTTCGTCCAACAGGATTCTTACGACATCGAGCATTTTTTCTGTAGCTAGCATCGATTCTGACTTCATGCGAAACCTCTTTCTTAACTATTCCGATACAGGTGTCGGCAAATCCCTCAGTACCGCAGGCGGAAGCGTATCAGGGGCAGATTTTTCGCGATTTTCCAAGCCCGACTCAACCGATTCCAAACTTCTGGATTTCTGAAGCAACAAACTTCCCGTTTCGTCGATATCGGGACCTTTTGTCCCAATCAAGACGAAAAACACCACTGCAATTAATATAAGTCCAAAAAGGGCTAAAACCGCAATTTTTAAGGTGTTTTTTTTGTTTCCGTTATCGTTTTGGCTGTACGGGAAAGCGCTTTTTCGCTCCGTCGGGAATTTTTTTCCCATTTTTTCGGGCAAGGCTTCGACGGCATATTTTTGCAAAGCAGTCTGGACGGTCACCTCCCCCACGCCGATTGAATCGAGAGCGATTTCCAGAAGTTCATCAAGTTCGTCAAAATCCTCGGCGCGGTTTTCCAGGGATTCGCGCAGCAAGGCCTTCCACAACGGCTCCAGCGCCGAAAGTTCCTGCGGCTTGCAGCACTCCAAGTCATAAAGCCGCGAAGAAATATCCACGCCTTCGATAGCCTGGGCCTGGGCCGCAAGTTCATTGTAAACATTCGATTCAAGCAAGGGGGCACCTGCAATCCAGCGGAACAAAAGCATCCCCAGGCTGTAAAGATCACTCTGCATACTGGCAGGCCTGCCCTGAAAGCGTTCCGGCGCCGCATAGGCCAAGGCGCCCGGGCCCACAATGCCACAGTCAATCATATATGTCTGCAAGCTATTGCCGGACTTGCAAAGCAAAACATTCGAAGGGTTGATATCGCCGTGATGGATATTTTCTTTATTCAGGGCATCCAACGTCTGCACGACTCCACGCAACAGCTTCAACGCCACCGCTACCGGCATCGCCGGAACGTCTGCCGAACTCACGCCGTCAATAAAATCATAAATCAAGTACGGCGTATTGTCGCGAACGCCCGATTCACGGACTCGGTAAAGCCCGGGAATGTTCAAGTGTTTAAGGCGGTCAGCAACAGAATCCTCAAAACGGCAACCGGAATGGTACCACTTCAATGCGTAAAAGTCTTCGCCACAGGCAAGTTCATAGATATCGGCTTCGCCACCTTGGTGCAACAAGGCGCAGTCACACGCCTTGTCCAGAATGCTCGCCGTAGACTTTTCGCTTTTTACGCTCATAGTCTACCCGAAAGTACCATCGACTTCAAGGAATCTTCGGCAACCTGCGTCCAGTAAATCAGGGAGCTGTTCGTGGGCGCCTTCTGCAAGCCCGCAGACCAAGTATCCCAGGCCGATTCCACATCGCCTTCTTCCCAGTAGATATTTCCGAGGTTGATGTACGCCGAAATGAATCCGGGTTCACGGGTCACGATATGGATGAATATATTCTTTGCGCTATTCTGGTCTCCGGGAACATTGCTCCGCGAAAGAATCAAACCCTTCAGGTTATAGCTAAAATAGTTCAAGCTGTCCAAGTCGATAGATTTATTCAATAAAGGAAGCACGTTCGCAGACGCATCGTGGCCTAGCGTTGCGCGGGCCAAGTAGAACAAACACGTGGAGTAATTGGCATCGATGCTTCCGCTGCTATCAAGGCCGTAAAGGATCTTGAATTCGCGGGCGGCGCGACTCCAACGGACAAACGAGGAATCGTTAAACCGGTCCGCCTGCTCCGCATCGGCATAATAAGAAAGGGCCAACCCGTAACGGGCGTCGCGGTTGGCGGGTTCTACATCGAGGGCTTTAGAAAAATTGGCAATGGCGCGTTCATAGTCGCCAATACGCAAGGCGTCGTTTCCACGTTTGATGTCGTCATTGACGCAAGACATCAAAGACAAGGTGAACAACAGCACCCCTATGTAGCACACACGCCTAAGCATAGCCTAAATATATAATAAAATCAATAAAAAAAGACCTTGGCAAAACCAAGGTCCTTCAAATTCAATCAAGTAAGAAATTACTTGTCGAGTTCGCGCTGAGCAACAACGTTACCTTCGGCGTCGAGGGCGCGGATAACGTTTTCATCGCGCTGGAGGGTCAGGACGGCCTTTTCGCCAGCAGCGGTGGTGATTTCAGCAGTCATAGAACCGTCAGCGTTCTTGACAGCAGCAATGGTGTTGCCCTGAGCGTCCTTTTCATAGTAGGAGTCGCCAGCAGCGAGCGGGTTGGAGCCAGTCCAGAATTCGACAGTGTTCAGGACGAGGAAGTCCACGAACGTAGCGATACCGTAAACCGGGATCACCCACATAGCGAAGTGAACGATGGAGTTGAGCCACTTGTTACCAAGAGAGCCGTTCCAAGAGAGCAGCTTGTTGAAGCATGCGTACTTGCCATAGCAGCCGGAAAGAACAATCATGCCGGCGCAGAGAAGGGTAATGATACCTTTTTTCATTTTATTAACTCCTTAAGGGTTGTTTATCGTTTTCTTACGATGACAGAAATATAACTAAAAAATGATTCTTTGGTGATAAACACCATAAAAAAACTCATTTTTTGATTTTTATCACACCTTCGTTCCGTTTACTTTTATTTACAAAAATTCTCCTTTTTCCCTTTTTTTATTCCATTTTGGACTATCTTTGCGACCGTCATTTCCGTGATTTTTTTCACTTTTCTCTTTTTTTTGTTATTTTAATGTTCAAGTATTCATGACGATAGGTAAGAAAGGAGAGTTGTTCATGGGTTTGATGACGAATAGAATTATGCATTCCATTCTCGCAGTGGCTATTGCATCTACCGCAGCGATAGCAGCTAAAGCGAAGCCGCTTACTGTGTGGATTATGCCCAACGGAGCCTCTCCGCAAGAAATTCTCGAAAAAAGACTTGAAATCTACTCCAAGAAGACCGGTATTCCGACCAAGGTCGAAGTGCTTGACTGGGGTGAAGCCTGGACCCGTATTTCGCAGGCCCTTGCCGGCCAGCAGCCCGCACCGGATGTCCTG
This sequence comes from Fibrobacter sp. UWOV1, assembly GCF_900142495.1. Lineage (NCBI taxonomy): Bacteria > Pseudomonadati > Fibrobacterota > Fibrobacteria > Fibrobacterales > Fibrobacteraceae > Fibrobacter > Fibrobacter sp. UWOV1. The sequence continues at coordinate 187,932 of NZ_FRBA01000004.1, read as the reverse complement.
CAGCTCGGAACCACCTGGATTCCGTATTTCGCATCGCGTAAAGAAATCAAGCCCCTGAACGAAAACCTCTCGACAATTCAGCCCGAAAGATTCGTTCCTGTCAGCTGGAACACGACGCATATCGACGAAGACACGACCATTTACTCCGTCCCATGGTTCATCGACATTCGCCCGGTCCTTGCCAACAAGAGGATTCTCGCCGAACACGGCATCACTCGCGATTCCGTCAGGACATACGAAGGTTTCAAGAACGCTATCCGCAAAATCAACAGCAAAGATGAAGTTCTTGACGATGGCGCCCACGTAAAGGGTTTCGCCTTCCCCGGCAAGAGCGACTGGAACATTCCGCACAATTTTGCCCCCTGGATTTGGAGCAACGGCGGTTCATTCATCAAGAAAGATGAAAACGGCAAGTGGCATGCCAATATTCTTTCCAGGGAAACCCTTCTCGGCATTTCCAGTTATCTCCACTTTATCATGGATACACTGGTCAATCCCGAAGCCTTGCAGACCAACACGGCCCAGATTGCCCAGCAGTTCAACAACGGCGAACTCGCCTTTATCGTAAGCACTTCAGAAATCGTCATGCAGACCCGTTTCCACGGAAGCATGGGAGGCCTTTCAAACGCCCGTATCGGTAGCGACAGTATCATGGTACTTCCCATTCCCAAGGGCAAAGTTGGAAGCGTAAGCTTTATCGGCGGTTCGAACCTTGCCATTCCGGCAAGCAACAAGCGTAAAGAAGCTTTCGATCTCTTGCTTTTCTTGACCGAAGACGAAAACCTGGACGCCTATACCAAGCAGATTGGCTTTTTGCCGCCATCTAGAAAGGTTCTGCAGGAATGGGCCAAGGATGAAGACTACAACATTCTTGTTCGCGCCCTTGAAACCGGTCGCGCCTACATGGCCATTCCGGAATGGGGTGAATTGGAACAGTTGCTCGTCGCCATGTTCAGCGCCATCTGGGAACAGATGGAAATACCGTCGCTCTATTCCGAAGACAAGCTGTACGAGACTTTCCAGCAGTACACCGCAGAAATCAACAAGAAGTTGAACTACCCGACAAACAGCATGATGACCGCTGCCGAATTCAAGGCCGCCTGGAACAAGATCAACGAAGAGCAAACGCCTGTGGTTGAAGTCGCCAAGGATTCCACGAACGGAGTCGTCGACGACAACATGAAGACAGCCCCCTTCGTATTCGCCGTCATGCTTATCCTCGGGTTCCTGTTCGCCTTCCTCCGCAAGCGCAAGAAATAACCAGCCTTATGAAGTAACGTTTTATGCCTACACACACGATATCAGGTTTTTCGCGAAGCATCGTCTTCAAGGTGCTTATCGTTTTGATTTTCTCCATGACTCTCGTGGTCACGGGGAGCATCTTCATATTCACCTCGAAACAGACACACCTGATGTTGGAGTGGAGCTTCAACAACAACGAATCGATGCTCACGCAGATTGGCAACATGGCGTCAAGCGAAATGAAGCAGTTCGGCGACCGCCTAACGCTTCTTTCCAAGACTTCTGAAATCCAGAGCCTAGACCCCAATACCGCCGCAAGCTACCTCAAGAGCTATAGCATTTCGTCGCTGTTCATTTCGGGCGAAACAGTTACTTTGTACGACAGAGAAAACTCGTTTATTTGCGACAATTCCATGGTCGGCATTCCAACAGAAAGCCCCTACCCCATTGATTTTTCGCGCATTACTCCGCACCGCCCTTACTTGACGCCCTGGTTTAGGGAAGCAAAGGATGCACCCCCGAAGCGTCTGTTCGGCATTAGCATTACAAACAAGTCTAGTTCCAGCGGATACCTGCTTGCAGAATTCTCACTTCGCAGACTTTGGACGAACTTCCCTAACTATAAAATTGGTAGAAACGGATTCCTGGTCGCCATTAACGGTCAAGGAGAAATTCTGTACCACCCCGACTTAAAGCGTTGGCTTACAGATACACACAAGATCAACGAACTTGGATTTACAGAAATTGATCCTCGCAACTATGATGTCAAGAAAGCTCAGTTCCAGAAGCTTTACGACAACGAGCAGTATCTTGTTAACTACTACTTTGATTCTAACACCGATTTTGGTCTCTTTGCCTTCCAGCCGAAAAGCGAAATTGACGACCTGATTTCTTCGGCAACGCAGGCAAGCATCGCCATTCTCGTGATTTCAATTCTGATAATCTTCCTTGTCGCCGCATGGATGTTCTATACGCTTGGACTTCCGCTGAACCGCATGACCAGGCACATCCGCCAGATTAGTGAAGGGAACCTCGATGTCGACGAAATCAACATGGGCAACCGCACAGACGAACTGGGTCAATTGAGCAACGCGTTCAATTCCATGCACAACACCATCAAGCGCCAGATTAAAGAACTGAATGCCCATAGAGAAATCTTGGAACAGGAAGTCAAGGAACGTACCAAGGATTTGGAACAGGCCAACAAGAAACTGGAACTGATTTCGAAGACCGACGAGCTGACGGGACTTCCGAACCGCCGCGAAATGAACGAAACCATCGCAAACGAAATGGGTCGTTCTGCCCGCACGCATAAGCCGTTCTGCTTCATCTTTATTGACATCGACCACTTCAAGAATATCAATGACACCTACGGGCATGCTTGTGGCGACATTATCCTGAAGTCGGTTGCCCAGACGATTCGCGGTCTTTTGCGCAAATACGACGTATTCGCCCGCTATGGCGGAGAAGAATTCTTGACTCTGTTACCCGAAACGGACCTCGAAGGGGCTAGAGTAGTCGCCGAACGTTTCCGCAAGCAGATCGAAAAGATGACCGTTCGCTACGCGGACTTCACCATCAAGATTACGATTACGCTCGGTGTCGCCAAGTTCGACGAACGCCTGGGCGCTGACCGCAGCATCCAAATGGCAGACAAGGCGCTTTACCAGGGCAAGGAAGGAGGCCGTAACCGCGTGATTGTGTGGAGGCCCGAATGGGTGACCGAAGCCGACTACGAGGCTGCCGCCATTGAACTTGCCGCCTTGAAAAAGGATGCCGAAAAGCCCAAGGGCGAAAACTTCCAGCTGAGTCTCGACTATATCGAAGACCATCCGCTCAAGCAGGCCGCAGAAGCTGCGGAACGCGAAGAAGGCGAGGATGATCGCGATGAAGAAAATCCTCCCGAAAAGGAAGAAAAGCAGAGTTAAAACGCTCCGGCATAAAACCGATACAAGCTTCTAAAGCAAAAACACCGCTTTTAAAGCGGTGTTTTTTATCGGGATGACTGAATTCGAATCAGCGACCTCTTGAACCCCATTCAAGCGCTCTACCAGGCTGAGCTACATCCCGTTGGTTCATTGGTGGGTCAAAATTAGATAAAAGTGGGCTTTTTTGCAAGGCTAAAGCCCCAAAAAAGCCGTTTTTTTACTTCCAGAAGCCCACAATCAACACGTCAGGCGTAGCCTTCGGGTACTTTTTGCTCTTGAACGAAACAATCTTCCGGATACTCTGTTGCTTGAGTTCCCAGCCTTCGCGGGAAAGGCCCTTGGTCGAAAGCGTCACCTTAAGTCCAGGAACCTTGCCGCCCTCTGTAATCTTGTCAAATTTATCGACATTCAGCATCACTGGTTTGGCGGACACGGAAAACTGCTTGGCAGATTCAGCTTCCAGAGCGATATCAGGACGAGCCTTCTTGTCGGTTTCCCAAATATAGAACGACCATTCACGTTTTTCGCCCTTGGCATAATAGCCGGCATCAAAGAGCTTTTCACTAAAGACAAACGGAACCTTCACGATGCCATCCATGTTGGCAAGATAAGGCTTGCCGGTTGTATCGACAAGCACGACCACCGGATTGATTTGGCCTTCCATTTCAGAAGAGTTGAAATCAAATTCGATTTTGACGGTACCCTTGGCAGGAATCTTGTTCGGGTACTTGAAGTTCGACATGCCGTTACCCTGGCCGAACACATTTTCAAGAACGATTTCTTTGTCCGTAATATTAGCACCCTGCAAAACGATATGCTTGGTATCGCCTTGGTTCAACATGCCGATGGGGTATTTTTCGGGAACAAAGCGGATTGCCTCGTCGGCAAAAGCAGCCGTCGAAAAAGCCAAAGCCGCTGCCAAAACTGTAGGAATGATTTTGAAAGTCATGGTATGAATATAGAAAAAAATACTAGCTAGAGATTCTTGCAAGCAACTGGCACATTTCCGCATAGCTTTCAACCGTATTTTCGGGCTTAAGCGGGAGCAGGTTCACCGGCTTTCCGAACCCGCAGAACAGCGTAATGCAGTCGACTCCGGCGTTGCGGGCGGCCAGAATGTCGGGCTGGTCGTCACCCACCATGACCGTTTCGGCAGGAGAGACACCTGCGGATTCCATGATTTTCAACAGACCCGCGGGGCTCGGCTTGCGTTCGGGCGTGGTGTCGCCGCAGAGCACGAACTCAAATCGGTCACGAAGGTGGAAATGTTCCAGCAGCTTGAATGTCGGGCGCTCCGGCTTGTTGGTAAGCATAGCTACGCGGGCAGTCGTATTGCGCAGGAATTCGACAACGCCCGGATTCGGGAGCGTGCGCTCGGTGCAGTGTTCCCAGTAAAAATCCGAATAGACCTTATGGACCATTTCAATGGTAACGCCCGTACGGGTCACGTTTTCAGGGAGCGCCGCCTCCCCCATGCTCCGCTCAATCAGCTTCAAGGAACCGTTTCCGATAAAAGTCCGCACCCGCTGTTCGTCATGTTCCGGAAGCCCGAAATGATGCAGCGCATAATTCACCGCCACGGCAAGGTCACCGAGGGTATTGAACAGCGTGCCGTCCAGGTCAAACACGATGAGGGTTTTCTTTTGAAGCATAGCGCGCCCAAATGTAGAAATTTACCGCAAGAATTCCATTTCCACAAGAAAACGGTAAAAGCAAAGCGCCGACACGCCCAAGATGAACACAAGCACGATTACAAACTGCACCGGGTGCTCGCGGAAACTGTAATCCGCCTTGCCGTAGGAGAACTGCCCACGGACAATCGCACTTATAAAAAGCGCCAAGAAGATTAAGGCTAGCAGAAGGGACATAGAAGCGCGCGTTATCGGGATTTCAATAGTAGCTTATTATTCTCTTGAAGGCCGTCGTTGTCGAAGCGGACGGTGGAATTCTTGCCGCTCTTGTAGGCATCTTCGCTTTCGTAGAGGGAAAGGACTACAGAAACGCCAGGCAGGGTTGCAAGATTTACCTCGCCCACCGGAACCGCGTCGCTGAACGAGAATTCCTGCGAAGCGCCGTCCTTGAAGGATGCCTTCGGAATGCGGACCATCTCGCCAATCTGCGCAAGAGACACTCCCGTGCTATCGACGAATTCCGCCACCAAATAGACATCGAAGAAACAGGGCGCCACGCCGGTGTTCTTAACGGTAACGTTCAGCATACTTGTGATATCGGTGGCGTTTCCGGAGGCAGGTGTCGCGACAGTCACCAGTTCCGCCCGCGTCACGGTAAAGTTGTACCCGATGACCTTGCTCATGGAATCGGCCAACGCCTTGTTGTCCTTGTAGAAATAGTAACCGCAGTCGTTGTCCTGGTCGAGAACGTAGTAGGTCAGGTGCGCCGTGGTAATCGCATCCACCCAGCGTTCCGCAGTCCACTTCTGGGTGCCTCCGGGAATCAGGTCGTCGTAGGTCAGCATCGTCCTGTAACCGGCGATATTCTCGGCGATGGTCGGGAGGTTCGCGTTGTATGCCCGCAGCAAGGTATCCGGCCGGCCGGGAATGCCGATGAATCCGTCATCACGCTTGGTAATGCCGAGGTCCAGTGCATGCGTATAGACATCGCCAAAACCGTTAGAAGGCAGCACCAGCTGGGTCTTCTTGAACACGGACGCATAATAGTCCAGCATGTCGATCAACACCGAATCGGCCGGCATTTCGCTCCCCAATATGTGGGACGTGTGCCATTCGCCCCATTCGCCAAAAGTGCGGACATCGATGTATTCAATGCGCGGGTCGCCATCGTATTTTTCGGCCAGGGCCTTCGCAAACTCCTTCGCCGCTTGCAAATAAATCGGGTCATCCCAGACGGGAGCATACGCATGGTATTCTGTCCCGCGCAAGTCAATCTGGATTTTCTTCGCGCCCATCTCGTAGACAAAGGTCGGAGTCCAGTCGTAATCCTCTTGGGGCGGGAAATCACTCTTGATAAACGAAGGGGTGTACGGCAGCACGCGCAAGGCGTAAGTCATGTTGTGCTCGGCAAGTGCGTTCAGCAGCTTTTCTAGTTCCGTCCAGTCATAAACGCCCTTTTCCGGATTCAACTTGTTCCACTGCTGGTAACCGGAACCGTACGAGACCAAATCCCACGCCCTGTTATTCAGGGAACCGTAAGGGCCATATTCAAATTCCGGGACAAAAGTCCACGCCCCACCGGTCGGCACCGTGAATCCCTTGTGCGGGTTAGAAAGCGGCCCGTCGAAAGGCTTGAGCGCGTAAGTGATTTTGGTAGTGTCTGCAACATGAACCGCGGAGGTGTCTTTTTCGTCATTGCGAGAACTCGAAGAGTTCGAGGCAATCTCTGAAGAACTGCTGGTGCTTAGCGAATCTGTCTCCCTGGAGTCAATGGTCCCTGAGCCTGCCGAAGGAGACGATAGTGTCCACGAAGAACTTGATTCCTCGACCGCACTGCTTTCTGTATTCTCCGGAGCAGCACTACTACCGTCATCGCCACAGGCGACAAACAGTGCCACAGCAGCCATCAGAGCAATTTTTACAAGGTATTTGCTGAAGGGTTTCGCCATAATTTAAGTATAGCAAAAATATTTTTTTGAGACTCGGAAGCAACGTTGTCAAGAGCTTTTAAGAAACACATGTATCGATGTTTACACAAACTCGATATTTTTACTTTTTTCATCTGATTTTGAAAACGGCTTTTTTGTATATTAAGTTCGCGAATGAGCACACAATCGATTGTAGAATGGATAAAAAAGAATGAAAGGCAGGCGAAAGTCTTTATTATAGGCTTTTATGGATTTGTTATGCTTCTTTTGTTTGCTCTTCATCCACGAGATTTTACTCCCGTGGACAATGAACGAGTGCTTGCTTATACGAAGGCTAATCAAAAAGAAGGGATTGGGTGCCAAATTGAAGGCTATAAACTTTCTAAATTAGAAGAACCTTTGGTTGTTCCTTTTTTGCAAGTATTTATCAATGGTTATTACGGATTGTATCGCGTATATGATGTTATGTATGTGAATAAATCTGGCGAAAAACGTAAGTTTTTTACTTATAAGTGTCCTTTAACTTACGGACTTGATGTTATTCCAGAAGATATTGATTTTATTATTGAAGAAACTTCAGATGTAATAACTGTTTATTATGAAAAAGAACCGGTAGACGGCTTTAAGGTTGAAAATAATCCCTTCTCAAAAGAGATTCAATTTAAATTTTTGAGTGATTTGGAAAATGTACGTACTGTAGAAGGGGCTTGTTTTTGATGAAAAAATGGATGTCCATGAATATTGGTGAACTTCCTTGGGTCAATCGTCTGCTTTCCCTGATTTCATCGATTTTGCTTTTTTTATATGGTTTGTCAAATGTTATGACATTGATTCATTACGGCTTTGAAAAAGATTTTGGAACAATTTGGGCTTTGTCTGGTATTTTAATTCTACCAGCATCAATACTTTTGTTCCTTGATTTTTTGAATGTTCAATTTTCATGGGTGAAAAATCGCGTATGGTTTTTATGTTTCTGGGTTGCATTTGTGCTTAGAATTTTTACATATTTTTTAGGTCGATTTATTCAAACTTATTATCATTGATTACGAAATCTTTACTTTATCATCTTCTTTGCGTTACCTACTTGCAGGCTCTCCCCCTTTAGTTATCAACAAAATCGACCCTATTTTTGCAAAAACAAGACACCCCTTGCGTTTCTTAAAAATTTTTATTATATTAAAAAAAGAGATTTTTGATTAACGGTGGAGGTTTCTTGAAAGTTGACTTGTGGGCAACCGAAAAGGACAATGGGCTTGCGACCTTGATCAGCCATACCGATTGATTATTTGGGGCGCAGAACCGAACAAGGCTGTTATTTGGGCTGAAGTTACCGAAGCAGAAGTCATAGAAATTATAGATTATCATAAATAGAGAGGAATAATATGGCAGAAGAAAAAGAACTCCTTTTGTGGGGGGCAACTTCCCCTGGAGAAATTCTTGAAGAAAAACTTCAAGAAATGAATGTGGATGTTAACGATTTCGCCGCCCGAATCGGCTACACCCCCAAGACGGTGAACGAATTGCTCAAAGCCAAGTGCAGGGTGACGGTTGAAATGGCCTATAGCCTTGAATTTGGGACAGGAATTCCCCAGTATTGTTGGCTCAATCTTCAAAAACAGTACGACGAAGACCTTTGGCGTGAAAAAATCAAGAAATCCCTCAAGAAAAGTGTTGTTTGGCGCAAGTTCTTCCCTATCGGTGAACTCAATCCGCGCACATGGGTCAAGGACTTCAACAACAAAGAAGACGGCGTATCGCCCATCCTCAAGTTCTTCGGGGTGGCTAGCCCCAAGGCGTGGGAAAATTACTATTACAAGAACCGCCTGAAGGTGGCCTTCCGCATTTCGCTGGCCGAAACCGAAGACCCGTACGCGGCCTCCGTGTGGATGCGCCGCGGCGAAATCCTCGCCGACGAAATCAAAATGGAAAAGCAGAACGACAAGAAGGTGCGTTCCGCCATCAAGAAGGCGATGCCGCAATTTGTGGAACTGGCCAAAAACGACGTTGCCGCGTGGGAAGATTTACGCCGCAAGAAGGCATTGCCCAAGCCGAAGGTGGGCGAAGATTTTATTGACGACGGCATGCACAAGTTGCAGGAACTGGGCGCAAAGCTCGGAATCAAGGTGCTCTACGCGCAGAACTTCAAGTCGGCGCCGATTCATGGCATGGCCCGCTGGTACAAGGACATCCCCGTCATCCAGCTTCACGACCGTTTCAAGGACCGCAACGCGTTCTGGTTCACGTTCTTCCACGAGCTCGGCCACATCGTGCTCCACGGCAAGAAGGACATCTTCATCAAGAACGTCTATTACGGCAACAAGAACCAGCAGAAGGACGACGAGGCAAACGCATTCGCACAAAAATACATGACGCAGGCAGGGCTAGAAGTCTAAAAATGCTATCTTTGTGCGCATGAAAAAATACCACTTGGCCACATACGGCTGCCAGATGAACGAGTACGACTCGGCGATGATTGCCCAGGAGCTCGACATGTGCGGTTGCGTCGAGACGAGCAACCAGGAAGATGCCGACTTTATCATCGTGAACACCTGCAGCGTGCGCGAGAAGGCCGAGGAAACCGCCATCGTCAACATCAGCAAGCTCAAGTACTTGCGCAAAAAGAATCCCGATGTGAAAGTCGTGGTATGCGGTTGCATGGCGAAGAATCGCGGGCCGGAACTTTTGAAGAGGCTCCCGAACGTGAGCTACATCGTGGGGCCGGACCAGTACAAGAAAATTCCGGAGTTGCTGCTGGGCGACGCCAAAAGTCCGCTGCACCTGACGCACCACAAGATGTTCATCGACGAGGACCTGAGCGAGAACTATCTGGGCGAATACGCGAAACTCCAGAACGACTTTACCACCTTCGTCGCCATCCAGCGCGGTTGCAACAAACGCTGTAGTTACTGTATTGTGCCGTATCTGCGCGGGCCGGAAAAGTACCGCGACATGGAAGACGTGCTTGCCGAAGTGCGCAAGGCGGCCGACAAGGGCATTACCGAGGTGACGCTCCTTGGCCAGACGGTGAACGCCTACAAGACGGAAGGCGGGAACTTTGCGGACCTGCTTACGAAGGTTTCTGAAATCGGGGGCATCCGCCGCATCCGCTTTACGAGCCCGCACCCGAGGCACTACACGAACGAGCTCATCGACGTGCTGCTGAACAACCCGAAGGTCTGCCACTATGCGCACATTCCTATCCAGAGCGGCTCCGACGCCATGCTCAAGAAGATGCGCCGCCAGCACAATATGGAGCAGTACCTCTCGATTATCGAGCAGTTGCGAAGCAAGGACCCGTTCTACGGAATTTCGACGGACGTGATTTGCGGTTTCGTGGGCGAAACGGAAGAAGATTTCGAGCAGACGCTCAAGGCTTTTGAAACCTGCCAGTTCGACTCCGCCTTCATGTTCATCTACAGCCCGCGCAAGGGCACGGAATCGTACAAGGAAGCGGAGACACTCACCGAGGCCGAAAAGAACGAGCGCCACACGCGCCTGGTGGAACTGCAGAACGCCATCACCCTCAAGCGTAACCAGATGATGCTGGGCCGCACCGAGGAACTGCTGGTGGAAAAGAACTCCGTGCGCGACGAGACGGAACTGCGTGGCCGCACTGACAACTTCAAGAAGGTGGTGTTCAAGCCGGAAGTTGGCCAGATTGTGAAGCCCGGCGACTACGTGAAAGTTAAATTGGATGATATTAGGGGCTGGACGATTCGCGGGACGCTGGTGTAAGATGTGGGGTGTGAGGTGTGGGGTCGCGCCTTCGGCGCTTTGAGGTGTGAGGTGTAAGATGTGGGGTGTGAGGTGTGGAGTGTGAAATGTGTAGTGAGAAGTGCGAGGCGATGAGTATGAAGTTTTGGAATGTTCGCGGGATTGCGTTTGCATTGCTTTCTGTTTTTGCAGCAAGTGCATTTGCGCAGACGATGGCAGACGCACACAAGGCCTACGTTGCAGGCAACTGGAAAGAAGCCGCCGCAGCATACGAAGCCGCTTGCCCGAAGGAACCAGATTCCCTGCGTGCCGAATGCTACCTGTGGAATGTGCTTGCACTTTCGCAAACGGGAAGCGCCCAGTCGTTCAAGATTGCAGGCAAGCGCCTCGACAGCCTCATCCAGACGACCAATCCGCAACGCGCCATCTACGCCGACCTCATGATGACGAGCGCCCAGTTCAGGCTCTACCTTGGCAAATACGACAAGGCCGCCGAAGACTTGATCCAGGCAATTGAAACATCTCACCCGCACCAAGCTATTGTACTGCAAAAGGTTTGCAAGGCCGTTAAGGCAAAGGTGAAATCGGAAGACTTGAACGACCGCTGCAACCTGCTGAACAATCCAGATTCCTTGAAGGCCATACGAACCGCATCGCAGGCAAAAGCCACCGCGGCCACCGAACCTGCAAAGGTTGCCGCGCCGGAACCTAAGCCCGTTGTTGCCGAACCGGCACCTGCAGTCGAACAACCTAAAACAGCCGCCCCTGTCGCAGCTCCCGCAGCACCTGCCGCTACCGCACCGATTGAATACTGGACTTTACAATTGGGTGCATTTGGAACAAAATCTAATGCGGACTTGCTTGTTTCGAATCTGAAAAAGCAAAAGATTTCTTGCACAATTATTGAACAGCCGAGAGGCGAAAAAACGCTTTATTTGGTGCAAACGGGCAAATTTGATACCAAGGACCAGGCCATCGACTTCGCGGCAAACAAGCTTGCGCCCCTAAAAATCGAATATCAGCCCCTTTTGAAAAGGTAAATTTGCACAAAAAAACGCTTTTTTCGAGCTTTCCCCTGCAAAAAAAGCATAAATTGTTCTATATTTAAGCAAACCCCGAGCCGGGGTGGTGAAATTGGTAGACGCGCCGGACTCAAAATCCGGTACTCGCGAGAGTGTGAGGGTTCGATTCCCTCCCCCGGCATTATTTTTTGAAGGAAGAAACTGATGGCGAATTGGTGCAAGATTCTCACAACGGTGCTTTTGTGCGGCTCCATTGCGTTCGCACAGTTTGACGACGACGAATCTTCCGAAGATTCCTATTCTTACGGGGCCTCCGAGGAAACAACAGACGACGGCTTTGCAGACGAAAACAGCAACGAAGAAGCCGAAGAAACCTCCAGCGCAAGCGTTGGCGAAGCAACTGCAACGGCCGACGAATGGCAGGGATTCAACTACGAAGAAATGGGTCTGACCCAGTGGGAATTCCAGCAGGCCAAGCAGGAAGGCATCACAAGAGCCAAGTTGACACACCTTGTTGAAATGGGTGTCCGTCCCTCCGAATATCTGCAGAAACCGTGGGAAAAACTCGGCGTCTCTGAAGAAGAATGGCTCGCTCAGCGTTCTGGCGGTCTCGAAGACGCCGACATCGACCGTTCTTACCGCAACCGTTCTGGCGACCAGGGCTATGCCTACCTTTCTCTCCTTGTTCCGTCGCTCTATCAGTGGCACAAGCAAGAATCGATGAAGGCCATCTGGATTGACGCTCTTTGGGGCGTAAGCGTCGGTGCAACAGTTTACCTTGCAGTCGACGGCAACACCGCTTGGTGGTATGGTTTGATTTTTGTAGCTGGCGCACACATTTGGTCCTTTGCTGATGCATTCTTCAGCACCCAGTGGGACAGCAACCCGGACGCAAACCGCTTCAGCTACGGCATTCTCCCGACACCGGAAAAAGGTGTTGCGGGATTCTTCAATGTCAAGTTCTAAGCGCATCATGCAGCTAGAATTACTCAAAAGCAAAATTCATCGCGCAACTGTAACCGACGCAAACCTCAACTACGAGGGTTCGATTACTATTGCCCGCGACCTGATGGACGCCGCCAATATTCTTCCTTTCGAAAAGGTGGGCGTTCTTGACGTGAACAACGGCAATCGCCTGGATACTTACGTCATTGAAGGCCCTGCCGGTTCCGGCGTGATTTGCCTGAATGGCGCAGCCGCACGACTTGTCCAGCCCGGCGACCTCGTGATTATTGTTGCCTATGCAACCATGAGCGAAGAAGAAGCGAAAACGTGGAAACCCACAGTTATCCACGTGAACGCCAAGAACGAAATCGTTTAACACCTTCGGTGTAGTGTGTAATGACGAATGAGGAATGTGGAATTATCTATATTCCTAGCATGCGATTTTTGCTGCTGACAATAGTATTCGTAGCATTTGCTTTTGCTGAAAACCCCATAAAGGCAGACTCAGCTATTGTTTCTAATACCCAAAAAGACTCTACCCTTGCAAAAAACGCCCCCAAAGACACAATTGTCGACACCATCTACGTGGTTCCAGACGACGGTATTCCCTGGAACCGCGAGCATTTTGACCCCGAGCGCCTTGTGCGCCACGAAACTTTTGACCCGGCTTTAAAAGTCGCCTACACCTATTCCGTGAGTTTTATGGGCGGCACCTTCGGAAGCTTCGCCCAGCAGAGCTACATGGCACACCTCGCCTACGAATTCACACCGGAGCTTCATTTATATGCAAATGTAGGACTCTGGATGCCGCTATATTCCAACTTCCGTTTCGGAACACCCATTGCAAAAGAAGATGTACGACAGGGTAATGTAGATGTTGTGCTCCCCGACATTGCACTGGAATACAAGCCTAATGACAACATGAGTTTCAGGCTGATGTTCGTGAACGAACGCGATGCTTTCAAGGCTTACGGCCCGCACCGCTACCTGTATGGCGGATGCCCTTGGCGCAATCCGTATTATTGTAGATAGTAGAAAGCCTCGCCCGACTTGAACAAGCAATACAAACAAGGAACATTTTTTCTAAATTTCAACTAGAAAATGTCCTTGATGTACACCAAAACATTTCGCTTTTCTTTCGCCGCAACAGCCTTGATGGCTGCATTGCTTTTTACAGGTTGCGAAGAAGAAAAGAAACCTCAGGTAGTAAAGGTCAAGCGTACCTACAAAGGTGATGTCGAAGTGTTGAACAGTTGTGGCATGCAGGGAGCGGCAGCCAAGATGCGCTCCTACTTGCGCAACAACGGCTTTGACATTGTGAGTTCTAGAAACGACCGCCTGCAGAATTACGACGAAACCATTCTTGTGCTTAGAAATCCCGAATGGGAAGGCGCGAAAGCGCTTGCCCAAGCGCTCAAGACCGACAATGTGCTGATAGTCCATAGCAGCCGCGCCGTTGTCGATGCCGCCGTGTACATCGGAAAAGACTTTAATCAAATCATAGAACCCGAACAGGGAGAAGAAAAATGACAACAAAAATCAAAGACCTGCCAGAGTCCGTAAATATCGGCGCCAGCATTCTTTTTGAATTGCGCGCCCAGGACGTCCAGTTGATAGACCTTCGCGGCATCAAGGACGTGACCGACTTTTTCCTCGTCGCCACTTGCGAAAGTGAAGCCCAGATGCAGGCCATTTTGAACGAACTCCGCAAGGAATTCAAGGCCAACAAGCTCCCGTCTGTTGGCGTGGAATACAAGGAAGGCGTGCGTTGGGCCGTGTTCGACGCAGGTCTCGACCTGATGGTTCACCTGTTCGAAGAAGAAAAACGCAACGAGATTTCGCTCGACCGCCTGTACGCCGACGGCACCGTTGAAACCCTCGACGAAAATGACTTTGTGAAGAAGACCTCCAAGAAGAAGAGCAGTGAAGATGAACTCGTTTGAGCAAGAAATCGCAGAAGCGCTCGCCGCCACAGGATCCTTCGAGAAGGAAGCCGCCCTCAAGCTTATCTCCGTGCCGCCTGACACCAGCCACGGCAATTTCACCATTCCGTGTTTCTCGCTCGCGAAGGTGATGCGCAAGGCCCCGAAGATGATTGCCGAAGACCTCGCCGCACAGGTGAAGCTCCCCGCAGGCCTTTCGAAGGTCGAAGCCGTGAACGGTTACCTGAACTTCTTCATTGACCGCGGATTCCTCGCGAAGTCGACTCTCGAAGAAATCGCCGCCAAGGGTTTGGAATACGGTCATGCAGCCCCGAACGGCAAGGTTGTTTGCATCGACTTCAGTTCCCCGAACATCGGCAAGGAACTCGCCTTCCACCACCTGCGCTCCACGATGATCGGAAACTCGCTTTCCCGCATCTACAAGGCAGCGGGCTACAAGGTAGAACGCATTAACCACCTGGGTGACTGGGGTACCGCATTCGGCAAGCTCATCGTGATGTACCTGCGCGAAAACCGCCCCACCGACGACGCCACGCTCGATAGCCTGACTGTGAAGGAATTGAACATTCTTTACGCCGCCTTCTCCAAGGCATCTAAGGAAGAGCCTAGTCTCGAAGACGAAGCTCGCGCCGCATTCACTAAGCTGGAACAGGGTGACGAATTCTACCGCAAGCTCTGGACCGCCTTCCGCGCCGCGACGCTGAAGGAACTCATGCGTATTTACGACATGATGGGCGTGAGCTTTGACCACTACACCGGCGAATCCTTCTTCGAAGACAAGATTCCGGCCATTCTCGACGAACTCCGCGAAAAGAACCTGATGGTCAAGAGCCAGGATTTGGACGTGGTGATGCTCGACGAATTCGACCTGAACCCCTGCCTGATTCGCAAGAGCGACGGCTCCACGCTGTACGCGACCCGCGACCTCGCCGCCGCATGCTACCGCAAGAAGGAATACAACTTCGACAAGTGCCTCTACGTGGTGGATCTCGGACAGGCTCTCCACTTCAAGCAGGTGTTCCATGTGCTTAAGAAAATGGGCCGTGAATGGTACAAGGACATGTACCACATTCCGTTCGGCGTGATTCTGCAGCTGGTGGATGGCAAGTGGGAAAAGGGCAAGACACGCACGGGGACTGCAAGCCTGTTGCGCGACGTAATCGAAGCCGCCCAGAAGAAGATTCTCGAATTCATCGACGAGAAGAATCCGGGCCTCGAGAACAAGGAACTCATCGCGCGCCAGATCGGCATTTCAGCGCTCACCTTCAACGACTTGAAAAACAGCCGCCTGAAGGACGTGCGCTTTGACTGGGACGCCGTGATGAGCTTCGAAGGCGATACCGGTCCGTATGTGCAGAACGCCCACGTGCGCCTGTGCAGCATTATGCGCAAGGCCGGCATTGAACGCGCGGACCTCGCCGCCGCAATCAAGGACGTGAACTTCGCCGAACTTGGCGACGATGCAGCCTACAGCCTCATCAATATTCTGTCGAAGAAGGGCAAGAAGATTCAGGATGCCGTCGCCGGTGACGAACCGAGCGTTCTCGCCCAGTACGCCTTGGAAATCGCAGAAGCCGCGCACAAGTTCATCCACGAAGACCGCGTGCTCGGGAGTGCCGAAGAAAAGTCCAGACTCTTCCTGGTTCAGGCGACACAGATCGTGCTCGAAAACGTACTCGACCTGCTCGGACTCTTCCCGATTAGGCAGATGTAGCCGACGAGCCCTTGGCTCGCGGCAGTAGGCAGTAAACAGTTAGAAGTAGACAGTAAAAAACGAGAGCTTGAAAGCTCTCGTTTTTCTTTTCTTAAAAATTAGCGGAACTTCGTTCGGTTTTCGTTAAAAACTTCCTACCGACTACTTCCTACTGTCTACTAGTTTCCGTTAATGCAGCGGACGGAGTAGGCGTTGGTCTTGCTCGGCACGAGCTGGCGGACCATCTGGTCGCTCATACGGCCCATTGCCCAAATCCAGATGGTTTCGTTACGACCGTTCTGTGCAGACCAGAAGCCGGCGTATTCCCCCATGTCTTCGTAGCGAACAATAGACTTACCCACCATCTTGCGGTAGCCCGAAGAGAAAATGGAGAAGCCGTATTCGTCGGTGCCGCCACCGCCTTGCCAACCAGTGGTAGCCTTCATCTTGTTGGCAAACTTTTCGCACTTGTCCACGCCGTCGTAGCAATGAGTCAGGCCAACAAGCAGATCCATCCATTCGCGGTCTCGCGGCAGGTGCCAGCCTTCGGGGCATGCCTTGCGGGCGCCTTCCAGGTCATACAGACGACCACCGCGGGCGCAGTAGTTTTCCTTATCTTCGTAGCACCAGGAGTGACCTTCAACATTGTAGTTCACGTTCTGGGCGAACCATTCACGGCCTTCCACCTTGATGGTGCGGTACACCTGACCGTCGCGCGGGTCCTTGACCATGCCCGAAACATCGCGGAGAGAAGCGCGGTGTTCCTGTTCGGCACGGCGGTATTCCACCACCTTTTCGCGCTTGTACTTTTCGCGACCCTCCAGGGTATTTGCCCAGGCTTCTTGAGCCTTGGGGTTCGTGAACTTGATTCTCAGATCACCCACGGCAAAGAGTTCGTCGCCACAGGCGAGGTCCACGCCAGCAATATTGATGACAAGCTGTTCGCCACCAAAATCGCGCGGCTTATTAAAGAACGAAATCCAGGCTTCCATGGTTTCGTTACACTTGTTGTAGAAGCCTTCTTTTTCGATCTTGTCGGCAGGAACGGTCATGTTACCGGCGACAGAGAAAGCAAACAGGCTATCGGCAACCTTGAAAGAAACCGGCTGGACTTCCTTATAGTGCGTGTACTTACCGAAACGGATTTTACCTTCGATCTTAGCTGCAGAATAATCACCTTCGCCTTCGGCATTGTAAATAGCATCCCAGGACTTCTGCGGAACAGCAACAGCCTGGACAACCGCCATACCGAGTACAACAGCAATCATGGACTTGAAAGAGATTTTACGACTCATTTTTCCTTCTCGTATAAAGTTTTCGTTTTAAAGTTAGAATATTTTAGTTTTTCGGGAGGAGGACAAAGACTTAATCCCTGCGATTTTATAATTTTGGGCTATGGCTATTACACGTTACATTTTGCAGATTCATTGCCCTGACCAAAAGGGACTTATTGCCGGAACCACCCAGGTTCTCGCCAAGGCGGGCGCCAACATTGTCGATTTACAGCAACATACGGCAAAAGATATCGAAACTTTCTTTTTACGTGCCGTTTTTGAAGCGGATTCCGAAAATATCGAAGAAGTCCGCAAGCATCTGGAGACCCTGGAAGGTCACCTCCACCTAAACTGGAAGTTGTTCGACACCACCAAAATTGAGCGCGTAGCCATCTTCGTCTCGAAGACGGACCACTGCCTTTACGACCTTTTGCTCAAGAGACGCGATGGAGACCTCCCCTGCGAGTTCAGTTGCATTGTAGGCAATCACCCCGACCTCGGCCCCGTGGGCGGCACCTTCGGTGTACCGTTCTACTATGTGCCGTCGAACCCGGACAAGAGCATTCCCGAGAACCGTTTCCGCGAAATTATCGCCGAAACCAATACCGATACGGTGGTTCTCGCCCGTTACATGCAGATTTTGAGCGAAGCATTCACTGAAGAATTCAAGTACCGCATTATCAACATTCACCACGGCTTCTTGCCGGCCTTCAAGGGAGCAAAGCCCTACCACCAGGCCTGGCACAAGGGCGTGAAGATTATCGGTGCCACGGCCCACTTCGCTACCGAAGACTTGGACCAGGGCCCGATCATTTGCCAAGACATTCAGCGAGTGCCCGAAACGGCAAGTATTGACGAACTCGTGGAACTGGGTAAGGATATCGAAAAGCGCACGCTTTCGGCAGCCCTCAAACTGTGGCTGGAACACCGCGTATTCGTTTATGCGGGCCGCACCTTTATCCTCTAGAATTTTACAGGAGACAACATGTCTGAAGAACTGAATGAAAAAGAAACCACAGCCGAAGCCCCCGCTGAAGTCGCTCCGGTTGTCGAGACAGAAACCGCTCCGGCACCTGAAGCCGAAACCGTTCCGCAGGAAGGCGCTGTAGAAGAAGCCGTTGCAACGCCGACCCAGCCCCAGGTGATTGTCCAGCGCGAACGCGGCTTTTCGCATTACGTCGGATTCGCCCTCTTGAGCGTCCTGTGCATTTGCTTCTATTTTATGCCGGGTATCGCAATCACTTTCGCCATCAGCTTGATTCCGGGCATTTCGCTCGGCGCCGTCGCCGCATGGACGTTCAGTGCCATCTTCAGCGTGATTGCATGGGCAATTTTCAAGATGAAGATCAAGGGCTTCAAGAAGTCGTTCTATTTCTACATCGGACTTTGCGTACTCATTTCAATCCTCTTGGTAGTCATTGAAATCCTTACAGAAGAAACGAACGTGTTTGCAAAGATCGTAAGCCTTCTGTGCGGAGCATCGTAATTCGCACCTGACCACTATTTACTAACCACTGTTTACTATGAACAACACTGATTCCTTTGTACATTTTCTCGTTGAAGCCGGCGCTCTCAAGTTCGGCGATTTCGTGACCAAGAGCGGCCGCAACACGCCGTATTTCATCAATACCGGAGAATTCCGTACCGGCCGCACCCTTTCCAAGCTCGCCGAATTCTACGCAGCCGCATTCATGAAATACTTTGACGGCAAGGCCCAGAACCTTTACGGACCGGCCTACAAGGGTATACCCCTGTGCGCCGCCACCGCCATGAAGCTTTCTGACGTGTACAGCTCTGACCTTACCTTTACCTACAACCGCAAGGAAGCAAAGGACCACGGTGAAGGCGGCATGCTCGTCGGTTACAAGTACGCCGAAAAGACGAACGTCGTGATCATTGAAGACGTGATTACGGCTGGCACCAGCGTGAACGAAACGATGCAAGCTCTCTCGAAGATCGAAAACGCAAACGTCATCGGCCTCCTGATTTCGGTGGACCGCAAGGAAAAGCTTGAAAACGGAAAATCTGCTCTCCAGACCGTGCAAGATGAATACGGCATCGAAGCCCATTCCATCGTAAACATCAACGACATCATCGCATTCCTCGAAAGCGAAGAAAACCGCAAGAAAATCAACGCTCCCGAAGGAATTCTCGACAAGGTGTACGCCTACCGCGAAAAGTGGGGCGCCCCGTAACCCGTAGGGATTAATGGCACGCCTTTGGGGAACATTGTTTGTGATGGCGGCGCTACTCTTCACGGGTTGCGCCGATTCTTACCAGTGGTCCGCTAAGCACCCCGCCTACAAGCAAGCCCCCTATGGAGAGCTTACGATAGCGGGGCTTCAGAAGGCGTTCGTCATCACCCGAACCAAGTGGTTTGCAAACCGCCTAGACTTTGGCGACAGCACGCAAATCAAGGCGACCGAATTCTGCGCCAAAGCCATGGAACATGAATTCCGCGGCGGATACAGCAAACTTAACGTGTTGCCGGATTCGCTTTTGGCAAACTTCCCCGAAGAAAGCCAGAAACTGGACGACAGAATCTTTATGAAGGGCAAACTTCCGGAGCAAGGGGTAACAGTCAAAGCACCCGACGGAACCATTCCCCCACAGATTCTCTTGATTCACGAAGTCATTATCGGCACCGACCTGAAGCGTGAAAACTTCTTCGATTACGCCCTAATTCATAACGAGCTCGAAGACAAGCGCGATGTCAAGAATATCAGCGCAATCGTTTCGTATACATTGTGGGACAATATAAAACAGCGTCCATTGTTTAGCGCCGTCGACGAGATCCAGCACCCGGTTATCAAGCTGACTCTGAATGACCTTGAACAGCTGATGCGCTTGACCGTCCAGCAGATCCGCAAGAACATGTACACGGGGGCAGGCAAATGAAACACCTCTCCCTAGTCGCATTTGTCGCCGCCATTTTGACGCAGGCATTTTTGGCCGGAACAGCACACGCCAAGGACGTATTCTTCGATTCCCACTGGACTCTTTGGCAGAACGCCGAGATTTTGATTTGGACTCCCGATAAAGAACCGGCAATTGACCCCAAGGAATTCTGCCTGTCGTTACGCCGCAACAACTCTGGCATTGGCGAACCCAAATGCAGACTTTTCGGCGAATGGGAACGCGATACGGTCGCCATGCGTTACGCCACCTGGCTTTCGAACAACATCGAGCCCGGCCTGAATGCGCACCTTTTAAAAGCCCGCCACCCCGCCATGATGGCAAAGCTCCAAGCCCTCGAAGACAAAATCGTCTTGTTCATCGCCGACAAGGGCGACAAGCTACAAATCGCCATTTTTGACGAAACGACGCTTGAACCGCGAAGCGCCGGCACCGTCCAGAAGAAAAACGACAAGATTGCATTGGGCGACGACATCGCAAGCGCCTTCTTCGGTCGCAACACCAAGCGCCGCCTAACAAAAGAAGAACGCCTCAAAATGGAAACGGAACCTGACGACCTTTACAAGGAAACTCCGACGTTCCGTTCATGGGCGGGCATTTCGGCCGGCTACGCGCAGGCCCATATTCCGCTCACGCCCTACAACTGGTACAAGCGCAAAATCAGGAGCCGCGTTTCTAACTACCGCGCCACCCGCGACTCCGTAAGCCTCTGGAATTTCATGGACGATTCCACCCCGCTGTTCACTTTGTATGCCGGCGGAATCTGGTTTGGCTTTATCGGTGGCGAAATCTTTTACCGCTATTCAAACCACGACGTCAAAATCGACGAACGCGACGAAGTCTACGAGGAACTGGACCACTGGAATTTCACCCAACATGAAATCGGCCTGAACGTGATGTTTGCAAGAACGTACGATCCCTTCAAATGGCTGGACTTGCACCTGTTCGCCTTCCTCGGATTCCAATACAGTTTCTATTCCGAAGATATTGACGTCAAGGATTCCAAGAAAAAGCCCTCCAGGGAATACCAGACCCGCTTCAGGACAGAAGACCCCTACAAGGGCGCTCTCTTTGGCTTCGGCACACAATGCGTATTCTTGCAACACTACGGTTTAAGCGTGCGTACAGGCATTTCGAGCCGCGGCAAGGACGTTTACGTGGAGCCTTCGCCCGATGCTGCCGCCGAGCCCACCACCATCGGCGCCACCACTGTTGACTGGTTTGTAAGCGTCGGCTTGGAGTACCATTGGACACCGTTTAAGTAATTTTCTACATTTGCGCTCACTATGAGTGAAGAAGTAAAAGAAGAAAAGAAAGAAGAAAAAGTAAATCCGTTCCTGACTCCCGTTAAGATTATTGAGCCCGAACACAAACTCCCCGACTACACTTTTGACATGCTGCCCGAAGAACAGAAGGCCGTTCTCGCACAGCACGGCTGGACCGACTTGATGCCGGTGCAGCGCAAGACGATTCCTTACATGCTTGCCGCCCGCGATATGCTGGTGCAGTCCAAGACCGGCTCGGGAAAGACCGGCGCCTACGTGCTCCCGCTTTTGCAGGTGATTGTACGCGACCATATTTTCCCGCAGGCTTTGATTCTCGTGCCGACCCGTGAACTCTGCTTGCAGGTTCAAGACGAAATCGAAAAGCTTTCTGCCGGTACGGGCATTCGCTCCGTTGCGATTTTTGGCGGCGTGAGTTACGAACCGCAGCTGAAGGCGCTGAAGAACGGCGTACACATTATCGTCGCAACTCCAGGTCGCCTGATGGACCATGTGCAGCGTGGTAATGTAGACTTCCTCGACATCCGCGACTTGATCCTGGACGAAGCCGACGAAATGCTCTCGATGGGTTTCTACCCCGACATGCAGAAGATTCGCCGCTACCTGCCGAAGCAGATTGCATGCACCATGTTCAGCGCGACGATTCCGCAGACGGTGAAGAGCCTCGCCCGCGAATTCCAGCGTCCGAGCGCCGAATTCCTGTCGCTCAGCTACGACAAGGTGATTGCGAACAACCTGGAACACCGCTGGTATTCTTGCGATGTGATGGACAAGGATTCCATGACCATCAAGGTTCTGGAATACTACAATCCTGAAAGCTGCATGATTTTCTGCAACAAAAAGAGCGACGTGAGCTACCTGGAACAGGTGCTTTCGGGCTACGGCTTCAACGTAGGCGCTCTGAGTGGAGATGTCGCCCAGAACATGCGCGAAAAGACCTTGAACGCTTTCCGCGACAAGAAACTCCGCATTCTCATCTGCACTGACGTGGCTGCCCGCGGCATCGACGTGGACCACGTGACGCATGTGATTGTGTACGACCACCCCGATGACCACGAAGTGTATGTGCACCGTAGCGGACGTACCGCCCGCGCGGGCCGCAGCGGTCTTTGCATTTCGCTGATTACCCCAGTCGAAGAAATCGACATGAAGCAGACCGCCGCCGACTTCGGCATCAACTTCATCAAGATGGAAGTTCCGACAAACGAAGAAATTGCAAAGAAGGTAAGCGAACGCGTGCGTGCCAAGCTCGAACAGGAACGCAACCACTTTGGCGGACAGAAGGCCCGCGAACGCATCAGCCGCGTCATTCCGCTGGTGAAGGAACTCGCGAACGGCTCCGAAGAAGACCAGATGCTTCTAGCCTACCTCGTGGACCGCTACGCATGGAAGAAGGCATAAAAAATGGCTAAAATCAAAATCAAATCCGCAAAAGAAATTGAACTGATTCGCGACGCCGGCGCCCTTGCTGCCGAAACGCTGATCCGCGCGGGCGAAATGTGCAAGCCCGGC
Organism: Fibrobacter sp. UWOV1; assembly: GCF_900142495.1. NCBI lineage: Bacteria > Pseudomonadati > Fibrobacterota > Fibrobacteria > Fibrobacterales > Fibrobacteraceae > Fibrobacter > Fibrobacter sp. UWOV1. The sequence goes on along the minus strand of NZ_FRBA01000004.1, from coordinate 164,901 downwards.
GTATCCACACTCGAAATCGATGAATTCATCGGCGACTACACCCGCAAGCACAAGGGTATTTCCGCTTGCATGGGCTACCACGGTTACCCGCGCTACGCCTGCATCAGCATCAACGAAGTCGTATGCCACGGCATCCCGAGTGCAAACACCATCCTGAAAGACGGCGACATCGTGAACATCGATATCACCACGATTCTTTCGGGCTACCACGGTGACACAAGCGCCATGTTCTGCGTCGGCCGCGTGAGCAACCTCGCCCAGGAACTCGTGGACACCGCCAAGTTCTGCATGGAAGAAGGCATCCGCGCCGCTGGCGAACAGGGTGCTCGCTACTATGACATCGGTAACGCCATCCAGGACATCGCCGACGAACACGGATTCAGCGTGGTCGAAGACTACTGCGGTCACGGTATCGGTCGCGGTTTCCACGAAGAACCGACCCTGTACCACTTCCGCAACAACGTGCTCAAGCAGTTCATCGAAGTCGGAAACGTCTTTACCGTGGAACCCATGATCAACGTGGGTCGCCCGGGCACCAAGACTCTCAGCGACGGCTGGACCGCCGTGACCCGCGACGGCTCCTTGAGCGCCCAATGGGAACACACCGTGGCCCGCACCAAGAACGGAATTGAAATTTTAACGCTCCCTCGCTAATATAATTCGGACTTCGGAATTCGAATTTCGGAGTTAAATTTCAACTTAATATTAACTCTGAATTCTGAAATCCGAACTCATAATTGATTATGTCACTGCTAGGTAACTTACGCAACAAGGCGGTGGAAGCCTTCGTCAAGAATCACGAACTGGTCAAGCGCTTCGGCGATGTCCAATCCATTTCTATTGATTCGGACAACGGCACCGCCGACGTGAGCGTTCTTTTGCATGGCGAAATTTTCCCGATCAAGTTCCGCGGCTACTACTTTTTCGACGATACTGACACAGGCACCGATATTGTGGTCCGCAAAATCACCTGCGAACGCGAGTGGATTGACCAGGCGCTTTCGTACTGGCTCGAAGGCAAGACTCTGCGCTATAACCTGCCCGGACTTGCCGGCGGAATCGCGAAGATTATATTCTAGGCTATGAATCGTGAGGCTAGACACCTCAAAGGCACAAAGTGCCGACCTCATAGCACATAGCGAGCTTGCGAGCGACCTCATACCTCATAATAATGTATATTAGTCTCATAAGGAGTTTCTTATGAGCGAATGCACTGACGAAAAAATGGAAAAATTCAAGGAAAAACTGAGTTCCTTGCTTTTTGAACTGATTACGGACATTCCGGAATCCCTGCACACCCCTACGGAAAATTCCGACGAGAAAATCAAGAAACTGATTCGCCAAGCCGCAGTCAAGGCCTCCCTGGTAAGTGCAACGCTTTCGGTGCCCGCCGGTGTTACGGGCGTTTTGACTTCCATCCCCGACATTGCCGCCATCTGGCGTATTCAGGCGCAGCTTGTATCTGACATTGCAGCCACCTACGGCAAATTTGCGCAGCTCAGCCGCGAAGCCATGGTTTGGTGTCTGTTCCGCCACAGTGCCGCCCAACTGGTTCGCGACATAGCGGTTCGCACCGGCAGCCGCATTGTTGTTCAAAAGGTCTCTTTTGCAGTCCTAGAAACACTCCTCAAGAAAATCGGGCTCAAGGTCTCTACCAAGTTCCTGGGCAGGGCCGCCCTAAGAGCCATTCCGGCTATTGGCGCCCTCGGAAACGGGGCCTACTCCTTCTATGACACCACCGAAGTCGGAAAAACGGCCGCGAGCTATTTCAAGGCCCTGGCAGACAATCCGGAGGATCCTCTTGCCGAAGAAGCGGACGTAATCATCGAAAATGCCGAAAATCAGGTTTAAAAGCCAGTCTCAAGCCTATTCCCATAATCAAGCCCTTGAAAGGGGGCTTTTTTTTTCTATCTTTGGGCGCAACTCAAACAAACATCAACTCCATTTGTGGAATAAAATATGAAAAACATTGAAAAGCACAGAAATATTGGTATTTCTGCCCACATCGACTCCGGTAAGACCACCCTTACCGAACGTATCCTCTACTTCACAAAGCGTATCCACGCTATCCACGAAGTTCGTGGTAAAGACGGCGTCGGTGCCACGATGGACTCCATGGAACTTGAACGCGAACGCGGCATCACGATTCAGTCTGCAGCCACGTTTGCAAACTGGACCCACACCAAGTCTGGCGAAACCGACTCCATCAACATCATCGATACCCCGGGGCACGTGGACTTCACGATCGAAGTGGAACGTTCTCTCCGCGTGCTCGACGGTGCTATCCTCGTGCTCACCGGCGTGGAAGGCGTCCAGTCCCAGTCTATTACCGTTGACCGCCAGATGAAGCGCTACCATGTGCCGCGCGTCGTGTTCGTCAACAAGTGCGACCGCTCCGGTGCAAACCCGCTCCGCGTGGCTGTCATGCTCAAGGAAAAGCTCAACCACAAGCCCTGCGTCATGCAGATTCCTATCGGTCTCGAAGACCAACTGAAGGGCGTGGTCGACCTCGTCGAAATGAAGGCCTACTACTTCGAAGGCGCTAACGGCGACGACATGATCGAAAAGGATATCCCGGCCGAACTCGTTGACCAGGCTAACGAATACCGTGAAAAGCTGATCGACTGCTGCGCAGACTACAGCGACGAAATCATGGAAAAGGCTATGGAAGGCCAGTATGGTGTGGACCAGATCGACAAGGCCCTCATCAAGAAGACCATCCGCGAAGCAACCATCCGTCTCGACATCACTCCGGTGTTCATGGGTTCTGCTCACAAGAACGTCGGTGTCCAGAAGCTCCTCGACGGCGTTATCGACTACCTCCCGTGCCCGACCGACGTCGAAAACAAAGCTCTCGACCTCGACAACAACGAAGCCGAAGTCGTGCTGAAGTCCGAAGACAACGCACCGCTCGTCTGCTACGCATTCAAGCTCGTGAACGACCGCTACGGCCAGCTCACCTACATCCGCGTTTACCAGGGTACCCTCAAGAAGGGCGACATGATCACCAACATGGCCACCGGCAAGAAGGTGTCCGTGGGCCGTCTCGTGCGTATGCACGCCGACGAAATGGTGGACATCACCGAAGCCGGTGCAGGCGACATCGTTGCCCTGTTCGGTATTGACTGCGCCTCCGGTACGACCTTTACCGATGGCAAGAACCACTACAACATGACTTCTATGCACGTGCCGAATCCGGTGATCGAGCTCGTGATCGAAGCCAAGAACCGTGACGACCTGGACAACATGTCCAAGGCTCTGAACCGCTTCACCAAGGAAGACCCGACATTCCAGGTGGAAGTCGACAAGGAATCCGGCCAGACCATCATCAAGGGTATGGGCGAACTTCACCTCGACGTTTACATCGAACGTATGCGCCGCGAATACAAGTGCGACGTGACGACCGGTGCTCCGCAGGTGGCTTACCGCGAAACCATTACCCGTCCGGCCAAGTTCGACTACACCCACAAGAAGCAGACCGGTGGTTCTGGTCAGTACGCTAAGGTTGTCGGCGAAATGCGTCCGATGGCTGTCGAAGGCGACCAGGAAAAGGTCTACAACTTCGTGAACTCCGTCGTGGGTGGCCGTATTCCGAAGGAATACATCCCGTCTTGCGACAAGGGTTTCCAGAGCTGCATGGAAGCAGGTTCCTTGATCGGCTTCCCGGTTGTGGGTATCGAAATGGAAGTCCAGGATGGTGCATACCACCCGGTTGACTCTTCTGATATGGCGTTCCAGGTTGCTGCCCGTATGGCCTTCCGCGAAGCTTTCGAAAAGGCTGGCGCTCAGATCCTCGAACCGATCATGAAGGTCGAAATCCAGACTCCGACCGAATTCCAGGGTTCTGTCGTGGGTAACGTTTCCCAGCGTCGTGGTACCATCACCGGTACGAACGAAGAACTCGGCATGACCACCATCACCGCCGAAGTCCCGCTTTCCGAAATGTTCGGCTACGCTACTGACCTGCGTTCTATGACCCAGGGTAAGGCAGAATTCACCATGGAATTCTGCAAGTACCTGCCGGTTCCGAAGAACATCCAGGACGAACTCATCAAGAAGTACGGCGACAAGGCCAAGGCTAGGGCTTAACAGACCGCTCGGCTCTATCGCATTCATAAAAATGTGATATCGCCTTGCTCTCGCCACCACGACTCGTTAAATAAACCTAAGCCGAATACAGCAGAAACAAGCTTGCTTGTTTATATTGTTGAGGCGCCGGTTTATGCGATATTATCGCAATACAAGTCGCTTGTGGCTCACAAAAAAGCTAAAGCCAAACTTCTTAGAAGTTTAAAATCCCCGGAGTGCTACTCCGGGGGTTTTTGTTTTGTATAAAAAATCCCGCAGGGAACTTGGGGAACCCTGCGGGAAAGTGGAATTAGAAGAAAACAAGCGTGCTTCCGGTCTATTCTACCCCGTGATTTGCTCCAGCATCCCTTCGCTAAACCAGAATGGACTGGAAGCACATTACTTAATATACCATCGGGATATGGAATGCGAAAATAATTTTTCAACTTTCGTATTCCAAAGTGGAATGTTCCTAATTAGAGTCCAATGGATTGCCGCGCTACGCTCGCAATGACGTTTTTTTAGCCTGTTTCCACATTTCTTGCAGGCCTTCGAGGCCAACGTCTTTCATTTCTTTGCCCTGATCGCGGGCCATCTGTTCTACCACGCGGAAGCGGCGTTCGAACTTGGAGTTTGCGCGTTCAAGTGCAAGGGCCGCATTGAAGCCACAGTGGCGCGCCACATTCACAAGACTGAACATGATGTCGCCGAATTCATCTTCCATGCGCTCTACGTTACGATTTTCAGGAGAGGCCGCTTGCATTTCGGCACGGAATTCACTAAATTCTTCTACGGCCTTGTCAAAGACAGGTTCAGCCTCGGTCCAGTCAAAGCTTACTTTGGCGGCACGGCGCTGGAGTTCCTGGGCACGGGCAAGCGTCGGCATGCTCTTGCTTACTTTGTCCATAGCGGACTGGCCTTGCATTTTTAGATTATTCTTTTCTTGCGCCTTGATGCGTTCCCATTGGCGGACAACGCCGTTCGAATCATCGACCTTTGCATCCCCAAAGACATGCGGATGGCGCCGGATCATTTTTTCGCAGATTCCCTGCACCACGTCGTCGATAGAAAAATCGCCGTTTTCTTTGGCGACTTGCGAATGGAACACCACCTGGAACAGCACATCGCCTAGTTCTTCGGCCATGTGAGCCTTGTCGTTTGCCTGGGCGGCATCGATGTATTCATGGGATTCTTCGACCAAATAAGGGAGCAACGACTGGTGCGTCTGTTGCTTGTCCCAAGGGCAGCCTTCCGGGGAGCGGAGGGTCGCCATAATTTTCACCAAGTCTTCAAAGGAATATTTCATGACAGACAAAGATAGAAAGTACGAAACACTTGAACCGAATCAATTCCCGCTTTCGCTTAAGGAATCTCCGTTAGCGCCACCGTTACTGTACGTTCGCGGCAAACTGCCCGCAAGCGATTGCATTGGAATTGCCATGGTAGGTACGCGGCGTCCAAGCAGTTCCGCCCGCGAGCTGTGCAGACGGCTCGTCAAATCACTGAAAGGTACGAGGGCCGTCGTCGTTTCCGGGCTTGCGCAAGGTATTGATTATTATTGCCACGAAGCCGCGCTCGATTTCGGGATTCCGACGATTGCCGTGATTGCACAGGGAATCAATGTCCCGATTCCTGGAGACCGTGCAACGCTCGCCCGCCGCATTATCGATGCCGGCGGTTGCATCATGACCGAATACGAAGAAGACTTTCCCTCTTTCAAAGGGAACTTTCCTGCCCGCAACAGGATTATCAGCGGACTTAGCCGCGCCACGGTTTTAGTACAAAGTAAAGCCAAGGGCGGAGCCCTCATCACGGCCGACTACTGCCTGCAAGAAAACAAGCTTTTGCTCGCCGTTCCGGGGGACTTCGATAGCGAAACCTCTGCAGGACCCAATCAATACCTGGACCAAGGGAAGGCCATGCCAGTCTTTATGCCCGAAAGCCTGCGCACTGTTGCCGGGCTCCCCAAAATCAAGACGGATTCGGATGCGCCGGCCGCAGTCAGCCTCTCTCAAATTGAAGCAACCGGTTGCAATCTTTCTCACGAAGCCCTAGCCTTATTTATGCAATTCAACGGTTTCAAGAAGACTTTTCAGGAACTGCAGAACGAATGTAACTTCAAGCCCAACAATATTTTAGCTATATTAACAGAGTTAGAACTTTCGGGTCTAGTCCATTCGCCAGACAACTTCCAGTTCTACTTTAATGGAGCAACTTGACGTGAAAAAGCGTTTTTTCTGGATTATCCTGTTTACGATTGTCGCAACAATTGCGATAGTCATTTCGCAGTTGATGTTCGGGAAAAACAGCTTGAAGCAGCAGCAAAAAATCACGCAGGACATCGCCAGGTTCGAAGCGCAAATCGATTCCCTGCAGCACGCCATTGATTCTTGCAATATCGAGATTGAACGACTCAAGAACGATTCCCTGTACAAGGAAAACCTGTTACGCACCCGCTACGGCATGAGCCGCAAAGGCGAGCGCGTATTCCAGATGGTGAAATAATCTCACGCCATCTTGCTTGCGTCGGTGCTCTTCATGGCATCCATCGAAGCCTTGCCCGCAAAGAAGCTGTAAGCCGCCGGCACAATAAAGAGCGTCATGAAAGTCGCAAACGTAAGACCGCCTGCAATAGCGACACCCATCGCAATACGGCTCGGGGTGCCCGTGAGGATCAAGGGCACGGCGCCCAATACCGTGGACATGCTCGTCATGAGGATTGGGCGGAAGCGGCGTTCCGCCGCCATCCGAGCCGCCTCAAGCTTGTTACAGCCGGTATTCGCCGCAATCTGGTTTGCAAATTCCACAATCAAGATACCGTTCTTCGTCACCAGGGCAATCAAAAGAATCAGAGCAATTTCGCTAAAGATGTTGAGCGTCTGACCCGTAATGAACAGGAATGCAAGGGCGCCCGCGAGTGCCAGCGGCACCGTAAAGAAGATGACGAACGGAGCGCGGAAACTTTCGAACTGGCCTGCAAGCACCAAGAACACCAGCGCAAGCGCCAAAAGGAACACAATGTAAAGGCCGCTGGAGCTTTCTTCAAATTCCTTGGATGATCCGCTCAAAGCCGTACTCACGTTCGGGTAATCCTTTAGCAAGCGCTTTGCAATGCGGCGCATTTCTTCGACGCCGTCGCCAATCGTCTTACCCGGCACGAGGCCCGCCTGAATGGTCGCTGCGCTAAAGCGGTTAAATCGCGGCAGCGACGGCGACGCGGACTGTTCTCTGAATGTGATAAAGTTATCAAGGCTTACAAGTTCACCCTTGCCATTCTTGACCGTAAGCATCGAGATGTTCTCGGGCATGCTGCGGTACTGGTAACCAACCGCACCGATAATGTCATACTGGCGGCCATCCTTATAGAATTCGCCATAGCTTTGGTCACTAATGGCCAGCTGCACCGCCTGGGCAATGTCATTCACCGACACGCCTTCTTCGTTGGCCTTGTCACGCATAATCTCGATATGCAGTTCAGGCTTAGTGAAACGGAGGTTCGTATTCACCACGCTGAACACAGGGCTCTTGCTCGCTTCTTCTTCGAACTTGGGCACAAGTGTACGCAGGATTTCGATATTCGGGGCCTGCAACACGAACTGCACCGGCAAACCACCGCGCTGTGTACTGATGCTCTGTGGTTCAAACACCATCACGCGCAAGTCCGGATATTCGTTCCCGAGCAGCTGGATTTCACGGGCGATTACACTCTGCGGGCGACGCGCCTTCTTGTTGTCGTTCAAAGTCAAGCGCATTCTCGAATTGCCCGCATTCCACGCACCCGCTTGAAATTCGGTATATTCGTTGCTATCTAACAGGGCTATCACTTCTTCGGCAAAAGCATCGGCCATGCGCTTCGTGCGCGTGAGCGTCACACCTTCGGGCATATTCAAGTTCACCATGACCGCGTTGGAGTCTTCGGTCGGAGCCATTTCACTACTCATGTTATTGAAGCAGAAATAGGCCGACGCCAAAAGGCCCGCCACTATCGGGAACAAGAGCAAGCGCATTTTGAGGAAGCCGCCAAGCAGCACCGAATAAATGCGGTTCATTCCATCAAAGAACGGTTCGGTAACACGGAAGAACCACCCCTGTTTCTGCTTTTTCAAGAACCTGGAGCAAAGCATGGGCGAAAGCGTCAAAGCGCACAACGTAGAAAGGAACACCGTACCAATCATCACCGCCACGAATTCACGGAACAAAAGCCCCGTCGTACCACCCAACGCAAGCACCGGCACAAACACGGCCATCAACACCACAGAGGTCGCAATCACGGCAAAAAAGATTTCGTTTGTGCCCGCGACTGCCGCCTGCTTGGGCGTCATGCCACGTTCAATCTTATGATAGATATTTTCCACAATCACAATGGCATCGTCCACCACAAGGCCAATGGCAAGCACCATGGCAAGCAAGGTCAGCACGTTAATGGAGAATCCGCAAAGGTAAAGCACAAAGAAACTACCGATTACCGACACCGGCACCACCACCATCGGAATCAGCGTCGTACGCCCTTCGCGGAGGAACGCGAAGATAATGGCAATCACCAACAGGAACGCAATAAAGATCGTCTCCACCACTTCTTTAATGGAGGCACGGATATTGACAGAAGTATCGCGACCGTAAAGAACATCAACTCCTTCAGGAATTTCGCGGCGGATGTCTTCGACGCGCTTGTAGAATTCATTGGCGATTTCAACGTGGTTTGAGCCGGGCTGCGCCATCAATGCAAGCGTAATGGAATTTTTGCCGTTGCGCCTAAATCCCGTGCGGGTATCCTTCGGTTCGTAGTGAATGTCCGCTACATCCGAAATGCGAATGACAGTGCCATCTTCAGCAACCTTGATCGCGATATTTTCAAAAGCCTTCGGGTCGAGAATACGTCCCAACGTACGGATAGAAAGCGTAGTCTCGCTCCCTTCGATAGAGCCGGAAGGCAGTTCCAGGTTACCCTTCTTGAGTGCCGCCGACATCTCGGCACCGGAGACACCGAGCGCCTGCAAGCGCACCGGATCAATCCACAAACGAACCGTGGGGCGTTTTTCACCCCAAATGGCGATTTCGGAGACGCCATTGATGGTCTGCAAGCGTTCCTTGACAAAGTTGTTGGCCAGTTCCGAAACTTCCATCGGATCGAACTTATCGCTCACAAGGCTCACCATGAGAATCGGATCGTTGTCGCTATCGGACTTGTACACCGTCGGTTCATCCACATCGTCCGGCAAGCGGCGACGCACGCGGCTCACGCGGTCGCGGATTTCGTTGGCGGCCGCTTCCAGGTCCATGCCTGTTTCAAATTCAATATTGATGAAGGAGAAACCATCGCGGCTGGTAGAGGTCAGCGCCTTGATACCGGACGCACTGTTGATGGATGCTTCCAAAATTTCGGTAACTTCGGCTTCGACCACGGCTGCGTTTGCGCCCGGGTAAGAGGTTCGCACCTGAATGAGCGGATAGTCCACGTTGGGGTATTCACGCACGCCCAAGTTCGAGGCCCCGAAGGCGCCAAGCAAAATAATCACGAGCGCCATCACGGTCATGAGCACCGGGCGACGTACGGAAAGGTTCGCGACACTCATCGGTTACCTACTCCACTTCGTAATCGGTGTTATGACGGATTTCGCGGATACGTACGGAAGCCCCTTCGCGTAGGCTAATCAAGCCAGAGGTAATGACCGTATCACCTTCATCGAGGCCACCCGTGACATCGACTGCAATCGGCGTGCGGAGGCCCGTTTCGACATGCTTGATTTTTGCCTTGCCTCCAGTCGCCACAAATACGTAGGCGCCATCTTTATCGAGTGTGAAAGCTTCGGCTGGAATCGGAATGCTTTTCGCCATTCCCGCCTGCATCGTGACATTCACCTTGGCGTATGAGCCAGCCAAAAGATCATTGCCGGCGTTATCGACTTCGACAAGCACCTGACGTGTGCGGCTGCTTTCAGAAAGTGCAGCTTCCAAAGCCTTTACCTTGCCCGACTTGGAGACGTTGCGTTCTTCGTCTTTGACATCTACGGCGTCACCCACTTTAAGCGCAGAGGCGTAGCGCTGCGGGAGCGAGAACTTGGCCTTCAATTTCTTGACTTCGCTAAGAGACACAATCGACGTACCGGTCGTAAGCCAGGCGCCCACGGACACATTCACAAAGCCAAGCTTGCCTGCAAACGGGGCCCGAACCTCGGTCTTTGCGATTTGAGCCTTGATAAGTTCTACGGATGCTTCGGCAGACTTAAGCGTTGCTTCGGCGGCTTCCATGTCGGCCTTGGTGGCTCCATCCTTTTCAAAAAGCGTCTTGACGCGGTCAAATTTTTGCTGGGCAAGCTGCTGGTTCGATTCGGCCTGCTTGAGTTGGGCGCGAAGTTCGGAATCGTCAATTTTTGCAAGGAGCGCCCCCTTTTGAACTTGGGCACCGTCTTTAGCATAAAGATTCGTGAGTCTGCCCGAAGTCGCCGCCGTCAGCTGTACATTGTTCAGCGGTTCAAGCGTTGCCATGGCGGTAAAAGTCTTGCCCGCTTCATGGGCTTCGGCAATATAGCCCTCTACAGCAATTTCGCGAGCGGGTCTACCACCTTTGCCACCAGGGCCTCCCTTACCGGCAGCACCTTTGCCAGGCGCACCTGCACCGGGAGCAGAATCACCACCGCAAGCAATCAACAGCAACGCGACAGATAACAATGCAAATTTTTTCATAAACTTTAGATGATTAAACTGTATAAGGCGTTGCAAATTATTTGTCATTTCCAATTCCGAATTCTGAATTCCGAAATCTGAAATTTCTCTAGAATTTCACGTTCATGATCAAACCACTGCCATCTTCGTAGAATTCAGGCACAAATTCCATTCGTTCCGTAAAACTCTTGGAAGAGGTCGCCCGGTAAACCCTGATCGTATTGAGGACTGAAACCACGCGATTCAGAAGAAGGGCGCCAACCGACACCTGGAAGACAATCCGGCTCACACGGTAATGACGCATGCGGCTCTTGAATTCATCGATATGTTCCGTCGTTTCGGGATTGTCGCTAGACCCCCAGTCCCACTGGATGTCTGCAGACAGATCTTCGTCAATTTCTTTGCCGGCACGGATCATCGCCTGATTGTAGTCTTCGTCCATGTCGGGCGAAGAATTCTGGCCATCGACACCGCTGCGGCTACGGTAGTCGCCCACCGTATTGAGCATAGAAACGTTCTTGCTGCTGGAATTGAGGCCCGCGTGGCGCACGGCATAGTTATGGGCAGACGAAATATAGCGTTCGCCAATCACGTAAGACCCGATAGCCGTAAACCAGAGGGCAATGTCAGTCCAAACAAACGGGCGCACAAACTGCGGCTCGCCAAGATAGCGTTCCCCCATACCAGGCAACACCGCCGAGGCGCCCATCGCCAAGAGCCAACTCTTGTCGGAGTTCTTGCTCACATTCTCGTCAACGGAAATCACCGTCTGCGAAAAAGCAGACACCGCCGCAAGCAACAGGACCAGGAGCAGTTTCATTTAAAAGCCCCAGCTTGCCTGCACGTTAAAACCAAAGCCGTCTATAAAGGACAAGCCACTATCGAAATGCAAGTGGTCGTACCAAGAAAGTTCTTCTTCGTACAGAGCCTTGTTGTGCGAATTAGCCGTAATGGCGGCGTCGACAGCCGAAATGATATGGTTCAGAATGAGACCACCAAAGAACCAAGCCTGCATGTCGGCGTAATCGTTGGCCTTGCCACGCATACTGCGGTACTCTTTCTGGTGATCCGATTCAGTCTTTGCCAGCGGCTCTGTAGCGCTGTTCGGGTCTTCAAGAGCAAGCGACGTTGCCACGGCGACATCTTCATCGCCAATGTCGTCCCAACCGAGAATATAGGCGTCGTCAGCAATCAGCTGATAAACTTCGGACGGGGATTCGAACTTGACCTTCTTCATTTCTTCCTTCAGACTCTTCGGATTCTTCACGAAATCGTTCACGTATTCGGCATCGCCAGAATAAAGCTTGTCGCGATCGTAGCAGCGGTGCGTTGTCGCCGTACCGAAGATACCTTCGCAGAACGTTTCGCGCGTTCCCAGGTAGCGACGGCGGAATTCAGATTCGTAGTTCACGGCGTCGGCGTTATACAGGCCGCGCATGCGCTTTTCGTACTGGCCAATGGAATAATGCGTCTGGGCATACTTCTTATACCTGTCGACCTGCTTGTCGTACTTGTTCACGGAGTAATAATACCAGCCGCCCCAAAGACCCGCTTCCAAAGCAAGGTAAATGCCGCCGCGGACGTAAGTGAAATTGGATCCGCCCACATACATCTGACCGGAGCCCGGCACAACCAAGGACATGAACAAAGCCTTGCGCGGGCTCTTGTAACGGCCCTTCATTTCATCGATACCGTTCACCTTGGACACCTTGACAGGGCCCAGCAGTTCGCGACGGTTCATGCTGCTAGAGGACGGCACTTCGGCAGAAGAAGAGGAACCCGCCATCGCGAGAGAATCGCGGATGCGGTTTTCTTCGTTATGCCTTCTCATTTCGGCAGCGTAGGCTTCTTCTGGAGTCATTTCCCTGACAGAATCGCCTGCGAGAGTATCAGCGAGAGCGGAATCCGCTTCGGCCGGAGCTTCGGCGACAGCCGCGGCAGAATCCACCGGAGCGGGAACTTCACTACTGGAAGAAACAGCGACAGAGCTAGAAGATGGAGCTACGCTAGAACTAGATGCAACCACGCTACTAGAGGACTGCTTGACACTGCTGGAAGAGGCAACCGAGCTAGACGAGGCCTTGACGCTGCTGCTCGATGCAGGAGCCTTTACTGCAGGAGATTTCTCTGCAGGAGCGGGCGCAGCCGCAACACTACTGGAACTCGGAGCAGCTTGGACAGCCGCACTGGACTGGGCAGCCTCGGCTTCGGCCTCGAACTCCGCAAAAAGGTCACGGGGCTGGGCAAAAGACTGGGCAACAAAAACACTAGCCACACAGGCGATCAATGAATAGGCAAACTTGCGCATATAACGCTAAAATAGCAAAAAACGGGTATTTAGACGCATAAAAAGCCACTAGTTATTGGCTATTCGTATTTGTTTTTTAACTAAAAAGAGAAATTATCCGACAAGGCCGGTAAACGAGCTTAAATCGGCGTTTTTATATAAACACAAAGAACCACCTAGCGAGGGATTACCCCGTTAGGCGGCGAATCTTGGCAAACCTTAGGAAATCTAGATTAGATACCGAGTTCAGCAGCAACAGCCTGGATACCAAGCTTGTTGATCGTGCGAAGCCCTGCAGCGCTAACGCGGAGGGTCACCCAGCGGTCTTCTTCAGGAATGTAGAAACGCTTCTTCTGAAGGTTCGGCAGCTGCTTCATCAACTTCTTGCGGTTAGAGTGGGAAACCATGTTGCCCACGAGGCCGGCCTTGCCGGTAACTTCACAAATGCGGCTCATAATAAACTCCGTTGTTTTATAACGGACGCAATTTTAGAAAAAAATCGCCATTCCGTCAAGGTTAAATTATCAATCTTGCAATGCCTTTGGCAGGTTAAATTTGGTAGATTCGACCAATTTTACGAAATTTTCGATTTCTACGGGGGCAAATTTCTCTTTTATCCAGTCTACCACCCCCTGAACGAGCACTTCGGGAGCACTTGCGCCGCTCGAAATACCCACCGATTCAATATTGTCGAACCAACCCATTTCCAAATCCTCGACCGAGGCAATCAAATGGCTCGGGATTCCCTGTTCAAGACCAAGTTCCATCAGACGGCTGGAATTGGAGGAATTCTTGGCGCCCACCACCAGAAGCATATCCACCTTGGAGCAGAGATCGAGGACCGCCGCCTGACGATTACCCGTCGCATAGCATAAGTCTCCCGCATCGGGACCGATAATGTTGGGGAACCGTTCCTTGAGCGCTTCGATAATTTTGCGGGTTTCGGCCACCGAAAGCGTGGTCTGCGTAATATAGGCGAGTTCCTTGTCTGCGGGAACTTCCACCGTCCGTGCGTCGGTTTCGTTCTTGATCAGCGTGATGGCTCCCGGCGGAAGCTGTCCCAAAGTGCCCTCCACTTCGGCATGGCCTGCATGCCCAATCAGAATGATATGGCGGCCAGCAGCATAATGACGCTTTGCGCTGAAATGCACCTTGAGCACCAGCGGACAGCTAGCATCCAGCACCTGCAGTCCGCGTTTTTCTGCATCGGCATAGATTTCTTCGGCGACCCCGTGGGCAGAGAAAATAACCACCGAGCCCGACGGGACTTCATTGAGTTCATCAACAAAGACAACGCCCTCGGACTTGAGAGTATCGACCACAAACTTGTTGTGCACGATTTCGTGACGCACATAAATAGGAGTCCCGAATTTTTCAATGGCACGTTCAACCACATGAATGGCGCGGTCTACACCGGCGCAAAAACCGCGGGGAGTCGCAAGAATCACCTTTTTCATAAAATACCCTTTAGAAAATTCAGCAACAGCTTATAAGAATTCAAAACCTTCATTCGCTCGGCCATCAAAAACGTCCGCACTGCATCGGGCGAAGGGTGACGGCGACGCAAGAAATCCGCCGGAGTAAAAATCCGGGCGACCACATGTGCGTCGACCAGTTTAGCTACCACATCGTCATGCCCCATGGCGTAAGGACCGACACACGTGGATACGCCCATCTGCAAAGGTTCCCAGAAATCATGGATTCCTAAACGACGGTCAAACGAGCCGCCCACGACTGCACTCCTAGATTTCAGAAGAATCTCGCGGGAAAGCCCAAAGCGGGTCACCAAGGAGACAGAGCCCTTCTCGACAGAAGGGTAATCTACCACAGGCAGTTCAGACTCTTTCAAAAGTCTTCGGAACAAATTCAGTTCCGAAAGTTTGCGCGGCATGAGCACTACCGATTCGCCCTTGTCCACGGAATCCTTCGCCATGGACACAAGCGCTTCGGCTTCTTCTTGATGGAACGACAGGAACACCACGTCGACAGTCGGCTTTTCAGGTTCACAGACCAGGCCCCCATCACGGGCCCAGTTTAAAAGTTTCCAGTCGCCACCCATGGTGCACGGAACAAAGCCCTTGCTCGCATACGTGAAACGGCCAAGGTCCGCAGCCGTCTGCATGCAGGCATAACCCATCCCCGAAAAATTGATGAACGGGAACGACTTGCGGTAACGTCCTGAAACAAGCGCAATGTTTCGGCGGGTCGAAAGTTTGGACATGGTCGAAAGGTAACCCGGCCAGAGTTCGTTTTCGGCTAAGACTAGTCCCAGGGGCTGCACCGCACTTGCAAACAAGTGCAATGCCGACGGTACATCGGCCGGAGCAATAGCCACCTCGGCGACGCCTGCGCAGGAATCCTTCAGGAACGAGACCACTTCGACTTTCTGCGAAGTAATCAGAATCTTCGGACAATTCGGCAAGTCCTCTCGGAGTGCATGCGCAAGTCCAAGAAGCATGCGGCATTCGCCGAGACTTGCCCCATGAAGCCAAAGATACGGACCGTCGCTTGGCCACGGTCCAGACAAACGTTCTTCAATATGATATTCGCGATCGAGGCGAGGCAACTTGCTAGCGGCACGCGCCACCGTCTTAATGGCAGTCCCTACAGCAAGGCGTCCTAAGTTCTTTACGTTTAAGTCCATAGCATGAACGCAATCTTACGGACAACAATCAGCAAAAGGATCATGATCATCCAGAGCCATGTAAAATGGTCTGCAAGGAACGCCTCTTTTGCAGAACGCATCGGTCCAGAGCGGTGGAATTCGCGCGGGAAAAAGGCAGGGGTCTGCTGCGCCCAGATTTTCCACTCGTCACCGAACTTTTTCTCCAGGAAGCGGTCATCGAGTTTACCCAAATAGACTTCAAACGCGACAAGAACCACGATGAACGGAATGACGCGCAGGCTTAGACCCAAGTGCAAGATAATCAGCGAAATCCCAAACGCCGCGTTAGACACGTACAACGGATGCCGCAACCTAGCGTAGGCGCCCCAAGTCACCAACTCGTCGGCATCCTGGATGTCTCCACGCGTATGGTCGCCAATGACGCGGCGAGCCTTGACGCGCAAGTAAAACGCCAAGATGAACACATTGACAAAGACAAGGAACATGACAATTTCGAGGTCAGCCGGTTCAAATACCAGCATGATTAACGAAAGGACACCCAAGACCCACCCGCGGTAACGGAAAAGGAACTCGCGCTTAGGTTCTTCTTCGGGAAGCTGAGCCGTTTCAACAGACGAATCGTCGCTCTGTTTGACCGTATTTTCAACCGGATTTATCTGCTCATTCTGACTTTCAACAGGTTCGTCCATATCACCTCCGCTAAAGCTTTGCAACATTAAATATACATTCAACTTCGGGAGCAAGCACATCATGACTCACAATAATTGTCCATTTATCCAAAGCGTGAGCTGCATCAAGGTAGGATTTCAGCAGCTTTTCGCGGTCGGCCAGCGCCACGGACGCAAAAGGTTCATCCAGAAGGATCGTGCGGGAGTCCGAGGCGAGCGCCCAAAGGAGCGCCACGCGGGCACGTTCGCCGCCTGAAAGGCCTGATTTTTGAAGGAGGGGGGCGGCACCCGAAGACTGCATAAAGGACTTGAGGATCGAAGACGATTCGGAATCGCAGCGTTTTTCGAGAAGGCGGGAAAGCATCCACCTAGGTGGAAGTTCCAGGTCTTGTGCGACAAAGAACACATCGCGGGGGGTATTCGCATCGGCAAAATTCCAGCGTTCAAGCCCCGAAAGCAGACGCAATAGCGTGGACTTGCCCACCCCATTTTTACCGCGGACAAGAACCGGTTTTTCGCGGGACCACTGGAGCGCAAGGTCCGTGAATACAGGAGTTTCGGAGCCTTCATAAGTGAATTGCCCCTTGTGAACGGACACCTCACTGGACGCAGCAATATCTTTGCCAGCGGATTTTCCGGCCAATTCAAGCTTTTCAAATTCTTCGAGGACATTGATTGCCGAAACTGCCGAGCGGAACTGCGGCATGACGCGGGCGCATTCCTTGACAGGCTTGTAGCAGAGGAGCACCGCCGAGGTAAACAGCACCAGGCCAGACGCGTCCATGTAGCCGCGGGCCATCAAAAGCGCACAGAACGCAAGCACCAAGACCATTGCAAGCACCGAAACCGTCTCGGTCAAAAGCGAAAGGCCGGATTTTTTGATAGCGGCGGAGAAACCTGCATCACGGAGGCCACGGACTTCTTTCAGCAAGCCATCCGAGATATCCTTGCGCTCGTCGCGGCCGCTCCACTGCCTAAAAAGCCTACGGGCAAGCGACAGGTTTCCGCGGAATTCAGAACGGGACCGCAACAAGGATTCTTCGGCGGGCCCTAGCTTGTGGAGTTTTCGCTGGAGGACTGCCACCAGCGGCACAATCACCACAAAAAGGAATGCGGCAAGCGGCCAGGAGATATAGAAAAGCACCGGCAAGAAAACCAGCAATTGGAGTACCGCCTGCACCGCCTGAAAGAAGACTCCCCCGTTATTCTGGAGCACGACGGTCGCCTCGTAAGCGGATTCGACCATGCGTTCGCCCTTGGGGGTATGGAAATTCTTAGGAGCGAGATCACGGAGCCTGTGCAGAAACCACGCCTGCACCCGAGCCGACACCTTATAGAGCCAACCTTCGGAAACTTTTGACTTGCCGTACAGGAACAACAGGCGAAGCATGGCGAGAACCACCATTCCCCCGACCCAGGCTGCAAGCGGAATATCGGCCTTGCCCCCAACGATGTCGATAAAGGAACGGACACCCCAAAGCACCGCCGCATCGGCAGCACTTGCCAAAAGCGCCATCGGCAAAAAGCGGATTACACCGCCTTTCAGGGATTTTTTCAGCCATTTTCGCAAATTCACTCAGAAAAATTAACTTTTTTCCAGTTGCCCCCTTGACTAAAATTAAATAGTTACCTATATTTGGCCCTACTAAACGCCCCTATCGTCTAGTGGCCCAGGACTCGGGATTTTCATTCCCGCAACAGCGGTTCGAAACCGCTTGGGGGTATAAAAGGAACCTTTCGAAAGAAAGGTTCCTTTTTTCAACCGCGAAAAAAAAAGCGCCAACCACCCTTGACTAACAAAAAATCTTTCCTATATTTGGTCGCACAAATCGCCCCTATCGTCTAGTGGCCCAGGACTCGGGATTTTCATTCCCGCAACAGCGGTTCGAAACCGCTTGGGGGTATAAAAGAACCAACTGAAAGGTTGGTTCTTTTTTTATACACCCAAGCCAACCGCGACAAAGGGTATAAAAAGGATTCATCATTAGATGAGTCCTTTTTTTCAACCCATTCAAAGGTATAAAAGGAACCTTTCGAAAGAAAGGTTCCTTTTTTCAATCGTGACAAAGGGTATAAAAAAAGGCTCAACCAAAGGTTGGTCTTTTTTTTGTAATTGGGCGGACAGTCCCTTTAAAAAAAGTTACATTAAAAGAAGAATTTGTCTTGAAGGAGGAGAAAACAAGATGTTCTTGAAGAAATTTGCCTTTATCCTGACACTCGCCCTGTGCGCGTTCTCGTTCGCAGATGAATATCTAGAGTATCCGCCAAAGGTGGACGGCTGCTACCAGATATCCACGGCCCAGGAGATGAACGGCTTTATTCGAATCGTGAACGGGTTTAGTGTCGAGGAGTATTCTCCCGACGGCGAGTTTTGGGACGAAAACGGCGATAGGTTTGACTACGTCCATATAAAAGACTCTACAGCCTGCGGTGTACTCACAGCTGATATCAGTCTTATTGCCGACGAATTTGGATGGGATCCGATGGAGACCTTTTCAGGAACCTTTGACGGAAACGGTCACACGATTTCCAACCTCGGAATTATCGGCGACGACTTCTTTTTTAAGTTAATCGAGGGGACAAAAGAAAAACCGGCGGTTGTCAAAAACGTGGGCTGGGTAAACTCAACCATTGATTCGAGATGGGGAAATATCGGGCTAATTCGTAAGAGCGACGGATACGTCATATTGGACCATGTGTACAATAGCGTTGATTATACCGCTTCCCAAGGCCTGGTTTCGTGCTTTGTCCTTACGCAATATGGCCACTTGACGATTTCCAATTCCTATAACGCGGGAAAGATTTCGTACGATTTTTACGACAAGGAGCAGACTGGCATTTTTGTCGCCGATGCTAGGGGCGTTGTCTCTTTAAAGAATGTTTATAATGTTGCTGGAAGTGCAGCCCTTGTGGGGTATGCACACGATACGTTGCGGATAGTCAATGGGTATACTATTGGGGATGGGATAATTAAACCTCTATATACCCGTAATGAAGAATATGGTTCGTATGCAGTGATTAGATGGGACAATTTCTTCTATCCGGATACAATTAGTTCCTATTATGCGGGAGACCCTTTAGAGGAATTTGCCGACGGCACGATTGCCACAAGGTTGCATTATGCGAATGACGATGGAGAGATATGGGGCCAAAATGTGGGTGTGGATCCGCTCCCGATTTTTAGCGGCAAGGTTGTTGGCTACACGGGTTCTTCGGTTAATATCTCGAAGCTGACGGTAGTCTCTTTTGATGGCGACACCACCTCATATCCCGAGTATTATATCGAAGGCGAAACAAGGCCCTTTAAGTATGTTCCGGCACAAAGGGACGGGTATGTCTTTAGTGGCTGGTTCTACAATACAGATGGTGCCGGGCATCCCGTTGATTCTATATCGTATCGCCTTACCGGTGATTTGACGATTTACGGGAAATGGTGGAAAATTCCCGAGCCTAAGGGAGACTGCTATGAGATTGCTACCATGGACGACCTGTTCGGTTTTGCGGCCATTGTGAACGGTGCTCCCGGAGCGAAAAAGGATTCCCTAGCTTGCGGAAAACTCGTGGCCGACGTCAAGTACGAAAAGAATGATGAGAATGGGAGACTGTGGTGGATTCCCATCCAGGATTTTGCGGGAAGCTTTGACGGCAACGGCTTTACCATTGGCGGCCTTTCGTGGTGGCCAGGATATGATGGGCTTAATCGTGTAGAATCGGCATATGTGGGCCTGTTCGGATCGGTTTCCGGGGGCAGCGATGAAAATCCGGTCGTCATCAAGAACCTTAGATTGCAGGACTGCGCATTTACTGCAAAATGGTACGCAGGTACTGTCATTGGTGGCGTGAAGGATAGTTCCAGGGTTACTCTGGACAGCATTCTGGTGGATGCCATTGCTTGGGGAAATTATAGAATAGGCGGAATTGTTGGCTCTGTTCATTATGGGGCGAAAGTTGTTTTGAAAAATTCCGGCAGGACTGGCGAGATGGGAGGGGACTACGATGTCGGCGGGTTTATTGGCGATATCTGGGATGGCGCGCAGGTGACCATTACCAATAGTTTTGTTGACGGAGATGTGTCTGCGAATGAAAATGGGGTAGGTTCCATGATTGGCATAGTCAATGAAGCTGATGTCCTGATAAGCCAGTCGTATGCTAAAGGTCAGGTTCATGGCTATAGCTATATGGGCGGATTTGTCGGCGGCAACTACGGACATGTCCGTATAGAGAATTCATTCCATGTCGGGGATATCGTCACCGGGAATTCTTGTCCGATTGGGGCCGGTGCCTTTGAAGGCGTCGTGATTGGCGGGTTCGTCGGAGTCGCCGGCGCTCCGTTGTCTATTGTCAATTCTTACCTATTGGGGACTATCCAAAACCACTGCCATCCCATTAGGATTGGAGCTCTGGCGGGAACAATCCGTCCCGATAATGTGCATGCTGATAACGTATTTTACCCTTCTACTTTGATTCCGGATAGTACGGTGAATGGCGTTGACGAAGAAAAATTTGCCAATGGCTTTGTCGCCAATGCTTTGCATCACTATGACAACGGTGAAATCAATGGTTTGATTTGGGGACAAGAGGTGGGCGTTGATCCATATCCCGTGTTTACCTCCGAGATTAAGGGCTATGAAGGCGAACACAAGTATTCGAAGCTTGTCCTGTACACCTATGAAAGTGATCCTGTCAAATATGCGAGCTCCTATGAGGAAGGCGTAGAAACGCAGTTGCCCATTCCGTTTCACGAAGGCTACAATTTCCACGGGTGGTTCGACAACGCTGATTTTTCGGGCGATTCTATCAGCAAGATTAGCGCGACAGCTACGGGCGAACTGCACTATTACGCAAGTTTAGAAATGAGACGGTTCTACTTGGGCGCAGAAATCAACGACGTAGACGGTTGCAGTGGCACCGTAGAAGGCGTGGGGTATTATGACTACGGCTCAAGCGTCACATTGAAGGCTGTACCCGACCCCGGCTGTAAATTGAACGATAGTTATGTAACATTCCAGAACGGCGTGGAAGTTTTTGACAAGGTAACACAGTCTGATACCGTCAGCGCATACTTTACCTGTGAGAAGTACAAGATTATATACCATGAGGATGACCAATTCTTTCCGTACTGGTACGAGAGTCGTTATAGCCATGGAAGCGCCATGGCACTTGTGGTCCTAGATGATCGGACCTGCTATACCTTTGCAGGCTGGTATGACAATGAAGGCCTTGAAGGCGAACCTATTGATTCTATTTCGAAGGGTTCGATTGGCGACAAGGAATTCTGGCCCAAGTGGGTTCTCCGCGACGACAAATCCTGTCCAGAATCCTCTAGTTCCAGCGTGGTCAGCTCGAGTTCCGAACAGCAGTCCTCTTCTTCTGTTTCGAGTTCGTCCAGCTCTGTGCTGTCGAGTTCTAGCGATACGCCAAAATCTAGTTCCAGTTCGGCAAAGTCCAGCTCTAGCGACGCTCCGAAATCTAGTTCTAGCACGGTAGAATCTAGTAGCAGTGCAAAATCTAGCTCCAGCTCGGCAGGGTCCAGCAGCAGCGCGAAGTCTAGCTCGAGTAATGCGCCGAAGTCCAGTTCCAGCAAGACGAATCATATCGCCCTCGTCTGGGATGCGAATATGGTCGTCACTACTGCCGGCCGTAATATCCATATTGACGGTGCGCGAGTCGGCATGCCGCTGGCATTGTTCGATATGCAAGGCCGCGTCATCTATACCGGTCGCACGAGTGCGTCCAGCATGGATTTGCAGGTACCGAGCTCCGGTTCTTACTTAGTGAAAATCGGCTACAGCATGAAGCATGTTCGGGTTAAATAAATCGCGCGAAACGAACCCTCTGCGAGGGTTCTCATCCTATTTTCAGTGAAACAAAAAGCGGGGCCTTACGGCTCCGCTTTTTGTTTCAAGGAGAGAGAGGGATTCGAACCCTCGGTCCTGTGACAGACTCCGGATTTCGAGACCGGCCCATTCGACCACTCTGGCATCTCTCCGAGGTTCGCACAATGTAGTAAAATATTTTTCGGTTGTCTACACCCAATTCTAAAGAAAAACTTGCAACCCTTTGAAAATGCTCCCTTTATTTCTACATTTGGCCGCAAATCCAACAAAACGGATCCAAAAAACTTCAGGTTTATAAGCGCGAGTGCGCTTCGGGGCTTTTCAAGGTTCAGCCGGACAACCGGCATAAGAACCATTCGATAGTGCGGCATGGGCCGCAGATGAAGTTTACGGGTCCTGAAGGCGTATTATGACGAAGAATACTGAAGAACGTATTCCTGAAGAAGCTATTGACCCCAAATCCAAGATTGCCCGCGAAGCAGACGCGTTTTTGAACGCTATTGCAGGCGGTGCCGACGAAGACGAAGCGGATGAAGCCGCGTTCCTGGAACTGAACCCGAACGGAGTAATCGTCGACGAAGAAGGCGACGTGCTCAAGAAGGGCAAGAAATCAGCCATTGAAGTCGGCACGAAGGTCGAATTCGAAGAAGGCGAAGTCGAGCAACCCGAAGATGACTGCGACGAAGACTACGCAGAATCCAAGAAAGACTGCGCCGAACCGATCGAAGAAGAACAACGCGCTGTGGAAGACGCCGCTGACAGAGCTCCGGCCAACGAAACTGTTGCTGAAGAATCCGACATCAATTCTGACGATGAACTGGCCGAAGACACGGAACCCGCTGACGAAGCGCTGGTCACATTCGAAGACCTCGGACTTGCAGACGAAGTTCTTGAAGCCATCAAGGCATTGAACTACGAGACACCCTCTCCCATTCAGGCGAAGGCGATTCCCGCCCTGTTGCAGGGAGCAAACTTGCTCGGCACGGCCCAGACCGGTACCGGCAAGACCGCCGCATTCTCGCTTCCGCTGCTTTCGAGGCTCGACTTTAACGGTCACGAAACCTCGATGCTCGTGCTCACGCCGACCCGCGAACTTGCGATCCAGGTAGCCGAAGCCATCCAGCAGTATGCCGCCAAGATGCCGAAGGTGCATGTGGTTCCGGTTTACGGCGGACAGGACATCGCCGTACAGCTCCGCGCCCTCAAGCGCCAGGCAAACATCGTGGTTGCCACTCCGGGCCGTTTGATTGACCATATTAAGCGCGGCTCCATCGTGCTTTCGGGCGTAAAGGCCATCGTCCTCGACGAAGCCGACGAAATGCTCGACATGGGATTCATGGAAGATGTGGAAACCATCCTCAAGGAAATCCCGGCAAGCGCTCAGCGCGCCCTCTTTAGCGCCACCATGCCTAAAGAAGTCAAGAAGATCATCGAACAGCACTTGGGCGAATACGAAGAAGCCTGCATCGAAGGCAAGACAACGACTGTCGAAAACATCCGCCAGCGTTATTTGCTCGTAAAGAACGAACATAAGATCGAGGCGCTCGCCCGCGTACTCGAAGGCGAAGATTTTGACGGCGTTTTGATTTTCGTGCGCACCAAGCAGAATACGACCGAAGTCGCCGAAAAGCTCGAAAGCCGCGGATTCAACGTGGCCCCCTTGAACGGCGACCTCGCCCAGTCCATGCGCGAACGCACCATCAACCGGCTCAAGATGGGCAAGCTCGACATCGTCGTCGCCACCGACGTGGCCGCCCGCGGAATCGACGTGGACCGCATTACGCACGTGGTGAACTACGACATTCCCTTTGACACCGAATCTTATGTGCACCGCATCGGCCGTACAGGCCGCGCAGGCCGCAGCGGAAACGCCATCCTCTTTATCACTCCGCGTGAAAAGAAGATGCTCAAGATTATTGAAAAGGCAACCCGCCAGCCGATCGAAACGATGGAATTGCCCACCGCCGAAATTATCAGCGCAAAGCGCGTGGCCGCCTTCAAGGACAAAATCAAGAGTGTGATTACCACCGGCGAACTCGACAAGTTCAAGGATCTTGTGGAAAGCATGGTGAGCGAAAGCGCTACAGAAGGTGCAGAACCGCTAACCGCCGCAGACATCGCCGCCGCCGTCATCAAGATTTGGCAGAAAAAGCAGCCGCTGTTCCCGGAACTCAAGCCGCTTGACGTTCCGCGCGAAAGAGGCGAACGTCGCGACCGCAACAACGACAACTTTGGCCTCGACCGCGAAGAAAAGAGCCGCCTCCGCAAGGAACGCAACGAAGGCGCGAACGGCGTCGAAGAAGGCTACTTGCGCTACTACCTTGGCGTGGGCCGTCGCGACCACGTGACGCCGCGAGACATCGTAGGAGCAATCGCCGGCGAAGGCAACATCAGCAGTTCCAACATCGGGCGCATCAAGCTGTTCGACAAATTCAGCACCGTGGAACTCCCCGAAACCATGCCGCAGGAAGTCCTCGACATTTTGGCCGACATGACGATTCGCGGCAATGAATCCAGATTCCGCCTAATGACCGACGAACCTCCCACCGGCCCCGCTCCGGGAACGCGCCCGCGCGCGAGCCGCGAAGACCGTCGCAGTTTCCACCGCAGTGAAGGCCGCAAGGACTTCGGCGACCGTCACGGCAAAAAGTTCGGTGACGACAAGCCTTTCGAAAACCGTAAGGCCCGCCGCGAAAAGATGTTCGGCGACAAGAAATTCGGCAAAAAGGAAGACCGTTTCCACAAAGACCACGACGAACGTAGCTTTGGAGACAAGCCCTTCCGCAAGACGCGTCGTTTTGGAAGAGTTTAAGTAAAGACAAAAGGTTCGCTCCGCCGAGCCTCTTTTTTACTATACTTGCGGCATGACTTTTTCGACTCTCATCGGCATCATTCTGTTGCTCGCCCTCGTCTTTTTTAAGCTTAAGGGCAAATCGCCGAAGAAGAATCCGAAAATGTACCATGGAGACGGCCGTCGCAAAACATTCCGCGATTTTGAGCAGGAACGCCGACGGAATTTCAGCGACCGTGGCGCACCTGGTTTCGACAAACCTTTTGAATTAGGAGGTTACGGTATCACGCACGCGCCTACCCGCAGCGAGAACTTTTTTAAGCCGGACCCAAAATTCAACGACGAACGCATCGCAAACGACCCACGCGGCATTTTTGGCGAAGCAGCCATGATGGCTTTGACCGCACGCGTCTGCGACACCGACAAGCGCAGGTATGTGCTGATGCGAAACCTGTACATTCCCGCCCGTGCTGGCTACACCGAAATCGACGCGTTGCTTTTGCACCAGTCAGGCATTTACGTTCTTGAAAGCAAGAACCTTTCGGGAGAAATCGCAGGCGACCTCGAAAGCGAGCGTTGGAATCAACACTTGAACGCAAGCACCGAGCATACATTCCACAACCCGATTCGTCAAAACATCGGACACATCTTGGCACTAGAACATTTTCTGAAAATTCGCCACGAACAAGCGCACTTTATTTCGTTCGTGGTATTCAGCGACCGTTGCACCTTACGAAAAGTGCCCAAAGACAACGAATTCTGGAGCATCGTCCACTGCAGCGAATTGCAAGACGCTCTACTCAAGCGCATCACGAGCCGCAAGACCATTTACAGCATGCAGCAACTCGAAGACTTTTATTATAAATTGCAAGGCTGCATGAACGTGAGCGAAGAAGTGAAGAAGCAACATAGAGATTACGCCAGCAAAAGAGGGACAGCGCTTTCTTAATTACAAACCACTTCCTACCGCCAACTTCCTACTGCCTACTTCCTACTAATAAATATGAAACAGATTGTAAAGAAAACAGTTCTCGATAACGGAATCACGATTTTAACGGACTACATGCCGCATGCCTACTCGGTTGCAGTTGGCGTCTGGGTGCCGCGCGGATCGCGTCACGAAGCGAAAGACGAATTTGGCCTGAGTCATTTTTACGAACACCTGGTATTCAAGGGAACCGAAAACCGGAGCGCACTAGAAATCGCCCGCGCTATCGAAGACAAGGGCGGAAACCTGGAAGCCTATACCACCCGCCAAGAAACAGGATTCTATGCGCAAATCGAACGCAGCCACTTGCCACTCGCCATCGACGTGATTGCCGACATGCTCATGCACCCGCGCATGGACAAGAAGGAAATGGAAAAAGAACGCCGTGTGATTATCGAAGAAATCCACAGCTACGACGACATTCCCGAAGAAATCGTAGGCGACGTCTTTAACGCCATCCACTTTAAAGGCAGCGGAATCGCCCATTCCATTACCGGAAACATCAAGCAAGTCAAGGCGCTCACGCACAAGCAAATGCTCAAGTACAAGGAACAAGTCGTAAGCGAGATTCCGCTCCTGATTTGCGCCTCGGGTAAAGTCAATCACGATGAACTTGTAGAACTTTGTGCTGAAAAATTCGCACAAAAGAAAGTGAACGGCACCATACCCACCGACATTTACAAGGCAAGCAACAGCGTCAAAGTCGTACAGAAACAAGACATTGCACAATCGAACCTTTTCTGGGGTTTAAGCTTTGACCGAAGCCTGATGGATGAACGCGCCCGCTGCGCCCTTTCGCTCTTTAACGTAGCGATGGGTGCCGGCATGGCCAGCCGCCTGTTCCAAAAAATCCGCGAAGACAAGGGACTTGCCTACTCCGTGTATTCAACCGCCGACGTTTACCTCGACTGCACCGACTGGGGCGTATCCCTCGCCACCGAACCGCACCAGTTGAACACGGCGTTAGAACTTTCTCTCAACGAAATCCGTAACTTCTTGAAGCGCGGATTCAATAAGGGTGAATACGAACGCACCAAGACGAACATCCTCGGTGCCATGTATTTGGGCGCAGACAGTCCCGAAAAGCGCGTTGTGCGCATGGCCGAACAAGTGCTGCACTTGGGCGAATTCCATACCATGGAACAGTCCGAAAAGTTAATCCAGTCCATGCCCGAAGACGAAGTCGTCGCCATAACGAATAAGTTATTCGGCGCAGCTAAGTTCTCGGCAGCGGTAATCGAGCCTGCAAGCAAGAAAAAGACTCAAATTCCGGTACATTTTTTCTAAAGCCCGAAATTAATTCTTATTATTTAAGAAAATAAGGCATTATTATGAGAATTTCTACCAAAGGCCGCTATGCACTGCGCGTCATGATTGATCTTGCTCAACACAGCAAGGACGAATATGTGAAGTTACAGGAACTTGCCGAAAGACAGCAAATTTCTGAAAAATACCTTGAAGGCATTTTAGGTTCGCTCGTTCGCGGCAAACTGCTTACGGGCGCCCGCGGCAAAGCCGGCGGTTACAGGCTCAACTGCGAACCCGCCCAATGTAGCGTATGGCAAATCCTTTCGGTTGTAGAAACATCCGTTTCGCCCGTCGCCTGCCTTGACGAAAAGGAAAACACCTGCGAACGCGCCAACATCTGCATTACGCTCCCGGTATGGAAAGAACTCCATTCCATGATCAAGGATTACCTGGACGGAGTCAAGCTGGACCAGTTTTTACGCAACAGTCCCAAAGCCAAGGGCAAAATTCCTGGCGGAAAGAATTGGAATTGCGGTTTATAGCGCCTAAACCGCTTTTTTTCGAGTACTAGTTATAGTTTAAAACTATTAGTAAGAAAAATGTAAGCAAATTTCTTGCATACCGAATCATTTTCCTATTGATTCGGTGGGATTAAAGTTCTAATTTACCACCTGTCGAACGGATTAGCCGTTCAAAGCAATTAACAAAAAATCGTTCCGAACCAAAACCGGAATGACACGCGAGGAAGAGTCGCAAAGGTAGGATAGCCTATGAGTTGTCGAATGTGTAACAGAACTGAACCGTCCTGGAAAAGCCAGGCATAAAAAACAACAAACCATTTAACGTCCCAGCGGGGACAACAATAAAAAAAAGGAATTTTAACCATGACTACACAGAACAAGCTCCATTTTGAAACTCTCCAGGTTCACGTTGGCCAGGAACATGCTGATCCCACAACCGATTCTCGCGCAGTTCCCATCTACCAGACCACTTCCTACGTGTTCCATAGCGCTCAGCATGCCGCTGACCGTTTCGCCCTGAAGGACGCCGGTAACGTCTATGGCCGTATCAACAACTCTACGCAGGGTGTGCTCGAAGAACGTATCGCTGCCCTCGAAGGTGGTGTTGCCGCTCTCGCCGTCGCTTCCGGTGCAGCTGCCATTACCTACGCCATTACGGCTCTCGCCCGCAAGGGTGACCACGTGGTTGCACAGCGTACGGTTTACGGCGGTACCTTCAACCTGCTGCAGCACACGCTCCGCGACTTCGGTATCGAAACGACTTTCGTTGACACCCACGACCTCAAGAGTGTCGAAGCTGCTGTCAAGAGCAACACGAAGCTCATCTTTATCGAAACGCTCGGCAACCCGCATTCCGACATCCCGGATATCGAAGCCATTTCCGAAATCGCCCACAAGAACAAGATTCCTCTGGTGATCGACAATACCTTCGGTACTCCGTATCTGATTCGTCCGCTTGAACACGGTGCCGACATTGTGGTGCATTCCGCTACCAAGTTCATCGGTGGCCACGGCACGACTCTCGGCGGTATCATCGTGGACGGCGGCAAGTTCGACTGGGCTGCATCCGGCAAGTTCCCGCAGTTCACCGAAGTGAACCCGAGCTACGGAATTCCTTTCACCGCGACGGGCGCCGCTGCTTACGTGATCTACGTTCGCACGATTCTCCTCCGCGACGAAGGTGCTGCCATTTCTCCGTTCAACGCATTCCTCCTGTTGCAGGGTGTCGAAACGCTTTCTCTCCGCCTGGATCGCCATGTGGAAAACACCAAGAAGGTTATCGAGTTCCTCACCAAGCATCCGAAGGTTACCCGCGTGAGCCATCCGAGCCTCCCGAACCATCCGGACCACGAACTTTACAAGAAGTACTTCCCGAATGGCGGCGGTTCCATTTTCACCTTCGACATCAAGGGCGGTCAGGAAGAAGCCTTCAAGTTCATTGACAACCTGAAAATTTTCAGCCTGCTTGCAAACGTCGCCGACGTGAAGAGCCTCGTGATTCACCCGTACACCACCACGCACGCCGAACTTTCTCCGGAAGAATTGGCCGCCGCCGAAATTACCCCGGCAACGATCCGCGTGTCTATCGGTACGGAACATTACGAAGACATTATTGCTGACCTCGAAAACGGCTTTGCCGCAATCTAATTGATTGCATTGAGTTTCCAGTTCCGACGGCGTTTTCACCATTAGGAAACGTTTGTTGGACTGGATTCTTTTTTGAACGCCGTATTGGCGAAAACGGAGAGTATTAAATGATTGACTTCGAATATTATAATCCCGCAAAGATTGTTTTTGGCGAACACAGTGAACAGAAGCTTCGCGAACTTTTGGCTGCATACGGCGTGAAATCGCTCCAGCTTGTTTACAGCGGAGACTTTATCAAGTCGCTCGGCATTTATGACGTGATCAAGGACGCCGTTAAGGAACTCGGGATTCGTTTTTCCGAAAACGGGAATGTGGTTCCGAACCCTTCGATTGACCTGGTGCGCGAACTCGTGAAGCAGGGCAAGGAAAACCAGGTGGACTTTGTGCTCGCGGTCGGTGGCGGAAGTTCCATTGACACGGCGAAGGCTGTGGCGCTTGGCATTCCGTATGACGGCGACGTGTGGGACTTCTTTGAAAAAGGCATCTCGCCCAAGCAGGTTTTGCCGATTGGCGTGATCGCAACGACGGCTTCAAGTGGTTCCGAGACTTCGAACGCAGCGATTCTTTCGAGCGGTGAATGGAAACTCGGCTTTGAAGATGACCGAATCATTCCGAAGTTCGCCATCATGAACCCGAAATACACGGTGGGCCTGCCGGCATACCAGACTTTCGTAGGAATTGCCGATGTGCTTTCGCACTTGCTGGAACGCTATTTCTCTGACGAGAAAAATTCCGACACGACGGACTACCTGATTGAAGGCGCGATTCGCGCATTGCTCGTGAATGCGGACAAGCTCTTGAAAGATCAGAAGGACGTCAATGCCCGTGGTGAAATCCAGTGGCTCGCGAGCGTTGCTCACGGCGGATTCCTGGATGCGGGGCGTCGCGCGGACTGGGGCTCTCACCGAATCGAGCATGAACTTTCGGCGCAGTACAACATCACTCACGGCGAAGGCATGGCCGTGGTAACGGTCGCCTGGACCAAGTATATGGCCGAGAAAAAGCCCTGGAGGCTTGCGCTTTTGGCAAGTAGGGTGTTCGGAGTAGATTCGTTCAACTACAGCGAAACGGAACGCGCTTACATTTTGTCCGAAAAGCTTTCGGCTTTCTTCAAGAAACTGCACCTCTCAACAACCCTGGCAGAACTCAAGATCGACAACAAGGATTTTGACGCCATGGCCGCAAGAGCCGTAAGAAACGGCAATGTCGGGCATTATGTACCTTTAGATGCAACCGCAATCAAGGACATTTTGACGTTAGCTTTGTAAATTTTAACAGGAAAAACAATTCAAAGATAAGGATTAAAAACATGTCTAAAATCTATACCTCCGCCGACCAGCTCATTGGTCACACCCCGCTTCTCGAACTCACCCATATCGAAGAAGGCCTCGGAGCCAAGATTCTTGGAAAGCTCGAATACTTCAACCCCGCCGGTTCCGTGAAGGATCGTATTGCAAAGGCGATGATTGACGAAGCAGAAAAGAGCGGTAAGCTCAAGAAGGGTGCCGTGATTATCGAACCGACTTCGGGCAACACCGGTATCGGTCTTGCATCTGTCGCTGCAGCACGTGGCTACCGCATCATCATCGTGATGCCCGAAACCATGAGCGTGGAACGCCGCCAGATTATGAAGGCTTACGGCGCAGAACTCGTGCTGACCGAAGGCGCCAAGGGCATGAAGGGCGCTATCGAAAAGGCCGATGAACTCGCCAAGGAAATCCCGAACAGCTTTATTCCGGGCCAGTTCGTGAACCCGGCAAACCCGGCAGCCCACAAGGCCACCACCGGTCCTGAAATTTGGGAAGACACCGATGGTAAAGTTGATATTTTTGTGGCCGGTGTCGGTACCGGTGGTACGGTGACAGGCGTGGGTGAATACCTCAAGTCCAAGAATCCGAACGTGAAGGTTGTCGCTGTTGAACCGGCTAGCTCTCCGGTGCTTACCAAGGGTACTGCAGGCGCCCACAAGATCCAGGGTATTGGCGCAGGCTTTATTCCTGAAACTTTGAACACCAAGGTGTACGACGAAGTGATCGCTGTCGAAAACGAAGCCGCATTCGAAGCCGGCCGTGAAATCGGCAAGAAGGAAGGCGTGCTCGTGGGTATTTCTTCTGGTGCCGCACTCTGGGCCGCCAAGGAACTCGCGAAGCGCCCGGAAAACAAGGGCAAGACGATTGTCGCACTCCTCCCGGATACCGGCGACCGTTACCTTTCTACCGCGCTCTTCGCAGAATAATTACAATTGAATTGTTACACAGGAGGCCCTTAACGGGGCCTCTTTTTGTTTTTCTATGTTTGCGCCAGGTTTAATTTATGGCGTACAAGAACATCATCTTCGATTTAGGTGGAGTCATCCTCGACATCAACATGCAAAAGGCCCTAGACGGCTTTGCTGCACTCGGGATTCCCCAAAGTGAACTCCGCTTCGATAAAGGTGAAACAGCCGACTTGATGCACCATTACCAGCTCGGGCATTTTGCGACCGATGAATTCTGCAGACTCGTTGCCGCCAAGTGCAATCCGGGTACGACTCCCGAACAAGTCGCACTCGCCTGGAACAGCATTTGCATCGGCATTCCCGAACGAAAGCTGAACGCCATCAAGGCACTTAAGCAACGAGCCAATGTTTACCTGCTGAGCAACACCAACGACCTTCATTGGCAATACTGCCTGGACCATTGGTTCAACGCGGGCGGAAACCGTTGCGAAGATTTTTTCAACCAGGTGTTCTTAAGCCAGGACCTGCACCTCGAAAAACCCAGCGCAAAAATCTTTGAATACGTCACCAAAACAATCGGCGCTGTCCGCGGCACAGAGGTGTCAGGCGACATAACCTCGGACACAATCTTCCTCGACGACAACATCGATAACGTAAATGCCGCAAAAAATTGCGGCATTCAAGCGGAGCAAATCACACCCGATTTCGACTGGTTCGATTACCTTAAAGCGCTTAATTAAAACGCCTGGTAAATCTTGAATATGGCGAGAATCTTTCCGATAATGGCGGGGATTCCCGGGCACAAGAAGCAGAGGATTACGCGAGTCACGCGGTTTTTCCACCAGCGCTTGACCTGCCAGATATCGTCTGTCAATGTTTCCATTTCGGACACGCGCGGCGGGCGCATATAAACCTGCGTGAGCGCCGTAAAGAACCCGACACCAATCAGCGGTGTAAGACCCGTAAACGGAGCTGCGATAAGCGCCACCAGAACTGTCAGCGGATGACCGCCAGCAATGATGGTACCGAGCATGGCTCCACCGCCGGTGAGCATCGCCCACTGCAGGCTGAGTTCGCCCGCCTTTTCGGCACCCGTATGCACGCCCACGGCAATAATACTTGCGATGATTGCAACCGGAATGGCCCAGCCGATAATCTTCCAGATGGGAGCGCTCTTCGGAATCACGCTAATGGATTCTTCGCTCGGGAGTTCGCGGTTTTCTTCGATAATGTGCGCAATCCCGTTCATGTGGCCCGCACCGACAACAGCCACAATCTTTTTGCCCGGAGCGTTCCTGATTTTGCTTGCGAGGAACTGGTCACGTTCGTCGATAAGCACTTGTTTGACTTCGGGGAACGACTTTCCGAAATCCTGCATCATGGCACTCAAGGCATCTTGTTCCTTAATCTTGGCCAAGTCTTCTTCACTGACTTCGGTCTTGTCAAAAATACTTGCGATGAGTCCACCCAAAAGGCTCAACTTACGATACCACGGAGTGCAAGCCCAAGTACGCCTCAAGGTAATCTTGATGTCTCGGTCGGCAAGCACCAGTTCAGCGTTCTTTTCTGCAGCGACATCAACAGCTTCTTTAAGTTCGGAACCAGGCTTCACGCCCGTCTGAGCCCCCATGCGCTTCTGGTAGGACCCGAGCACCAAGTTTGCAATAAGCGTCGCCAACTGTTTTTTCTTGATGACTTGCTTTAAATCAGTCTTTTTCCAGCGGTCCGGATCCTTGATAGAATTCAAACGCCCTTCATCCAATTCAACACAAACTGTATCCGGAGATTCTGCTTCAATAGTCGCCCGAACCAGGTCCTTGGAGGCCTGGGAAATATGGGCGGTACCAATTAGAATAAGCTCTCTATCGTCTTTTTTAATGCGGTAAATATCAGATTTTTCGTTCATCGGACTAAATGATAGCAAGAAAACGGCTTGCAAATTGAAAAAAAATTTTCTTTTTTGTTGACTTTATCAAAAAATGTTTATATTTATATAAAATTTTCGTTTTTCGGAGGTTTGGCCCTATGAAAAAAATTTTGGCATATCTTTCTTTGGCGGCATTGGTTCTGACCGGCTGTGCAGGTTCTAAGTCTGATGACCCGGAAGCCCTTGACAACGCATTGGTCGGATTCACCTCCTGTGTGCAGGGTTCTCGCTGGCAGGAAGCTCTTGAATATGTGACGCCAAGCGAAGCTGACGCAATCGCAACATCCGATGGTTACGAATTCAAAGACGAATACAAGACTGCCGCCCGCAGACTCCCGCTTTCGACACTCCGTAGAGCAGGACTCCAGGTTGACGGCAGAGGCCGTCTAATAGGCATCAAGGACGCCATGGACGAAGCTAACGGCCGCTACGTGATGTCCGAAGAACAGGCCAAGGTTGGTACCAACCTCAAGCAGATGGAAGACGAACGCGTGAAGCGCCGTATTGAACAGGGCCAAAAGATTCTGCAAGAAGAAGAGGAAGAAGCCAACCAGGAACAAGAAGAAATCGTCTATTCCAACAAGCTGACCGAAGAAGAAAAGCGCAAGTACGGTAGCACCCGCGACCTGCAGGCTCCGGAAGCTTACGAAGACGAAAGCACGCAGGAAGCCGAAGAAGAAATCTACGGCGGCGACTACGAAAACCCGTAATGATTAACTTATTAAAAACCATTTCGAAAACGGCGCTATTCAAGGCGTCGTTTTTTGCAGCATTGTTCTGCCTGGCGGCCTGCAATCTTGGCCCAGACCCGGATGCAGACGGAGCCCGCTTCAACAGGCGGTTTCATTACTACTATGTACAGGACTGCCGCTTTGATTCGTTCGGCGCATATGACTGCGGACCGATACACTCCCTGAGCCCCTCCATGACCGTGGGTCTCAGAATCGACAGTGACGGCCTAGCCTCCTTGAACCTCGATGGTGACCGCTATTACTACCTGGAATCGGAATACACCGAAGACTACGACAGCGATTACGGTCCCTTTTTCGGCTTTACGCAAAATGACGACGACCTGACCATCTACAAAAGCGGCGAAGTCATGGCCTATTGGGACAATGCGAACGGCCTTGTAACCTACTACTTTTACGAGATATATGATTGACGACGGGGCTTCAAGTTTCTAATTTTAGCCCCACTCATGAGTAATTCAGAAAATTTTGTTATCGCCCTCGATGGCGGTTCGGGTACCGGTAAAAGTACCACCGCAAAAATCGTGGCAAAGACACTCGGCATCACTTATTTGGATACAGGCGCCATGTACCGCGCCGTGACGCTTGCAGCCCTCGATGCAGGACTTGCTGCCGAAGAAGGCCCCGCGATGGACAAATTGCTCGAAAACCTGACCCTCGGGTTCGATTCCGAAAACCACATCCTCATCAACGGAGTCTGCCGCGAAAACGAAATCCGCGGCATGAAGGTATCGAGCAACGTGAGCATCTACTGCGCACTCCCGTCGGTGCGTGCCGCCATGACCAAGCAGCAGCGCGAAATCGGCAAGAAGCAGAGCTGCATCCTGGATGGCCGCGATATCGGAACCGTGGTGTTCCCCGATGCCAAGTACAAGTTTTTCATGGTGACGGACGTGAAGGTCCGCGCCGAACGCCGCTACAAGGAACTCCTTGAAAAGGGCGAAAAGGTGACTCTCGAAGAAGTCCTCAACAACCTGGTCGAACGCGACCGCCTGGATTCTTCGCGTGCCACCGCCCCGTTAAAGAAAGCGGACGACGCTATTGAAATTGACACTACACACATCTCAATCCAACAACAGGTTCAAAAGATTCTCGACTACGTAGGTGTAGTGGCGTAGCCTGAATCCTTTGTTCCACAACCCAACTAAACAATATGTCTCAAAATCTCAAATTCGGTACCGCTGAAGATCTCGCTGAAATCCTCGCCGCTCAGGGCGAATGCAGCCCCGACTTCCGTAAGCAGAACGCTGACGTTTACGCCGGCATGGATTGCCTCGAACAAGGCAAGCTCGTCACTGGTAAGATTAGCCAGGTGAACGACCAGGAAGTCCTGATCGACGTGAACTACAAGTCCGAAGGTGTCATTGACCGTGCTGAATTCAAGGACACGGACTCCCTCGAAATCGGTTCCGAAATCGAAGTGTTTGTCGAAAAGCTTGAAGATGAAGACGGACGTCTCATCCTTTCGAAGCAGAAGGCCGACTTCGTGCGCGTGTGGGATCGCATCCACGCTGCATTCGAAAACAACGAAGTCGTGCGCGGTACGCTCACGAAGCGTATCAAGGGCGGTGTGGTTGTCGACCTGTTCGGCATCGACGCCTTCCTCCCGGGTTCCCAGATCGACCTCCGTCAGATCCCGGACATCAACGCCCTCATCGGTCAGGAATACGACCTCAAGGTTATCAAGGTCAACAAGGCTCGCCGCAACATCGTCGTGTCTCGCCGCGTCGTTCTCGAAGAAGAACGCAACAAGCAGCGTGGCGACGTGCTCGAAACCCTCGAAAAGGGTCAGGTCCGCAAGGGTATCGTCAAGAACATCACCGACTTCGGTGCATTCATTGACCTCGGCGGTGTAGACGGCCTCCTCCACATCACCGACATGAGCTACAAGCGCATCAACCACCCGACCGAAATGCTCCAGCTCGGCCAGGAAGTCGAAGTCATGGTTCTCGACTTCAAC
Source organism: Fibrobacter sp. UWOV1 (assembly GCF_900142495.1). NCBI lineage: Bacteria > Pseudomonadati > Fibrobacterota > Fibrobacteria > Fibrobacterales > Fibrobacteraceae > Fibrobacter > Fibrobacter sp. UWOV1. The sequence continues at coordinate 128,703 of NZ_FRBA01000004.1, read as the reverse complement.
GACAAGAAGGAACGCATCTCTCTCGGCATGAAGCAGCTTAAGCCGCATCCGTGGAAGGACATCGCCGAACGTTATCCGGAAGGCGCTATCGTTAAGGGTAAGGTTGTTTCCATCACCGATTACGGTGCATTCGTTGAACTGGATAGCGGCGTCGAAGGCCTCATCCACGTTTCCGAAATGTCCTGGACTCAGCATGTCAAGCACCCGTCCAAGATCCTCTCCGTGGGTCAGGAAGTCGAAGCTGTCGTGCTCAAGGTTGAAGAAGATGCAGAACGCATCTCTCTCGGCATGAAGCAGCTCGAATCCGATCCGTGGGATTCTATCGAAACCGAACTTCCGCCGGGTGCCCGCGTGGTTGGTGAAATCCGCAACATCGCATCCTTCGGCGCCTTCGTCGAAATCAAGGAAGGTGTTGATGGCCTCATCCACGTTTCCGACATGTCCTGGACCAAGAAGATCACCCACCCGAACGAAATGGTCAAGAAGGGTGACAAGGTTGAATGCGTCGTGCTCGCCGTCGATAAGGAAAAGCGTCGTATTTCCCTCTCCATGAAGCACCTCACCGAAGACCCGTGGGATACCATCGATTCCACCTACCCGGTGAACAGCGAAGTGAAGGGCAAGATCGTCCGTATGCTCGACCGCGGCGTCGTGGTTGAACTCAACGACGGTATCGAAGGCTTCATCCCGGTCTCCAAGCTCACCGCTGAATACATCAAGGTTCCGGCCGATGCATTCAAGGTTGGCGACGAAGTTCCGGCTGTCGTGACCGAAATCGATCAGAACAACCGTAAGATCTTCCTCTCTGTGGTTGACTACTTCAAGAACCGTGAATCCGCCGAGCTCAAGGCTTGGATGGACTCTCACAAGCCGGGCGAATCTGGCACCACCATCGGTGAAGCTACCGCCCCGAAGAAGAAGTCTTCCAAGAAGAAGGCTGACGCTGAAGCCGAAGCTTAATTTAGTAGGCAGTTGGCAGTAGACAGTAGGCAGGAATAGTAAGGCGACTACGTCGCAATTATTAGAACTTCCTACTTCTAACTTCTTACTGACAACTTTAAAAAACTCCTGTGGGTAAAACCACGGGAGTTTTTTATTGTATAATGTAGGATGTGGAATGAAAAATCAGTCATTACACATTTCACACTACACATCTCACATTTTTTCTATCTTAGGGGGCATGAATCTCGCTGGAAAGAAAATCTTGCTCGGAGTCTCGGGCGGCATCGCCGTGTACAAGAGCTGCGAGCTACTGCGCCTGTTGCAAAAGAAGGGCGCAGAAGTACGCGTGTGCATGACCGATGCGGCGACAGAATTCGTGGCACCACTGACTTTTGCAAGCCTTAGCAAGTGCCCCGTGTATCTAAAGAACGGCGCCGTCGAAGCGCGCCCTTTCCAGCATATTGATTTTCCTCGTTGGGCGGACCTTTACCTGGTTGTGCCTGCGACCGCAAATGTCATCGGGAAATTCGCCTGCGGTATCGCCGACGACCCGGTGAGCCTCTGCTTTATGAGCTGCACGTGCCCGCGCGTGATTGCACCGGCGATGAATGTGGCCATGTACAACTCCCCCGCCGTTAGACGCAACCTCGAGATTTTGCGCGGCTTTGAAAACACGACCGTGCTGGAATCGCCCGCGGGAGAACTCGCCTGCGGTGAAGTCGGACAAGGCCGCCTGATGGAACCTGCAGAAATTGTGGATTATTTAGAGGCCAGCGACGTTAAATTCCGAACTCCGAATTCAGAATTCCGAATTGAACCGCCGGCAATCCCCGTTGCAAAAGACATTGACCCGACGAAGGATTCTACACTTCCCGGCTACGGCAAGAAGGTGCTGTTGACGGCGGGCCGCACCGAAGAAGCAATCGATCCGGTGCGCTATATCAGCAATCGCAGTAGCGGAAAGACTGCGGTGGCACTTGCCTCGGTGTTCTACGCCAACGGCTTCGAAGTCGAAGTCGTCGCAGGCCCGATGGAGGCGGCGTTCCCGGGCGGCGTGAAAGTGACCCGCGTGCAAAGCGCCCGGGACATGCACGACGCCGTGATGGAACGGTTAGATTCTGCGGACGCCGTCGTGCATTGCGCGGCGGTAGCGGACTACCGCCCCGCCCACGCCGCCGACGAGAAAATCAAGGATAGCCGCAGCCAGCTGACGATTGAACTTGTACCGAATCCGAATATTCTACGCGACTGCACTGCCGCCCGCAAGGCTCGCACCGATTCCACATCGGGAACCGCCGCGCATAAGCAGGTAATTGTCGGATTCGCACTTGAGACCGATCACTTCGAAGAACACGCCGCAGAAAAACTTGAAAAGAGCGGAGCCGACGCACTTCTGTTAAATGCGCCCGTGGCCGCTGATTCCGGCTTCGGCCGCGACTGCGTGCGCTTCGCCCTGGTGGAAAAGGGGAGTCCCGTTCCACCGCTCGCCATGGGCGAGAAGGTCGATTTGGCCGAGACGATTTTGAACTTTTGCCTGGAGCGCCTGAATGGCTGACGAATTTGACTTTAGCGAACTGCGCAACTACCTTTCAGGACAAATCGACCTGGGCGAAGCGGAACTTCTGCTAGACGAACCGTGGACACTCACGCGCAAGCCCGCTGTTCCTGGTGCGCCTGCAGCGCGCCCAGCTGCCCCTGTTCCCCCGCGCCCCGTTCCGCCGACTCCGACCGCAGCACCTGCGGCACGCCCGATGCCGCGCAACCTGCCGCCTCAATTTCCGAACAGTGCGCCCGCTTCTACAGCTCCGGAAGCCGCAAGCGCTCCGATTCCGCAGGCCCCGATTCCGGACACCACCGGATTTGCCCCCTCGCTCTTCGGCGCCGTCGACACCAAGGCCTCAGCAATTTCCGCTGCCAACATGCCGACGGCACGCACAGTCAAGCGCGCTACCCACGCCTTTGAATCCGCAGAATCCCTTGACGCATTCTACGAGTCCATCAAGGGCGAAGCCCTGTACGCCAAGGAAACAGCCCTCGCCCGCTACGTAGGCCCCGCGAAGCCGAAATTGCTTTTCCTGCTCCCCGCCATTAAAATGGCCGAGGCCGCAAACATTTCGGCCACAAGCACCGACGCCTTCTTCGGAACTCCCGTCGGGCAGATGCTTTCGCGCCTGTTCGCAAGCCTCTCCATCGAGCAGAAGGACATCGGCATCACCTATTTCTTCAAGTCCACCGAACTCCCGCTCGCGCCGCTTCTCGAAGCCGCGCTCCGCAAGATGCTTACCAAGGAACTCAGCTTTATTCAGCCCGAAATCATGGTCACCTTCGGGCAACCACTGTTCTATCAGGTGTTCGGCAAGGGCAAGAATTTCGACGACAACGCCGGCACCGCCATGGATTTCTCAGGTACCAAGAGTGTCGCTCTCGTGGACCCCTACCTCATGGTGAACGACAAGCAAATGAAATGGCTCACCTGGAAGGTTCACATCCCACGCAGTGGGCTTTTCACCATCGCCGCAAAATAGTTACACTTCAATCAGCGTTGCCACAAGGCAGCTGTCTTTAGTGTGGCCAGAGCCCACAAAGTCAATGTCCTGCGACTTGTTCCAAAGCGTTTTGGCGTTCGAGTGAACAGATGCCACCGCAGCGAGCGCATCGCGCGAAAACTTGGACAAATTAAATTCGCTGTAGTTGGAGCTCACCATAAAGAGGCCGCCCTTGTTCAGAAGCGTGGCGCAGTCGGCCACCAACGGCATCAGGTGTTCACGCACATTGAAGTTCTTGCCCTTGAAGCGGGCAAAACTCGGCGGGTCCAAAACGATGGCATCAAACTTGAGGCCCTTCTTTTGCGCCCAGTGAACGTATTCAACGGCATTGCCTCTGAAGAATTCGCCCTGCTTGGGTTCAAGGCCGTTGAGGGCGTAGTTTTCGCGGCCCTTGTCCAGAATCTTCGCGCTGATGTCGGCATTCGTCGAAATCTCTGCACCGCCTAAGCGGCCGTGCACCGAGAAGGCGCAAGTGTAGCTGAACAAGTTGAGCATACGGCGGTCGGCCGCACGCTCGCCCATCTCCAGGCGAATATGACGCATGTCCAGGAACAGCCCCGGATTCACCGTGTCGAGCAAATCGATGTGAAATTTCGCTGAACCTTCGCGGACTACACCTACAGAATCTTCCGCGCACCCCACCGCCACTTCCATCGGTGGGTTCTCCAGCGACTTGCCGGAACGCGAAAGGCGTTCCTTTACAACGAGGCAAACCGGCGCGAACTTTTCTGCGACGGCGGCAACGACAGCATTTTTTTCGCGGAGCAATTCATCACCGAAAAACTGAATCTGGTAACGGTCACCGAACTTGTCGAGCGTCATACCGGGGAAACCGTCCGGAGCCCCGTTCACAATGCGGAAAGCCTCGGTAACCCCTAGCAAAGGAGCACGTCTTTTATAAGCAGCATCTAGTTTTTCGGCAAAACTCATAAGCAATGATTTTGATTACAAATGTGAGATGTGGGATGTGGAATTACTCATCTCACACTTCACATTACACATTATACATTATTTATTAATCCTGCTCCATAGATCCTTCGACTTCGGGCTTCGCCCTACGCTCAGGATGACACTTCGTGTCACTTGTCCATGCTCTTGATCTGGTCCACGAACTCGCCGACTTCCTTGAATTCGCGGTAAATCGAGGCAAAGCGCACGTAAGCGACGGCATCGAGTTTCTTGAGTTCCTGCATCACCAGGTTGCCAATCTGCTCATAGCTGACTTCGAAGTTTTCAGTCACGGTCAAGGCGTTTTCCACGTTGGTCGCGAGCTGTTCTATGTCAGCAACAGAAACCGGACGTTTCTTGCAGGAGTTCATGATACCGCGCAGCAGCTTTTCGCGCTGGAACGGTTCATGTTCACCGCTGCGCTTGATTACGGTCAGCGGCTGAAGTTCGATGTATTCACGAGTGGTAAAGCGCTTGCCGCATTCGCAGCATTCACGACGGCGACGAATGGACGAACCGCTCACGCGGCTATCCACCACCTTGTCGTTATCTTTCTTGCAGAACGGGCAAATCATCTCTTTAATTATGATTTCAGAATTCGGATTTCAGAGTTAAAACTAATTAAATTCCGAATTCAGAATTCCGAAATCCGAATTATTAATTGTTCTTCTTAAATTCCTCGACGTTTGCCTTGAATTCAGCGAGGTATTCCTTCGCAGCAGCCACAACAGCTTCCGGAGTGTAACCGAATTCCTTTTCGAGCACTGCTGCCGGAGCGGAAGCGCCAAAGCGTTCGAGACCGGAGACCTTGCCGAAGCCACCCACGACCTGGGCGAACAGAAGCGGAAGGCCGCTGGACTTTGCGAACACCGGAGTCCAAGGAACGATGATGGAATCGCGGTATGCCTTGTCCTGAGCCATGAAGAGGGCCGGGCTGATCATGGAGACCACGCGAACCTTGAGACCTTCGCCACGGAGGATTTCGGCGGCGTCGTGAGTCAGGAGCACGTCGGAACCGTTAGACACGAAGGTCAGGTCCGGGCGTGCGGAACCGCAATTGTCGCTCACGATGTAGGCACCCTTGCGGCAAGCCTTGGAAGCTTCGTAGCGCTTGTCACCGGGGAGCGTCTTCACGTTCTGGCGGGTAAGGATAATCGCTGTCGGGCGATCGATGTTTTCAAAAGCCATTTCCCAGGCGGTCACGGTTTCGAAGGCGTCGGCCGGGCGGAGCACCAACATTTCAGACTTGCCGTCTTCGCGCTTGAGGCCTTCGAGCAAACGGATCTGGGTTTCGTGTTCAATCGGCTGGTGCGTCGGGCCGTCTTCGCCCACGCGGAAGCTGTCATGCGTGTACATGAACTTGACCGGGAGCTTCATGAGGGCAGCCATACGAATCGCCGGCTTCATGAAGTCGCTGAACACGAAGAACGTGGCACAAATCGGATAGAGGCCGCCGTGCAAAGCGATACCGCAGCAGATGGCGCCCATGGTCAGTTCGGCAACGCCCACCTGAACGAAGGCGCCCTTGAAGTCGCCTGCGCGGAAGATGCCGGTCTTGTTGAGGAAGGCCTGGGTGTTGTCGGAGTTGGAAAGGTCAGCGGAGCTGCAGATGCAGTTCTTCACGTTTTCGGCGAGGTAGCCGAGCACAGTACCGGAAGTCACGCGGGTAGCGACACCTTCCTTGAGTTCGAGCTTGGAAAGGTCAATCTTCGGAGCCTTGCCCGAGAGCCATTCCTTGAGGGTGGCGGCCTTTTCCGGATTAGCGGCATCCCAAGCGGCCTTGGCCTTCTTCCATTCGGCAACCTGCTTGCGGAGCTCTTCCTTACGGGCTTCGAAGCCAGCCTTCACGTCGTCAAAAATCTTGAATGCATCGGCCGGATCACCGCCGAGGTTCTTCACCGTTGCGTCGGTAGAAGCGCCTGCTGCATTGAGCGGCTGACCGTGAGTAGAAACGGCACCTTCGAAGCTCTTGCCGTCTTCGGCGATGGCACCCTTCGCCATGGTGGTGTGACCGATGATGATGGTCGGCTTTTCAGTTTCGGCCCAAGCGGCCTTGAAAGCCTTGCGGAGTTCTGCAATGTTGTGACCGTCTGCCACGTCAATCACGCGGAAGCCCCATGCTTCGTACTGACCAGCCAAGTCGTGGCTCATCACGTCTTCAACCTTGCAAGAGAGCTGCACCTGGTTCGCGTCATAGAAGAAAATGAGGTTCGAAAGCTTTAGGTGACCGGCAATACGGCCCACGCCGTAAGCGATTTCTTCTTCAAGGCCACCGTCAGACACGAGGCATACGACCTTGTGCTGCAAGATGTCGCCAAAGCGTTCGACCATGAAGCGTTCGGCAATCGCATTACCGAGGGCTACGGCATGACCGATACCGAGCGGACCCGAGGAGTTTTCGATGCCGAGGGCGACATCGACTTCGGGGTGGCCCGGCGTGCGGGAGCCGAGCTGGCGGAAATTCTTGAGGTCATCCATCGAGAGGTTGCCGAGCATGGCCAGTTCGCCGTACAGGAGCGCGGACATGTGTCCGGGATCCATAAAGAAGCGGTCGCGGGCTTCCCAGTAGGGGTTTTCGGGGTCAAAACGGAGAAATTCCGAATACAGGAGCGTAATGGCGTCTGCAGCGCCCATGGCTCCACCCGGATGTCCGGACTTTGCCTTCTGCACCATGGCAGCGGAAAGGATTCGAATGTTGTCAGCCGCTTTTGTAACCAACGCGTCTTGCACTTTTTTAACCTCTCTTTAGAATTAAGCGCCCCAAATTTAACTTTTTTTAGCCAATCTCTCAAGGTAAACCCACAGAAAACACCTTACAATCTCCTTATAATTAGTGAAAATGAGTGAAAAATGTTTTACCAAATCCGTGATAATATACGGCCGTTTTATATCTATTTTTGGGACAGGAAAAACAAAGGTCTCTTTATATGATAAAAAATATTTACAAAATAGCTTTAGTTACCTTGGCCGGCCTCATCGGAACAGCAAACGCTCTTGAGATTCGTCCGCTCACCGAAATTCTCTTCCCCACAAAAGTGAACCTCGCTTACGATAAGGGCGGCAACAAGGCTGACATCAAGTGGGAAACTGATCTTGTATTTATGATTGGCTCCGAAATCCTCGTCTCCCCCGAAAACATTCCTATCCGATTCGGTGGTGGCTTGGGCTATAAGAGCGCCCAGCAAAAGGGCAGCACCGTCGTAACGCCGGCAACCGTTCCTCTCTGGGGAACCATTTCGTACGATCCCATCAAGGACAAGTACGCCGTTTCTCCGTACATTGTCGCACGCGCCGGTACACTCGCTCCGCTTTCTAGCAACGGCAACTGGTGGGAACTCCCCCTCAACTTTGTCGTCCAGGGTGGTGTCGGTGTCATTTTGCCGTTCAACATCGGCCTCGAAGTCAACTACGACTACACTTCTCTCCTCAAGTCCTACAAGAGCATGGACACCAAGGTCAGGGCGTCGTCCGGCCGCGTAGGCGTTATGCTTTCTTACGGTTTCAACCTTTCTGGCGACAAGAAGCCGGCTGAAGAAAAATCCGAAAACCCCTACAGCATGGACGCTTTCCAGAACACTGAATCCAACGAACCGGAACCGCAGCAGGAAACCTCCGGTTTTGACTACTCCGGCGGAGCTTACGACTCTTCTGAACCGGACACCACGGCAACGACCTCTGAAACAGATTACGGCTACGGCGCCTCCGAAGAAACACCTTCCGAAGACACCACTGCCAGCGAATCTACGGAACCTGTAGCAGAAGAAACCCCGGCCGAAGAGCCTGCTACAGAAGAAGCTGCCGCAGAACCCGAAGCAGAGAGCGCTGCAGAACCGGAACCCGAACCGGCCGCAGAACCTGCTCCGGAACCGGAACCCAAGCCAGCTGTAAAAAAGAAGTCATCCAAGAAGTCTTCGAAGAAATCCAAGAAATCTTCCAAGAAATCTTCGAAGAAATCCAGCAAAAAGAGCAAAAAGAAGAAGTAATGCTCACACAAAAATGAAATCGGATTAATTCCAAACGAACTAGGCGCCCTTGGGCGCCTTCATTATTTATATTTATAAAATGAAAGCTTTCATTATTGGACTTTTGAAGAATCTCGCCCATCCGGGAACCATTATCGGCCTTGTCGTATCAATTGCAATTCCGTTCCTGATTTACCTGGGTCCCAATATCGGGCACAAAGATACCATCAAGAATCTTGACCTGTACCTGCCGCTCCCGCTATTTATCGTTCAGCTGATCGCTGCGGTTGTCATTTTTGCGCTCCTGCATAAGGATTTCAAGGAATGGATCAAGGGAATTCTCCCCGAAAAGAAGATTTCCATTTTGATGCTCGCCTTTACCGCCGCGATTACGATTTTCGCCGGCACCCAGATCGAGGCCCGCCACCGCGTGCAAAGCGACGAAAGCGTGTTCATGTCGGTTGCCCAGAACATGTATTACAACCAGGAATCGGGCACCTGCAACCAGGGATACTTCGATAACGGCAAACTGAATTGCGTCGGTAAGTCGAATAGTTTCAAGACAAAGGGCCTCGCCTTCCTTTACCTGCTCGGCATGCCGCTCCTGGGCAACAACCTGCACTGGATTTTCCACATGGAGCTCCTGATGCTCCCGCTTGCTGTGCTTCTAATGTTCCTCGCGATTGTCGCCTGGACAAGGATGCCGCTCCTCGCCTTCTTTGCCGCACTCCTTACAGCATTGCAGCCCACGGTGCTTTTCCAGTTCCGCGCCATGTCAGTGGAACCGCTCTACATTTTCCTTTCCGCCCTTTCGCTATTGATTTTCAAGTGGGCATTTGACCGCAATACTGTCAAGCACTGGGCGCTTCTCGCACTTTCGTTGGCATTCTTCGCGCAGACCCGCCAAGAGACCGTCTTCTGCCTATTCGCCTTCATCCTGTTCGCCCTGCCCAAACTTTTGGACAGCAAGAGCGCCAAGGCTCCCACCTTTTTTGTGACGCTTTCTCTGTTCTCGGTCCCGGCACTTTTGACCATCAGCTACTTCCAGGGCTTTGGTTTCCAGGGTGGAGAATTCGAGGCCCACGGCCACTTCCTAGAAGACCTCGCCCGCAACTGGACCGAAATGACCAAGCCGCTCACCAAGAACGGCGAGCTTGAAAACCCGTTTCTCACTTACTTTAATTACCTGTTCGTCATCGGTGCCATTTACCTGGTGGTCCGCGCCATTTGGGGCGCCAAGAAGAAGGAATACTTCTACCTTGAAATTCTCGCCTTCTTGCTCTTGTACCACATTCAGACATACGTGATTCTCGAAAACGTCTCGGGCGATTTCAGCATCCAAATCAACCAGCGCTACAGCTTGGTCATGCTGCCGTCGATGGCTTTTGTCGGCGCCCTCCCGGTAACCCACTTGGTAAAGCTGCTGATTGATTCCATGAGCGGCAAAGACGCCAAGCAGAATGCCATGACTGCCGCCCTGATTACGCTCGTTGCAGGCCTTATCTTTACCGGTTGGACCTTCCACTATAAAGAAGACTTCAACAAAAACATCATGTACAACCGCAACCACCTGACCATCGAAGAATACGAAATTCTGAGTTGGCTCAAGGAACAGCCGAAAAAGGAACGCATGTTCATATACGGCCGTCCCTGGCATTTTATCGGTTACGGCATTTCTTCGATTCATTACGACCGCGCCCGTCAAATGAGCTCCCTTGATCTCAAGAAACTCATCGACAAATACCAAGGCGAGGTCTACTACATTCGCGGCCTCGACTGTTGGGACAGCCAGACTTACCACAAGAAGGCGGTGGAACATCGCATTGCCACCACCTGCGACGTGTTTGAACGCGACATGGATTTGGAAGGCGTCAAGAACATTCTGATTACCAACAACTACTGGGTGCAAATCGCGAAGTTCAATGGGCGCAAGGAATTCAACCCGCAAAAAATTATTGCCGTAAGCGACCTCGAGTTGAGACCGGCCTCTGGAGATTCCCTCGCTGAACAATCGCTCTTCTACCGATTCAGCCTGAACGAGACCGCAGCCATTGCAAACCAGTGGGACTACACCATTCTTTTCGATGGCGACACCATTGCGCACAACACATACTCTAACGGAAGCTTTAGCGGAAGCATTGCTAAAGACAAGTTAAAGTCTGGCTACAACCAGATGGAATTCGTGGTGCAGAACCGCGAAAACGGCAAACTCATGGCCGACATCCAGAAATTCTACTTTAACAATGCCGAAGGCGCCATGCAACTGACCGAATTGCCTTACGTAAGCCACAAGCAAGCTTGGGGCAAGCTCCACAAGAACACCTCGCTCGAAGGCAACACGTTCAAGGTGGGCGGCAAGCTCTACAACGACGGCTTTGGCACACACGCCTCTTCCGAAACGGTATTCAATATCGAAGGCAAGTACAAGACTTTCAAGATGGGTTACGGCCTCGACGAAGAATCGCTCTGCAGCGATGGCGTCCAACTGCAAATCATTGCCGACGGAAACGTGATTCACGACAGTGGCCGATTCGCTCTGGGCAATTTAAAGGTTGCCGAAGTGAGCGTCGAAAACGTGAAAACACTTATCATCAAGACAAACTCTTACGAAGACATGGACTGCGACCATGTCGATATCATCAACCCCGCGCTTATTCCCTAGGTAAATCATGCTGTTATCTGTAATCATTCCTGTTTTTAACGAAGAAGAAATCGTCGCCGAAACCTACCGCGTTCTCGAAGAAGAACTCAAGGATATCGAGCACGAACTCATCTTTGTAAACGATGGTTCCAAGGACAAGACCCGCGAAATCGTAGAATCGCTTTTGCCCCAGAATCCGAACAACAAGATTATCAACTTCAGCCGCAATTTCGGTCACCAGGCTGCTTTCAGCGCGGGCCTCGATCATTCTACCGGCGATGCAGTTGTCATTATCGACGGCGACTTGCAGGACCCGCCGAGCCTGATTCACGAAATGCTCGAAAAGTGGCGCGAAGGTTACCAGGTGGTTTACGCACAACGCAACAAGCGCAAAGGCGAAACCATTTTCAAGCGCTTTACCGCCTTCTGCTTCTACCGCCTGATCGGCAAACTCACGAGCATCGACATTCCGCCTGATACCGGAGACTTCCGCCTCATGGACCGCTGCGTGGTGAATCAGCTCAAGAACTTGCCCGAGCGTAGCCGCTTCTTGCGCGGGCTCGTCTGCTGGGTCGGATTCAAGAAGATTGGCGTCAAGTACGACCGCGCCGAACGCACCGCAGGCACTTCCAAGTACCCGCTCAAAAAGATGGTGCGTCTCGCTCTCGACGGCATTACCGGATTCAGTTCCGCACCGCTCAAAATCAGTTTCTATGCAGGACTCTTCGCGACCATCGTCGGTCTCGGCGTTTTGATTTGGTCCATCCTCGAAAAATTCCTGAGCCCCGCCACGACGGTTCCCGGCTGGGCATCCCTCATGACCGCCATCGTTTTCTTTAGCGGCGTACAGCTGATGTCTATTGGCATTATGGGCGAATACATCGGCCGCATTTACGACGAAGTCAAGCAGCGTCCGCTTTACATTGAAGATAAGAAGTAAACAGTGATTAGTGATGAGGAATGTGAAATGAGAAATGCATGACGAAACATTTCACATTACACATTACACATTTCACATTGAAATTGATTGCAAGAAGTTAAAAGGTTTTTATGCGCAATAAATTATTCGTTATGAGTGCCGCTAGTGGCGCAGGCAAGACCACCCTCAAGGATTTGGTCATCAAGGATTTTCCGGACATCAAGTATTCTATTTCGGCCACCACGCGCAAGCCGCGCGAAGGCGAAGTCGACGGTGTTCATTATTTCTTCAAGACTAAAGAAGAATTCGAAAAGCTCATCAAGGAAGATGGCTTGATCGAATGGAACGAAGTCCACGGCAATTACTACGGTACGCCCAAGAGCTTTGTCGAGCATACTCTCGCCGAAGGCAACCGCGTGTTGTTCGACCTCGACGTTTTCGGCAAAGTGAATTTTGACAAGGTCTACCCCGACGCTACGGGCATTCTGATTTTGCCGCCGAGCGAAGAAGAACTTGAAAAGCGTCTTCGCGGACGCGGTACCGACAGCGAAGAAGTGATTCAGCTCCGCCTTGCAAACGCCAAGAAAGAAATGGAATTTGCAAAGACAAAGGGCAAGTACGAATACGTCATCATCAACGACGACTTGCAACGCGCCGCAGAAGAACTCAGAAACATCCTGAAGAAAAAAGACTAAACCTTGATGCTCGCTCTTTTGAGGCGATCATTCAAGGCCATGCCGACGCCGACATTCGGAATCGGGTCTACCAGAATCAAGTCGTACTTGGGGTCGTCCAAGTCGTGCATGTAGGCGTACAGCTTGGCTGTCGCCTCTAGCATATTGCCCGATTCCGACAGATTCAGCATCGCAGGAATCACGCCGGGGTGATTGCCGAAGGCAATCCGCACGCAGTGTTCCGGAAGCGTAAAGCCAGCAGGAATTTCACCATAGAGCAGCGGAACCTGCGGGCGGTAGTGCGTATCGCACTGCCCCGGCGCTAGCATAGCTTGCCCCGGCTTAGAGGTCGATTCCTTAATCTTCACATCACCGATGACTTTCGCAATCATTTCGGGCGTTACGGCTCCCGGCCTTAAAACCGTCGGCTCGCCCACCAGCGACACAATCGTACTTTCCACGCCCACGTCGCAGGGGCCACCATCCACGATGCCCGCAAGGCCGCGGTCGGCGAGCTGAGCTGCCACGTGTTCCGCTGTCGTCGGGCTCACATGCTTGAACAAGTTCGCGCTCGGAGCCGCAAGAGGCACGCCGGCCTTCCAGATAATCTCTTGCGCCACCGGGTGGCTCGGGAACCTCACCGCCACAGACGGGAGTCCGCTCGTACACAAATCCGGTATGCATTCCTTCTTGGGCAGAATCATCGTCATCGGGCCCGGCCAATAAGCCTTCGCCAGCGCATACGCCGCATCGGGAATATTTTCGGCAACATCAGCCAACTGCGAAATTTCGCAAATATGAACAATCAGCGGGTCAAAAGTCGGGCGTTCCTTAATCGCAAAAATCTGCGCCAGGGCCGACGGCAAATAAGCATTACCCGCAAGGCCGTAAACGGTCTCGGTCGGAATCGCAACCACCTGTCCGTCGTGGAGCAGGCGCGCGGCATCGTCAATACTTGTCCAAGGAGGAAATTGCATTTTCAATTCAGAATTAAGAATTCAGATTTCAGCGTTAAAAATAGAAAAAATTGTTGTTCACATAAAAAAAGAGAACAGCGCAACGCTATCCTCTTTTTAATTATGATTTCACATTCAATAATAATTCCGAATTCAGAAATCCGGATTCAGAACTATTATGCTTCTGCCGGAGCAGCAGCCGGAGCTTCTTCCTTGTCCTTGCGGCCAAAGGCAAACACCTTATCGCAGGCGGAATTGAAACGCTGCCACGTCTTTTCAGACTGTTCGCGCGGCACGGCTCCCACTTCCTTCCACAAACGGCGCAGGTGTTTCACCTTGTTCATCGAGGCACCGACAGTCTGCTCGTTCAAGTCAGTCAGCAAGTCTTCGGCCTGTTCGCAGAGCAACAGCTTTTTCTGCAAGTTATTCTGGCGAGCCTGTTCCTGAATGTCGAGCTGGTCGCGGCGGCGGGTAAAGAAGTCATCGCAAGCTTCACGGAACTTCTTGTAAAGATCCATATCTTCGATACCGCAGAATCCAAGTTCACGCCATTCCTTCTGGAGTTCACGAACCGCGTCTGCAAGCTGGTTAGAGCCTGCGCTTTCGGCAAACTGGCGAACCTTATCGATCATGGCATTCTTCTTTTCCTTGATTACGTCGAGCCCCTGAGCCAAGGTGGAATCGGCGTGTGCGAGGCGTTCGAGAATCTTGTTATAAACCGTATTGTAGCGGTTGCTGATAGATTCAATCGCTTCCTTCGGAACCATACCTGCGGCCTTCCATTCCGCTTCTACAGCCTTCAGTTCTTCAAGAGAACCCTGACCGGCAGCTTCCATGGCTTCAAGTTTTTCGCACAGAGCGTTCTTGGCATCCAGATTCTTCTGCTTCGAAGCATCCATTTCTTCAAAATGGGCGCGTTTCTTTTCGAAGAAGCTGTCACATGCCGTACGGAATCGATTCCAGATTTCGTCGGACTTGCTCTTCGGCACAGGACCCACGGCCTTCCAGGATTCCTGGAGCTGTTTTAATTTGTTCGAAGTAGCATTCCAGTCGTTTGATTCCTTGAGGGCTTCGGCTTCCATGCAAAGCGCCACCTTCTTTTCGTAGTTGGCTTCGCGGTTTTCGTCTTCGGCCTTCAGGTTTTCCTTGTGCTGTGCATAGTAGGCAGTCATTGCAGCCTTAAAACGTTCGGTCAATGCAGCCACATTTTCCTTAGGCACCATGCCAATGGCCTTCCACTTTTCCTGGATATCCTGCATGGCCTTGTACTTGTCCTTCCAGAACATTTCCGTGTTCTTGACAAGATCTTCAATCTTCGCGCAAAGGGCTTCCTTGTCGGCCAAGTTCTTCTGGCGTTCCGCATTCATCTCTTCGATAAAGCCGGCGCAGTTTTCCTTAATCTTTTCGTAGTTGCTCTGGAAATGATCGCGGTATTCCTGCAGCTTGGCGGCAGAGATAGGTCCGATTTCTTTCCAGCGGTTCGTAATATCCTTAAGCTTGGCAAGAACGGCCTGGCTACCCGGTTCCTTGGTCAGAGCATCCATTTCAAGGAGCAGGTCATCGCGGTCCTTTTCGTTATGCCAGTTTTCCCACTGCTGCATTTCCTGGAAGCGCGCCGTTGCGGCCTTGTATTCCTGCCACAAATCATGATACTTGAACTTGTTTTCGCCCACGATTTCTTTCCACTGCTGATAGAATTCGCGAACCTTCTTGTTCAAGTCGCGGAAGTCTTCGTTTTCGTCGAGGGCCTTTACCTTTTCGATAATAGCCTTGAGCTTTTCGGAATTGGCTTCGAAACGCTTCTGTGAATCTTCTTCGTATGCAGAGATCTTGTTAGAGAGCGTGTTGCGGAGTCCGTTGTAAGACTGCAACATCGGGTCTTCACCTTCCAACAGCGGAAGCTTTTCCCATTCACGCACAAGGGCATGCAAATGCTTCTTGGTCATGTCGTTCACGTCGGTATCTGCCAAGGCCTTAAGGCGTTCCAGCAGTTCCGGTCGCACCGATTCGTCGGTCGCTTCGGGCACGTCCACCACAACGTCTTTAACCTTGCGCAAATCCTGCACCTTGAAGGAGGCATTGTTGTAGCGTTTGGTCCAAGCGGAATCCATCAGGGACTTGCTTTCGGCACATTCAGCGAGAATGGCATCCACACGTTCGGCGTTGTCCGCCACCTTGTTTTCAGAAATCAAGGTTTCGAGTTCTTCGAGAGCCGCCGAGAGAGAGGCAATCTTTGCCTGCTTTTCGGCTTCGGCCTTTTCGGCTGCGATGCGTGCGGCATCGGCTTCGTCGCAGAACTTCTTGAAGCTTGCATAGACTTCGTCAATCGTCGCCTGCTTGTCGCCCATGCCAAGCTTTGCGGCTTCTTCCATCAAAGATTCAAACTGTGCCTTGACAGAGAGGGGTTCCTTCTGCGCAGCCAAGAAATGAGCTTGCTGTACAAGAGCTTCGCGCTTGCTTGCCAAGAGTTCGGCCGCCTTCTTACCGTTGTCTTCAGCTTCTTTTCTTGCGCGGATTCGTTCACTTGCAGCCTTGCGAACTTCGGGCTGTCTGGAGTTCTTTGCAATATCCTGGAGCAAGGAGTCGGAGGTCACCTTGCGTGCAGCGGACATAGCGATGTCTTCATCCAAGTCGCGGTTAGCGGCAAGGGCCAGGACCGACTGCTTGGTACAAATCTTTACGAGTTCGGCACGAACGAGACCTGCGGTGTTCACACCCTTGAGCAAGTCTTCGGCATAGTGCGTATCCTTAAGGTCTTGCAGATAAGCGAGATCCTCGGCACTCGGTTGAGCCTCGGTTTTAAGCTTCTTGACCACTTCTTCCAAATAACGAGTCTTAGCCGTGCGCTTCACATCTTCGTCGGAATCACGTTCTGAAATCTTTTTCAGAGTAGCAATGATGGACAACTTCTTTACGGCAGCAATCCTTACAGAAGCATCGGTATCAGACTCGGCAACACGTTCCAGGACATCCTGGTTGTCCGCACCTAATTCAGCGATTGCTTCCAGTCGCTTTTCGGGGTTGGAATTTTGCCACTTCGGTTTAAAGGCGTCAAATAAGCTCATAGAGATCTCCAATAGTATGGCAACTCCCAAAGGGGATTTGCATACTATAATCTAACAAAAAAAGTTTTTTGAAACAAAAAAGATTGTAAAATAGGCGCTTTTTGCGGTATTAACTATCTTTTAGCCCGTGACAAAACGAATCCCAAAACTTAGCGCCCCCGAAGAGGTTCATCAGAAGCTCAAGTCCGAATTGTTAACGGATTTTTGCGAAGTGTACATTCCCATGGCGCCCGATGTATACACCTACGGAGTGCCCGCCGGAGTAAGCCTTTGCCGCGGAGACGTTGTATGGGTTCAGTTTGCCACCCGTAAAAAGCCGGCCCTCGCCGTGGTCGCACGCGTCCACCAGGACCGCCCCAAGTTTGATGTGCGCCCCGCTTACCCGCACCAGTCGGGCTACCGCTTTAGCGAACGTTATATGGAAACGCTCGAATGGACGGCGCGGTATTACATTAGCACACCCATGAAGGCGCTGTTCGTTTTTTGGCCCGCCGATTTCGAGAAGTACCTGAACGCACTCGCCGCAGACTGTAGACAGTCGGAAGTAGACAGTAGACAGCCTACCCCAGTAGCTCCGGCGTTGACATTAGAACAAACTAACGCATTCAACACGCTTTGCGAAGAACTGGACAAAGACGGATTCCGCGGCGTATTGCTTCACGGCGTTACAGGTTCGGGAAAGACCCGCGTTTACCAGGAGCTCGCCCGCGAAGCCTTGATGCGCCACAAGAAAGTTTTAATCCTCGTGCCCGAAATCGGGCTCACGCCGCAAACGCGCAAGCGCTTCGAAGATTTCCTGCAAGTCCCGATTGTGGTTTTGCATTCCGCACTTTCGGCGCCCAAGAAACGCGAAGGCTACGTCTCGATTTTGAAGGGCGACGCGCAAGTGGTTCTCGGCACCCGCAGCGCAATTCTTGCGCCGTTCGATTTCGACCTCGTGATTCTCGACGAAGAACACGATTCCTCTTTCAAGCAGCAGGACCCGGCGCCGCGTTACCATACCCGCGAAATGGCATTCCACTTGGCGTACAAGTACGGAGCCCTCGTGGTGCTCGGCAGCGCCACGCCGAGCCTTGAAACATTCAACAACGCGAAAGCGAACAACTTAAAGACGGTTACGCTCAAGGAACGCGCCACGCAGGCGCCGCTCCCGAAGGTGCAAATTGTCGACATGGGCAAGATGCGCCAGCAAAAAGGCATCCTCTTGTCGCCCGCGCTCCGCGAAGCATTGACCGATTGTATCGAGCGCGGGGACCAGGCGATTATCCTCATGAACCGTCGCGGTTTTTCGAAGATGCGCGTGTGTACCGAATGCGGCGAAACACTTTACTGCAAACACTGCCACATTCCGCTCGTTTACCACAAGCAATACCGCTCGCTCATGTGCCACTACTGCGCTGCCCTTTACCCGGTGAACACACCGTGTAGCGCCTGCGGCGCCGAAACTTATGAGTTTGTGGGCGGCGCGATCGAGATGCTCGAAGACGAAATCAAGGAATGGATTCCGAATGCGAAAGTGATTCGCATGGACCGCGACACCACGCAGAACGTGGGCGCCAGTGAAAAGATTCTTGACGCGTTCCGCAATCGCGAATACAACATTCTGCTTGGAACGCAGATGGTCGCCAAGGGCCACGACTTCCCGGGCGTACAATTAGTCGGGGTCGTTGGCGCCGATAGCGGGCTCGGCATTCCCGACTTCCGCTCCACCGAAAGGCTTTTCCAACTGCTGAGCCAGACTGCAGGGCGCGCGGGTCGCGCCGGCGGCGAAGGCCTGGTACTTATCCAGACACTCAAGCCGTCTGAACCCGTGATGCAGTTCGCCGTGAACCACGACTTTAACGGATTTGCCAACAAGGAAATGGAAGACCGACGCGCCGCCTTCTACCCGCCCTTCTGCAAGCTCGTGGAAATCAGCTGCGGCAGCCGCGACGAAGATTTACTCCGCCACACCATGGAGCGTCTGGAATCACTTCTGCGCGCCGACAAGAAGCTCATGGTGCTCGGCCCTGTGGACGCCTTCGTGCCTGTCGTGCAAAATGTCCACTGGGCAAAACTCTACATCAAGACCCAGGACTTAGCGCCTGTACGCAAGATTCTGCACCCCGTCATCAACGGCGCCAAGCCCTGGGTGCAAAACGTAGAAATCAAGGTAGAAATAGAATAATTTCTGTATTGTACAGACCAATTTTTCCACAATAAACTTTTTAGCCTGTACCAAAATGTCACATAGGCCAGATTTTTCAAAAAAAATGCGGCTTGTACAGGCCTTTTCAAATTGCGCAATACTTTTAGCCTGTACAAAATCTCTCAAAAAGCATTTGACAACCGAAAAGAAGGCGTTTCGTACAGGTCTAACAAGCTCAAGTATACCATTCAACCTGTACCAGCAGCAAAGCAACCTTCATTTTTTCAAAAAATCGAAAAATAGTACAGGCCATTTCCGCCATTACACATTATCTAGCCTGTACAGCCCCTCAAAAAGCATTTAAAACAAACTAACAACATCGTTAAAATTATCGTTAAAGCGGAAACTTCGGATAGTTTTCGCGCACGTACTTGCTGGGGTAAGCATTAAAATGCCACCATTCGCTGCCGAGCGGGACCCAGCCCGCCCCGCGCATAATCTTGCGGAGCTTGTTGCGGTTATCCACTTGTTCCTGCGTAAGCCTGCCGCTCTTTAAAGCTTCCGCTTCGCCGACTTCGCCCGCGCAGCGTTCAAAAGAATCAAAGTCCGTGCCCATGTCAAGCAAGTTGCCATCGGCATCGGTAATACCCAAGTCAAGCGCCAAGCCAAAATTATGGAGCCCGCCCGTAGCCGGCGAAGAAACGTAGGCAGAATAGGGCGTTCCACGCACTGTCTTTCGCAAAGCCTCTTGCGCATACAGCGGGCGCGACGCATCAAAAATCACAAGCTCGGAACCCGGCATTTCACGTTCCATAATTTTCACAGCCTTGCGGAGTTTTGCCGCGGCATCTTTATGCACAAAGGCTCGCTGCACGCCGCAGTACAAGTCATGGCCTGTCACGTTATTGAAAGTCGCATAACGCAAGTCCATGCGCACGCCCTTCAGGCGCGTAATTTCAACCATGTTGGAATCTGCCATCGCAAATTCAATCCACTTTTTGACAGAACTGCAATAACGCAAGGGCTTATCGGGCTTCGGCGGCACAAATAGGGAATCCGTTTCGTGAGCAAAAGCCATGACACCCAGAAAAAGTACTGTCAGAAGTATCCGAAACATGAGCCCAACCAAAATATCAATGTGAAATGAGAAATGAGGAATGTGAGATGTATTATTTCCCTTCACACATTTCACATTACACATCATTCATCTTCTAGCAACTAGATTCCCAGCTGGACTTCGACACCGAATTGCACGTACAGGCCCATGCCCTTGGCAATAAACGGCACCAGGTCATAGCCATCGTTAATGTCTTCGTTATTGTCGCGGGTCACCCAAGAACGTTCGCGGGCGTTTTCGCTACCCAGGAACTTGAGGGCATCGACATCCAGGTTTGCAAAGATATTATCCACTTCCACGTAGAATCTTGCCGTCCTGAAGAAGCTGTTGTTCTTGCCAATCAAATCCAGGTTCACGCGGGCATCCGTACGGAACATGTCCGTGAAGTCATGGAAATCCTTGAGGCGACGGGTACCGTTTCTGCGGTCCTTCGGATCAGACGGCATGATTTCGTAGTAATAAAGAGGACGGTGCAATGCTGCGTGGTGCGTAATGATAAACGAAAGAATCGAGTCCTTACGCGGGTAATAGCGGAAATGCGACAGAATATCCAAGCGGGAGTTCGCTTCCCACGGGAGTGACTTGCCACCATCGAGTTCGTATTCACCATACACGGAGCTCACGTTCGTCGCCATCGAGAAATGGTGAGAAGTCTTGAGTTCCATCGTGGCAGAAGCACCTGCCACCCAGGCGTAGTCAATCGGTGTCACGTCTTCGTACTGCG
The DNA here is from genome assembly GCF_900142495.1 of Fibrobacter sp. UWOV1. Taxonomy (NCBI): domain Bacteria; kingdom Pseudomonadati; phylum Fibrobacterota; class Fibrobacteria; order Fibrobacterales; family Fibrobacteraceae; genus Fibrobacter; species Fibrobacter sp. UWOV1. Next base: position 108,081 of record NZ_FRBA01000004.1, on the reverse strand, counting down.
CAAAAGCCTTAGGCATCGGGAGCAGCGGATCCGGGTAGTAACGGCCAAAGCCGGAACCCTGAGCCACAAAGTACTTGGAGTTGTAACCCAAGCCGAGCTTGCCGGACACGCCCGATTCCAGGCGACCCGTCAGATCGCCGTCATCATAATAAGGCTTCCAGTCGCTGCGGTAAGCGGCGTTTGCAATCAATCTCCAGTAAGCAGTGTCCACATGAGAAAGGTTCTGGTCAAAGTCGAACGAGGCTGTCGGAGCCGCTTCGCGTTCTCCCAAGTCGGTCACCGCACCCACAGAAAGAATCTTCTGAGAAAAGTCGCTCTGCCAGTTCATGCGGCCGGCACCCGACCACACGCCCGCATTAAAGTCATCCGTAATCGAGCCACCGTAATCCTGGTAACTACGTTCCACGAAGTGGTGTTCATAGAGCAAGGCCCAGCTCAGCTTGGAGCCCAGGATACTTCCCTTGAAGTTCTTGTCGATGCCGCCTGTCAAAGTCGTATGGGTCTGTTCGTAACCGTCAATATAGGTGGCGGCTTCCTTGGAATTAGCCGTATTGCGGAATCCCTTCGTATCGCGGAGCGTATCGCCCAGCACTTCGCGAACCACGCCGGCGTGAGCCGAGGTTCCGAAGCGGGAATTGTATTCGGCACCTACCACCAAGTACTGCTGCTTGCCTTCGATAATGTCGATCGAGTTCACCTCGTTATAAGAGGTCGCGGTATCCTGGTGCACGCTGTATTCATCGGAGCTATACAAGGTGCGCAAGGCCCAAGTGTTGCCGTTGGTGTCAGAACCGTTAAACTGGGCATACACGTCAAAAGCGGTCAAGTCGTACGGATCAGAGGTTTTCACGTTGCAGTCGCTGCCCGAGCATTCGGCACTGCGGTCCTTGCGGAATTCACTAAAGAACTTTTCGCCCATGTTCTTGAGCATTTCGTCGTCGAGTCTGCGGAAAGAGAACCTGAAGCTGTCCCAGAAAAGCCATGGTGCGTCAACCACCACTTCTTGCAAGGCAATGCCGGCCGTTCCACGCAGGCCCCAGTCGCCCTTGGTTTGTTCGGGAATGTACTGCACAGACGTTGCCAGGCCCTGACCGATCGGGCCTTCTCCATAATGGTCATGAATTTCGATTGCACTCAGGATATGCGGGTTAATCACCGAAAGGTTGCCCGGGAACCCGACATCCAAGTGGCGCATGTTCGGCACGCGGAGCCTGCCCAAGTGGTAAGCCACGTCGCTTGCACGGGAGCCCTCGTAGTAAAGAGCGCTGCTAAAGTCTTTCTGGCCCGAAATTCCCGGCATCTGACTCAGGTGTTCCGTCACGTCAAAACGCATGCCGGCTGCATCTTCGAGCTTGTCGAGATTCACCTTGCGTTCAAAACTCCACTGTACCTTGTCGGCACCGCCACCGATCACAGTGCTTGTTCCCAGGTTGCGCACGTCGGCAGTCGTCTGCATGGTAATCACCATGTCGAACAAGTCGGCAAAGTCCTGTAATTCCACCTGCACGCTATCGAAGCCTTCTTTCTTAAAGATGAGCACGGCGTTCTTGGATTCGGCAGTCAATTCGAATCGACCATCGGAATCGGTTTCACCGAGTTTCTTACCCGAGACATAGGTAATCGTCGCATTCTTGATAGGCAAATCAGTTTCGGATTCCAGAACCACACCCACAATCAAGGTCGGGGTCGCGGCAAATATGGCTGCTGCAAAAAGCAGTACGAAAACAAACAGGGAGCGTAATCTCATATTTTTTAAAATAGAAAAAACTAAGTTCTTAGTTCTACCAACTAAGTTCTATATTTATAGTATGCTCGATATTTACTTGGTACAAATGGACGTCGCCCCGAACGACAAGGCAAAAAACTTCGCCAAAGTGCGCGAACTGACCGCCAAAATCCGCAAAAACGCAAGCGACCCCGTGCCAGGACTTATCGTTTTGCCCGAAATGTTTGCCACGGGCTACTTGCCCCTACACCCGGAATCTGCTGCCGAAGACTTTTCGACGAAAGATTCCGGCGAGACCGCAAAGTTGCTCTACGAACTTGCAAACCAAACCGGCTGCACCGTCATGGGGGCGGGCATTGCAAAATCCAACGGCACGCTCTTGAACCACAGCAGCGTCTACGTTCCCGAATGCGCACAAGAATTCGCGCACTACGACAAGCGCCGCCCCTTCTTCATGGAACAAGCGAAATTCAGTGCCGGCGAAAAAGTTAATTTATTCAAAATTGCGAATTGGAATACGGCAGCAACCATTTGCTTTGACTTGCGATTCCCGGAACTTTACCGCGACGCCGTCAAGGCAGGGGCAAGACTTATCACCGTTCAGGCAGCATGGCCACTCGCACGCATTGCACACTGGAAAACCTTGCTGCAAGCCCGCGCTATCGAGAACCAAGTATACATGGCCGCAGTCAACTGCACCGGTAGCGAACTAAACGGCGGTAACTCCATGATAGTCAACCCAAAAGGCGAAATCATCGCAAGCGCAAACGGCCAGGAAGAATGCATTGTCTACGGGCGAATTGAATCGACTCCGCAAGAAGAATACCGCATCAAATTCCCTGTTTTGAAGGACCTTTTGTAACAGATCGTTAACAAAAGCAACCTGCATTTTTCTGTAATTTATATCACATTTTCCCTAAAGAAAGTGAATGGACCTAATTCACGAACTATCAACAAGTTAGGCCCAATATACCCGAAAACACGAAAAAAAATGCATTATTTTTGACATTGAAATGTCAAAATTTTATTGTATCTTTATTGGAGTAAACAAATCGACAGTGTCTTAACGTGTGAGGTAAGTTATGTCGAACACAAGCAGACTCCAGTATGCGAAGGCGCTAATCAAGGCCGGCATTACACGCGAACTGATTCTCAAAATCACGTCGATTTCGAGCTATCAGTATTCGCAAATCCAAAGGGAACTTGCGGCCTAAGGTTTCGTACTTTGAAAATGGTGTTAGTTATACCAGCGCAGCCCGCCACCTCGAACGAGGAAAGGCAGGCTGTGCTTTTTAGTTGCTTTAGGGACGGTTCCCTATTGCTCGACGCCAAAGACGGTAAAAAGCCAGCCCGTTTTTACCTCAAACCAAGCGACCTGTTTCCGTGGGATCAATTCCTGCCCAAGCTCCTCGTGAACTGGCAACTGTCCGATTTTAAAGATATTCCCAAGGAATTCCGTCCACAAAAGCGCATTCCCGAATTCGTACTCGAAGGGATTCTCAAGGAGCCTCTCGAAACACAACTCAAGATTCTCGCCACGCTGCGCGCCCAAGGGTATTTTCCACCGCTTAAGGCCAGAGGCTAATGTGAAATGTGTGATGCGAGATGTGCGATGATTGAGGACATTTCAAGAAAACGCTGGTTCATGGGCAAGGGGCAGGCCATCCGTCAAGTCAGCGAAATGGATTCTGCCGAAATCGCGGGCGTACAACTCCAGATTCTTAAGGTTGAATTCGAAAACGGTACAAGCGACCTGTACGCCACCATGAGCGACGAATCTAAAGCGGGCGCCCTTCTCGCCGAAGGTTTTGGAAGCTTTGCCGCAATCCAGGCGTACAAGGCCCGCAACGGATTTTTCAAATTCCAGCGGTTCGCAGAACTTGACCGCGTGTCGCTCGCAACAGCAACCCCGCTAGGTGCCGAGCAGAGCAATTCCGCCTTCTATGTCAAGGGCAAGTATTTTTTCAAGATGTTCCGCCGTCTACAGGCAGGCATTCACCCCGAACAAGAAATCCTCTCGCAACTGAACGCGACCCATTTTGACGGTGTTCCGCAACTTCTAGGATCCATCGAATATCAAGATTACACCGCAAGTTACGCTATCGGCATTCTCGAAAATCATATCGAAGGCGCTACAAATGCTTGGGATTTAATGGTCCGCACACCGAGCGAGAAAACGCAATCCGGCAGCCAGAACTTTTTTGCAGACGCCGCACTTGAACTCGGGCGCACCACCGCCCAAATGCACAAGGCACTCAAAGATTTAGACGGCACCGCCCCGCGGGCCGAAGAAGTTCCCTTCGACAAATTGATTGCCTTACTGCAGGCAAACGGGAAACAGGATTTGGTGGCGCGAGTGGAAAAACTGAAGTTGCAAACTCAAGAGGAGATCCCGGGTCTAGCCCGGGATGACAAACAAAAAGCAAGTGCATCTAGATGCACCGAAGACCCCCGCTTTCTAGTACCGCAGCGCATCCACGGGGATTATCACTTAGGACAGTTGCTTTATAAAGACGGCAAGTTTATCGTGCTAGACTTCGAAGGCGAACCCTCCCGCACTCTCGAATACAGGCGCAGGTTCCGCTCCCCCGCCGCCGACATAGCCGGCATGCTCCGCAGCTTCGCCTATGCCAGCGCCGTTCGGCAAAACAACGCGACAGAAAAATGCCGCGGCGGAAAGGAATTCGAGCAATTCACGGCCGAAGCCTTCTTGCAAGGCTACAGCCGTGAATCCGGCATTTCCGTTGCGCAATTAAAAGAAGAGGCCTCGCCCTATGTACTGGGCAAGGCCATCTACGAAGCTTGTTACGAACTGGAATACAGGCCAGACTGGTTCTGGATTCCAGAAGCAGCCCTAAAAAGCGGACTCTAAAGAATCAGCATTCCATCGCCGTAGCTGAAAAGTTTCATCTTGTTTTCAACAGCCATCTTGTAGGCTTCGAGGGTGTTTTCTCGGCCATAGAAGGCAGACACCAGCAAAATGAGGCTGCTTTTCGGCCAGTGGAAGTTGGTCAAAAGGCCGTCCACAATCTTGTAGCGGTATCCCGGATAAAAAAACGCATGGGTAATTCCCTTTTGCGGTTTCAGGAATCCGTTTGCATCGGCAATCGTTTCGACAACGCGGGTACTCGTAGTGCCCACGGTTACAATGCGGCCACCTTCACGTTTCGCCTTGTTGATGATGTCGGCGTTTTCGGCGGTGAGTTCGTAATGTTCGCCGTGCATTTTGTGCTGGGTAAAGTCTTCCACCGAAATGTTCTGGAAGGTTCCCGGGCCCACATGCAGCGTGACTTCGGCAACGTAAACGCCCTTCGCTTTGAGGGCTTCGAGCATTTCTTCGCTAAAGTGGAGGCTTGCCGTCGGGGCAGCCACCGCACCGGAATACTTCGCAAAAATCGTCTGGTACGCTTTCTTGTCGTCTTCGTCATCGGGGCGGTCAATGTAAGGCGGCAGAGGCACGTGTCCTTCGCGGTTCATCACCGCTTCAAGTTCCACCGGCGTCACCGCAAAACGCAGCACGCGAGCGCCGTCTTCCTTGATGTCTTCGACAACAGTCTTGACACCCGCAATATCGAGCTCGCGACCAACCTTGAACGCCTTGCCCGGGCGTACCTGCGCCTCGTAGCGGGCAGAGCCATCTTCGGCCGGAATCAAGGCCTGCACCAGGAGCGTTTCCACTTCGCCGCCGTGCATGGTATGGCCATACAAGCGGGCCGGAATCACCTTGGTGTTGTTTACCACCAGGCAATCGCCCGGCTTAAAAAGGTCGACAATTTCAGGAGCCTTCATGATGCGGCGTTCACCGCCATTTTTCGGGCAATGCAGAATGCGGGTTTTCCCCTTGCCCGCCGTACGGCTGGCAATCAGTTCCTTGGGAAATTCAAAATTATAGTCAGAAAGATTATGCGATTCCATTTTAGGCATCCATCTCAGCGAGAGCCTTTTTCAGCAACTTCTTCACGCTTTCTTTAAGCGATGCGGGCTTAAGAATGCGGACTTCGCCCGCATTGCCCATCAGCCAGTTCAAAAAGTCCGGCGTCACGTGAAGTTTCATATCAACGATCATATTCTTGTTCTTGTCGAAACGCTTCGAAATTTCGGGGTAGAAATGCGAACGTTCGAACTGCGACTGCAACCATTTGGATGACGACTTGATTTCAAGAGATACATCTTCGGGAGTGCCCTGGCCAGAATACTTGCCAAAGCAGTACTTGTAATGCAGTTTGGCATCGAACACGAACTTGGGCATGGCATGATTCGTTTCAGTTACGCTATCAATGCGTTCAAAAACATAATTCTTGAAAGCCTGGTTACCCTTTTCATCCATTTCGCCAGCCACCAGGTAAAGCGTGTCTACGCGCATAATTACCTTGACCGGGTTCACTTCCAGGGTCACCTCTTCGGCGTCCGTATGGCCCTTGCCGGAGGGGCGGTAATGGATCTTGATGGAAAAACCGTCGTGAATTGCCTTGAGCACGCGATTGACCATGGTATCTTGCAACTTGTCGTCGCTGAAGGGGCCGTAATCCAGAACGTAATCCGGGTCCGTCGAAATCGCCTCGGGCTTAAAGTCTTCGGGATTCGTGGTCTGCATGGTCTTGATGACCTTGTCCAAAAGCTTGACCGTCTTGATATCGGGAGCGGAACTCGTCGGCAGGTTTTTCTTGATTTTTTCAAGCTGCTTTACGACTTCCTGATTGAAGTTCGCTTCTTTATCGGTCTGAATAATGTAGAAGGTTTCCCCGTTTTCCTTGAACTTGCGGAGTCCGCAATTTTCTTCGCTGATTACTTCCAAATGGCGGAAAATGGTACGCGGGCCACAACCCATCAGACGAGCCAAGTCATTTACCGTCTGCTTGACCTTCAGCTTGCTTTTAATCGCATTAATTTTTTCGTAACCGGTAGCCATAGGCACCTCCTATACAATTCTTAAACGGTTTTCGATAGACGTCGTCTTCACATTCTTGAGGAGCGTCGCAAAGGCAAGTTCCTTTTGCAACCGCGAAACTACACTCCCTTCCAACAAATACCTGCGATTGTTGCAAGATATTCTAACATTCGCTCCGCGCAAAAAAGAACTCGACGCAATTTCCGATTCCACCTTTTGGCAAACGTCTATATTTAACGGATCGTAAACCTCTGTCACCAGGCAAATCAAGTCGCGTACGCCCGGAATTTCGGCCAGGCGGTTTTCCAAGTCCTTCGGGCGTTCGTTTTCGTAACAGCACACCTCAACCTGCACCTTGCCATCTTGCACACTTACCTTGCAATCGAACAGGCGCGTCGTCGAAGAATCCAGCTGGTCATACACAGATTTTTCAATCTGTTCGTCGGTCATAAAAGGCGGCACAACCACGCGGGTAAAGTCCACGCAGCCGCGCACCTTGGGTATAGCGTTCACACACTTTACCACCGCCCGCTGGATAGACAGATTCTCGACAAGGCCATTCAAGTAAATAATGCCCTGTCCCGCTTCTACCGAAATTTTATCGCAATGTTCCGGGAATACCTGGGCAAGCTTGCCCTGCACCACGGCACAAAGTTTCTCGTTCGACAAATTCTGCGCCAACGGCGGGAGCGTAATAAACACCAGCGTATGGTCTTTCAGCAAAACGGCGAGTTTGTCTTTTTCGCCATCGTTCACTAAACCAACGGCAACTCCGAACTGGTCACGAATGGCATGGTAAATGCAGTCGCCCAAAAGCGTCTGTGCGCTCTGAATCGGCAACAAACGATACCCTTCAGGCGACTCTTCGTCTTCTATTGAAACTCTCGGCTTTTCAATTCTTTGAAAGGGGCCGCCGTCATAAGTGACAACCAAAATCAACTTGTCAGGCGTCTGGAAAATGCTCTTGACAAAGCCTGGCTTGGGTGCACCTTTAAAGTAAACCCAGTCGCCCGCCTTGATGCGGTTGTAGCCGTAAATTTTGGTATAATCGCGGTTGACATATTCCCTGTTGCAAAAAACGAACTCGTTCGAAAATGCGACAAACATGGTGCCGCAAGCATCGCAACAACATAAAAGAGGAATATGCGGATCCATTCCACCAAAGGTTGAATACGCCTCGCGGGCAAATACGCCGTGTTCCACTACCTTCTGGCAGCGCCGGCAGAAAAGCCTTTGAGAGTACAACCGATGTGGAAACTGAGAACGCATGTATTAGTGTGGAGAGTGAGGTGTGAGGTGTGAGGTGTGAGGTGTGAGGTGTGGGGTGTGAAATGTGGAGTGTGGAAATCATTACACACTACACATTACACACTTCTCATTATTTCATGAGCGGCATTGCGACGTCGATGCGGCGGAGCACTTCTTCCTTGCCGATGATTTCGAACATTTCCCAGAGGCCAGGGCCTGCGGTCACGCCAGAAACAGCGAGACGCGGCGCACCCACGAGTTCACCCACCTTGTGGCCGCAGCGTTCGGCGAGGTCATAGAATCCCTTCTCGATGACTGGCGTCTTGAAGTCCTCTATGGAAGCGAGCATGTCGCGCACGAGCGTCGCCACTTCTTTGGAGCCTTCGCCGAAGTGCTTCTTCACACCCTTCTCGTCGTAGGTGGTCGGAGCCACAAAGAAGTACACAGCCATGTCGGCCAGGTCCTGCACAAAGTGGGCGCGCGGCTTCAATTGCTTCACAATTTCGTCAAGGCGTTCTTCCGGTTCCTTGGAAAGGTCAATACCCTTCGCAGCCAAGCCTTCCTTCATGATGTTCTTGAGGAAAGCGTCATCGCACATGTGGATATGCTGGCCGTTCATCCACTGCAACTTCTTTTCGTCGAAGCTTGCAGACTTCGGGTTGATGCGTTCGAGCGTAAAGCTTTCCACCATTTCCTTGATGGTCATGACCTCGCGGTCGTCACCCGGGTTCCAGCCGAGGAGAGCGAGGTAGTTCACGAGAGTCTCCGGCAGGTAGCCGAGGTCGCGGAAGTCGCCCACGGAGGCGGCACCCTTGCGCTTAGAAAGCTTGCCGCCGTTCTTGTCGAGAATCACCGGCAGATGGCACCATACAGGCGGCTGCCAGCCGAAAGCCTTGTACAAGAGTTCGTGCTTGGGCGTAGAGCTAATCCATTCATCGCCGCGGAGCACGTGAGTGGTACCCATCAGGTGGTCGTCCACCACGCTTGCAAAGTGATAAGTCGGGTAACCGTCGCGCTTGATAAGCACCAGGTCGTCCAGAAGTTCGTTCTGGTAGCTGATGTGGCCGCGGATCATGTCGTCGAATTCCGTGACGCCAGTTTCGGGCACCTTGAAGCGGATCACCGCTTTTTCGCCGGCAGCAATGCGGGCTTCGGCTTCTTCACGGCTAATATTGCGGCAGTGACGGTCGTAACCCGTGACCGGCACATGGCTCTTTTCCTGCTCGGCGCGGACTTCCTGCAGGCGTTCTTCGGTGCAGAAGCAATAGTAGGCGCAGCCGGCATCCAGAAGTTTCTTGATTTCGCGGTGGTAAATGTCCAGGCGTTCGCTCTGGAAGTACGGGCCGCAGTCACCTTCGCAACCCGGACCTTCGTCCCACTGCAGGCCAAGCCACTTGAGGTCGCGCATCAAGTCGTGCAATGCAGTTTCGTTGTAACGCTTGCGGTCGGTATCCTCGATACGCAGGTAGAACGTGCCGCCCATGTGCTTGGCAAAAAAGTAGTTGTAGATAGCGGTGCGCGCACCGCCCACATGCAGGTAGCCCGTGGGGCTCGGGGCAAAACGGACGCGGACAGGACGGTTAGAATTGCAATTTTCGCACATAATTTCCTCTTTTGTTTATTCCGTGTCAAAAAATAGCAATTTAAAATGACTCCAGATTCAACTTTTCTATCTTTGGGGCCGTTAATCGAAACAGCCACCCTTTTCTACAGGATTTCTATGGAGACTCTAAATTCCATTTTAGATGCAATTGACGGCTATGTTTGGGGAGTACCCCTGATTGTCATCGTTCTCTTCGTGGGTTTCTTGCTCACGATTCGCCTCGGTTGCCTGCAGGTTTTGAACTTGCCGAATGCCATTCGTTACATGTTGCACAACGAAAAGGGCGGCGATGGCGAAGTTTCAAGTTTCGGAGCACTCTGCACGGCTCTTGCAGCCACCATCGGCACGGGTAACATCGTGGGTGTCGCCACCGCTATCGGTACCGGTGGCCCGGGCGCCCTCTTCTGGATGGAAGTGGCAGCTTTCCTCGGCATGGCCACCAAGTATTCCGAAGGCCTGCTCGCCGTCAAGTACCGTACCGTCGATCAGGACGGCAAAGTTTTGGGCGGCCCCTTCTACTACATCGAAACAGGCATCAAGGAACGCTTCGGCTGGAATATGAAATGGCTCGCAGTCCTGTTCGCGATTTTCGGCGTACTCGCAGGTCTTCTCGGCATCGGCACGATTACACAGGTGAATGGCATTACAAGCGCCATGGCCCGCCTCACCCCGAACGCCCCTGAATTCATTAACCTCGGTGGCAATTCCATTTCTTGGACCACCGCCATCGCAGGCCTTTTGGTTACGATTTTTGCGGCAACCGTTATCATCGGCGGCTTAAAACGCATCGCAAAAGTTTCGACCTATATTGTCCCGATTATGGCAATCGTTTACATTCTCGCCTGCGTGCTCTTGCTGCTCTTGAACTTCGCCCAGATTCCGCTTGCCATCCAGACGATCGTGCAGGCTGCATTCAACCCGAGCGCCATTACCGGCGGTGCCGTGGGCACCATCTTTATCGCCATGCAGAAGGGCATTGCCCGCGGTATCTTCAGTAACGAAGCGGGCCTTGGTTCTGCCCCGATTGCAGCCGCTGCCGCAAAGACCAAGGAACCGGTTCGCCAGGGCCTCGTTTGCATGACCGGCACCTTCTTCGACACCATCATCATTTGTACCATGACGGGTCTTGCTATCGTGGTTTCGGGCGCATGGGATCCGAAGCTTGGCCTCGAAGGCGTGAACATCACCATGGAAGCCTTCTCTCGCGGACTCGCCATTGTTCCGGCCGGTTCTATCATCGCACCGTTCTTCCTCGCCATCGCCCTGGTGTTCTTCGCATTCACCACGATTCTTGGCTGGGCATACTATTCCGAAAAGTGCCTGCAGTACCTGATGGGAGGCAAGAACGCCAAGGCAACGCTGATTTACCGTTGGGTGTACATCGCCGCTATCTTTATCGGCCCCTACCTCACCGTAAGCGCCGTATGGACCAGCGCCGACATCTTCAACGGCCTCATGGCATTCCCGAACTTGGTCGCCTTGATTCTCTTGAGCGGAATTGCCGCCAAAGAAACCAAGGATTACCTGGAACGGCTTCACAACGGACACGTGGGCGACTAATTAGTTCGGATTTCGGAATTCGGAGTTCAGAATTAGAATTTCGAAGTTCATTTTTTTAATTTGGAAATGAAGCGAATATATTTCGTCGGAAGGTTTTATGTTGGATTTTAAAGGCAAATTTGCGGCGGTGCTCCCGGCGGGGGGACTCGGCAAGCGCATGGGCGGAAACATTCCCAAGCAGCTTTTGGTTCTGGGCGGCAAGCCCGTTTACCGTTACAGCCTCGAGACCTTCCTTTCGATGGATGAAATCGCCGAAGTCGTGATGGCCGTGCCCGCCGACTGGAAAGACCACTTTGAAAAGGATTTTTCGCACCCGAAACTAAAAATCGTCGTGGGTGGCGCAGAGCGTTGGCAGTCCGTGGAAAACGGCGTGAACGCGCTCACGAGCAACGCCGAATTCGTACTGGTGCACGATGTGGCGCGTCCGTTCATCAGTAAAGAAATCATCCTTGACGTTTGCAAGACGCTTGTCGAAAAAGGCAGCTGCCTTGTGGCAAAGCCCGCCGTTGACACCATCAAGATTGCAAAAGATGGATGCGTGCAGCAGACCATCGACCGCAACACCGTATGGATGGCGCAGACCCCGCAGGCGGCCTCGATTGCCTTACTCAAAAAGCTCTACGGGCGCATTGCCGCAGAGCCTTTAAACTTTACCCCCACCGACGAAGCAAGCATCCTCGAATATTTCGGCGAAAGCGTCTACATCGTGAAGGGCAACAACCTGAACAACAAGCTTACGACTCCCGAAGACTTCGAGATTTTCGCAAGCCGCACCCGTTAAATTTTTCCGACGAATTCAAATCCGGCTTCATCGACCGCCTTCTTGAGGGCGGTTTCGTCTATATCGTCTTCGTCATGCCATTCCACGCGGAGTTCTTTTTTCGCGACATCGGCTTCGGCCGAAACAACGCCTTCTAGAATCCTGACGGCTTTCTCTACGCATGCCTTGCAGTGACTGCAACTCATGCCGTGCACGCGATAGGTTTCGACTACAGGTTCCTCATAATGACGTTCGCCGCATTCGCAATGATCTTCACCTTCGCAACAACATTCATGTTCACCACAGTTGCAATGTCCGCCGCAGCCGCAACCCTTATGCGCAAACTTCGCATAAATAATCAGCGCTGCAAACACGACTGCGCAAACGTAGTCAAATACGCCAAGTGCGCCGTGACCGTGACATTCCGCAGAACCGTGCGGGAGCATCGAAGCAAGGAACGAATCCATAAAGAAGGTGTCGACCACAAAGCCAAAGAACATAGCTCCAAGTGCAATCGAAACAAGGTAGGCCGCGAGAGTGCGCTTGCCAAAAGCCTTGCCCACGACCAACATGCTTGCGATACTTGTGGCAGGGCCCGCCATCAACAGCACCAGGGCCGCCCCCGGCGTAATGCCTTTTTCTACAAGGGCCAACGCCAGCGGAATGGAGCCTGTGGCACAAGTGTACATGGGCATGGCAAGCACCAGCACCACCAACATGCAAAGCAGCGGGTATTCGTGCAGGAACAAGAAGAAATCATCCGGAACAAAGGCGGCAATCAGGGCACCGAGCAAAAGGCCAATCGTCAGCCACTTGCTCACATCGCCAATCATGTTTACAAAGCCGTATTCAAAAGTTTCTTTCAACTTTTGCGCAAAAGACTTTTTCGCATGCTCATCGTGATCATCATGGCCGCAGGAACAATGGTCGCCTTCACAATCGCATTGTTCGTGATGCTCATGCTCGTGAGAATTTTCAAGCACGGCAACACCCGTTTCAGGCTCGTTCTTTGTGACCAAGTTAGTAAACACGCCGCCAAGCATTGCCGTTACAAAAGCGGCCACCGGGCGCAAAATCGCAAACGGTCCGCCTAACAGCGAATACGTTGCCAAAATAGAATCTACGCCTGTCGCAGGCGTCGAAATCAAGAAGCTCACGCTCGCACCCTTGCTTGCGCCTTCTTTACGGAGCGCAATCGAAGTCGGAATCACGCCGCAGCTACAAATCGGAAGCGGAACCCCGAACAAGGCCGCCCACAATACCGACTTAAAGTTCGGCTTCGCAATCTTTGGCACATACAAGTGATTCGGCACCCACACATGCAAAATGCCCGCAAGCAAAAAGCCGAGCAAAAGGAACGGCGCCATCTCCGAAAACAGCGTAATGAATTGCCAAACAAACTTTTCCAGAATTTCTAAAACAGCAGGCATTTACTTACCCTTCTTGTGCAGAATATGTGTGAGACCCGTATTGAAAATCAATCCGATATGTTCATCGTCAAGCGAATAGAACATCTTGCGACCATCGCGACGCGGCTTGACCAAGTTCGCCGTACGCAAGATTCGCAGCTGGTGGCTTACCACGGACTGTTCCAGATTCAGTTTTTCAGCAATATCGTTCACCGAAATTTCGCCCGAGAGCATCAAATGGATAATGCGGATACGCGTGGTATCGCCAAAGAACTTGAAAAACTCCGACAGTTCGAAAAGAACATCCATCGAAATATCATTTTTCGCATTTTTTATACATGAACAAGTATTCATATTTTCATATATACATTTTTTCAAGCGTTCCGTCAAGGTCAAAAACCGAAATTCGCCCCATTTTCTTAAAAATTTCCATCTTTTCTCCCCCCATTTTTGTATTTTTAGCCAAAAATTGAGGTTTTTAATGAAGATTGCAGTGATTGGTGGCGCAGGTTATATTGGCAGCCACACGATTATCGAACTTTATAAGGCAGGCCATTCCGTTGTCGCCGTCGACAACCTGGTGAACTCTTGCGATGAATCACTCCGCAGAGTCGGCGAAATCGTCGGGCAAGAAATTCCCTTTATCAAGGCAGACGCCCGCGACGCTGCCGCCATGGACAAGATTTTCAAGGAAAACCACTTTGACGCCTGTATCCACTTTGCAGGGCTCAAGGCCGTGGGCGAATCGGTCGCCAAGCCGCTGGAATACTACGAAAACAACATGAACGCCACATTTGTGCTGTTGAACGCCATGCGCAACAACGGCTGCAAGAACATCATCTTCTCGTCGTCGGCCACCGTGTACGGTAACCCCGCCGAAATTCCCATTACCGAAAACTGCCCGAAGGGCGCCATCACCAACCCCTACGGACAAACGAAGTCCATGCTCGAAGAAGTGCTCCGCGACGTGCAGAAGGCCGACCCCGAATGGAACGTGGTACTGCTCCGCTACTTCAACCCGATCGGCGCACACCCGAGTGGCCGCATCGGCGAAGACCCGAGCGGAATTCCGAACAACTTAATGCCTTACATTACGCAGACCGCAGTCGGTATCCGCAAGGAACTCGGTGTGTTCGGCAACGACTACGACACCCCCGATGGCACTGGCGTGCGCGACTACATTCACGTATGCGACCTCGCCGCAGGCCACGTGAGCGCGCTCAAGGCCATCGAAAACAAGTGCGGACTCGCCATTTACAACCTGGGTACAGGCCACGGCTACTCCGTGCTCGACGTGGTGCACGCCTTTGAAAAGGTGAACGGCATCAAGGTGCCCTACAGCATCAAGCCCCGCCGCGCAGGCGACATTGCCACCTGCTACTGCAACCCCGAAAAAGCCTACAAGGAACTCGGCTGGAAGGCTCAGTTCGGCATCGAAGAAATGTGCCGCGACGCTTGGAACTGGCAAAAGAACAACCCGAACGGTTACCGCAAGGGGTAACGGCCCCAAAAGCCGCGTTCCGCAAAAAAATTCATTTTTTGCGTCACCATCCCCTTGACACCTCCGCCCAATTATTCTATAATTGGGCAACCCCGCGGGAATAGCTCAGTTGGTAGAGCACGACCTTGCCAAGGTCGGGGTCGAGGGTCCGAGTCCCTTTTCCCGCTCTAAAACGAAAAAGACACCTATATGGTGTCTTTTTTCGTTTTATAACACGGGAAGGGACCCGGCACCCTCGAAGAGGGTGCGACCAAATTCTTTTTTGGGCGAAGCCCGTGAAAAGAATTTGGAGCTTAACGCGAACGAAGTGAGTGTTGAGCCCGAAGGGCGGCAAGCCAGCCGCATAGCGGAGACTGGCGCAGCCGCAGTCCCTTTTCCCACTCTTTTTTATAAAAATTAATTCATTAAATCTAAAGAATAAATACGTAATTTCGGTAATAATTCACCAAATCTAATGAAATACTATTGTTTTTAGATTCAATTTTTATTATATTCAATTTAAACAACGGGAGAAAATATGGCGATATACAAAGCACAAACCGACGAGTCCGCACTAGCCCTACTAGGGAAACGTATGGCGGCATTCCGCATAAGAAACAACTGGACACAAGCCCAACTCGCCCAAATATCCGGAGTCAGCAAGGGAACCGTAGAACGCATTGAACGCGGCGATTCAGTCCAAGTGTTAAACCTAGTTAAGGTACTACGGGCCTGCAACATGCTCGAGACTTTCTTGAGTATATTCCCGGACGATTCTCCCTCGCCCATGCAACTTTTGCAAATGGGGCAAATCAAGAACCGCCATCGCGCAAGCTCTCCTCACAAGAAAAGCACCAGCGAAAATTCCGTCGCCGACAACTCCGCTCAATATTCAGCCGCCGAAAGCCCTGCCAAGAACAAGCCCTGGGTATGGGACGAAGACAAGTAACGCATTATGATTGCAGTCGAAGTAAAACTCTGGGGAACGACCATCGGCGCGCTTTCTATGCTCGAAGGCGAGCAAACAGCGCGTTTCGAATACGCCCCTAATTTTATCGGAGCAGGAATAGAACCTTCTCCTATAGTAATGCCCGTATCCAAGCAAATTTATTCGTTTCCACTGCTGTCAAAGACATTCCATGGACTTCCGGGACTTTTCGCAGACAGCATCCCCGACAAATTCGGCAACAGAGTCATTGACGCATGGCTTATTCGGCAAGGCCGGCACCCCGAAAATTTTACCGCCCTTGAGCGCCTGTGCTACACAGGGAATCGCGGCATGGGGGCGCTGGAATTTTTCCCCTTGCAAGGCCCCGATTCTCACACAGACGACTCCCTGGATGTAGAAAACCTGCGAATTTTCGCCGCCGAAGTATTGAATCAACGAAAGCGGTTCTCCACAAAAAAGCTCAGCAAAAAAAACACAAAATCCTTCGAGGACATTCTCCGGGTAGGAACCTCCGCTGGAGGCGCCCGCGCGAAAATCCTCATCGCCTATGACGAAGCAACTGGCGAAATGCGTTCAGGCCAGGTGGCCACAGACGCGAACTTCGGCTACTGGCTTTTAAAACTCGACGATGTGGAACAAAACGGCGACAAGGAAAATGCAGACCTGTTTGGGTACGGCGCGATTGAATACACTTACTCGCAAATGGCCAAGCTTGCCGGTATAGACATGACCGAATGCAAGCTGTACGAATGCGCCGGACACAGGCACTTTATGACCCGACGGTTCGACCGACTGCCGGGCGGGAAAAAGCTGCATTACCAGTCGCTATGCGGCCTTGCCCATTACGACTTCAACATGCCCGGCGCCTACAGCTACGAACAAGCCCTGAATATCATCAAGCTGCTAGGCCTCGGCTACGACGCACTCGAAGAAATGTTCCGCCGTGCGGCATTCAACATCTGCGCCCGCAACCAAGATGACCACGCCAAAAACATCGGGTTCTTGATGGACAAAAGTGGAGCGTGGAAACTCGCTCCCGCATTCGACATGACCTACGCCTACAATCCGCAAGGTCTATGGACCGGCACTCACCAGATGACATTCAATGGCAAGCGAGACAATTTCTCGCTAGACGATTTCAAAGCGGTCGCAAAATTTGCAGGACTGCGACAGGGGCGCTATAAAAAAATTCTCGATGAAGTCAAAAGCGCCGTCACCGAGTGGCCCAAACTTGCAAAGCAAAACGAAGTCCCCACAAGAATCATCCGCGCTATTGCGGCTGCGCACCGGTAAATTTTTTCCGCAAGATTAAGCAAGCCCCCCTTTACCCAAAAATTTTATTACATTTCACCCTACCGATGCAAGACGAGAAATACATACTGGTAGATAGCGAAGAATCGCTCGCGAATTTGCTCGCGGATTTGGAGCTGTACGAAATGGCCGCCGTCGATACCGAGGCGGATTCCATGTACCATTATACCACCCGTCTTTGCCTGATCCAGATTACCATCGGCGAACACCACTACATTGTGGACCCGCTGTGTGGGCTTGACCTTGCCCCTTTGTTCAAGGCCCGCGCCATGCAGACGCTCATTTTCCACGGCGCCGACTACGACTTGCGACTGCTGTGGCAGACTTACGGATTCTCGCCGAAGCAGATTTTCGACACCATGCTCGCGGCAAAGATTCTGGGCGAAGATCACCTGGGCCTTGCGGACTTGGTCCGCGAATACTTCGGTGACGAACTCAAGAAAGAAAACCAGCGTGCCGACTGGACCACGCGACCGCTGCCGCTCGAAATGTGCGAATACGCCATCCACGACACGTTCTACCTGCACGAACTCTGCGCGATTCTCGTGGAAAAACTGCAAGAGGCTGGCCGCATGAGCTGGCTTACCGAACAGTGCGAAGCCCTAATCGAACATGCCAAGCACCCGGCACCGCAGAGAAAGGACCCCTGGCGCGTCACGGGTTCTGCTCCGCTTTCGCCGTGCGCCCTGAACGTGCTCAAGTTCCTCTGGGAATGGCGCGAAAACCAGGCCCAGGAACTGGACCGCCCGCCCTACAAGGTGATGCCGGTGGAACTGATGCTCGCCATCGCACGCCGCAGCGAAGCGAATTTTCCGACCGTGGACTTGGAAAAGTTGCCGAAGCTCCCCCGCAATTTCCGCGACGAGCGCCTGGATTCGTTCGTGAACATGCTGCAGACGGCCGTGGCCGTGCCGCAATCGGACTGGCCCGAAAGACTCCCCAAGGCTCCGCCCCCGCCGGTGGTGCCGAACTCCGACCTGCTTTCGGTACTCAAGACCTGGCGCGACCTTAAGGCAGAGGAACTGGAGCTTGACCCATCGCTTTTGGCCAACAAGGCGCAACTCATTTGGCTTGCAGCCCCGGGAGACATGCCCTGGGAGGCCCGCTACGAAGAGGCGCACCTCATGAACTGGCAGCGCGTCCTGTGGACCGAAATTTTGCAACAGAACTTGCCCAACGCAAAGCGCGTAGGCGACCCCGACTAATTTTTTTCAACTCACCTTAACCGCCCGCTACTGGACAAATCCCCCGCAGGCATACTATGGAATCTGTACTTCTCGTTTCTGCTTTACTCCTTTTGATTTTCGGCTCTAGGCCGCTTTTCGAGATGTTGCGCAAAAAACGCGACGGCGAAGAACTTATCGGAAACCCGTGGGAAGAAATCCACGCCATCAAGAGTTACAGGGAATCGCGCAAGGTGGCGGCATTCTACCCGCTCACGGGCGAACCGAACATTATGCCGATTATCAAGCAGCTCGCCGACGAAGACCGCTTGCTGCTCCCCCGCTGCACGGGCCCCACGACCATGGAGTTCTGCCACGTGCAAAGCCTCAAGAAAGATTTGGTCAAGGGCAAGTTCGGCATTATGGAACCCCGCGGCGACATTCCGGCCTACGAGGGCGACTTCACCGTGTTCCTGGTTCCCGGCACCAAGTTCAACTTGACCGGCGAACGCTGCGGACACGGCAAGGGTTACTACGACCGCTTTTTGGCAAAGCACCCGAACGCCCACAAGGCAGGCATCGCGACTCCCAAGCAGATTAGCGTGGAGCCGCTTGTGCAAAAGCTGACCGACATCAAGATGGACCAGATTATCATTTGTAGGGAAAAGCCCTAAGGATTTTAGATAAAGGATTGCATTATGGCATTCAACAAGAATTCCGATAAGGAAACAGAATTCGGTATCATTCGCCACAACTTCAAGGACCGCGAATCTCGTGACGGTTTTGAACGCCGAGACAACTTCCGTGAGCCACGTGAAGGTTTCCGAGAACCGCGTAAAGAATTCAAACCGCGCGATAGCTTCGGCGAAAAGCGCGATGGCTTTACCCGCCGTAAAACCGATGGCGACCGCCGCACAAGTTTCGGTGACCCCGATGGCGCTCCGCAAACCGCTATCGGCGGCATCCGCGAAGTGACCGACCTTCTGGAACGCAGCCCCATGCAAGTGCACCGCGTGCTCTTTATGCACCAGTCGGGCAACCCCAAGCTCTACGAACTGCAGAAGCTCGCGAAGCGCGCCCATGTGCACGTGCAGCAGGTGGATTCCAAGGTTCTAAATACTTATACGACGCAGCACCACGGCGTGGTCGCCCTCCTAAACGAAAAGGAACTCCTGGTTTGGGAAGACATCCGCGAAGAATACTTTGCCGCCAAGCAAAAAGGCGAACGCAAGCTGATTGCCGTGGGCACCAACATCGAAGACCCGCGTAACCTGGGCGCCTGCATCCGTAGTGCGCTCGCCTTGGGCGTAGACCTTTTGATGCTCCCGGCCAAGGGCATGTGCGGCATTACGCCGGCTGTCGCCCGCTCTGCCGCAGGCGCACTCGACAAGATGAAGATTTGCCGCCCGAACAACCTGGAAGCCGCCGTCGGCGAACTCAAGCTCGCGGGCTACCAGATTCTGGGCCTCGATGCCGACACCGAGACGAACCTCGCCGGCTTTGAATTCAACGACCAGGCGGTGATTGCCGTCGGTGGCGAAGACGTGGGCCTCCCGCCCTTTATCCGCAAGCAGTGCGACGCCGTGCTCCGCATCCCGATGATGCCCGAAGCGCATTCCTACAACGCCTCGGTGGCCCTTTCGCTCGGCCTGTACGAATACGCGAGACTCCGCATCAAGTAAGCGACTCGGCAATTCGCCGAAAACAAAACGATTTAATACAAAAAAACGGGCCACATGGTCCGTTTTTTCATATTTATCGTCTAAACTAGAACTGACTCAGGAATCTCTGGTCGTTGCTGGTCAGGAGGCCGATTTCCGGAATCGCGTGGCGCAGCATGGCGATACGGTCGAGACCGAAGCCGAATGCAAAGCCCGTGTACTTCTCGGAATCGATGCCGCAGTTCTTGAACACGTTCGGGTCCACAGAACCGCAACCGCCGATTTCCATCCAGCCGGTTCCCTTGCAGCGACGGCAACCCTTGCCACCGCAGAACACGCAGCTCACGTCCATTTCGGCGCTGGGCTCCGTGAACGGGAAGAAGCTCGGGCGGAAACGCGTCTTGACGCCTTCGCCAAACAGCTTGTTCATGAACACCTGCAGCACACCCTTGAGGTCTGCAAAGCTGATGTTTTCATCGACCACGAGGCCTTCGCACTGCTGGAACATCGGGGCGTGGGTCGCATCGTTATCGACGCGGAACACGTGGCCCGGAGCAATCATGCGGAACGGCGGCTTGTGCGATTCCATGTAGTGGATTTGCGTGCCGGAGGTATGCGTACGCAGCATCACCTTGTCGTCCACGTAGAACGTGTCCTGCATGTCGCGGCTCGGGTGGTCAGGAGGCGTATTGAGCGCTTCGAAGTTGTACCAGTCCGTTTCGATGTCGCGACCGAAGTCCACCTCGAAACCCATCTGGCTGAAGAAGTCGATAATCTCTTCGCGCACGTCGTAAAGCGGGTGCGTCGAGCCCGCCGGGATGCCTGCACCCGGGAGCGTGGTATCTACAAAGCCGCTTTCCAGTTTCTTCTGGAGGGCAGCCTGGTTCGCGGTCTCGATAGCCTTGTCGATTGCCTCGGAGACGGCGACCTTAAGTTCGTTCACGAGCTTGCCGTAAGCCGGACGTTCCTCGGCGCTCAAGCTCCCCATCTGCTTCATGAGGTCGGTGACGGCACCCTTCTTGCCCAGGTACTTCACGCGGAGGTTGTTGACGGCTTCTTGGTTCGTAAGGTCGGTTTGCGCAAGTTCTGCGTCAAACGCCTGCTTCACATTGTTAATAGCTTCACTCATAGTGGCTACAAAAATAGAAAAGAAAAAGCCAACCTTTCAAAGAAGGCCAGCTTCATTTCTTGAAATTTTATTGATTTCTACTTGACTGCTATTCGCTGAACATTATTTCCAACGCGAATCAGGTAATTACCCGAGCGTGCGACAGGGATTTCAAAATTTGCAGACTGCACACGCCCCTGCAACAGAACCTTACCCTGTAAATCAAAGAGAGCGTAAGCATTTCCGATGCGGGCAGTGGAAATCTGCAGATTTCTACCCACCACCTGGACAAAGAACTGCGGAACAACACTGACTTCAATAGCATTTGTTTTCGCACTAGAAGATGACCTCACCTTCGAACTTGACGAACTCTTTGCGGAGCTGGAAGACCTAACACGACTCGAACTAGACTTCGCAACAGAACTGCTACTCTTCGCCGTGCTAGAAGAGCTTACAAATATAGAAGAACTATCAGATGTCATTAAGCAGCGAACAGAAAAACCATAGGTTACATTATCACTCCCTATGCGAACATCTGCAGCTTCAACAACATCAACATGAGCATATTTGTCAGACATCCAGAATATTGCATGACCACCGATATCATAGTAATACCCGTCTTCTCGTCTAATCCCTGCAGGAAGAACGCTAAAGCCATATTGATCTTTTCCATTGGAATTATTATTCCAACCACTAGTCGTTTTCAAATACAATCCGGCAGACGATACTCCTCCAACATAATCAAAAAGTTTCTGAAATTCACTTTTACTCGGCAAATGCCAACCAGCAGGGCATGCTTGAGCCGCAGCACCTTGTCGATAAAGCCGTCCGTATTTGATACAATTACTAGTGTCATCTTTATAACACCAACTCTCCGATGTCACATAGCTAAGATTTTCCGCCATCCATATTTGAGAACCAATAACTACTGTACGATATTTTCGATCATCGCGTTCATCATAAAGTTCTCCATATACCACCGTAGATTGCGTAGAACTTGAAGATTTGACTTCACTTGAACTAGATCCAACCTTACTGGAACTCGATTTCGGATTACTGCTAGAGCTAACTGCAGAACTTGAACTGCTCTTGGGATTTTCAATATACTTCGCAATAATCGTGATGTTTGCGGTCACAGTGATTTTATCACCTGCAACACCAAGTTTCAGATTGCCATCGTAATAAGCATCAAAGGTGTAACCATCTTTTTTCGGAGCTTCAGGAAGCATGTATGTTTCGCCATTCTCAACTTTAACGCTATCAATCTTTTCGCCATCACCGTTAACAACATTGACTATGCGGATAATCAGTTCTTCAAATAAGGCCTTGACCGTCAAAGCCTCCGTCACCTCCGCAAAAGAAGTATTCCAACCAACAAACTTATAACCTTCGCGAGTCACATTGGCTGGGGCAACAGCCGAATCGCCATACGGGATCATCTGTTCATCAATAACGGTCGTACCATTCATAAACGTTACCTTATACTTGATCTTGCTAGAATCATAGATTGCGGTATAGGCAGCAGCTTCAGTGACATAATCTAGAGCAGGTTTCCAGCCCTTGTGAGAATACGTCCATTCGACAGTCGCATCACGAGTCGGAGTCTTACTGCAGCTCGGCATTTTGCCATACTCAAAGGTCGCTTTTTCAATTTCGGAGCCATCTGTATTATTGAAAGAAATCGCATACGAACGAATAGTAGAATCATAAACAGCATGATAATCAAAATCTTCAACAGCATTTGTAGGTTCTACATCCCAGCCCTTAAAGGTATAGATATACTGGGCCGTGGAAGCAAGTGTCGGAGCGACACCACCATAAGTCACAATGCTACCATGCTGATAGGATTTGGATTCCAATACCGTATCGGCAGGAACCGCATTGTAGAAATTGATGGTCCAGAAAACATCACTTGCATCGACATAGACAGCATTGACAGTTTGGTCTACAGAAAACACAGTGGTCGGCTTGACCTTGATATCATTAGAATTATACCAGCCACTAAATACGAGACCCACGGGTGCTTCAGGATTTTCGGGAAATGAAACTTGCCCCTTATAATTTGTGTAGCGGTTACTCGTGGTTCCGTCATCATCGAAAACCACCTTGTGAATCGCCAAGGAATCTTCAGTTGCCCAAGTAGGATAGCCATCTGTTCCGCGAGTCCATACACCACTATTTTCTTCGGTACCGTTTGAAGTGTTAAGAATCCATGCGAACTGGTCAGTTTGCATATCAGTGGTATATTTCCCACTAACATTGGTTATTGTTGCAGAATTATCTTTTACAGCACTTAAACCAGTCAATACTGTAGCATCATAATAGGTATTTATTATTTTTCCAGAATTTTTATTCAACATAACCAAAGCCCCTCCAGACTTCGCTCCAGAATTTTTACATTCAACTATCGCAAGATTAAATGAATTTTTCAATACAGCATTTGTCCCCGAATTTAACGCAACCAATCCTCCAGAATTTGTTCCATCACCACAAGTTACTAGCCCCTTATTATACACATAATCAATCAATCCACTATTTTCTCCAACTATTCCACCTCCATTACCATTGCCTCCAATAGTTGCACTATTTAAGCATTTTCTTATTTCTCCAGAATTAGAACCTGCAATACCTCCTGCAGTTGTCGAAGAAAAAGAACCTGAATTAGAACATTCCTCAACAACTCCTAAATTTTTTCCAACAACGCCTCCAACATAATTTGTCCTCGTACTACCTAACGATCCATTATTATCCGAAGAATAAACTCTTCCACTATTATATCCAACAATACCACCCATATTAGCAACATTGTCTGAACCAGAATTTTCATGCGTTACAGAGCCGTTATTTTTGCAGTCGCTAATCGTCCCAGAATTATATCCAGCTATACCACCCATATAAAGATCGCCATTTCCATACATTCCATTTATAATAGCATGATATGATACAATTTTATTTCTATTTACACAATTTTGAATATGGCCTCTATTCTGCGCAACACATCCCCCAACATAACGTCCTACAACACGTCCACTAACAACTTCTAAATTTTTTACTATCCCCGATGTCCCTAAAATTCCGACAAGGGAAGACAGGTCCATTCGTTCATACAAAACCGTATGCGTTTTGCTAAAACGAACTGTTACCGTATCACCCGTTATATTCAAACCATAAATTTTATGATTATCACCATCAAAAATCCCATTAAAAATGTGACTCGAATCCTTACCAATTGGAGTCCAATTATAAGTTCCTATAGAAGTCATACTTGAACCAAACACAATGTCATTATCCAAAACGGCATTTATTGTCGTTTGGCCCGAATTAACCTGCGCCGCAAACCACGCAAGTTCCTCTGCCGTTGTGATGACATAGAATGACTTGCCATCGATCTTCTTCATATTTTCCGGTTCTACTGCGGAACCGGTCCACTCGGCAGCAAAAACCGTTGCCGAAGCAACGAGAATCGCAAAGAGATATGTTCTTAACCACATAACCTTAACCTCTCATTTTTGTTGACTTTGAAAAAGAATCCATATTTTGGAACAACGTAAATTCATTGATACAAAGGGAATCAAGCTCTTTCAGCAAATCTTTTTTACAAGTATAGGGAATTTTCACTCTATCAAAGACCATCTGAAATTCAAGCGAACTAGATTTTTTTTCATCATTATACTCAAACAAGGGATCCATAACAAACAAACCGCTTTGCCTCTTAATCCTTTCCAAACTGCTATTAGGCTGAACAATTCTCGGATAAAGTACTCTAGACAGGTTAAAATCATCCCTTATGGTAACATCAACCGATTTAAGAATAGCTTTAATTTCTTCTTTTTCTTGTTGTTTCAATAAGCTGAAGTTAAAATCTGAGACTCTGCAAACACCATTTGTAACTAAATAAAACAATCTATTTTTATCCGTTTGCTTTAAAACTGCTAACGCCGCCAAGAATTTTGTTTCATCATCACTTTCAAACAGGACTTCCGAAATTTCAGATGTAAATTCGTAAACAACCCCATCATCGGCATCCTGATTTCCTTTACATGCAAAATACAAAGCAACTAATGGGTTTTCTGTAATATCTAACAATCTTGAATAATATTCATGGTGTTGCATTACTGCGAGTTTTTCAAACACACTTTTTCCCCGCAATTCATCATAAAACTGTGCTTCAAACTTTTTAAACAGAATTTCTTCAGAATACTTATCTTGTCTTCGAACACTAGACTTTAATTTGTAATTAATTTTACTATGTCCCCTATAGAAACATCTACTTGACATCTTGACATCACCAAGACCTTTTTTAATCCACGATTTTTCCGAAGGATTCTGTAAAATATTTGCTAAAAAATTTTCTAATGACTCGGGTTCATCTCGATTAGTATCTTTTTTGCCTTTAACCCATTGAAGATATTCTGATAAACTTTTTACCTCTGCAACATCTTTTTTTAAACCATATTTTTTGATATATCCACTTAACCAATTCTCAATCTTAATGAACTGATCTTCATACCATTGCGAGGTCAAATAATAAACTTTACCATCCTGACGCTTAATTGGATTTTTCGTGTAATAATACCGTTTTAAACTATCATTCATATTCCCCTCCAATTCCAAAAAGGGGATACTCCTACCTGAATTATGAAGACCAAAAATTTCCTTGGTTTCACCAGATGACACATTATCCAAAACTTGCTTAAAATCTTCTTGATTCATTTTTTCAAGCAACGGAATCAAATGTTCTCTTACATATTGACCTATTTTCATATCATCCTCAACAAGCAATCTATCCGTTTTTTAATTCCATCACCTCAAATGTAAACAAAAAAAAACAATGTCAACTACTTTTTCGTTTTTCGGCCATTTTTTGAGAAAAAACGATATTCCAAGTTGGAATAACGACTAGTAATACGAGTTTTTTTTTCTCCTTAGATACTCGAAAAAAGCGGTCTTTCGACCGCCTTATAAAGCATTTTTCGCAAAATGCGAAAATTTCAAAATCTACTTTTCAGCCTTCGCTTTCCCGGTGAAATTCGTGCTTGTAATCTTGAATACGGTCACGGCGGCGGCCTGCGCGGGCGTGAATTCGAACTTGTGCGGTGCAGCATGCATTTGCTGCGCCGCACCTGTAGCGTGAGCAGCACTTGCGGCCTGCCGTTCCATCAGGAGCGAGAGCCCGCGGCATTTCTCGGCGGTATCCTCGACGATTTCGGCTTTACCCTGCCCGACAACGCTTGCGTAAAAGCGCCCGCTCTTGCAATAAACATCTTCGTGAATCTCGATGCGGTTCTCGACACACATGCTGAATGCGACATTGGGATTTTTGCGGATGCAGTCTAGTTTCTTTCCTACATGCGCACAGTGGAAATACAATTCCAGTACACCATCCATCAAACTATACCCGAACGACATCGGAATCACGTAGGGCATTCCCGCGTTTACATCGTCTATCATCGCAATGTGGCAGGTCGTACACTGCTCGATAATCTTCGCGATATTCTCGTCGCCCAAAACTTCTCGGTCTTTACGTCGCATACTTAGTCCTTTACGCAGCGGACAGACATCAATTCCCCTTTAGGCCCCGTATCAAAACGGTGCTTCGTAGGTATTGACCCTGGAGACAACAACAAGTAATACGCATACGAGAGCATCACCGGTTTTTCTTCCAGAAGTTTCTCAGTATCGCTCCAAAAACTAGCCTCATGTCCATAAACACGATCGATTCCAACACTTTTGATAGTTTCAAGAACATAAAAACTTGTTATTCCTGCAGGAAGAGCAGAAAAGCCCACTTTATCCGAACCATTCCTATCATAGTTCCAACCATACGTAGACATTAAGGCTTCTCCATTTTTTAGAAGTTTACCATCCACATACGAACTCTTGCCCTCAGTAGAAAATCCACCCACAGCCTCTATCAACCTTAAAAATTCATCCACCGAGGGAACATGCCAACCTTCAGGACAAACCCCCTGATGCGGATACGGCAAAAAACCTGCCGACCCAGATACGCCGTATTTCGTTTCATCTAGTCCCATGGCCCCGGCCCAGGTATAAAGTCGTCCATACTTTTGGCAATCGACTGAATCTTCCTTATAGCATACGCTTTGCACATTATCATTATATTCATAATTCAGATTTTCAGCCATCCAAACTTCGTTGCCGATAGAGACCACTTTGTATACATGACCATCGCGCTTATCCACTAAAACAGAATCATTGTATTCCGTCTTGTAAGACTTTTCCGACACACTCAAACCTTCGTCTTCAATGCAACGAACCATCATACGGTCCGCTTTATGAGAACCTCTCAAAGTGGTTTCGGTCGGGATCCAATAAAGTTCTCCAGAACCAGAGGCATTAAAATAATCTCCCGCTCCCATCAAGATACTTGTGGCGCCGCCAAGCACATTTTCAGAAGAAGTCCAAAAATAGGTCATTTTTCCATAGTAACACAGCGAATCTACCTCATACCAAAAATATATTCCCGTCGGTAATGCATTAAAGCCAAAGGAATCCCACCCGTCACGTAATTTATTCGTAGACAATTTTAAACCAGCCGAATCAACACCTCCGGCATAGTCAATTAAAGTATTCCAATCTTCTTCTGTCGGCAAGCGCCAACCTTCGGGACATATCCCTCGAAAGTGCTTAGGCAAGGCATATTTTCCTTGTGTGCAAAACCAAGAATAATCCGTGCCACAGCCCGAATTTATAGAATCCATAGCCTCAGCCCATGTATAATAGCGGCCCAACGAATCACAATTCGATTTCAGTCCATTTTTACAAGAAACCTTATCATTATCCACATACGCATATTTCAGGTTCTCGGCCATCCAGTTTTGCGAACCGATTCGAATCGTTTTATACTGATTGCCGTCGCGGGAATCCGTCAATGTTCCATACTCAAAAACCGGGGCACTCTCTTGCGAACTTTCCGTCGAAGAGCCTTCGTCTCCACACGCCACAAGAAGTACAACCATACAGAATGCCGCAACAACATTTTTCATAAAGTCTCCTAATATTCCCAACGGAACTATTTTTCCAAATTTAATTTATTAAAACAGGCTTTACGTTAATAATTCCGATTTCGTGAGACAATATTAATCCAGACTTTTACACACCTCTTACACAAAAAGAAGTTTACTTTTGTTGTTTTTTACAGCAACGGAAACTATTATTGAAATATTGCCTACACCTGGGATTTGGTCTATATTACAAGAAAAAGGAGTATTCAATGAAATTCATGAAGTTGCCTGTGATTACGGCATCCGTAACATTGAGCTTAACGGCCTGTTTCGAAGACAATACTACGAACGCGGTACCCAACGGCGAAGCACCAATCTCAGCCGAAGACCCCATTGGCAACGAATTTTTCGGAACAGAAGTTCCCGGCACTGAAATTCCTGGTAACCAGATTCCGGGCAACGAAATTCCTGGTTATGAAGATCCAAGCAATCAAGTTCCTGGCAACGAGAATCCCGGCAGCCAAATTCCCGGAACAGAAAATCCAGGCAATGAAATTCCGGGCACTGAAATTCCCGAGAACCAGTTTCCGGGCAGCAACCTTTCCAGTTCCAGTGAAGGGTTCCCCGGCAATGAATTTTATAGTTCCAGCAGCGTAGTTCCTTTCAATCCCGGAAACGAATCCGGCGATAACGAGAATGACAACGAGGATTCCAGAACCCTCGACGGCACGCAGATACTCCTGAAACTTGCAGGCACCACAGCCACCGTCGAGAACAACAACGGTTGCGTCGAAATTGCCGAAAAAAGTGCAACCATCACCTGCCCGGGCGCCTACTACGTAACCGGCGAATCTTCCGACTTCCAGGTGGTCGTAAACACTCCGGCCGCCGAAAAAGAAGGCAACACCGGCATTTACCTCTACAACGCGACTTTGAAAAGTTCAAACGCCCCGATTCTCGTGAAGAACGCCGACAAGACAGTGATTCACCTGGTCAAGGGCACCACTAACGTTGTCGAAGACGGCAACGGCAACCATTTGTTCACCAAGGTCAACGGCGCACAAGATACCGCCAAGGCCGCCATCTACTCCAGAGACGACTTGAACATCAAGGGCGCCGGCACCTTGACCGTCAAGGGCAAGTTCAGAAACGGCATCCAGTGCAGCAACGACCTTAAAATCAAGAACGGCAACATTACAGTCGAAGCCGAAGAAAACGCCATCAAGGGCAAGGGCAGCCTCCAGATTTCGGGCGGCGTCCTGAACGTTACCGCCAAAAAAGGCGACGGTCTCGAAAGCGACGAATGCGAAGAGGTCAACGGCGAATGCAAGAAAATCGTTGAAGGCAAGGGCATTGTCGAAATCTCGGGTGGCAATATCACCATCAAGGCCGGCGATGACGGCATCCAGGCAGAAAACTTTATCCGCGTCAGCGATTCCACCGAAACCTCGACCGTCAAAATTACTTCTACCGGCAAGGGTTTTTCGGCCGAAAAGTATGTCTATGTGGACGGCGGCACCATCGACGTGACTTCGGACGATGACGCTATCCATACTCACTACCAAGTGTTCATGAATGCGGGCAACGTGACTATTTCGACCAAGGACGACGGCATTCACGCGGACTCCATTCTGTACCTGAAGGGTTCTACGGTTAACGTGAAGACCGCTTACGAAGGCCTTGAAGCCTACAAGATTATTGCCGAGGGCGGCGTTACCGCGACATTTGCCACCAACGACGGCTGGAATGCAGCCGGTGGCGCCAAGGAAAATTCAGGCGGATATTCCATGTTCAGCGAATCCAGCGGACATGCGGTAATTAGCGGCGGTTACCATTACATCGCCTCGAAGGGCAACATGATCGACGTGCTCGATGCCAACGGCTCAGCAAAGATGAGCGGCGGCGTGTTGATTCTTGAGATTACCGGCCAGAGCTACGAGAACCAAGGTGGCATGGGCTGGGGAGGCGGCATGGGAGGATTCCCGGGCATGGGCGGCCAACAAGGCGGCAATGGTTGCCCCTCCAACATGGCTGGCGGTCTCATTGACACCGATACCGGATTCGAAATTACCGGCGGTGTGCTGCTCGCCTTCGGCGACTACTCGACAGACACCCCGAACTGCGCATCTGTAAGCTTCACCAGCGACAACTGGTACGGCTCCGACAAGGCGGCCTTCAAGCCGGAATACAAAGGCAGTACCATCTTCTATGGTGGCGACGTCAAGTCCGTAAGCCAGGTGAATACATCTGGCATGAAGGAATTCAAGTTCCCGAACGGCAAGGTCTACATGTACAAGTAACTCGATACACGATTCCTTACCGACTTTAAAACTTTCTAAATTTATGGCTATGTTTTTCGAACAAGCCATTGCACATCAGGTTCCGGGCTACACCCGCGAAGCAGATTCCGCCCACGGCGAATCGCTCGCCATGCTCGACTACAAAGATGAACTCCGCATTAAAGATGCGGCTATCCAGGAATTTTGGGATATCAATCGCCTTGCGGGCACTCCGCAAAAGGTGATTGCAAGCCCCATGCCCCGCAGCTACCGTACCACGAGCAAGCGCCGCGTGTACATGCAGCCAGGCAACTTGCAGTTCGACCGTCAAGAATCGATGCTCGAACCCGAAGAACACAACAAGATTTACGAATTCTTGTTCGAAAAGCTGATTCAGCCGGCTTACAAGCCGCTCGCTTACGCTTTGAACTGGATCATTATTCGTGGCACTTACCAGTACCGCGTGGTGATTTTCAACATCAAGAAGATTGACGCAAGCGTCGTGCGCAAGCTCAAACTGATTTCGGACGCACTGAAAGAAACTCCGTTCAAGGTAACTGCCGCACACGCCTACGTGGACACGACTGAATCGGATTACTATCTGGAATCGAAGCGCCCAACAGACGGTCTGAATTTCAAGCAGCTCTATGGTCCGCGCGAAATGAGCCTGTCGCTTGGCAAGTTCAGCCTGCGCTACCCCGTTACCGGATTCAGCCAGATTAACGAGAGCCAGATTCACAACTTGATCAAGGCGGCAAGCCGCATGCTCAGCCTGAGCAAAGAGGATCATTTCTTGGACTTGTACTGCGGATACGGATTGTTCAGCTTTGCACTCGGCGAAGCCGCCAAGGACGTCTTGGGCGTGGAATGGGAAGGTCCGTCCATCGATTGCGCCAAGGCTTCTGCCAAGCACCTTAAAAAGTCTTACCGCTTTATCGCCGGCAAGATCGACGAAATGTTCGTGCAGACTCGCCTTCCGCGGCCGGTCGTGAACGAACCCGAAAAAATTCTGCTGGACCCGCCCCGCAAGGGCTGCGAACCCGGCGTGATTCACGCACTTGCCATGCGCAAACCCATCCGCGTCGCGCATGTGTTCTGCGGCACCGACGAAATCCCGGCATCGCTCAAAGAATGGGAACGCTACGGCTACCGCGTGCGCGAAGTGCAGCCGCTCGATTTGTTCCCCGGCACCCCGCACCTCGAAACCATCGTGATGCTGGAGAGGAAATGAGATGTGAAGTGTGAGATGTGAGATGAGAAATGAAATCATTCCACATTACACACTTCACATTCCGCATTATATTGAAGAGGGATTATGCCAGCTGATGTTTTGACAACAGAAAAACCGCCGCTCTGGACGCGGAATTTCGTGACGGTTGCCGCCGCGAACTTTCTGCTGTTCTTTAGCTTTTACCAGCTGCTTCCGATTCTCCCGCTCTACATTATCGAGAAATTTGCAACCGACAACGCGACTGCCGGATTCATTATTTCGCTTTATACAATCGGGGCTCTTGCCTGCAGACCCTTTGCCGGATTCTTGGTAGATACGCTTTCCCGCAAGCCCTTGTACTTCTGGACATTCTTCGGGTTTACCGCGTGTTTCTTGGGCTACAAGACTGTCGGCATTTTGCCGGTTCTTGCCGCCGTGCGGTTTGCGCATGGTTTGTTCTTTGGAATCTCGAGCACGGCGAGCAATACGGTCGCCATCGATGCCCTGCCCGCAAGCCGTCGCGGCGAAGGCATCGGCTATTTCGGAATCAGCGTGAATTTGGCGTTTGCGACCGGTCCCATGACCGGCATGTTCCTGTACGAGGCTTTCGGCGATACGATAGTGTTTGCGGTTTCGATTATTCTGTGCGCGATCGGCTTAGTTCTCGTGCAGACGTTGAACGTGCCGCGCAAGGACAAAAAGCCGCACGCTCCGCTTTCGCTCGACCGATTCTTCTTGACCCGCGCCATTCCCCAGTTCACCAATTTCATTTTCGTCGGGTTCGCCTACGGTCCGGTCACGAACTACATCGCCCTTTACGCCAAGGAACTTGGCATTGGCGGCACCGGCTGGTTCTATGCATTGATTGCAGCGGGCCTGATTCTGAACCGAGTTATGACAGGGCGCCTGATTGACCGTGGCTACCTGATTCACCTGGTGGGCACCGGCATGACATTGAACGTAGTCGCCTACTTTATCCTCGCCTTCAGCCATACGCCGGCAGCCTTCTTTATTTCGGCGTTCTTGATTGGCACAAGCCTCGGCCTGATTTTTCCGGGATACCAGACCATGTGCGTGAATCTCGCCCGCCACGACCAACGCGGCACCGCCAACAGCACATACCTGAGCGGTTGGGACATCGGCATTGGCACCGGAATTTTAGCGGGCGGTTCCATGGCCGAACACTTCGGCATGCACCAGCCGGTATTCCTGGCCTGCGCCATAGCACTCGTAATTGCCGACGTGCTTTACTTCACGTGGACCGCAAGACATTATTCGAAAAATAAACTTGAAGGATAAGCCCGGGCTCTTGTTCCCGGAAAGACATTACGTCGAACGTTTGTCTTCGTACATCATCTGGTCTGCATCGATGACGCTCTTCCTGAAGTTCGAATTACGACCATCCCAACTGGCATAACCGATGCTCACCTGGAGCGTATAATACCGGCGTTCGTCGCGATTTTCAATTTCTTCACGCAAGCATTCGCGGATAATCCTGATGACATATTCGGGTATTTCCGTCTGCACAACAAGCAAGAATTCATCGCCGCCATAACGGCACAGGAATACCGATTTGCCCATGCAGGCACATGCACTCTTGAGCGCCTTAGAAACAAGCACAAGTGCGCGATCGCCTTCGATATGGCCGTAGGTATCGTTAATTTGCTTGAAGTGGTCCACATCCACCATCACCACGTAATAGCTCTTGGAGTCGCGCGGAGACTGCAAATAGCGTTCCAACTGGTTACGGTTGTTGAGCGAGGTCAGCGTATCCGTCGAAATCAGAAGATTTTGCAGGTTCAGGTAAACGAACAGAATGATCATGGTACACCAGAAGCAGAAAATCGGCGCCGTCATCGAGAAGAACACCTGCAAGGCTGCCGCCACTATGCAGCCCGGGGTGTAGCTACCCACAATCAAGTACGTCTTGAAATTCTTGCGGTTTTCCGGTTTAAGTCCGCGGAAAAAGCACCGGACCGTCACCGTCATGATGTAAATAAACGGGAGGAACATCAGCACAACATAGTACAAGTCACGCAGTTCCAGTTTGTCGTCTAGCCAAAAACCAGGCGTAACTACAAACGAAACAAGCAACAGCACCATTTCTGCAAAAATCGGAATCCGGAGTTTCGCCTGAATACGATGAATTTGCAAACGCGTCAACTCTGGACGCGTGCTCATTTCGGCAAAAGTAAAGCAGCTATAAAAAAGCAACGAAATAATAATCGCGTTCGAGTAGTTCACCGCCAAAACACTAAAAGTGTTCTTCGGGATAACACCGTCGTTTACAAGCGCCCAAATCGCATCGCTCAGGAAATAGAGAATATGCCACAGCACCAAATTATGGAAAAGCTTGAATTTGAACTGCGGCGTCGGGAGATTTTTGATGCTATACAAAAGAAGTGTCAAGACACACGCACAGCCGACACTGACTTCCGCATAAAAAACAAAATCACTCATATTCTTACACCTATCATAGAAAAATAGAAAAAAATCTTATTTTTCAATTACGGCGTCTGATTTTTAACAACATTACCCCCTAAATCGGCTCGAAATCCACCCCTGAGCTTATAATTGCTAAATTGACTCGCATGAAACCCTGGAAACTCCTGAATTCGGAATATCTGGTCGACACCCCCTGGCTGAAAGTTGCTAAAGAAACCTGCGAACTGCCCAACGGCAAGGTGATAGACGATTTCTATACCCTATGGCAGCCGGACTGGGTCCTTATCTTGGCCCGCACCGCCGAAGGCAAATGGGTCATGACGGAACAGTACCGCCACGGCACCGGGAAAATCGCGCTGGAATTCCCCGCCGGAATCATCGACAAAGGCGAAACGCCGGAACAGGCCGCCCTGCGGGAATTGCAAGAAGAATGCGGATATGGCATTGAGAAACAATGTGTCACCCTGAGCGAAGCATCGAAGATGCGAAGTCGAACGGGTCTAGATTCTTCGACTTCGCCTAACGGCGGAGTTTACCCTGAGCCTGTCGAACGGGCTCAGAATGACACAATCAGTTACCTCGGCTCTTTTCCCGTGAATCCGGACAGGCACCGCGGCAAGTTCCACATGGTATTCATCGACGGCGTCGTAAAGGGCGGAAGCACCCACTTTGACAGCACCGAAGACATCGAAAGTCTTTTGTTAAGCGACGAAGAATTGCAGAAAAAAATGGCGGATGGTTCATTCAACCACCCGCTACAAATCGCCGGATATTTCAAATGGCGGCTTACTTGTGAACGTAAGCAATAAAGAGCGTCACGCCCACCATGGACAAGTCCTTCTCGCTTGTTTCCAATTCATTCGAAGACGAGAACAACTTCATGCCGAGCAAGACGCCATGACCACGGACTCCCGTATCGTAGGCAGCCGTAAATTCGATTGCAGCACCTACTCCATCATACATATCTAGGCCACGGATATCGGTCTGATTTGCAGTCCATGAAAAGCCAACCGAGCCCGACAAATGGAAATGATCTACAGGGTAGAAAATAAAACTCGGGCCAAAAAGATAAGAGTTAAACTGGATATAATCGCCGGACTTATAGTAACGGTGGCCCAAACCGGCGAGTTGGCCGGCAATCCAAAACCGTTCCGAGACTTGTCCACCGACGCGGACACCAAAGCTCACAGCAAGTTCATCGCAGTCATTACAAATAATGTCATCTACGGACTTGTCATCAACTTCCGTACTTGCACCGCCATAACCTAATCCCGCATCAATATAAATGGCGAAAGAAGGTATTGCGAGGAAAATAAGCAAAAGGGCTATTTTTTTCATTTTTTCTCCTGTCTTAATTAAAGGCTTAATTCTTTTTTAAGCCGTTCGCGCACAAATATAAGAATTCTCTGTGCAAGTCCTTATCGCCGTATTTGTCTTCGGTTCCCTGTTTTAGATCTTCGGCTGAATAGCCGCTGGAAATGCGCTGCAATAGCACCTGGCGTTCAGGCTCGTCGTAGTTGAAATGAATACGGAAGGTGCGGTACGCAAGCACCCCTGTATGAGTATTCGTATCAATCGTCAAACGGCGGCGTGAACTGTCAAAGACATCTTTTGCAAAATTCCCGCGTGAAAGTTGCACCTGCGCAAAGCTGAACAAGTCAAAGACGCTATGTTCGGCAATCCAGCGGTTTTGCGCGGCAAACTCTTCGGACATTTCGATAGCCCATACATCGCCCACCTGTTCTTCGACCCAGCCGGCCTTGGCATCGGGGAACGCATCTGCCATCGGAATGTAGGGTTTAATATCGAGCACGGGCGTCTCGTTCAGCAAATCCGCTTCGTCCACATACAACGTAAGGCCTTCGATTTTGAGCAGGCGTACGCAAGAAAGTCCAATCGGATTGGGGCGGTAAGGGCTGCGGCTCGCAAAAGTGCCTACGCGGTCTTTACCCTTGGGCGGTACCGGCGGGCGCGTCGTCGGGCGCCATCCCTCGTTCTCGTGAAACTGGAATATGACCCAAATGCGTTCAAAACCGTCCAGGTCACGGAGCGCCATCTCGAAGTTCTGCCCCGCATTCAGCTCGATGCGGCCCGGATGTCCAGCAAACAGACGCCCCTGTCTGGGAGCGTCGTACTTGTAAACAGCATCACCGTAGAATGTGCCTATCGGGGTCATTGATTACAGATTGTCTTCCGTTATTTTTCCATAGCGGATATAGTCAATCTTACCGGTAAAGAAACGTCTGTTATGGGAAGACTGTTTAAAGGAATCGTAGCCGATTCCCAACCTGTATTGGATATCGGAAATGTCTCCCTTGAATTCCGACGCCAGATGCAAGCTGCCATCGAGAGAAATATTCATCGAATAGAAAATCGTTCCGGAAAGTTCCGATTTAGTCGGGAAAATCTTCACGCGGATAACATGCCATTCGTCCATGGACACTTCATCAATTTTCTGAACAGACCAGTCATAAGACAACGACGCATCGCGATAATGGAAAGAAACATAAGACCCATCAAGGCGAATCTGCCAGCCATCCTTTTCACTTCCAGGAGGCTCAGCCACAAAGATATTGGCGATATCGCCGGGTGCAGTAGGCATAAAGCGGACTTCTGCGACAAAGCCCTTGCTCCTGAATTCTTCACTCAGCGGGACAAGCAAGCCGTTCGTGCCGTCAAGAACTAGGCTACCGCATTCCGCTGCAACCGCAGGAACATCATCGGCAATATAGGCGTGGTTCGTTCCAAGATAATCGCGTCCTAAATCTGTCGGCACATTGAATTCATAGGCAACCGTGTAACCTTCCAAGGAAGCGGTCTCTCCGCCATCATCGCAGACCAAATCTTCTGCATTCATGGCGACGACTTTTTCCTTTTTATACGTGATACCGGCTACAAGGCCATTAGAATCATCAATGATTACGAATTCACTACTTGATGACGAATATTCCATTTCATATTCAATGCTAGAGGAACTTACCTCTGCCACAGAACTGGAACTTTCGAAATAGGTTTCGACATTGCCCCAATCCTTATAATTGATACAACTTTCTTTATACATTTTGACAAGTTGTGTATATTCACGTTCCGACATGGTTTCATCGAAATCGGCCGTGATTTTATTTCCTTTGCAACGAACATTCGTGTACGAGTAATTATTCTTTTCAAGGGCACACATGGAATCGACAACCGCCGAATTTTCGTATTCGGTTTCAACCGTCACCGTTCCATTGCTATATGAATAACGGGATGTACTAGGCAAACCCATAAAATTCATGTTCATCACGAAAGGATTTTCTGAAACGACCTCGCAATAATCCGACAATCCCGTCTGATAACCCTGCGCACTGGAGGAAGATTTCGATTCGCTAAACTGATTCGAATCTCCGGGATCGCTATTCGAATTTTCATCTTCGGGTTCGTCATATTCTTTGCACATCGACAAGAACGTGTTCAGAAGTTTTTTGTACTCGTTCTTCGTCAAGCGTGCGCCACTGTATGCGACAACGGACTTACCATTGCAATCTACTACACCATAATCATCGTCTTCCATATACGAAGAGCAAGCGAACTTGGCGATCGACTGGTCGTCGAATTCAACCTTTTCGACAAGTCTTTCATCTGAATATTCAAACGACGTCTTGGAATAAATACCGTCTTCAAGGGTTTCAAGCACCAGAGGGTCCGAAGACACGACCTTGCAGTAATCTTGGCCTTTTTTTGAGCTCGGGCTCGAAGAACTATCGCCACAAGCAACCAAACCCAATGAGCAAACAATCGCAGCACCGGCGGCAGAAATCAGTTTTTTCATAATATTCCTTATTCTCCAGTTATTGTGGTAAATATACTCTTTTAATTTTTCTAAATTTGCTCGCGATGAAAGACAAGGCTCAAAAACTGATTGAAAAGTACGAGGAACTGGAATCGGAACTCGGGAACCCGGATGTTCTTTCTGACCAGGCTCGTTACAACAAGATTCACAAGCAGTACAAGGGTATCGAAAAGGCTGTTTTGAAGGCCAAGGAATACCTGCAACTGGTAAACGACCTCGCCGAATACAAGGCGGCACTCGGAGACCCGGATCCCGAGATGGTCGCGATGGCAAAATCCGAAATTTCGGAAATCGAGAAGAAGCTGCCAGGCGTGACCGACGAGCTCCAGATTCTGATGGTGCCGAAGGACCCGTGGGACTACCGCAACGCGACACTCGAAATCCGCGGCGGTACCGGCGGTGACGAATCGGCGCTCTTTGCGGGCGACTTGTTCCGCATGTACCAAGGCTACTGCAGCCGCATGGGCTGGAAGATGACCATTCAGGATGCAAGCGAAGGCACCGTGGGCGGTTACAAGGAAATTCGAGTGTTTATCGAAGGCGATAGCGTGTACGGCACACTCAAGTTCGAAAGCGGCGTGCACCGCGTGCAGCGCGTGCCCGAAACCGAAACGCAGGGCCGCGTGCATACCTCTGCCGCAACGGTCGCCATTCTCCCGGAAGCCGAAGAAGTCGACGTGGAAATCCGCGAGGCAGACATCCACATGGACACCTACCGTTCTTCGGGTGCGGGCGGCCAGTACATCAACAAGACGGACTCCGCCGTGCGACTCACCCACATCCCGACGGGCGTGGTGGTGAGCTGCCAGACCGAACGTAGCCAGCTGCAGAACCGCTTGCATGCCATGGAAATGCTGCGTTCCAAGATTTTGGACGCGGTCATCGCGAAGAAGGAACAGGAAGAGGCGGCAAGCCGCAAGGCCCTCGTGGGTACGGGCGACCGCAGTGCGAAAATCCGCACTTACAACTTCCCGCAGAACCGCGTGACCGACCACCGTATCGGTCTTACTCTCTATAATTTGGACAAAGTCATCACTGGCGACCTGGATGAAATCATCAACGGGCTCCAGATGGCGAACGCCCAGGAAAAGCTCGGAAAGTTCAACGCTTAATGGAGACGCACGGTTAAGCCGGGCGTGACAAGAAAATGCCACAGATGACTGTACTTGAAATTCTGAACCGCACCAAGGTATTCTTCGAAAAGAAGGGAATTCCTGACGCGCGATTGGATGCCGAATACATCATCAGCCACGGACTTCAGATGAAGTCCCGCATGGACATTTACCTGAACTTTGAAAAGCCTCTGACGGAGGCCGAACTCGACGTACTCCGCCAGATGGTGGCTCGCCGCGCAAACCGCGAACCGCTGCAGCATATTATTGGCGACACCAGTTTTCGAGGATTCATCATCAAGTGCGACCCGCGGGCACTGATCCCGCGCCCAGAAACCGAATCCCTCGTGGATATGGCCAAAGAGGCGCTCAAGGGAATCGAAACTCCGTTCATTGTAGAAGTGGGCACGGGAACAGGGGCGATTTCTATCGCGTGCGCGAAAGAAATCGCCGAAGCGAAAGTGCTCGCCACGGACATTTCTGAAGACGCACTTTCGCTCGCCCGCGAAAATGCCGAAGCCAACAGCCTCGGCGCAAATGCCGAAGGTTCGAATCTGACTTTTGCTCAAGGCGACTTGCTGGACGCCGTTACCGCCGACGTAATTGCGAAGGCCGCAGGTAATGCCGATAAAAAAATTGATTGCCTGGTTGCAAACCTCCCCTACATTCCCGACGGCGAAAAAGGGAAGCTCCAGCCCGAAGTCGACAAATTCGACCCGGCACTCGCGCTCTACGGCGGCCCCGACGGCCTTACGCTCGTGCGCAAGCTCTTACAGCAGACCGAAGGCAAGCTAAGCGCAGGCGCCTCGATTCTCCTTGAAATCGGCTCGGAACAAGCCGAAGTCCTGAAGAACGAAGCCGCCAACTACCCGTGGCTCGAATTCGCAGGAATCCACAAGGACTACTGCGGAAATGTCAGGTTTGTAAGTTATAAGGCGAAATAAGCCTCTACAAGAGGAGATCCCGGGTCTATCGCCCAGGATGACAAAGATGACGTTACACCCCCACGGCACAGCCCAGTGCCGTAAGCACGTAGGTTTCGCTTTCGCCCATACGGTAAAACGGCAGCAGGGTTTCGTCATCAACTAAAGAATCATCGAATCCATTCAGCTGAAGCTGTTCGTCTATACGGCGTTTGAAGGACGAAAAGCCGGAATTCCAGAGCATCATAGGCTCACGGTCGGCTTTACAGGCGGATTTTCCAAGATCATATTCGCTATACATATTTACCTCTAATTCAAGAAAAACACACAAACTTACTAGTGCTTTTCTGTACAGCTAAATATAAAATTAAACCGATGTCAAATAATGACACCGGCAATTTTCTTTTTTTGAGAGCAGATTATTCAATCACGGTAGCGGTAACCTTGGCATGCCCGACTTTATCGAGGCCAAGCTTTTTGCCGGCGGCAGCGCTCAAATCGATAATGCGGTCGCGCACAAAGGGGCCGCGGTCATTGACGCGCACCTCGACAGAAGCTCCCGTGTCGTCGCGAACCACACGCAACTTGGTGCCAAAAGGCAAGGTCTTGTGGGCGCAGGTCATAGCGTTCTGATTGAAAATTTCACCGCTGGCAGTCTTCTTACCATCGAATCCAGGGCCGTAATAGCTCGCCTGGCCCTTCATGACCTTTCCGATTGGAGCAGTCTTTTTACCCTTTTGAGGAGTCTGTGAGTCTTCGGGGAACCTTTCGTAACCTTGACGGGAGGCAATTTTTGCATTTCCGTCGGCGCAGCTAGACAAAAGCACTGCCACAAACATCGCCAGCACAACAAAAATGATGCGCCTATTCAAAATCATACATGCTGTTGTACGTGTTTTCAAGGATTTCATCTTCCTGACTCTTGACTTCGGCCTGCTTTTCTTCGGGAGCCTTATTCAATTCTTCGTAATACTGCGCAGACAGCTTGTTCACATGCGTTTCGCTGCTCTTGACGCGCTTGCGGAGGCGTTCCAGATCCTGGTCGGTAATCGTGAGGCGCGTGTTCATCTTTTTCGCAGCTTCCTTGCCCCAAGGCGTCTGGCCATACTTGTCGCGAAGGAGCTTGTAAGTGAGCAAGGTGCTATCGATACGTTCCGGATTCATCTGGAAGTAAATCGCCTTCATGTAAAGCGCCTGGATACCGGCCTGCGTTTCGGGGAACTCCTGATACAGACTGTCAAAACGCACGAATGCGCGGGCATACGCCGAGTCCACCATGTCCATTTTATCCAAAGGCATTTCGGTGGCAATCGTCCAAAGGCTTTCGGCTTCCATGTACTTTTCTTTCGCCAAATCTTCGCGGGTCTTTAAAGTCACGCGCATACCCAAGTTCACCTGGGCCTGCTTTGCATATTCCGTTTCCGGGTACTTCTCGATAATCTGCTTGTAGATTTCTTCGGCAGAATCGGGATCATGCATGTATTCGTCGTAAACGAACGCCTTGGCATAAAGGGCCCGCAAGGACTTCGCGCTGTCGCCCGATTCAATCACGGCATCCAGGCGGGTCATGGCACTGTCGACTTCGTCCAGCTTGAACAGGAACAGTTCTGCAATCAGGAATTCCGACTTGAAGAAGTTGTCTACGTTCGGAATCGAATCTTTACGTTCCTTGTCGTTCTGGTTGCGCATGGCTATCAAGCGCTTAAGAGCGTCGCGACGTTCGCGAGCTTCTTGGCCCCACTTGCTGATCGTGCGAGAAATAAAGCTACTGTCGTAATAGACAACGGCCTTGTCGTAGTCAATCGTCTTGTGCTGTTCGTAGTCGCCCAGGCAGAAATAGCTGCGAGATGCAAATTCGGAACGCGGGTATTCCGTGTTCACCTTCTGCAAGATGATAATCGCATCGGGATAACGTCCGCCCAACATGGTCAGTTCGCCAATGCGAACCAGGTATTCCGGCTGTTTGGACTCGTATTCGGGATTCTTGTAAAGTTCCTTGTATTCGTCGGCCGCCTGCAGGTATTCCTTGCGGTAGGCAAGGCATTCTGCCGCCTGCTCCCCCGCCGTCTGCTGTTCGCGCGGGTTCAGTTCCTTGATTTCCTTGGCGGTATAATGTTCTCGAGCCTTGTCCCAGTTTTCTTTCTTGTAGTACAGGCCAGCCAGTCTAAAGTGCGCCTTGCCACGCATAAAGGGCGTACCGGCCGAATCGGCCAACACCGCTTCCAAGGAGGCAATGGCCTGGTCCGGGAATTCGGCCTGCTCATCCAAAAGCGAAAGAAGATTCAGTCCCTGGAAATAATAAGGGTGATCCTTGGAAGCAATCACCGGTTCCAGGGCAAAACGGCTAATGTTGTATTCGTGGTTACGGTAAAGGCAATAGGCACGCTGGTATTCCACCGCCTTCATGGAATCGTGGTCGGCAAAATAGCGTTCGAATTCGTCGTACTTGGTAATGGCCTTGCCCCATTCATGCTTATGGCGGAAAGCTTCACCAATCAGGAACACGGCCTCGGCGGTACGTTTCTTGTTCTTGGGGAATCGCTCCAGCACACGGGAGCCCTTTTCGATAATCTTATCGTATTTTTGGCGCTCTTCAGAGCCGGGCAGGGAATTTTCGCTATCCGGAATACTGTCGAGTCGGGCGGCACGCATTTCGGCAGCCTGCTCATCCAGGCGTTCCGCATTGAACATGTGGTTCAGGTAGGCACAGCAAGTACACCCCTCGAACACAAGGGCAACAATAGCTAATGCCAGAAAACGGAACATCATAGTGTAAAGATACAAAAATGCGGGATAAAAAAAATGTGAGATGTGAGATGTGCGATGAGTGATGTAAAATTAATCATTACACATTCCACATCACTCATTAACGTTCTTCGCTAGAATTCATTCAGATACTTGGTGTAATCGCAGAGCTTGAGGCCCGGCGGGAGCGCGGACTTGTCAAAGCGGACCATG
This sequence comes from Fibrobacter sp. UWOV1, assembly GCF_900142495.1. Classification (NCBI taxonomy): domain Bacteria; kingdom Pseudomonadati; phylum Fibrobacterota; class Fibrobacteria; order Fibrobacterales; family Fibrobacteraceae; genus Fibrobacter; species Fibrobacter sp. UWOV1. The sequence continues at coordinate 65,491 of NZ_FRBA01000004.1, read as the reverse complement.
CGGACTTCGGCCGGTTTACCCACCACGCGGGCAAGCATTTCAAAGTTGTCCTGCGTTTCCCACACGGCGGCATCGATAATCAGGCCATCGCCACAATCGGTTTCGCCCGTGCTGTTGCCAATGCCGGAGATTCTGGAATTCTGCTTCAGGAGTCTCGTGTAGATTTCGGGCGCGATTCCGAAATGGTTCGAGCTCGAAGAAGAATCGTAAACGACCACGTGAACTTCGCGGAAATGATTCAGGGAATCAAAGACGACCGTGTAGGTGTGCATGTAAGGAGCAACAAAGAACGATTCCTGCCACACGTTCTTTGCCACGGGCCTAAAGTTCCCGATAGAATACTTCTTGAAGAATTCCTTGGGAGTCGCACCGTAGCGCACCACATAATGGCCAAGCATCGTCGAGAAATCATGAACGGCAGACGGGGCCATCGTTTCGCGCAGACTATCGACAGCGCGGTTCAAGTTCGCAGTCAAGCCGTCGTTCTTGTTAATGGGAGCCGGCCTCGTAATATTCGATTCTTGAATGCGCTGCTGGATGTCAGGGTATTCTGGATCGACCTTTTGGATATCCTGGAACTGCTTGCGGGCCAAATCGAACTGGCGACCTTTCAAGTACGCACGGCCAAGAGCTTCCTTGAGCGGCAGGTTTTCGGGATACTTGTCAACCATGGGTTCCAAGATATCGAGCGCCGTCTGGGCACGGTCTTGCGGAGAAAGCACCACGCCGTTACCCGGACCCGGAGGAGACTTTTCGCCCAAAGTAGAGACCGCTTCGCGTGCCGGAGCGTAATCGGGCATGAAGGCCAGAATGCGCTGGTAAATCTTTTCGGCGGCATCGAAATGGCCCTGGTATTCGTCCATGTAACCCTGCAACAGCAAAAGCTTCACGTTGACCGGGTACTGCGAAAGGGCGTATTCCACAACGGCAGCGCAACTGTCCAGCTGACCGCTACGGTGGTAAAGTTCGGCAAGATTTTCGTAGGCGGCAGGCACATCGCCACCCGAAAGGCTCACCACCGTCTTGAATTCGTTGGCGGCCTGCAAGAAACGTCCGTTATCCATCAGGAGCTTGCCGTACCAAAGGCGAGTCTGGTACAAGGCGGGCGCACGTTCAGAGGCCACGCGGGCAAGTTCCAGGGCGGCAGAGGCATTGCCGGACTGGTAAATTTTACGGCTTTCTACATAGGTCGCCACGCCGGAACCCGGCAAGCGGGCCTGCAGTTTTCCTATCAAAAGGGAAAGGCGGTCCTGCTGATTTTCCGTTAGCGCACCCATTTCAAACAAAGTATTAATCTGTCCGAGGAGCGCCGGCAAAAGATCAGGGTAAAGGACAATCACGCCGTCGTAAATGTCGTAGGCAGCCTGGTAAGAGCCCGAACGGGCAAGCTCCGTCGCACGGCGAAGTTCCGTCTGTACCTGCACCGGGACCTTGGCCACATCGGCGGTCAAATCCGGCGTATCACCGCGAGCAACCGTCGATCCGGCAGGAAGGCCATACGGAATCCCGCCTACCGAAATTTTACTGGGGCCATATACATCATAAATACGAAAGCCCGCAAAAGTAAGCAGGGCTCCGCAACAAAGGGTCAAAAACAAGTATGCAGCCCTGCGGGCTGCCGAAGACGAATACGCCATTACTTTTCCAAGAAATCAGCCAGTTTTTCTTTATGTTCCTTGCTTTTCTGTAACCGACGCAAGGTTTTATTCTTGATCTGGCGCACGCGCTCGCGGCTCAGTTTCAAATCTTCACCGATATCCTTGAGCGTCGTATCTTCAACCGTATCAAGACCATAGAACATGCGAAGGATTTCTTCTTCGCGCTGCGGCAGGGCGGACAAGGTTTCCTGGATGAGTTTCTTGCGTTCATCCTTTTCCATGTCTTCGTCCTGGTTACCGTCGGATCCCAAGACATCCATAAGCGTACTGACCGTGTCACCGCTACCGCCGACATTGTTGCTGTCGCCAATGGGGGCATCCAGCGAAATGTCCACGATTTTTTCCATGACCTCGACGATGTCCTTTTCGAACGGCGCGAATTCGTCCATAGCTATGGTACGATCGTAGTCACCGTCGTTCTGCATCAAGGCCCGTTTAAAGCGGTTCACCAAAGCAAGCTTGTTGGGCGGAATTCGGACCGCGCCCACCTGTTCAAACAGGGCTTTCTGGATAGACTGGCGAATCCACCAAACCGCGTAAGAAATAAACTTGACATCCTTTCCCATATCAAAGCGTTTTGCCGCCTTGAACAACCCGATATTTCCTTCGTTAATCAAATCAAGCAGGGAAAGTCCACGCCCCTGGTACTTTCTTGCGACACTCACCACAAAACGGAGGTTACCCCGAATCAGGCGCTGCAAGGCCGACTTGCGAATTTCTTCCGCCTGGTCGCTCTTGATAATCGCAAGAAGAGCCTCTTCTTCCTGAGGACTCAGGGTCGGAAACCTGTTGAGGTCCCTAAAATAAAGCGCTTCGTTTGCATCACTCATAGAAATACATACCTTCAATTCTTCATAGGAAATTTCCTTGAAGACTATCCAAATATGTCTTTTTACTTTGTTTTCGTCAAGTTATATAACTTTTCGTAAGGGTAAATTCCCGAATTGTGACCGTCGCTAAAGGTAAGGCCTGCGGCGTAGCGGCCAATCGACTGCACTTTGACAAGCGAAATATCTTGTGGTACCGTCGATTCATCCAAGAGTTTTTCGCCAGTATGTTCATCGACACACAATGCACAAGGACAAGCCAAGCGGAGAGTGCGGATATCGCATGCACCACGGCTACCGTCGTTCCATTCGAACCCCAGCTTTCCTTCGGCAGTTCTAAAAACTTTCTTCGGTTGAATCATTAGACAGCCTCCACCGGAAGTTGTTCGAAATCGTAGTTAAAATTCTTGAGCACACCATTACCTTCGGATGCAAACATCGAAAGCGTGCGGACGGTCGCATCGGCGGCCTGCATGAAGGCCTTGGCCGATTCAGAGTTCGGGTAACGGAGCACGGCCGGCGTACCTTCGTCACCGCAGCCCGCGACTGCAGGTTCAAGCGGAACCTTTGCAATCAGGGGGACTCCCCACTTTTGGGCGATGCGTTCACCACCGCCTTCGCGGAAGATATGATGGTGCTTGCCGCATTCATCACAAATAAAGTAGCTCATGTTCTCGACGACGCCCACCACCGGAACGCCCACGGAATCGAACATGGCAAGCCCCTTGCGGCAGTCGGCAAGAGCCACCTCTTGCGGTGTCGTCACCACGACGGCACCGGCCATCGGGCAATTTTGCGTAAGGGTCAGCTGAATGTCGCCCGTTCCAGGAGGAAAGTCTACCAGCAGGTAGTCGAGCTTGCCCCAACGCACATGATGGATAAAATGCTGAATCATCTGCGATACCATCGGGCCACGCCAGATGGTCGCCTTGTCGCTATCGGCGAACATGCACATGCTGACAATACTAATGCCGCCCTTTGCTTCGACAGGCGCAATGGTATTGTCGTCAAAGACTTCGGGAGCCTTGTCGATGCCGAACATGAGTCCCATACTCGGGCCGTAAATGTCGGCATCCAAGATTCCCACGCGGGCACCCGAGAGGCTGAGGGCCATGGCGAGGTTTGCCGTTACGGTGGACTTGCCCACACCACCCTTGCCGCTTGCAACCGCCACCACATGAGCGACATCGCCGATGTACGAAACTTTCGGAGCCTGCGCAGCCGTATTGGAGCTTTCTACGCGGCCTTGCGCCGTAAACGTCACGTTCACTTCGCTTGCGCCAAGCGACTTGACAATCGTAATGCACTGGTCCTTGAACTTGTCGCGAATCGGGCATGCCGGCGTCGTAAGCCTAAGATCAAAGCTCACCTTGTCGCCATCGATCTTTAGATTCTGGACAAAGTTCAGTTCAACGATATTCTTGTGCAGATCAGGGTCTTGGACCGCCTGCAGAGCCGTCATAATAGTTTGTTCATTAAGCTGCATAATTAAGACTTCTCCATCGAGAATTTAGGCATGCGGAGCAGATGCGTCATGCAAGGCGGCCATTCTTCTTCATAATGGCTAACCATAATGATTGTCGTTTCTTTCGAAAGCAACTGCAACAAGTTAAAAATCTTTTCGCGGTACTCTCCCTTGAGGCCCTGCGTAGGTTCGTCGAGCAGCAGCACCTTGGGCGGACGAATGGCGGCACGAGCCATGAGCACCACGCGCTTGTCGATGGGCGACAGGTCACGGTAGCGGGCATTCACGTCTTCAAAGCCCAGATAGTTGAGCCATTCCTTTGCCTTTGCGCGTTCTTCCCAAGTGGTATTGTCGGCCTTGCAAAGGTTTGCGGTAAAGCCCGTGCACAAGACTTCTTGCAAGTTCAAGTCTTCGCGGTACTGGAGTGCGAGTTCCGGCGAGAAGAATCCGAGTTTCGCCTTATGGTCCCAAATGTTCAAGCCATGCCCCGGATGTTCACCGAGGAGCGTAATGTCGTTGTTGTAAATCTGCGGATGGTCGGCTGTAAGCATCCCCAAAAGCGTACTCTTGCCGGCACCATTTTCGCCCATGACCGCCCAATGTTCGCCCTTGCGAACCGTCCAGTTCAGGTTCTTGAGCACGGTCGTGTCGCCGAATTGGACGTTGACGTTTTTCAAATCGAAGAGGATTTCAGAAGAGGTTTGAGCAATGGGGTCGCTCGCAAGCTCGCTTTGAGGTTTGAGCGAAACAATCTCGTAGTCCTTCAGCTCGGCCTTTGTGTACTTGGGCTTCGCTGCAGCACTCGGGAGTTCGCCTGCGTACTGCGTGAACGTCTTGTTCGCATACACGAACGCGGGAATCTCGGGGAGCAGTTCGTCTTCGCGGGCGAGGCGCACGGCGACTTTCAGGCCAGGGCGCTTACAAAGTTCCACAACAGAGCCCGCCAAATGCGCACGGTACTCCGGGTCAAGCCCGCCAAACAAATCATTGAAGTAAACCCACTCGGGCTTTTCCATCCACATGCGCGCAAGCAACACGCGGCGCAGTTCACCGTTCGAAAGGCTCAACAACTTGCGGTCCAAAACTTCGTCGGACAAGTCGGCAATCTTTAACGCTTCTTCCAGCTTGTCGGGGTCGGTCTCCGGCCATGCCATATCGTCGATATAGCGGTCCGTCTGCAAAAAGAATTTCTTTTTCAGGAGCAGGTGACGCACCAACGGAGCTTCTTCGTCGTGCAGGCTAATAAAACGCTGCTGGAAAAACGGCGCGAGCGCATGCTGGATTTTACGTTGCATTGCCTCCGACATGGTGGAGACATTTTCTTGCTGATTCAAAAAATGGGTAATGACCCTGTCAAGATCTTCGCCCTCGGTGCTAAAAATCTGCACCTGCGGGAACATTTCGATCAGGGCTTCAAAACGTTTGAATTCCATGCGCCCAAATTTAGAAAATGGCAAACTTTGCGCAATAGAATTAAAAGGAAAGTTAATCCTTCACGCAGCGAACATTTCTATAGGTACTCCGCAAAACAGAGCCAAAGACAATACTATCCACATATGACAAGGCTTGAGCAAGAACTACATAAGCCGGAAGACCGCCACCTGTCCAAGCAGCAGAGTCCATTGACGCCGTTAAAAAAACAGCCATATAACCATACTCTTCGCCCAACTCGTAGGTGGGAATCAGATTAAAACCACACTCATTCAAGCCATTACCATTATCTCCGGGATTTAATGGTTTCCATTCCGTATCATTCTTTAAACGCAAACCGGCTACTTCTATACCACCCATATTATTCGCTAGAGTAACCCATTCTTCTCGCGAAGGTAAATGCCAACCAATGGGACATTCTACACTATCAACTTCATATAATCGTCCAAAGTTTTCACACAAGCTCTCTTTGTCAAAGCACTCACTGCTTTTGCTTAAAAAATTTAGGTTCTCTGCCATCCACACTTGATTACCAATTGTCGTATACTTGTATTCACGACCATCGCGACTATCCGTAAACACCCCCCGTTTGTCTTCAGGACATACACGAGCGGCATCCCATTCTTCATCCGCATCAGTAGTACAAGACATTAAGAACAAAGAAAGAAACAGTATTGCAAACGGCAAACATTTAAGCATTGGTTCACTCACTAAAATTCAAAAAGTTTATCTGGGAATTTTTTTGAACTGCGCAAAGCAAGTACTTCCGTAACCACTTTGGTATCCACACCATTGGCTTTCACAGAGACTGTCATTGTTTTGAGGTTATTTTCGGCGTCATAAGTAAATTCCGTCAAAACAAATTTGTCCACACCATCGAATTCAATTTTTTCAATACGCTTTTTCTTGGAATCATAATACAATACACCTTTAGCACCACTTATCTTATACAGATTTTCAGAGACAAACACGGGTTCCTGCCAATTACCACGCTCCAGCGGATTAAAGCGTGTATACTTATCTGCATCTAACGGATCCCCATTATATGGCAAAACCTGAATTTTATTGGTTTTCAAATCAATAACTTTCATTCGCGAGCCATTTATGACGCTTCGCTGACTCATAAGAGACGATTGTATTTCGGTATAAATCTTCGATGAACCTTTTTTGACCATATAAACAGAAATAGTCTGTTTTCCGGCAGAAGAATACACCATCGTTCGAAGACTCATTTCAACGGAATCTTGAGCAATGGAAAAAACCTTTAAATCTGCACGAACCTGTTCCAAAGAAAGTGCAAACGAAGAAATAGAAAAGAAGAAAATTGATAATAAAATTTTTTTCATACAATCAATCCTTAATACAACGAATAGATATTTTTGTACCTATTGATTGAATACTAATACTTTCTCCAAAAATTACTGAATAAGCAGCTCCAGTATTTAACATCGTACTTGTCGTAAAATATGTTGCTCGGAAAACATCACTTAATCCTCCACTATAATCATAATATCCCGTATACAGCGCAGAAAAGCCACAAGCATCAATCGGTCCCCCATCTTTTTTTTGGTACTCAATTGCTATTGAATCCATCGCAAGGATCGCCTCTTCCTTAAGAAGCCGATTTACTACGCCGTCCACAGATTCAGCCAGTATTTCCCATTCCACCTTGGTCGGAACATGCCAACCTTTCGGACATACTGAATCCACGATATCACGATCTAGAAAACCACGATCTTTTGCATCTTTTATTAGCGTATAGAACCTTCCATATTTTTCACAAAATTCATCAGCAATACATTCATTGGTTTCGCAAGTGGAATGAAGGCGCTCTGCAATTTTTGCAAGTCGCGTGGTATCTGTTTTACAAACTTGCACTGTATCATTCAACCCAAAACCTCTCGGCACACAGAATTCCTTGCCATAACAAGTGCTATAAGGATTTGGCAGTTCATACTTCAAATTCTCGGCCATCCACACCTGCTTACCAATTGTCGTATACTTGTATTCACGGCCATCGCGTTCATCAACAAAGGTTCCTCGGTTCGGGATGCCATAAGCGTTCATACCTGTTTCAGGACAAACATCCGCGGCACTCCACTCCGGCTCGTCTTCAGCACAGGATAAAAGGAATAACGAAATTAAAAGAACTACATATTTTGAATATTTAATCATTTTTTGTCCTTTACGTACAATTTAATTAAAAACACCTCTCCGCGAAACGGAAAGGTGCTTTGGATGTGTTATATAGGAAATTTTAAAGTATGCTGATCTTTAGAATTTGCTGAAGAAATCCCAAGTGGCCTGCGGAACCCAGGACTTTTGCTGGCCGGGATCCTTGTGATCCCAGATGTGGCCGCCGTTCTGCGTACACCAGCGAACCGGGAAACGTTCTTCAACCGTGGTATAGTCGTAGCAGACGTGCGGACCGCTGCCGCCATATTCCTGAGCCTTTTCATTCTTGGCCTTGCCGCCTTCGGAGTTGAGCGTCAAGATGATATCGCGAGCGGCGCGACCCATCTGCGGAGTGCAAAGGTTGTCCTGCAGGCCGAGCACACCCATCCAACCCACGCCCTTATTCTGACGCTGCGGGAGCCAGATGTTACGTTCGGCGGTTTCATACACGGCTACAGCGCGGAGCACATCCTGGTGGTTCCAAGAGAGACCGTTGCTGAACATGGAGCCGTAGCTAAAGCCTGTAGAGAATACGCGGCTAGAGTCAATGCAAAGGTTGCTCTGCAAATCGGCCAAAAGTTCATCGAAGAGCAGGTAGTCATCCTGACCCCACGGGGCCTGGTTTCCGTTACCTTCAGGAGCGACAAAGATTGCCGTCTTCTGGGTATCAAGCGGTTTCAAACCATAGTAGCCTTCTTGCTGCACACCACCGGCCCAGCCGCCCATGCAGTGCATGCCGAATATGAGCTTGTACGGTTTCTTGTTGTCGTAATTGTCAGGAATGTCGATACGGATGGTGCGCTTGCCCTTGCTCCACTGGAATTCGTAGCTGCCGGACTTGACGCGATTCCAGGTCTTGCCGCAACCACGGGTGGGAACCGGATCATTCTTTAAGCCCCAACCGTAGGCGTACTGCGGTTCGGCCTTCGGCTTTTTCACCGTAAGAGCAAGGTTTGTATCTAACTTATTTAAAATCACCGAAAGAGTATCGAAACCATCGGCAATCACCTTGAGGGTTTCGTTCGTCGTCAGCCTTGCAAGAGCAGCCTTTTGGCCGTTAGCGAAAGAGGCCCCGTAATTGCCATTAGAAGTAAAGCGGATGCTGCGTTGTGCACTTCCGATTTTCACGTTCGCATAGTAGGCGCCCTGAGCCTTGACGCAAGCTTGCAAATCGAGGCTGCCCGAACCATAAAGGGTTTCGCTCATCAGACGATTACCCATCATGTCGAAGATCTGGACCTGTACGGGTTCACTGGAACGTTGAGAGAAAGAAAGAACGCCGTTATTGACGCTGATATAGCCCGGAAGCACGCGTCCCATCACAGACATTCCTTCTTCGTGGAATTTAAATTCACCCTTGTCATCGGTCTTGGTAGAAAGGCCATTTTTGACAAGTAAAACAGATGCACCGCTTACCGCGCCGCCCTGTTCGTCACTCACTTTGCCCGTAAGCGTAAAGGCACTAGCCGATACAGCCATTGCGCAAGCGAGAGCCAGAGATTCCCAAACACTCTTTTTCATAGTAGCTCCTTATATTGCTTTTATGGAAAATAAATTCAAAAGGGAGCCATTGTTCACGCCGAAAGGCAATTGGTTTGGACAAAATATCCATAAGCAGGTTTAAGAGATTTTACAAGGCCGCCGTTTTACAGCAATTTTAAGCGAATCAGAGCAAAGAAAAGGCCGGAATATACTATTTTATTACGCAAATAACATCTAGTTTGGAGAAAATATGAAAAAGCTTTGGACGCTCATTGCAAGCACCATGTTGGTTGCTTCCGTCGCATTTGCTCAGGACGACTTTGATCCTGAATATACCGATCAGGCCGAAGAACAGGTCGCTGAACAAGCAGAAGAACAAGCTGAAGAGCAACCCGCCGAACAGGAACAGGTTGCTGAACCTGTAGAAGAAAAGGCTAACGTAGCAGAAGAACCTGCTCCGGCACCCGCTCCGGCTCCGCAGTACCAGGCTAGCGCTCAAGAGCCCGCACAAGAAAACGTCCAGAATGACGAATACGCTCCGGCAAACGCCAACAACACGCCTTTCTTTGGCTTCGGTCTGAAGTTCGCCTTCAATTATGGCAGAATGTTCGGCTTCAAGGAAGACCTCGACAACGACAGCGACATCGACGGAACCCCGTCGGGTATCGGTTTTGACGGCGGTCTCATGTTCCGCATCCAGATGATTCCGAACCTGTACTTCACTCCTGAAGTCAACATCGCCCACATTACCACCGAACACGAATTCATGCACCACAAGCGCAAGTACGTTTCTACGGACTTGGAACTCCCCTTGCTGATGCGCGGCGTCATTGCCAATAGATTCTACGTGACCGGCGGCGCCCAGTTCAACTTCACCTTGAGCAGCAAGGCTAAAATCGACGCCGTTGAAAACGCCACGTTGGACATCACGGTTGCTAGCAACGAAAAGGTCGAACAGGCTACATTCGGATTCGGCATTGTGGCCGGTGCAGGCGTCAACATTGTTGCAGGTCTCTTCTTCGACTTCCGCTTCTACATGGGCATCACGGAACTCTACCCCGACGTGAAGACCCTGGACGACCTGGAATTCGCTACGGGCGACTACTCCCTGATAGACATGTCTGGCGCAAGAATGATGAAGATCAAGGTCGGCCTCAGCTACTGGATTATCTAATTGAAACTCCTTTCGAACCTGACTTTCAAGGAATGTGCCCCTGTAGTGACTGCAGAGGCCATGCGCTTCTTGGATGGAGACACCAAGAGGAGCCGCGTTTCTAGCGCCGGATTTCCGCCGTTTTGGGAACCCCAAACCGAAATCGATGCAGAAATCTTAGATGAGTTTGCGACCGCCATCGATGCCGGTTACGGCCTAATGAAATTGGCGGGGCAAAAACTCTTTGAAAAAACGATTGCCATGCTCGGCGAAAGCCCCGAAGGCAAATCGGTCGCCGTATTTGTCGGCGGCGGAAACAACGGCGGCGACGGCCTCGTTCTTTCCAAATTGCTGATTGAAGCAGGTATTCCCTGTACAGTCTATTCGCTCGCCAAGGCCGAAACCTTCAAGAACGAAGCGGCCATGGCATACCAGGATTTCACGGAAAGCGGCGGAAAGCTCATTGTCATTAATGACCTCCCCGTACACGAACCGAAATTCGCACTTGCCGTGGACTGCATGCTCGGCAACGGAGCCTCGGGCGAACTGCGCCCGGCATTTGCGCGAGTCGTGATCAACTTGAACGAATGGAACATTCCGATTCTTGCAGCAGACGCACCCACCGGTTTTGATTCTTCGGAACACCGCTGCGGCGAAAACTGCATTCAGGCTACCGAAACGCTTGTCTTCGGACTCCCCCGCTTGGACGCCTACACCAACGAAGGCGCTCGCGTTTTCGGCAAGACGACGGTCGAGCCGCTAGACTACCCTGACAACTTGATCGACAAAGTCTTGTCAGGCGTTTTCCTTGCAACCGAAAGCATGATTCCGGCACTGCTCCCCGACCGCGATGAATTTGGCGACAAGCGCAGCCAAGGTACCGCCATGGTGATTGCAGGTTCCGGCAATATGACCGGGGCAGCCGCCCTTTGTACCAAGGCATGCCTTAGAAGCGGTGCAGGACTTGTCACGACCGCGACGCCGAAGGCTTTGCTCCCGGCTTTGCAATCCAAGCTTGACGAGCCCGTATTCTACGGTATCGGAAATGCGACGACAGACAAGCTTTCGATTATGCACTTGATGCAGTTGCAGGATATCGCGATGCATCAGAATGCAATCGCCATCGGTCCCGGACTTGGAACCGACACCGAAACGCAAGACGCAGTCCGCATGTTCCTGACCGGACTCACGATTCCCGTGGTTGTTGATGCCGACGCCATTAACGCCTGTGGTTCTGCATTCTTCTGCATGGAAGGCGGCCCTGCGAATGCGATTATCACGCCGCACAAGCGCGAATGGGAACGCAACTTCGGTCCGCTTCCGGCAAATGAAAGTTTCTATCCGGAATACTTGCAGCAGTTTGCAACGCAGTTCAAGATTACCTTCGTTCTCAAGAGTTGCCCCACTTACGTGGCCATTCCCGACGGACGCGTGTACGTGATTCCGGCCCGCAATTCAGGCCTTGCCAAAGGCGGCGCAGGCGATGTGCTCACCGGCATTATCACCGCGCTCCTTGCCCAAGGTTTGCCCACCGCAGAAGCAGCAGTTCTCGGCGTGCTCTTGCACCAGAAAGCCGGCCGCTTGACCCGCGAAAAAATGGGAGCATTTGGAATGCTCCCGACTGATGTCATTGAAATGTTGCCCGCAGCATTTGGCTGCTAGGGGTACTAATGTCATGCCGCACTTGATGCGGCATCTCCTTTTCTACTAAAGTAGTTCAGAAACCAGTTTGTCCAGCGCAGCTTCGGATTCGGCGCTGAGCGTCGATTTTACCGTCACTACCGTTTCGGCAAGCGTCACGTTCTTGAGCGTGGTGAGGATTTCCGTCATCTTCTTCGCGGCCATCGGGGCCCACGTGCCATTTTCGACAACGCCAACCTTGCGGTTGGAATAGTTCTTCGCCTTCAAGTGGTTGAGGAAATCTTCCATGACCGGGAAAAGCCCGGCGTCGTACGTGGGGGCTGCCACTACCATGCGATCGTAACGGAAGGCGTCTTCGATGACTTCGGCCATGTCGCTGCGGGCAAGGTCAGAGACAACCACCTTCTCGACACCGGCGACCTTGAGCTTTTCGCCGAGCAATTCCGCGGCCTTCTTGGTTCCGCCGTAGATCGAGGCATACGCCACAAGCACACCCTTGTCTTCGGGAGCGTAGCTGCTCCAGGTGTTGTACTTGTCGATGTAGTAGCCGAGGTTTTCGGTGAGCACCGGGCCATGCAACGGGCAAATCGTCTTGATATCGAGCGCGGCAGCCTTCTTGAGAACCGCCTGCACCTGGTTGCCATACTTGCCCACGATGTTGAAGTAGTAACGGCGGGCTTCGCAGGCCCAGTCATCCGGGTCAGCATCGTACACGCCGAACTTGCCGAACGCATCGGCCGCGAACAGTACCTTTTCGCTCTGTTCGTAGCTGAACAGCACTTCGGGCCAGTGCACCATCGGAGCACCGATAAACTGCAAGGTGTGCGCACCGAGCGAAAGCGTATCGCCTTCCTTCACGGTCTGCTTCTTGACCGATTCGGGGAGCGCCATGAACTGCGGCAACAGCGCGAAAGCCTTTGCGGACGCCACAAGCGTCGCCTCCGGGTACTTCGCCACGAAATCGGCGATACCGCCGGCGTGGTCCGGCTCCAGATGGTGAATCACCAGGTAGTCCGGCTTGCGACCAGCGAGAGCGTCTTCCAAGTTTGCAAGCCACTCGCCCACCTTGTGGGCATCGACCGTGTCGGTCACGGCAATTTTTTCGTCCACAATCACATACGAATTGTACGCCATGCCCTCGGGCACCACGTACTGGCCTTCGAACAAATCGATGTCGCGATCATCGACACCGATGTACTTGATGTTATTGCTAAAGTTCTTCATAGAGACTCCTAATATTTTCGCAGAGAATTTAAAAAATTCTTTGATGGCAAACCTTAATCTTCCAAGAAATACTGCACGTTCGTCACGACGCGGACTTTCTTGATGTACGGCGTATTTTCGTCGCGGTCTTCGATAGAGAACACGCCCTGCGTTGCCGTCTTGATTTTGCCAAGCTTGCTGTCGGAATCCTTCGCAAACTTTTCGGCGGCAGTGCGTGCGTTCTTGGTTGCCTCGTCAATCATGGCAGGCTTGATTTCGTTGAGACCATTAAAACTATAGACGGTGCGGTACTGGTAATCGCTGCCGCTAAAGGCGATTCCGTTTTTCAGGAGTTCGCCCTGCTTTTCCATGGTCTTGCGGACAAGGGCCACATCGTTTGTCGCAACAGTTGCAACCACGGTTGCCACGTAGCGATAATTATGTTTGCCGCCACTGTACAGTTCGCCATCGGCATCGACAATGGCCGGGGTCGAGTAAGTAATATTTTCTTTTTTAACGCCGTTTTCGAGCAGGAACTTTTCAAGTATCTGCGACTTGGACTGTAGCGTTGCAGAAAGTTCGGCAAGATCGTTGCCCACTTCTTTGTAGACAATCGGCCAAATCACGAAATCAGCCGGTACTTCGCGTTCGGCAAGGCCGCGCACGAACACCACGCGGTCGCGGTCTTTGACATCGATTTGCGCGCGATAGAAAAAAGCCCCCAGGCACAAAATGGCAAGCGCCAAAATGACAGTCTCTTTAACTCTTGATTGCATATTCAACTCCTTTTTTACATAAATCCAATATACAAATTTTCTACATTCAAAGCATGCCTGAAAAGACTCTACTTTTGCTTGACTCCTACGCGCTTGCGTTCCGCATGTTTTACGCCTATTCGCAGAACCCGCTGAAAAACAGCCAGGGCGAAGAGGTTTCGATGATGCACGGTTACTGGGGTGCGGTGCTCCGCATTTTGGCCCAGCACAAGCCGACGCATTTTGCGATTGCACGCGATGTCGCACACACCAAAACTTTCAGGCACGAACTTTACCCTGACTACAAGGCCAATCGCGGCCCCATGCCCGAAGAGATGGCAGCGCAGATGCCGCTATTGGGCGAAAGTCTTGAAGCGAGCGGAATTCCACTCTTGTCGGAGCCGGGCTACGAAGCGGACGACGTGATGGCGAGTACCGCCATGGCCGCCGTGGAAGCGGGCTTTGACCACGTGGTCATTCTGAGTAAAGACAAGGACATGTCGCAGATTGTAAGCGACAAGATTCATCTTTTCCACCTGACGAAGGGTGCCGACGGTATTGACTTTGGCCCAGAACAGGTGCTCGAAAAATACGGGATTCCGCCGGAGAAAATCCGCGACTACTTGGCTCTCATGGGTGACGCAAGCGATAACGTTCCTGGCGTCCCGAAGGTGGGCCCGAAAACCGCCATCCAGTTGCTGAACGATTACGGCGACATGGACAACCTATATGCAAACCTCGACAAGATTACCAAGAAGGGTTTGCACGACAATTTGGCGAACAACCGCGAAAAGGCATTCCTCAGCCGCGAACTGGTGACGCTCCAGACCAAGCGCGCCTTTAGCGGAAACTTGGACGCCCTCGAATACAACGGCCTGCATGTGGATACCTTGGCGCAGATGTTCAAGGATCACGAAATCAACAGCCTGTTGCGCCTGCTTGAGAAAGTTCCGAGCAAGTCGGGATTCGTGCGAGAAGGTTCTGATGGCGTGGAAGGCGTCGATAATTCAACGGACGCAGAAGTGGAACGCGCAGATTTTGCAGTCGATGTTCCGCCGCCGTACATTTGCGTCGATACCGACGAAATCTTTGAGCAGATGAAGGCGGAATTTGCGGCATCGTCGCTTATTGGCGTGGATACCGAAACCGATGGGCTCGACCCGATGCAGTGCAACCTGGTAGGACTTTGCCTAGCCGCAGCTGACAACGACGGCAAAGTAAACAAGGGTTACTACATTCCGCTCGGTCATTCCGATGAAATCGGATTCCCGCTGCCGACAGGCCCCAAAGGCAATTACGACTTGAACAAGGTCAAGGAATGGTTCTGCGAATTTTTCGCCGACAATGCACCTGTCGCCGAAAATGATGGCGCCGAGGGCGCGGCTTCAAAACGAGCATTCATTTTCCATAACGCAAAATTTGACTTGCACGTTCTCGCACGCGCCTTCAAGATTCCGCAATCCGTTATCGACAACGCGAATCTCATCGATACGCTGATTGCCGCGTGGATGCTTTCGCCGGGGCAATCGGGCCTCGGGCTCGACAACCAAGTGATGCAGCGTCTACAGCACGAGATGATTCCCATCGAGAACCTCATTGGACGCGGCAAGAACCAGATTACATTTAACCGCACGCCCATCAAGGAAGCCACGGAATACGGCGCCGAAGATGCAGTCTACACGCTCCGCCTTTGGAAACCGCTCAAGCAGGAACTCGAAAAGCTCGACTATGTGAAGTATTTCTTCGAGCAGGAAATGCCCTTGCTGAAGGTACTGTACCAAATGGAATCCGTGGGAGTGGCGATTGATGTTCCGGCCCTCAAGACGCTGGAGCAGGAACTGGGCCGCCGCATCGAGAATCTGGAAAAGGAAATCTGCGATATGGCGGGCGTCGAGTTCAACATCGGAAGTCCAAAGCAGCTGGGCGACGTGCTTTTCGATACGCTCGGGCTTCCCGAAATCAAGAAGCGCAGCACCGACGCCGTCGTTCTCGAAGAACTCAGCTACAAGGCGCCGCACCCGATTGTTTTTGCCGTCATCGAGTACCGCGAACTCAAGAAGATGCAGAGCACCTACATCTCGGTGCTCCCCACGCTGGTGAATCCGGATACCAAGCGCATTCACACGAGCTTTATCCAGTGGGGTACCGCGACGGGCCGCCTTTCGAGCCGCGATCCGAACCTGCAGAACATTCCTGTGCGTAGCGACTTGGGTAAAAAGATTCGCGCCGCATTCGTGCCACAGAGCAAGGATAACGTGATTCTTGCAGTGGACTACTCGCAGATTGAACTCAGAATGCTCGCCCACTTGAGCGGAGACGAAGCGCTCATCGAAAGCTACAAGGAAGGCATCGATATTCACGCCCGCACCGCTGCCGCGATTTACGGAGTTGACCTAGACGCCGTCACGAGTGACATGAGACGCGACGCCAAGGTGGTGAATTTCGGCGTGCTCTACGGCATGACCGCCTTCCGCTTGAGCCGCGACCTGAAAATTCCGATGTCGCAGGCGAAGGACTTTATCACCGGCTACTTCGACATGTACCAGGGCGTGCAGCAATACATCGAAGACATCAAGGCGGCCGCCCACCGCGACGGCTACGTGGAAACGCTTTCGGGCCGCCGCCGTTATATTGCAGGCATCGACTCTAGCGACCGCATGGAATCGCAAATGGCCGAGCGCATGGCCGTGAATACTCCCGTCCAGGGCTCCGCCGCCGACCTCATCAAGATTGCGATGATCCGCATCCAGAAGCGAATCAACGAAGAAAACCTGCCGCTCCGCATGATGCTGCAAGTGCACGACGAACTCGTATTCGAATGCCCCCGCGACCAGGTAGAAGCGATGGCCCAGATGGTGAAATCCGAAATGGAAGGCGCCATGCAGCTCAAGGTTCCGCTCGTTGCAAGCGTCGGCTTCGGCGAAAACTGGCTCGTGGCACATTAACAGACCGCTCGTGCCCAGTCACACTAAGTACGTACCCGAAGCACTCGTCAAAAAAAAAAGATTTACATAGTAACCAAATCTTTTCGTACGTTGTAAGCCGTTCAATAGTTTTTGAACGGCCTTACATATTATACGATACGTTTCAAATTTTTAGGTATAAATTAAGGGCGTATTTCGAAAAGGACCGAAAATGAAGCATATTTTTGTCAAAACCGCCCTCATCGCCCTTGCAGGAACCCTTTCTGCGACCGCAGCGACGCTCCCCACCGCCAAGGAAGTCCAGGCCAAAATGGGCATGGGCTTTAACATCGGCAACTCCATGGAAGTGCCGAACAACCCCACTGCCTGGGGCAACCCCTATCCGACTCAGGCGTTGCTCGACTCCGTGAAGGCGGCAGGATTCAACACGGTCCGAATTCCCTGCGCTTGGGACAGCCACACGAGTGGCGGCAAGGTCACCGAAACTTGGCTCGACTCCGTGAAAACGGTGGTCGACTACGCCATGCGCGCAGGCCTCTACACAATTTTGAACATTCACCACGAGGGTGAAGGCGGCTGGTTCCAGACTAACATCAGCACGAGCGTCAACTCGACCGTCGACAACAAGATGAAGACTTACTGGACGCAGATTGCGAACAAGTTCAAGGATTACAACGAACGTTTGATGTTTGCCGGCGCCAACGAACCCGGCCCAAACATTAACACGTGGACATCGCAGCATGTATCCACGCTGATGCATTACTACCAGACATTCATTGACGCAGTCCGCGCCACAGGCGGCAATAACGTCACCCGCACTCTGATTATTCAGGGTTTGAACACCGACATCGATAAGTCCGTCGCGAACGCCCCGGTGACAACCTTTCCGAAAGACAACGTTGAAAGCCGCCTGATGTTCGAAGTGCACTACTACGATCCGTACCAGTACACGCTTATGACTAGCCAGCAGGACTGGGGCGCGAGCGAGCCCATTCTGCCGCAGTACTACTATGGCGACTACACCAAGGCGAGTGAACCCAAGCGCAACGCGGGTTACAATGCCTGGGCAGGCTCCGTAGATTCCAAACTCGGAAGCATCGTTCACCCGCAAGAACAGTTTGCCAAAATGAAGACGAATTACGTGGATAAAGGTTATCCGGTAATCGTGGGCGAATTCGGCGCCAACGTGCGCTCTCCGGAACTGAGCGGCAACGACCTGAACCTACACAAGCAGGGCCGCGTGCAGTGGCACAAAGACGTGGTGAGCGCGGCCAAGCAGTACGGGCTCACGCCGATTCTTTGGGACATGGGCAACGAAAGCAACTCTAGCTACGACAACATGGCCTACATCCGCCGTCAATCTTCGCCGGTGGGCAAGGTTCTTGAAACTGACGTCATCAACGCCATGCGCAGCGTATACAACCTCGGCAACTACAACAACACCGGTGTGACCCACGTCGAAGACTACATCACCGGCGGAAGTTCCACTCCGGCATCTAGCTCCAGCGAAGTCGCCTCTAGCTCGAGCGAAGCCGTGTCTAGCTCTAGCGCTCCCACGACGACAATCATCGCCGGCCTGAATTCTACGGTGCAATTCACTCGCAACGGGAGCATACTTTATTCCAACAAGCCCATTCGCCTGTTCGACATCAACGGAAACCAGATTCGCTCAGCCAAAAAAAGCGCCGGACGCGCCGAACTTTCGCTCACGGGACTCCACCAGGGCGTTTACCTGGCCAAGAGCGCCAACAAGACGTTGCTTGTTGATGTGAAATAAAAACCTCTACACCAAACAAATCTTTCCTCATTAACAGAAATTGTCGATTTTCGCTAAAAATCGGCAATTTTTATTTCTCAAAGTAAATTCAAGTTTACATTTGTTGAGAATTCAGCACCGCAATTTTTCAACACCGACACAATTTTATTTACTTGAATCCGTATAGAATTTAATTTCAAGAAGGTAAACAAATTCAAGGAGTCAAAATGACACGTTTTGGAATGTTTGGTATCGCCTTCGGCTTGGCAGCCACCGCTGCATTCGCTCTCCCCAAGGCAACCGAGATTTACCCCGACATGGGTCTCGGCTACAACATCGGCAACACCATGGAAGTGCCCAAGAACCCGACCGACTGGGGCAACCCCTTCCCGGATGCCGCTTACGTGAAGGCAATCAAGGACGCCGGCTTCAATACCGTTCGTATTCCTTGCGCTTGGGACAGCCACGCCTCTAACGGCACGATTAATGCCGGCTGGCTTGACTCCGTAAAGACCGTCGTTGATCTCGTTATCAATAACGGCATGTACGCCATTTTGAACAGCCACTGGGACGGCGGTTGGCTCGAAGACCATGTTTTTGACGGCAAGGGCTTCGACAAGACCGGCGAAGTGACTGTTTCTGCAGCCGATATCGCCGCCAAGCAGGGAAGCTACTGGAAGCAGATTGCAACCAAGTTCGCCGAATACGACGAACACCTGATTTTTGCATCTGCCAACGAACCGGGCGTGAACGACCCGTGGAACGGCGGTTCCGACAATGGTCAGTGGGCATTCGACGAAGCCCGCATGCAGGTTCTCAAGAGCTATCACGAAGCATGCCTTAAGGCAGTGCGTTCTACCGGCGGAAACAACGCAACCCGTATCGTGGTCGTGCAGTCTCCGCGTACCGAAATTGACAAGTCTCCGTTGCTCGCGTCCATGTACCCGACTGACCCGGCAGGCGAAGGCTACACCATGGCCGAAGTCCACTTCTACCCGTATCAGTTCTCCTTGATGACCAGCGGTGACGAAGACTGGGGCAAGATGTTCTACTACTGGGAAGACCAGACTCCGGGCAATGACGCTGCACACACTTGCTCCGGCTCCGCCCTCGGTTCCAAAAAATCGATCGATGAATTGTTCAGCGGACTCAAGAGCCGTTTCTACGACAAGGGCATTCCTGTTGTGATTGGTGAAATGGGTGCCGTCAAGCGTCTCGGAGTCCTCACCGGTGATAACCTGAAGGTTCACCTGAAGGCACGCGCCGCATGGTACGGCTACACGGTCGCCGCAGCCAAGAAGAATGGCCTCGTTCCTTGCGTATGGGATACCGGTGACGAAGGCGATGGCAACTTCACCATCATCCGCCGCCAGGTGAACAAGTTCGGTGGCAACGTCGGCGACATTACCGACGTCGAAACCTTGAACGCCATGCGTGAAGCTTACGGCCAGGCATCTCTCCCGGGCAACAGCATTGATTCTATCGTTACCCAGAACCCGGACATTCCCGAAACCGCAGCTGGCAAGGGCGTCCAGGTGACTTACCAAACTGTAACTTCCGATTCTAGCGAAGTGGGTACATTGCGTATCAATCTCCAGGGTGCGAAAAAGGATCTTTCCAAGTATGTGGGTATTGAAGTTCGCTTGAAGGGCGAAGTTGCTACTGCAGGCCCCTGCACTGGCGCAAGCGATGGCTGCGGCGAATACGGCTGGACCTCCATGGACCTCTTCATGATGACGGGTGAAAGCTGGGCTTGGTTCGACGCCTCTGTTGTGGAACAGGCCGACAAGGACCTCGATGCCAGCGCATTCCAGACAATCCAAGTTAAGTGGGAAGACTTCCGCAAAGAACCGACCGACCTCAACTCTGCAAACGCCATCGGCCTGAACCTCTACGGCACTCAGGTCACCGGCACCATCACCTTTGACTACATCAAGGGTATCAAGGCCGACGGTTCTACCGAAATCATTGACGACTTTGACAAGAAACCGCAGCTCGAAGGTACAGCATCCGGTAAGGTTGTCGCCCTCAACGGCACTGAAGCCATCAAGACCGCAACTGTCGCAGCAGCAAGCAAGATGCTCGTGAACGTGCAGCCCGGCATGGTGAGCGCAAACTTTGTAGCAGCCCAGACGGCTCCGGCAAAGGCAACGCTCTTGAACAGCCTCGGCCAGGTGATTGCCCAGCAAAACTTTACCGCCAACAAGGGCATGAACACAGTTGAACTTTCCAGCAACTATCGCGGTCCGGCAATGCTCATGGTTCGCCAGGGCAGCCAGCGCTACATGCAGAAGGTGATTCTGAAGTAAAAAAATTCCGTCGTAAAAAAAAGTCTGGTGTGGATCCCGGCAGGTTGGAGTGTCTCGCCGGGAGCTGCTTGGAAAAGCAGCGAAATCCGGTCCTGCATAGGACCGGATTTTTTTGCAACTAAAAACGCGCGGCAGCGCGACTTTAATCGAGATTGAATATTTCGGTGAGTTGCTTGTCGTCCATGTTCGCAAGCCAGGTTTCGCCGGCGTTCACGGTCATGTCGGCGACAGCCTTCTTTGCCTGCAACAAGGCGTCGATTTTTTCTTCGAAGGTACCCTTGGTAATAAAGCGGTGCACCTGAACATTCTTGGTCTGCCCGATACGGAAGGCGCGGTCGGTTGCCTGCGCCTCAATCGCCGGATTCCACCACAAGTCGTAATGAATCACCTGCGAAGCGGCAGTCAGATTCAGGCCGGTTCCTGCCGCCTTCAGCGACAAGATTAGCACCTTGACTTCCGGGTCTTCCTGGAACTTGCGGACCATTTCGTTGCGCTGGTTTTGCGTGCAGCCGCCGTGATAGAAATCCGCCTTGATCGACAGTTCGCGGTCGAGCGTTTCTTGCAGGAGTTCGCCCATTTCGCGGAACTGCGTAAAGATGATTGTCTTTTCGCCGGATTCTTCGATAGACTTGAGCAAATCGAGCAACATGCCAAGCTTGCCGGAATCTTCGACCTTCGCCTCCCCCGCCTTCAGATACGTACGCGGGTGGTTGCAAATCTGCTTGAGAGCCAAAATCATCTGCAGAATGAGACCCTTGCGCTTGAAGAGATTCGGTCCATTCGAACCTTCTCCGACATCCAGAGAATTGCCGGCGGCGGCCGCAAGCACATCGTCATTGATATCGAGCGAGGCGCCCTCGGCCAAAAGTTCCAACTGCTTCATGAATTCGTCGAGCGTGCGTTTGTACAGGGCGGCCTGCGTGCGCGTGAGTTCGGCGTATTCGTTCTGCTGAATCTTGTCGGGCAAGTCGCTAATGATAGATTTATCCGTCTTCATGCGGCGCAGCATAAAGGGCGCCGTAATCTTCTTAAAATGCTCGGCCACCGCCTGGTTCGCATTCTTCTGGATTGGCGTTTCGAACTTGTCGCGGAATTCATTTGCAGAAGGCAAGAATCCACGATTACAGAAATCCATAATCGTCCAGAATTCCATGAGGCGGTTTTCGACCGGTGTTCCGCTCATGGCAATCTTCATGGGCGCACGGAACGCGCGAATGCGACGGCTCTGTTCGCTATCGGCATTCTTGATGTTCTGCGCTTCGTCAATCACTACCACTTGCCAATTCAACTTTTCCAGTTTCTTGAAGTCGAGGCGGCATGTCGAATACGTGGTAATCAGCAAGTCGGCATCGAACTTTTCAAGCTTGCGACTTGCACCATGGTATGCAAATACAGTGAGCTCGGGCGCGAACTTCTTGATTTCCATCTGCCAGTTCAGCAAAAGGCCCGCCGGCACCACCACGAGCGCGCGGCTCTCGACAAGGCGCCCTTCTTGCTTTAGCTTGAGCAAGAATGCAATCACCTGCAGCGTCTTACCCAAGCCCATGTCATCGGCCAGAATGCAGCCAAAACCCATTTGCAGGTTCTTGTACATCCAGGAATAGCCGCGTTCCTGATACGGGCGAAGCGTCGCGTTCAAATTTTCGGGCAGCGAGCAGTTCGTTTCGCTGCGCCAGGCGTCAAACTGGTCCTTCAGGCCATCGGTCATGTCGACCGTAATATCGTCGCATTTGCCGGTAAGGCACGCCTGAACCAGCTTTGCCGTAGACGGAATAAACTGTTCCGTCGTCTCGGCCGATTCTGCATTCTCGGCGCCATCAATGACTGCGACATCGTCAGAAGCGTCCGCTTTCTGTTTTTTCGCCTTTTCTTTTTCGCGTTCGTCCAGGCGCTGTTGCAACAAGTCCAAGTCGTCCTTGTTGAATTCAATATAGCGGTCCTTGAACTTGAGAAGCCCTTCGGCATCGCGGGCAAGTTTCAGGAATTCTTCGGCCGAAATCTTGTCTTCACCAAGCGCCACTTCCCAGTCAAAGTCCAGCAAGTCGCCTGCGGTAAACGCCCCGATTCCAAGGCTACCCTTCAGCTTCATCTGGGTTTTCGGACGCGTGCGTTCCAAAAGCGAGCGTGGAATTTCGGTCACGATTCCAAACACTTCGGACTTCTTGACCGTATAATTCACGAATTCCTTGAGTTCGGCACCATGCATGACCACAGGCTCTGCCGCATGATTTTCAAGGTAGGCCTTCATGGGCTTAAAGATTTCGGCCATGCAGTTTAGCACATTCAAGAGCGACAAGAGCCTCGGATCGCTATCGCGGAACAGCTGCGCAAGTGGCACGCGGCCCGAAGCATCTTCAATAAAGACATTCAGCGCAATTTCTTTGCCAAGCTCCGAGCAGACAAATACAATCTTGTGGTTGAATTCCAGCGAATTATAGACCGAGAACCACGCCTGAATCTTGGAGGGAATCTTGAGGCCATTTGCGGCAAGGCGCCCCGACTTGCAATCGAAAAAAAATCCGAGCAAGTTTTCATGCGGGCCCTTCTTGTAACTTTGGGCGGTGCGGGCAAATCGCAACAACTTGCCGATAAACACCGACAGAATATGCTCGGCCGCAGCATCCAGATCCTCACGAGATTTTTCTTCGCGAGAATTTTCTTCACGCGACCCATCGCGTAACGTAAATGCAAAATCATCGGGCACGGACTTTTCGAGTTCAGCCACAATCGCAAGCACATCGGGCAACATCTCTGCCGGTAGCCAGCGCACCTGCGCGGTCACGTTATTCAGCCAGAATACCTGCGGGTAAATCGCCCCGCAGCGCACCAGGTAATAGGCCACCTGCAAAAGCTGATGCAAAAAGCGGACCGTCACATGGTTATGCCAGACGCAATCCTGATTCAGGCGGCAAAGGGCGCCCATCACGTTTTCAACCGAAAGCCCCGAGGCAACCACATTCTCTTCGACCATCTGGTCAAAAGTCCACTGCCAGGGGCGAGCGTGAATCAGCTGCAAGCGTTCCTGTTCCATCAAGAAGGTTCGGGCATGGTAAATGCCAAAATCCTGCGCAAACTGGCCAAAGTTTTCAAAGTGGTTGTAGAATTCCCTGCAGCGAGCCAGTTCGTCGACAAAGCTCTTCTTAAAGTTCCCCGCCGGACAAAAATCCGGGAAGTTCTTGAGCATGGCCGGCAACACATGCGAATAGTCGCGCCATTCCTCGAACTTGAACATGGGCACGCGCGGGGCCGCGCTGCGGTTATTCACCGGCAAAATTCGCACCAAAGTCGATTCACGCGGCACATCCGATTCTACCGGTTCTTCGGGCTTGTAATCCTTGAGGTAGGCAATATCAAGCCCATGCAGCCTGAACAGCAAGAACGGGTCGGCAGACGCCATTTCGGCCAACTTCAGGCACACGCAAATCACGTAACGGCAAGGCAGAGCGTCCTTGCAGTCGCAATTCATGTTCACCTGGTCAAAGCCCTCGAACAGCGAAAGCCCGCATTTCGATAAAATCAGTTCGATGGAAGGATTGAGTGCGCCATTCGAAAGCGCCATGAGTTCGACCGGTTGCTGCTTTAAAAGCCCCACAAAGGCTTCGCCACGTTCCTTGTCGAACTTGGGGAACACGAGGTACACATTGTGCAAGCCCCCATTCGGGCCCTTGACCTCGGCCATGACGCGGTTATCGTTCACCGTAAACGGCTGAACCTGGCCGCGCCCCACATACTTAAAGGCGTAATCGATATCGCGTTCAGAAGCACCCGCAAGCAAGTGATCTAGCCACTTCTTGCTCCACCAAGTACTTCCATAAACACCATATTCCATAGCCGCCCAAATATAGCAAATTTTTCCAAGACAAATTGCTCATTTGAGCAATTTAATCTAGGAAAAGTACGACTTTGGTGTTATGGATATTTGTCTTAATCTAGGTTCGTGCCTACCGCGAAAATGTGGAATTTGCCTTCAGTTCCGTTCCTTTCTTGAAATTGAATATAAACCTTCGACAGGTGACGTGCAGCCATTTCACCGGCAACATCATCATCCCACCCTTCGACAGAGGGACCCCAACCAGCACGTTTGAACTTACTCCATTCAAAACATTTAACAGAACCGGCTTCGGACCTCGCTAAAGGCACATTGGGCAAGTCATACTTCAAAACCTGATCAAGCGAATCACCGACATCTAGCACAAGAATCGCAGATTGAGAAGCTTCATACATCAAGCAAATTCCGGTCCAATTCGAAACATCTGCTGTAAGGGCAACCCCATTGGAATCAAAGCCTGCCACATTGAATCCAACCCGCACAAACGGATCATAACTCAAGTCGCCTCTATCCAACTTAAATGTACCACAAACTCCACGTTCACCACATTCTTCTACCACAGGCAGAATCGAGGTCGAATCCCCTTCAACACCAACAGGAGCCGCCCATTGGATAGTTGACTTTCCGCCATCAGCAGTATCTATATCCAGGAACCATTTTCCCGCATTTATTCCGAACTGAGATTTATCTTCGGCAAACGAGCTTGTTTTCACATCATCATCAGGTTCATCTTTCCCATAATAAGTTTCAGGACTCCACAAATCACCACTATAGGAAACAGCACAACCAAAGCCACCGATCTTGCACAAGACAGGCGGGATATAAGCGCTCGAGTACAACCAAGAAGGTTCACTTGAACTTGAGGACGATACCGGGATTTCAGAGCTAGACGAAATTGTCGGCAATTCTGCAGACGAGTTAGGTACATCTGCAGAAGAATTAGGCGTATCTACAGAAAAACTAGACAGTTCTACTATCGAACTGCTCGACAGCAAGTCGTTATTCGCCATCAACACGTTCGGTTCTTCGGCTGTTCCCGAAACCGGAGAATCCACAGACTCCGAGCAAGCGAGCATTGCAAGTGCAAACATACCCGCACTGGCCATATAAAGTTTCTGATTCATATTAGTTCTCCTTAGAGCCCTTGACTTGCTTGGTCAGGGGGAACAGTTGTAAATTTAACCTATAAACTTGATCCAGTTCGCCACACTCCGCAGCAATCGCCACGATTTTTTTGCGGCAATCATCAAGTTCGTCAACAATCTTTTCGTAGGCTTCGCGATTCAAGCCCATCGTAATACCAGTCACGTTGCGTTCGCTGGAATCGAATTTTTCAAGCGAATCGACGGCAAGTCGTCCCATTTCGCGATGCATTGAACGAATCGCGATGGGGAGCCCTTCTTTTGAACCCTTCACCGACTTTTCAGTTTGTTCGTAAGTTTCTTCGCCAACCTTTTTAAGGAGCCCGGTGCGTTCCAAGAAAATCAGGGACTTGCGGACTTCATAGGCAGAAATATCTTGGTTGCACATCTTTGCGATTTCGCCCGGCATGGCACCCGGCATCATGGGAGCAAGTTCACGAATCACCGGTTTTTTCCAGCTGTCATAAAATTCGAATGCCGCCTTGTCAATAACGCGAACCTTGTGCGCACTTGCAATCGCATGCATTTCGTCAAAGTAGCGCCTTTTGGCAACGTCTTTCTTGGCATTGCCAAAATTCACCATCGCCTTAAAGTAGTCCACCTCGTAGCCCACAAGCCCCATGGCAACCGCCACACGCTCCATGGTCACGCGGCTCAAGCTACTCTTGCCTTCGCATACCAGCTTCAGGTACGAGGGCGAAGTAAACCCCGCAATTTTTGCAAATTCACGCCACGAAAAAGCGGAACTTCTTTTGCGTTCCTCGTAATAGTCGCTCATGAAGATGCGATAATCTTGATATTCAACTATCGGTTTCATAT
The DNA here is from genome assembly GCF_900142495.1 of Fibrobacter sp. UWOV1. Taxonomy (NCBI): domain Bacteria; kingdom Pseudomonadati; phylum Fibrobacterota; class Fibrobacteria; order Fibrobacterales; family Fibrobacteraceae; genus Fibrobacter; species Fibrobacter sp. UWOV1. Next base: position 38,922 of record NZ_FRBA01000004.1, on the reverse strand, counting down.
TCATAAATATATTTCGTGAAAATTGCCTTGTCAATAGTTAAATGATACAAAGTTAAAGAATTTTACACGTTTTTAGCATTTTAGACAAACATTAAAACGCATTTTATGCGTAAATGATACACCCCGTATCATAAAAAAGGCCCGCAGGGCCTTTGGGTAAAGAACCTCGTCTCGATTTTCGTCAGACGAATCGGTTCCGTTCGATTTACTTGTGGCGTTTCACGCCGGTCTTGAGCAGTCGATATTCCTTGTGACCATCGTTAAACTTGAAATCAATTCTCCAGATGTACACGCCGTCACCCACCTTGCGACCTTCGGAGCTGCGCTCGTTCCAATAAAGAAATCCTAGCTTGGAATGGTCGTTTTCATTACCGCGGGAATCCATTTCCATTTCTTCCTTGGTGAATGTTTGGTTAAACGATGTTACCACATTGGAATAGTTATCGTAAATAATGACGCGGGCCTTGTACGGGGCAATAGACGAAATGCGGATCGTCTGCAAGGAATCAGGAACAGGTTCCCATTCCTCTTCTTCAGGGGGTATCCACTTCGGTTTCTTATCTTTCTTTAAAAGGCGAATATTGGAAGACACCTCGTAAAGGTAAATATCGCTGTTCTGGCCGCCCACCGACACGCCTCCAATTCCAACGGCATTCTTTTGAGGGTCAACATAACCCGAGGCGGGGTTTGTGCGAATGCAGTTGTCCACCAGCAAGTTGTTGTCCTTAAGGACAATCGTCCATTCCTTGCCAGATTCGCTAACCTTCGGTTCACCTTGAACGCGCAGTGCCATGCTCGCCGTATCGGAGCAGCGAGCGGAATAGCGGAACAAGTTTTTCCAAGGTTCCTTCTTTTCCTTGGTGGAAATCGGTTCGGACATTTCTACGAACAAGGTGTCGGGCGGAATGCCGTAAGAATCCTCAATGTATTCCACAGTCGGGACACGGCCAGGGTGCTTTTCCGCCTTCACGGGAACCGGGCCAATTTTATCCCGGAGTTCCACCTTTTGCGGGCGGTCGGCAGCAGTCTTTGTCATGCGCAAGTAAGGGGTCTTGTCCTTATCGGCAAAGGTCACGCCGTAATCGAACGGGTCCTTGATAATGGATTCCACCCAGTGGAAATCTTCACTCAAGTGCATTTTGCTCTTGGACGCCTTTTTCCACGTCTTTCCGGCAGCATTCCAAAAGACCGTATCGATGCTTACGATATTTTCGGAAAGACGCTCGATAAAGTGGATGCGAACGGAATCGGCGCGGCCATCCTTGTCGCTGTCGTAAATTTCGGCATAGTCTGCGGCAGAATAATCGGAATAGACAATCAGCGAGTCGCGGGACTTTAACGAAGACTCGTCGCCATCGACCTCGGCATAAATCTTGATGCGGTTATCGGAACTCTTGTAGTCGAAAACAGCATCGAGGCGCTTACTTTTCAGTTCCTTCTTGTCTTCGACATAGTAGAACGCCGATTTCACTTCAAATTCCGAAGAATACACATCGGTTTCTACAGCCTTAAGCTTAATGGTATCGCCGGTATCAGTGAACAGAATGACCTTGATCGTATCGCGGTCATACATCGACTTGCTTTCGGCCGTAACGCGGAGTACAAACGCCACGCTGTCGGTGGTTTCTGCAGAATCCAAATCCGCCCCGCCTTTCTTTTTCAAGAAACGGTAAGCGATTTCGATGTCATCGGACACCACGACGCTCTTGCGGGCGATGGTCTTGTACACAGGATCCTTGAATTCCGCTACAAGGGTATCCGTAGCATCGCAAGAAATCTTTCCGTCGCCGCGTTTCGGCGCATATTCATTTTTCTCGATGTCCTTTGTAATCTCGTAATAGCCGGGCTTCTTTTCGGCAACCTTCAGGTCGCTTTCAATATCGCCAGAAGAGAGACAAGAAAGCGAAACCTTCAGAGTATCCTTTCCCCGCGTAAAATCTTGGCTTTCTAGAGTCAACCTGATCTTTTTCGTCGATCTTTTGATAGACTTTCCGGCAGAATCCGCGTTTACGATTTTGATACGGTCCCTTTCATCTGGAGCGGCCGGAGCTTCGCAGCCCTCAATCAAGACTCTCTCTGTGGTAAGCCAAGTGGTCTTTTCGCCCAGAACATCCCACGCCTCGGCATTGATTTGCAGTCCGCTTCTGCCAAACGCCTTTGAGGGCACCATCACGTCCCAGTAATCGCTGGTTCTGCTACGGCGCACCATAGGCAAAGTATCGAAAGGCACCTTGTCGCTGTTTCTATACAAAAGCTTTGCCGAGCTAACACCTTCAATGTCGCGTACCTCGAAGCTCAACTTCACCTCGGTTTGAAGCGTATCCACACAACCTTCTGTCAAAAGCGCTATGCTGGATTTAAGGTTCTTGACATAAATGGTGTACGGATTTCTTTCCGGGGAAACAACAGAAGGTGTGCTTGCATCACGCCCCAGGGAATCCGTCGCCGTCACATAAAAATCAACACCCGGAGAAACCAGATAGTCTTCAGGAACCGTGACCGTCCAAGTGCTATCCTTCACTTTTCTCATGGTAAGTTGCTTATATGTTGACAACGTATCTCCATGCGTGCGGACAAAAGCCTTCACGGATTTCATGGAGATTCTAGACGAAACGAGAACGCCGATATTCAAGGAATCCGATTTAAGTTCCTTGCCCACAAGGCCCGCGGTCGCCTTAGTCAAAGTCACCTTAGGCGGCAAGAAATCCTCTCGCCAGCTCGCCGTATCGGAAGCCTTTTTGCCGCGATAGCTGACGCCGATTTTAACATGGTGAATGTCGCCATCGATTATCGTATCCGGCGTCGTGTAGCATACCGTGTAACGGGTTTGCATGTCATGACGGATTTGGGCAAGGATTTCCCTCGTTTCCGTAATGCCCGCCGTTTCGTAATAGCGGCCTCCCGTTCCTGCGGACATGTCCTGCAAGATGTCGAAGCCGTAGTTGGAATGCGAGGTGGAATATTCTGCGCTTTTTTTGAACGCGATAGTATAGATGGAAGTCGCATATTTCTCGGCAAGCGCTACAACAGTAGAAGCCGTGTATAATTTATGGTCGGATCTACCGTCCGAAAATACGATGATTGCCTTGGGTCCACCTAAATCGGCCCCGAGTTCCACACCTTTGTAGGCACCGAGGGCGATGTCTTCGTACGCCCCGGTAAACTTTAGCCGTTTCACGGCACCTAAGAGGCTGTCCTTATCGGCCGTGTAGCCCTGCACCACTCGAACGGTATCTACGTAGCCGATAATGGCAACCCTATCGAACTCCTCCATTTCGTTCACAAAACGGGTTACATATTCTCTGGCCGCATCTTGAATGGCACCGATGGAGCCGCTTTCGTCAACGACAAATACAACAGATACGCCCATCACATTTTTCGGGCTTGTGACAGTTGCGGGGAGAGATTTCCCGTCTTCGAATAAAACGAAATCAGAAGAATCCAAATCGAAAATCGACTTTCCGCTGTTGGAATCCACCACAGAAACGATGCTGCAAATTCTAGGATGGTCGGCAGTGTTGATTCCTTGAATGTCAACTTTCGGAACGGTGGTCAGGTCCACTACATAATTTGCCTTTATGGAACAAGTTGTATCGATGGGGGTTACTTTCGTTTTTTCACTTGTGGGGTTTGCGATGGTCACATTCCCCTTGGTTACGGTCCATTTGCTGAAAACATATCCGCCGTACGGAATGGCCATGACGGTAGTGTCGCCGCCCGAAGGCAAAACGATGGATCCGTTGGGATGTGACGTACCATGATTATCGGACTCGACTGTAAGCACGTACGGAATGGCAATCTTTGCAGAAAATTCCGCAAGGCTATCGCGAGCGAGTACGGGACCAAGCGACCAGTAATGCACCGCACCCTTTGTTCCCTGGAAGGACAAAATGCTTTTCCCGTTCACTTTTTTCAAACGGCCGGTCCTATTTTTCAAGTCGGTTCCGTAGCTGTATAAATTAAGATTAACGCCAGAATCGGCAGAGATTTCTATAAAGTACCAGTTGGTATCAGGCGCGGTCCAAGACATGAACACCTGGTTTTTGAACCCGGTGGTGTCGGTATAGTAGTCTTTAGCAAAGACAAAGTCCTTGGAGGTGGCGCCGATGGTGTGTATAGTACCCTTGTTAAAGGTAGCCTTGACGGTGGCATTGTCCGCAGATTTTACCGTGGTGTTTGCGCTCTTGGTATCTCCGATATCCGGGGTGCCAGACGTAACAGCCCACTCCTTGAACTTGTATCCGAAATCCGATGTTGCGGTAATGCTTACCGTGCTCGTCGGACTTGCAGGTTTCGGAGTTGTGGGCGTCACCGTTCCATGACCATCCGAGACAACCATGATTTGAGCGGACTTTACGATTTTCACCGTAATGCGTTTACTGGAATCCGCAGAATAATACCGTTGGAAAGACCAATACTGGGGCACCCCGGCAGTCCCCTGGAACAGGTATGTGACAGGCAAGGTGTAGGTACTATAGGAACCTCTAAAGGTAGAATCCGTACCATAGTTCCAAAGGTAGCCACGGGTAATGTTACTATCAGGGCTTTCAATTTCCAGGTAATACCAGCCAGAATCCGGAGCGGTCCATGTCAAGGCGACATCATACAGATGGCTCGAATGGTCCGTAAAAGCGTCCTTATTAAAGGTAAAGGTCTTTGCTGTTGTTCCAATTTTCTGAACAGGTCCCTTATGGAACTTCGCTTTTACCGTAGCATCACTTTCGATAGATACCTTTGTCGAACGCTGGGTTGAAGCGCCAATCGTCACACTACCAGAAACTTTACTCCACTCGTCAAAGAAATACCCCACCTTGCTGCTGGCCGTAATGATTGTATCACGTCCTTTATGCAGAGCAATCTTGCTATCCGTATTAATCGTTCCCATAGAAGCATCAACATTAACGGAAAGTTCATACCCCCTGCTTATTTTTACTTTACTGGATCCAGAACTGTCGCTAGCATAATAAGGTCCCAAGGCCCAATACTGCGGAATACCCGAAGCACCCGTGAAAGCGAAGCTGTTCTTACCGGAATAGTAATACTTCGAAGAAGATCTTGAGAACGTAGAATCCGTACCAAAACTATAGAGATAGCTGTATCCCGAAATATCGAAATCAATAAAGTACACACCAGAATCAGGAGCGGTCCAGGTCATGAATACATAGTTGTTGAATCTGCTGTTGTCGGTATACTTGTCCTTATAGAATGTAAACTCACTTTCGTCATAACCGATATCTTGAATGGAACCTTTACGGAACGAGGCTTCAATAACAGCGTCCTTGTTGACAGTCACCTTGGTAGAGCGTGAAGTCGGGTTCTTTATAGACGCACCGCCCGAAACCACTCGCCACTCGTCAAAGAGATAGCCCATATTTCCATAGGCGGTAACGGTAGTATCTTGACCTGCACCAAGTTTTATTTCCGAATAACTCGATATAGATCCATTGCTGCCAGCGACAACCTTCAGGGATACCGAGCCCCGTATAGTCGCCGTAAATGAATTGTTAAAATAGCTGGAGCTATTGGGAGCAACGGTCCAATACAGTGTTTCACCCTTATTTTTTACGGTAACAGGGAAGCTGTACTTATTACTAAAACTCTTATAGGTATTATAAGACCTGAATGTGGAACTACTGCCAAAAGCGTACACATACACGCTTGCCTGCGGAGCTTCAATATCCAAGATAAAGGTTCCCGTATCGGGAGGAGTCCATTTCAACGCCACTTCATATTTTTTGCGGTAAACAGAATCGGAATAGTAGTCAGTGCTAAAAACAAAAGACTTTACCGTTTTGTCAATTTCATAGATATCACCTTTTCTAAAGTGAGCTTGAACGGAGGCATCGTTGGTCGTGCTGACAAATGTATGGCTAGTATCTTTATTCGCAATAGTCGCATTACCGGACTTCACACTCCATTGATCAAATCGGTAACCAAAGCGAGTCGCCGCAGCGTCAATACTGTAGTCCATGCCAGAAATCACATCTGTATAGCCCGCGCTGGGAGTAACTGTCCCCAAGGAATCAGCCAGGAGTTTTATGACAAGGCGTTTTTCATTCAAATCTACATAATGGACCGAAATAGTATCCCCGTTGGCAATAGCGACACTGTAGGGCACCACTTTGAAGTTTACCGAGTCGCCCTTTGAAACGGTTACAGAGTCTATATAAGCGGTATACACACTTCTGGAAGCAGAGGTACTTGTGCAGCCCGCATTAGCGCACTTGTAATATGTAACATAGTTAGCTTGATTTTTACGTTTTACCACAATACCAAACTTACCGTCATCCGGCGCAACGAAACGGAAACGAACGCCATTAGTTGCTGAGCCACTGTAATAATTGTCTTTGAAGGTGTATTCCTCGGGTGTATCGGTAACGCTATAGATTTCACCTGCAACAAAGTGAGCTTTAAGGTTACAGTCCCCCTTGACCGTGACAGTTGTCGTAGCCGACGCCTTATCGGACAAGGAGCAAGAACCCGAAACAATATCCCACTTTTTGAACTTATAACCAGTGTATGGAGTGGCAACAAGCCGAAGGGTATCCCCCGCAGCAGCCGTAGAATCGTCATAACGGTAATAGCCATTGATTGAGACATCGCCTTTTCCCAAGGTATCTATATGAACCCGGTAAGTACGTTTCACCGAAATCAATATGGAATCGGCAAACGTGACCTGCGAGACATTGTGATAATCACGGAACACATAATAATGCTTACCGGCCTCCGCAATGGCATCAACATTAGAAGACTTGTAGGTCCCCCCTTCAAAAGTTTCATCGGAATAAAGGTAACGATAATAATTGGTCGTGTTAGAATACGTAACAAACTTATAGGTTCCCGCAGTCGGAACATCGAAATAAGTCTGTATACCCATATAACCGTCGCGCATGACACCGTCTTTAAGGAAATTGAACCATTTGGGAGTTTCGCTAATTTCAAAAACTTTGCCTTCTACAAAGAACGCCTTTACCTTGCAATCTCCGGCGAGCGCCACAAAGGTGCTAACCTTTGCCGTATCGCGAATCGTACAGGAACCAGAAACTTTTTCCCAATGGTCAAAACGCGACCCATCGTCCGCAGTCGCCACAATCGAAATGGAATCTCCAGCAAATTTGTCGTCGCTGGAACCCAATTTGCCATTGACTTTAACGGTTCCCGCTCCCGAAACTGCAGAACTCACGTTTACGTTTTTGACAACCCATACCGAGAGAGTGTCGTTCTTGTCCGGAGAATAGGAAGAACTGGTGCTTTGCAAGTAGAAATAATATTTTTCACCTTCAGTGGCGCTAAACGCATTGGACGAGAGGCTACTCCTTGTGGTAAAGGTTTCGTCATAAGCCCAAACATTGTTCGACAGGCTACTTTTTACAAAAAGAGTATACCCGCCGTCTTCAGGCGCCGTAAACACGGTCCTGATGCCAAAACTTGAACCGATTTCAGAGCGGTGCATGGCATAGTTGAATTTCGAAGACGTTGTCGAAATCGGATAAACGCCACCCTCATCTTCTGAGAATACGGTTATTTTACAATCTCCATCGACAGTCACTTTTGCATTCTGGGAAGCGGTGTCGCTCAGGGTACATTTACCCGAAGTCACCTTCATGTACGAAAACCTCTTTCCGCTAGATGCAGTGGCGGAGATTTGTATGGATTCACCCTTAATGTGCGTCGTGTCGTGGGAAGAGCCGTTTTCAAACTTGGCAGAAACACCTTCGTCACCAACAAGCTCTATATGGTAAGTACGGTCGACGTTGAGCGTTAAGGATTGCGAGGCACCAGTGCTAAAAAGAAGGTACCGGCCGTCTGTATCGACGTTTCCCAAGAAAACCTGTTTGGTCGCAGTTCCGCTATAACTTTTACTGGTTGTAGAAGGGAACGTTTTGTCGGAGCCATCATCATACAAATAAAAAGAAGTCGAGAGAGCCGGTTTAATCGTGAGCCTGTAGGTACCGGAATCTGTCGGGACAAATCCCGTATTTATTCTGTAATTGGAACCGCTGGCATAGCCATCGTCATTAAACTTGTAGGTGACGGGGGTTTCGGTAATGGGCAGAATGGGAGCCTCTTTAAATTGTGCCCTGACAGAGCAATCCGTAGAAAGTTGAACCTTTGCAGTCACAAGGTTCTCATTGTCTATTTCGCAGGTTCCCGACACCACGTTCCATTTGTCAAACATCTTTCCATACACAGATCCCGCAGTAATCGTGTAAGAAGAATCGGGGTCGCAATTCTTCGTGCTATAGCTTCCTGAGCCATAAACATCATAGCGTAAAGCATATTTTCGCTTCACCACCAGTTCAACATCATCTGTGCCGTAGTCTTCCAGTTGGCGGAACAAGATATAGTTGGACTTTCCCGCACTCATGCTCAAGGAGATTTGTCCATTACTAGCAAGCGTCTTTTCCGTAGTAACGCTAAATGTGGAATTTTGTCCATTGTCAATGTACTTGATATTTCTATTGGTCTTTACATGAACCACATAGGTGCCGGTTGCCGGGGCGGTAAACTTGGTACGCAAATCATAATTGCCGTCTACCAAGAAAGCATCTATGGCCAAGTTGAAAGACCTCGGCGTCGAAGAAAGTTCAAAGACTTCGCCCGTATTGAACACTGCCGTGACAACGCAATCGTTTGCTCCCATGGTAATGGTCGCCGTGGCAGAATTTTCATCGTCAACAGAGCAACCGCCGGTCGTTTTCCAGTGGCCAAAGCGGTAGCCCTTATTCGGAGTGGCAGAAACAGTTTGCGTATCGCCTTCAATAAGGACACTCCCAGAGGGACCCAGTTTAACGGAACCGCCGCCCTCCACTTTAGTTGACAAATAATAGGCTAAAAACGCCTGAACCGTAGCCGTTTTGTCTTCGCTATCAATGTTATTTTCGGGAATAGCGATATAGTAATCATAAGGAGTAGAGCTGTACTCATCACTATAAAAATTGAGTCGACCATTTGAGAAATTTCCACCCGAGCTCATATAGCCATCAAAACCTGAGTGGCTTTTATACACGCTTTCTTTTTGAGTATAGTTCGAAATGGCAAGAGCCACCCTCTTGGCCCCCTGCTCGATTTTTACCCGGACCCCATAAACACCATTCGTCGTGGTCGAATATTTTTTAAAGTCCAGCGTAGTAGGGGAACTTGCTCCAGGAGTCAGTGTATAAAAATAGTTTTGTTCTTTGGCGTAAGGTCTAAAACGGCAATAACCACCTTCGTACGCCGTGGCAAAGGTCGACATGGAATGAGCGTCGTCAATAACGCAATCACCACCATTATCCATTTTCCATTCATCGAAGGCATAGCCATCTCTGGTAGACGCTCTGAGTTGAATGGTATCGCCGGCAGAATACTCCCTAGTCCCTTTTGTAGAAAGAAGGTAAACATTGCCATTATCTTCTATGGAAACTTGTACAGCCTGCGCATAACTAAAAGCAAACAAAATGCACAATGCAATATATGCACGAATCATCAATGTTCTCCTAACATGGTCTTTTTTAGAGGGGCCTTTCCTACAAAAAATTTAGAATTTTTTTTATATTTTGCTACAAATTTCTTGATTCACGGGGTTATTTTGAGGAAATTTATACTCGTTTGCATTTCTTGCCTAATCGGCAATATTTTTGCCATGGAACTCAGGCCCTTTTTCAACGGCTATGCTCCCAGCAACGCATCTATCGTCACCCACCAGAAAAGCGTAAAATCCGAAAGGGACTGGGACAGCGAAAAGCAGTTCTCTGCCGGACTCGAAATGAACTTCGCCGCCGAATTTAGTCCCATCCGTTACGGTTTCGGCGCAGGCTACAAGAGTCCGCTAAAAGAGGATCACACCAAGATTGTCCCCGCCTCTATTCCCGTATGGGGAACCTTCGCTTTCGGCCGCATCAATACCGACGCCTTCTTTTCACCTTATGCCGTGGGCCGTGTAGGCGTTCTCCCCCTCATCACAGCTAACGGCAACTGGTGGGAACGCCCCTTCGACTTCTTTGTCGCCGGAGGCCTCGGCGTCATACTCCCCTACCGAATCGGCGTCGAAGTCAACTACGAATACGCCTCCGTGCTCAAGTCCTACGAACATAGCGACCAAAACTTTCGCATTTCGGCAGGCAAATTCGGCGCCCGCCTATCCATCGGTTTCGAAATTACTCGTGACAAAATTTACAACCCCCACGACCGAATCGAAAAGAGGGACGAATCCGCTGTACAAGAAGAACCTTTCGACGATGGCAGCGATGATAGCGAAACCACGTCCGCTATAGCAGATAGCGTCGCCCCCGTCCCCGAACAAGTTGTCGATTCTACTAAAGCCGCAGAACCTGTGCAGCCTGTAGAGACGGCACAGCCAGCGGCGGCTTCCGCAGAAAACGAGCCGGCGGCAGCCTCTGCAGGAACCAATCCTGCAGAAATTTCTTCTGAAGAAACGGCTGAACCCGAGCCAGCCGCCGAGCAGACGAAAAACGTCAAGGGAAAGAAAAAGGCTTCCAAAAAATCTACAACAAAGAAAAAAGCCTCCGTAAAAACGAAGGCTAAAAAAACGAAACCCAAAAAGAGTAAAAAGAAGTAGATTTATTCTACCACATCTTGTCGTATTTCTTGCGGCTCTTTTCTTCGTCCTTCTTTTCCTGAACGATAGCGTCGATTACGGCGGCAACCGTCAGGTTGAAGATATCGTGCACCGAGGCGTCGGTATCGGTAAAGTGCACCGGCTTGTTCAGGCCCATCTGCACGGGGCCGATGGATTCGCCAACGCCCATCTCGAGGAGCATCTTGCAAGTGGTATTTGCAGAAGAGAGGCACGGGAAAATTAGCGTATTGACCGTCTGGCCCTTGATCTTGTTGAAGGGGTACTTGGTATCGCGCAGGTCCTTGTCGAGCGCCACGTTCACCTGCATTTCGCCGTCAATCATGTAATCCGGGAACTGTTCGTGAATCATGCGCACGGCTTCGCGGGCGGTGTTAGACGTTCCGCGCGGAGCACCCTTGTCGCTGCCGAAGTTTGCGTAGCTGAGCATGGCCATCACCGGTTCGTGGGCAAAGAAGCGTACGGCGTCGTGCGTGAGTTTCACGATATCCACGAGCGTTTCTGCATCGGGGTCGCGGTTCACCAGCGTATCGGCCAGGAAGAACGTTCCCTTGCGGGTGCTCAAAATGTGCATGGCACCGAAGTGCTTGTATTCTTCGCGGATACCGATGATTTCCTTGGCAAGTTCAATCGTTTCGCTGTACTTGGAATAGCCACCAGAAATCAGGGCGTCGGCATCGCCGACCTTCACCATCATCATACCGAAGTGGTTCGGTTCAAACATGTCGTCGCGGGCTTCGTCGAGCGTCACGCCGTTACGGCCGTTTTCTTCGGCGTAGATTTCGGCATACTTGCGGCGGCGTTCAAATTCTTCCGGAGAACGCGGGTTCACAATCTTGATGCCCGTGAGGTCCAGCTGTTCGCGCTGGGCGATAATCTGGATGCGGTCGGGGTTGCCCAAAAGAATCGGGTGTGCAACGCCTTCAACCTTCGCCTGCACGGCGGCCTTGAGCATGTTGAGGTTGCTTTCGGCAAACACCACGCGCTTGGGGTTGCTGCGGGCGGTATCGCTAAACTGACGGATGAGCTTGTTGTCGTAACCCATCATGTCACGCAGACGGTCATAATAAGCGTCCCAATCGGTAATCGGCTTGCGGGCCACGCCACTTTCGATAGCGGCCTTCGCCACGGCGATAGAAACGTCGGTCAATAGGCGCGGATCCAAGGGCTTCGGAATCAAGTATTCCTTACCGAAGGTAAAGCGCTGGGCGTTGTAGGCGATGTTCACCACATCCGGAACCGGCTTGTGGGCAAGGGCTGCAATGGCGCGCACGGCAGCGTGCTTCATGTGTTCGTTGATGCAGGTAGCGCGAACGTCGAGCGCCCCGCGGAAAATGTACGGGAAACCGATCACGTTATTCACCTGGTTCGGATAGTCGCTGCGGCCCGTTGCAAAAATCAGGTCGCCACGGCTTGCCATGGCTTCTTCGTAGCTGATTTCGGGGTTCGGGTTGGCAAGAGCGAAAACAATCGGCTGGTCGGCCATGCTGCGGACCATTTCGCGAGTAAGGATGTTGCCCTTGGAAAGACCCACGAACACGTCGGCACCCTTCATGGCATCTTCGAGCGTTTCGATATCGGTGCGGTCGGTCGCAAAGAAAGCCTTCGCTTCGGTTAAGCCCTTGCGGTCCTTGCGGATGACGCCCTTACTGTCGCACATCACCAGGTTCTCTTTCTTGAGACCGAGCGACAAGTAGAGTCGCGTGCAGGCGCAAGCGGCTGCACCCGCACCGTTCACCACCATCTTCACGTTGCGAATGCTCTTGCCTGCAACTTCGATAGCGTTCAAAAGGCCTGCAGAAGAAATGATAGCCGTACCATGCTGGTCGTCGTGCATCACGGGAATATCGAGTTCGGCCTTCAGGGTGTCTTCGATTTCAAAACATTCCGGAGCCTTGATGTCTTCGAGATTGATGCCGCCGAATGTCGGGGCAATCCCCTTCACGATTTCGATAAACTTCTTCGGGTCCTTTTCATTGATTTCGATGTCGAACACATCGATACCGGCATAAATCTTGAAGAGGAGAGCCTTGCCTTCCATCACCGGCTTACCGGCAAGCGCACCAATATCGCCGAGGCCAAGCACTGCGGTGCCGTTACTGATCACGGCAACCAAGTTACCCTTACCCGTGTATTCGTAAGCGAGGTTGTTATCCTTTTCGATTTCCAAGCAAGGAGCAGCTACACCCGGAGTGTACGCAAGACCCAGGTCGGTCTGCGTGCTATGCGGCTTGGTCGGCACGATTTCAATCTTGCCGGGCTTGCCCATGGAATGGTATTCGAGAGCTTTTTCCTTTAAGTCCTTGCTCATTCTTTTCTCCTTTTGGCAAATCTTACGTGGATTGCTTCGTCGCCTTCGACTCCTCGCAATGACGTTTGAACACCAATAACAAATTTCAGCGCGCAAGATAGAAAAATCAAAGGGCATTGTAAAGATTTCAATACCCTTATAAGAAAGATGTATTTTTTTGCAGTCTAAAAGGAGTCTAGACTCCCCTTTTGGGCCTTGGGCGCGAACGGTCTTATATTCTCATGGAAATGTCAAGGGCCTTTACACTATGTGTAAGAGCGCCGACCGAAATATAGTCGAGGCCGAGTGTCGCGATTTCCTTCGCGCGTTCAAGCGTCATGTTGCCGGAGCCTTCCACCAGGCACTTGTCGCCGCTTTCCTTGATAATCTTCAAGGCCTCCGCCATCATCTCGTTACTCATGTTGTCAAGCATGATGACGTCGACTCCCTTGTTCAGGAGCGCTCGCAGCTGGTCGAAGTTTTCGACTTCCATTTCCACCATCAGGCCCTGCTTGTTGTTCTTCTTCACCACTTCAAGCGCTTCGAGAACGCCACCGGCTGCCGCAATGTGGTTATCCTTCACCAGCACCATGTCAAAAAGACCCATGCGGTGGTTAGAACCGCCACCCACGCGAACGGCGTACTTCTGCAGAGTGCGGAAACCGGGAACCGTCTTGCGCGTATCGAGAACCTTGGTCTTCCCCGCCTTCAAGGCTTCCTGGAAGGTATGCGCAACGGTTGCCACGCCGGAAAGTTGCTGAATAAAATTCAAAAGCGTGCGTTCGCCCGTCAGGAGTTCGTGCGTCGTGCCGTCCATTTCGGCAATCAGGTCACCCTTTTTAACGACATCGCCGTCTTTCTTGTGGAGCGTCACCTTCACGTTCGCCTTGAGTTCCTGGAACACAAGTTCAATCACCGGAAGGCCTGCGAGCACGCCATCTTCTTTTGCAATCAGGCGCGCATGCTGCTTCTGGTCGGCAGGAATCGTCCATTCACTGGTCACGTCACCCGTGCGCACGTCTTCGGCAAGCGCCAAGCGAATCATCGTGAGAGCATCATCTTTCGGAAAAACTGGAGTAGAATTATCGCCGTACATAACTTAGTACCTTTTGTTAAAATGTGTAATGTGAGATGTGTAATGTGAAATGAAATATTTCATCAGTCATTCCACATTCGTCATTTCACATTTCTATTGAGCTCCTTTTCCAGTCAGCACCACATACACTGTGCGCATCAGAATCTGGAAATCAAGCAACAAGCTCATGTTTTCAAAGTAGTACATGTCGTACTGCAACTTGATTTTCACGTCTTCGGTGCTGGTATCGTAATGGTGGCACACCTGAGCCCAACCGGTCAGGCCAGGTTTCATTTTCAGGCGGCTAATATAGAACGGGATTTCTTCACGGAGCTTGGCAATGAACACGGCGCGTTCCGGGCGCGGGCCCACCATGCTCATGTCACCTTTAAGCACACACAAAATCTGCGGAAGTTCATCGATACGGGTCTTGCGCAAGAACTTGCCCACCTTGGTTATGCGGGGGTCGTCCTTGGTGGCCCACTGGGCGCCAAACTTTTCAGCATCGGTACGCATGGTACGGAACTTGTAGACCGTAAAGGGCTTGCCGTACAGGCCAATGCGTTCCTGCGAATAGAACACCGGGCCACGATCTTCGAGCTTGATTGCAATGGCGGCGAGTACGCATACCGGGAACGAAATTATCCCGAGGAAGGCGCCAAACAGAATATCAATCACACGCTTCACGCGCACCTGCCACAAAGGCATGGTAAACGCAAACAGTTCCTGCAATTCAAAACCATAAACCAGGTTCGCCTTGAACTGTCCATGCACCACGCTGTAGAGTTCAGGCACCAGGTAAATGTGAACCGGCTGGTCGCACACCCACACAAGCACGCGCATAATTTCTTGCGGCGAAGAACTTTCGTGCGCAATAATAATGCCCGTTACCTTGTACTTCTTAATGAGCGAAGCAAGGTCTGCATATTTTCCAAGCACCGGAACATTCGCAAATTCATGTTCCATGACCTGAAAACGTTCATCCACAAAGCCCACCACACGCTGGCCGCGTTCGGGAGTTTTCGCAAGCGCTTCGGCAATCTTTCGGCCCGCCTCGGTCGCACCCAAGACAAGAATGTTGTTCGCACCAAAGCCAAGGCTCAAGAGCCTACGCAGACAGCGGTAAATGAGCATTCTGAAGAGAATCACCAGGAACAGCGCAAAGCCGCCATAAATAAAAATCCAGGGGAATCGAGAACCGTACAGGTAACCTTGATTGAGCGGTTCGTTCACCATGACCTTACCGATAAATTCAGCGCCGAACAGGACTGCGATTACAAGCACGATGCCAATGAGCACCGCACGCAACACGCGCAAAACCTGGTGCGTACGCGACATCAACAGCCATGAACGGTAAAGCCCGGCGCAAGTAAACAGCACAAGCCAGCCCACATTGAGCACGAGGCCCATGTGCCAATATTCGGCAAAAGTCTTGCTAGGATCGAACTTATCGGCAATCCAACCACTGTGGAACTGCACCCAGAAGGCGAGTACAAAACAAATAGACAACGCCACGAAGTCCGAAAGGACAACGAGAATGCGTTCCAATGTAGCGGCGCGAATCATAACAGCCCTAAATTACCAAATTACCGAATCTCAGATTTTCCGTTTCACGCAATTTTTAGGCGAGGAAACGAATCACCTGGCTCTTTTCGACAATTTCGGGCAAAGCGTCGATAGCGTCGACAGCCTTCGAGGTCTTGCAATCCTGGGTCTTTTCGGTGATAACCACGATAGAAACCTTACCCGGATCCTTCACGTTCTTCTGGATAATGGTTTCGATGGAAATCTTGTTTTCGGCCAGGATGCTCGTAATCTTGGCAAGCACACCACAAGCGTCACGAGAGGTGAAGCGCAGGTAGTAGCGAGAAGTCGTTTCCGAAATCGGCACGAGCGTCGCGGAATTGTCGACGTTGAACCAGCCCATGGGGAGCGCCTTGCGGGAGCCCTGGTCCACGGAGCGGGCCAGGGAAACGAGGTCGGCTACCACGGCAGAGGCGGTCGGCAAACGGCCTGCACCGGCGCCGGTCTGAACCGTTTCGCCCAGATTGTCGCACTTCAGGTAAACGGCGTTGATCACGCCATTCACGTTAGAAAGCAGGTTGTCGTTCGAGACAAAGCACGGATGCACGCGGGCGTCCACGCGGTCGCCGTCGCGGTGGTAAATGCCAAGGAGCTTCACGCAGCAGCCGATTTCCTTGGCGAATGCGATATCCTGGGCGGTAATTTTGGAGATACCGGTCACGTGAATCTTTTCGAAGTCCACGCGCTTGCCGCTGCAGAGGCTAGCGAGCAAAGCCGTCTTGTGGGCGGAGTCGATACCTTCGATATCGAAGGTCGGGTCCGCTTCGGCAAAGCCGAGCTTCTGGGCATCCTTCAGGACCACATCGAAGTCGAGGCCTTCGTCGGCCATGCGGCTCAAGATGTAGTTACAAGTACCGTTGATAATGCAGCTCAGGTGTTCCACCGTAGAGCCGAGCAGGCCTTCCTGCAGGCTGCGGATAATAGGAATGCCACCGCCAACAGCGGCTTCGAACAGCACATGCAGGCCGTTCTTGGCTGCAAGCGGGAAAATTTCGTGACCGTACTTGGCGAGGAGAGCCTTGTTCGCGGTCACCACATGCTTGCCGCTTTCGAGGGCAGCGAGGATCCACTTGCGCGGCATGTTGTAGCCACCGGCGAGTTCCACGAGCACGTCGATGTCGTTACCGGCAATCATTTCGTCGGCATTGGTAGACACCTTGTAGCCCTTCGCCTTGTACGGGGCAACTTCTTCTTCGGACTTCGCGCAGATGCAGGCGAGTTCGAGTTCGACACCGAGCTTTTCCTTGTACTC
Source organism: Fibrobacter sp. UWOV1 (assembly GCF_900142495.1). Taxonomy (NCBI): domain Bacteria; kingdom Pseudomonadati; phylum Fibrobacterota; class Fibrobacteria; order Fibrobacterales; family Fibrobacteraceae; genus Fibrobacter; species Fibrobacter sp. UWOV1. The sequence continues at coordinate 22,142 of NZ_FRBA01000004.1, read as the reverse complement.
GGCAATCTTCTGTTCCAGAATCTGGATAACACCGCCACCAACGGTTCCAGTACCAATAAGACCAATACGCAACATAAGGCGTCTCCATTTTAAATTTTTACGGGGCAAATATAGAATTTTGGCTAGAATCTCACAGACACCTTGCGGCTTCCATTCCCGATTCGAAGCACATAATTCCCCGAAACAGGCACCACCATATTGAAATTCGAGCTGTTTACAGTCCCGCGGAGCACCACGTTGCCCTGCATATCGAATAAGGCATACCTATCGCCCACACGGGCTCCCGCCACCTGCAAGTTGCGATTTACAACGTACACGCTAAACCGCGGCAACGGCATTCGCTCAAAGGAAGTAGTCTGTTCACTACTCGAGCTCGGCGTCTCAGAGGAGCTTGACGCATCAGAAGAACTGCTAGATACGCTCGAAGAGGATTCCTCGCTGGAGCTCGAAACTGGGGGTGTAGTCCACTTGGCATAAAAGATCTGTGTACCAGTCGCTTTGGGGCTCACCGAAGTGACAGCATTCCCCCAAAATTGCCTGTTATCATACCAACCCGCAAAATAGAACCCTTCGCGAGTCACGAATTGTGCATCAGGAAGCGCTGTCTCCACTCCTTCTTCATAATACTTCAGCTCATGACCTTTTTCGATTTTGCCGCCTTCATCTAAAACGAAAAATACATAGTGTTTCGTGTTACTCCAATCAAAATGCGGGAGCACCTGCGTGCCAGCAGGGTCTTCGGCCCATACGAGACCATCGGCGCCATTTTCCACATAAGAACCGTTACGGTAAGTTTCAATCCAGCCTCGTAAATAACCAGCAATAACTCCACCCATTAAACGTTCTTCGGTAACACCTAGAACATCTTCTATTACCTTGTTAGTTGTATCCGACACATTAGCAACAAGAATATCCTCTTGCTCCACAAAAAAACAATTTTCAAATCTGATCTTGCCGTCACCATATCCATACCCGAGAATAGTTCCTGCTTTTAGTGAAGAATCTGCATCGTAGGAAACATGCCCAGCATTATACGCATTAGCAATAGTAACGCCACCACCAATAAGGTCTGCGCCTTCTCCATAACCAACAAGCCCACCAACACTCGAGCCACCTTCTACGGCACCCTTGTTGTAGACATTTTTGAAAAGAGCGTATTCGAAAGAAGTCGCTTTGCCTAATAAGCCGCCAACATACATCTGTCCGACAACTTTTCCGGCATTATAGCTTTGGTAAACCCCGAGAACGCCCTTACTTGCCCAACCAACAAATCCACCAACAGCCTCCTTACCGGAAACCACCCCTGAATTATAGGATTTTATTATATAGACATCGTCTTCATATTTACTCCCAATGAATCCCCCCACTTCGTACAAACCTTTCACCATAGACAGGTTGTAACTGTTCGATATATACAGCGATCCCTTGTGCCATGTTGCGCTTCCAATAAAGCCTCCTACGCCAGATTCACCCTCAACCAAGCCTGCGGCATAGGAATTCGTTATTTCCATTTGGTTTTTCGAATAATCGTTTACAAAGCCAACAAAGGCGCCCACATTTTCTTTTCCCGCGAAATAAAAGTCTTCAAGACCGAGGTTTAATATTTGAAAGCCTGACGCATTTTCAAATAAGCCCACACTTTTGTCACCGTTGCCATTAAAATACAATCCATATATAACATGGTTGTTCCCATCAAACTTTCCCGAAAAATCTTTCATCGGAACCCACGGGACAAAATCCTTTTGCGAATTCAATTCGCCTTCGGAATTTAGCACTGATTCATTCACCACGATATCCTGAGTCAGTTTTCCACACACCTTCCCTTGAGGGTCACCCTCTCCTGTACCATTCACAATGTCTGCAAATCCGTAAAGTTCGGCGGCATCTGAAATTTGATAACAACCATCCGACAAAGTTGGCATTTTTGAAGTAATAGTCGCCGCATTTGCAGACAAGGCTGTAAACAGAACTCCCGTAAAAATTGAAATCGTGAATTTCATAAAATCTCCTCTTTAATTCTGATTAGAAAGATACAATAATTGAAAGCCCCACTTTGCCTAAGCAGTTACAAGTAACTATATTTAGCGACATGGAACAGGAATCCGTTAACCCGGCAATTGGCTCAATTCTCGACGAGCAGAAACTGAAGAACATTGTCTACCCGGCAAAGCTCTTCAGAACGCGCTTGAACGAAGAATTCATGCGTGCGAACCGCACCCGCAAGCCGTTCCTGTACATCAAGATGTATTCGCACCAGTACGACTTCTTCGGTTGGGGTAGCCCGAACAAGACCGTCGAAAACACCTGGCGAATCAGCATTTTGACCATGTTTTCGCACCTGCGCTTTATCGATGTCTTGGGCTACCTTTCCGACGGTAGCGGTCTCGGCATCATCTTGCTGAATTCCGACCTCTCGGTGCTGGAATCGATCCGCAAGGAGATTCTGCACAAGCTGAACGACGCAGGCCTTATCCAGACGTTGCGCATCAACCCCAAGAAGCCCATCTTTGAAGCCTATATCTATACCGGATACCAGGAAAAAGACAACCTGGAACTCGAAGATAAAATCAAGGACTTCAACAGCGCTAACGGTCGATTCTTCTCGCTTAGCCGCCTGAACCTTGACCACATCTGGGAACACCCGCACACCATTCGCTACCGCCACATGGTCAAGCGCATTGTCGACGTGACCTGCACCAGCATCGCGATTGTACTTTGTTCCCCGCTACTGCTTTTCTGCGCGGCCGCAGTCAAGATCAGTGACCCGAAGGGACCTGTCATATTCAAGCAGACCCGCGTAGGCAAGAACGGCAAGCTGTTCACCATGTACAAGTTCCGCAGCATGTACGTGGACGCCGAAGAACGCAAAAAGGAACTCATGGCCCAGAACGAAACGGGCGGCAAGACGTTCAAGATGAAGAACGACCCGCGCATCTATCCGTTCGGTCACGTGCTCCGCAAGTTCAGCCTCGACGAACTCCCACAGTTTTTCAATATCATCAAGGGCGACATGTCCATTGTGGGTCCGCGTCCGCCGATTCCGTCCGAAGTGGCGGAATACGAGCCCTGGCACCGCATGCGTCTGTCCGTAACGCCAGGTCTCACCTGCATTTGGCAGGTCAGCGGCCGCAGCAACATCAGCTTCGAAGGCCAGATGCGCCTCGACAACGACTACATCAAGCGCAATGGCAAGCTGAGCGACGACGTCTCGCTCATCCTCAAGACCTTCAAGGTCGTGTTCAAGGGCGAAGGCGCGTACTAGTCAGTGTGTAGTGAGAAATGTGAAATGTGTAGTGTGAAGTGTGAAATGTGAAATTTAAAAAGAGCAATGAAAAAATTTCATTGCTCTTTTTTGTTGATTAAATTGTCGAGGCTTGATTATCTGTTGTTCAGGTAGTCAAGCACTTTCTGCGTTAGGTCGTTCTCTTTTTTCCAGAACACTACGGCGCCCGTTGCCCGGTCAACCACCATGTCGTAGCCTTCCTGCAAGGCGATTTCGTTAATGGCCTTACGGATCAACTGAATGATCGGACCGCTCACCTTTTCGTTTTCAGAAATCAGTTCTCCCTTACGGCCGTACACGCGGTCGATAAAGCTCTTGAGTTCCATATCCTTCTTGTTGTACTCGGCTTCGAGCTCGCGCTTCTTTTCGTCGCTGAGCATAAGCACCTGCTTGTCGAGCTTTTCCTTAATGGCGGCAAGTTCCTTCTGCAGCAAGTTGCCCTGCTGTTCCCACTTGGCCACCTGGCGGTCGTACTCTTCCTGGGCGCGCTTGGTGCCCTTGTAGCCGTCAAAGATCAGCTTGGAATCCACATGTGCAATGCGGAGTCCATCTTCGGCAAACGAGACGGTCGCAAACGCAAGCATTAAAGCCATCAGCAGATGTTTAAGCATAAAGCCTCCTTAGAATCCCTGGCCAATGACAAAGTTGAACTGCATGTCGCCCACTTCGGTACGCTGTGTGCCGCTATAGGTTTCGCCCACATCCAAGGGCCAGGCAAAGTCGAAGCCGATAATACCGAGCATCGGAACAATCACGCGGAAACCGAAACCGATATCCTTCTTGAGGCTCGTCGGATCCCATTCGTTGAGCGGGTTCCTGGAGGGTTCGGGCACCTTGGTGCGCGGGTTGTAGCGTTCACCGAACACGTTACCGGCGTCAAAGAAGAACGGCAACAGGTAGAAGGTCTGCGGCACAAGGCCGAGCTGGAGTTCGGCACCCGTGTACTGGTAGCTACGACCCAAGCGGCGGTAGCCGATAGAACCCGAGCTGTAACCACGCATCATGCCTTCGTAGCCCATCACGCCACCCATAGTGTAAAGCGTGCGGTACTGCAACTGGTCGCCAAAGATCACGCCGTACTGGTTCGTAAGGGCAATGGCCAGGCGGTCGCGGAACAGCGGGAACCACCACTTCACCGTAAGCTCAGTCTTCACGAAGTTGAAGTCACTAAACAGCACATCGTCTGCCCACTGGATATCGAGCACGTAGCGGGAACCTTCGGTCGGGAACTGAGGCAGGTTCTTGTCGTCACGCAACAGGCGGAAGTTCAAGGCCGATTCCACACCGGTGTAAACCACGTAGCTGTCATCGATGTTGGGGCCCTGCTTGTTCATGAGCCAGCTGTAACCGATCTGGCCGTAGAAATAGTCATCGGGCCACTTGAGGCGCTTACCCAGGTAGACAGAACCGCCGTAACGGGTAATGTCGGGGTCGTCATACTTGGACATGTTCCACCAGGAGTAGCTAAGGCTTGCACCCAAGGTAATCGGCTTATCCATGAACCAGGGTTCCTGGAAACTGATAGAAGCACTCTTCTTGTCGGCACCGTATTCCACGCTGAACGATGCAGCCTGGCCATCACCCATACAGCAGTTCGGAATAGACACGCTAGCCGTACCCACGACACCGTCGCTTTCGCTATAGGACACGCCCAAGCTGAACTGGCCGGTACCGGCTTCCTTTTCCTGTACGGTAAAGTCGAGGTCCACGTCCTGCTCGCCCACCACCTTGATGTCGGGTACGACCATGTCGAAGTAGTTGAGCTGCATGATTTCACGGAAGCTACGTTCCAACAAGGACTGACGGTAAGTATCGCCCGGATACAGGCGGACTTCGCGGCGGATCACCTTTTCGTTGGTCTTGGTATTGCCGTGAATATGCACCTTGTGAATCTGGGCAGGCAGGCCTTCGGTCATCCTGTAGGACAGGTTCACAATAGAATCGTTTTCGAACGTACGGGTTTCTTCGTACTGGGCAAACAGGTAGCCGTCTTCGCGGTAGGCATCCAGAAGGGCCTTGCGGGAAGCGTCGTACTTGTACTGGTCAAAGACTTCGCCGCTGTCGAGGCGGTAGGCATAGGCAAGCATCTTGTCGTTGAGCACTTCGTTACCCGAGAAGTGCAAGCCACCCATGTAGTACTTGCGGCCTTCGATCATGTGGATATGAATGAGGATCGAGCTCGACGTCTTGATATTGTCGTACTTGTTGAGGACCGGGAACATGTCTTCGATCATGTAGCGGACCATCAACTTTTCTTGATAAGTAGAGCGTTTCTTGACCTTGCGCAAGGAATCGATCTTGGGGTTCTTCCACTTGCGACCGTCGACAATGTCCAGGAATTCCTTACGGGCGCTTTCGTAGCGGATAATGTCGTTCAACATCTTCCAGGCGTCTTCTTCGGCCTTGACCGTGACCTTAGGTCTAGACACCCACGGCATTTCGCCCACTTCGCGGTGCCTGCGGAAGAAGTGCGTCACCTGCATGGTGGGCTTGCCCGCCATCTTGTACAAGGGCGTTGCGGAGTCGCCCAAGGCGAGGTTCAGCTGCTTGTAAAGGACTTCCAGGTTTTCGCCCAGCGGAACCATGCGGCCCATATAGAACAAGCAGGTGGAGTCCGGCAGGTATTCGGCACTGAATTCGGTCAGTTCTGCATCCAGGTAACCGAAATGACGAATAGCGTTCAACACCGTGTCGCGGTCAGCCTCAAAAATGTTTTCCTTGAATTCGCCGCCGCCCCACCACTGGTCGAGCTTTGTCACCATGTGTTCCATGATATCTTCGGCAGGCACATGATCGTTGCCCTGGATATCGAACTGGCGGACTTTGACCTTTTCACCTTCGCGGATAATGAAGGTCACCATATTCTTGTTTTCGTCGACCGGCGTTTCGCGGTAGCCCACTTCGGCCAGCAAGTAGCCTTCGGCGCGGTAAAAATCCAAAATAGCCTGGCGGTCGCGTTCGAGTTGGCTCTTGCTGTAAACCTGACCCGGAATCATACGGATCTTGAGTTTCAAATCTTCTTCGGATTCTTCATCACAGCCTTCGAATACGGCCGTATCCAATGCCGGGAGTTCCTTAATCTTGAAAATGAGGTCGACATCGGTGCCATCGCCCACATAGTCAATCCAGGCAGTCACATCGTCAAACAGGCCCGACTTGTAAAGGGACGTCACCGAGGACTGCACCTTTTCGGTCAGGGCCGTCGGAGAATAGCTTTGACCATCGCGAATACCGATACGGCTAAGGACCGCGCGGTCGTCCATGTGGACGGTACCTTCGACCTTTACCTTATGGATTTTATTTTCGACCATATAGCTCTCGGACATTTCGGACATGTCCAAAAGCTGGGCCTGAGCAAGCCCAACAAACACAGCAAATAGAAACAGCCAGCGAAAGCGCAGAATAAACCTACCTATAAACAAAATTCGGGACAAAAATACAAAAGTTATAAGCGGGAGACCCGCATGATTCTTTCCAAAAAGTAAAAAAACGGCATTTTTAGTGTTCGCACCCCACACTTTTTATATACATTCAGGGTATGACACAACAAGCACTGAGATTATCCGAGATTACTATTTCGAATCTGCGCTCTATTCAGAGGCAGACGTTTCCGCTCAGTAGCTTTACCGCACTCATCGGCTACAATAACGCGGGCAAAACGAATATCTTGATGGGTATTCGCTGGCTTTTGTCCAAATTTTCGCTGGATATTTCGTATTTTGACGACCCTAACGACCCCGTAGAAGTCATCGGCGTTTTTGATGGCATTACAGAGCAAGTGCTCAACCGCCTTGGTGAAGAATACGCCTCCGAAGTGCGACCGTTTTTGCAGAATACGCCACAAGGCCCCGGCCGCCTGCGCGTCAAGAAAGTGCAGCGCATTCCCAACGAAAATCCCGAAGCGCTCGAGCTTTTCGTATTCGTGCCGAGCAATCACCGCAAGGGCGACAAACGCGAATGGGTTCGCCCCAGTGAAGCGTTCAAGTTCGCTTACCACCGCATGTTCCCCGAATCGATTGCCATTTGGGATTTCGAAGGGAACCAGGCGTTCACCAAGCTCTTGCATGAAATTTTCAAGCCGCTGGAACGCCGTTTCGGCAACGAAATCAACACGCTTTTGAACAAATTCAGCGACCTGCTTTCGCCCGACAGCGAAAACCGCGCCGCCGAAATCGAGACCTTTGACCGGGAAGTCAACGAAAAACTTTCGCCGCTATTCCCAAGCGTCAAAGTGGAATTCGACATTCCCATGCCGACCCTTGAAACATTCCTCAAGAGCGCAAGCCTCAAGGTCATCGACGAAGACGACGGTTTTGAACGCGACATCAGCCGCATGGGTGAAGGCAGCAAGCGAGCTATCCAGATGGCACTGGTGCGTTACCTGGCCGATGTAAAAAAGCATCATCACAACCATTACCTTAGCCGCACGCTGCTGCTTATCGATTCGCCGGAACTTTACTTGCACCCGCAAGCAGTAGAACTCGTGCGCGTGGCTCTCAAGAACCTTTCGAACGAAGGTTACCAGGTGGTATTTGCCACCCACAGCGCCCAGATGGTTACCAGCGAAGACGTAAGCACCTCGCTACTCATCCGCAAGAACAAGGAGCGCGGCACCTACATGCGCAAGCGAATGGAAGACGCCGTGCACCAGGTGGTGCAAGATGCTCCCAGCCAGTTGCAAATGCTATTCAGCCTTAGCAACAGCAACGAGCTCCTGTTTGCCGACTATGTACTTTTGACCGAAGGCAAGACCGAATGGCGCGTGCTTCCGGCGCTTTTTGAGCGCATTACCGGGCAGTCCTTCGCCCTCATTAAATGCGCGCTGGTCCGCCAGGGCGGCGTGAGCAACACCCGCAAGAGCATGCAAGTGCTCGACGCCATGGACATGCCCGTGCGCGCCATCGTGGACCTAGATTACGCATTCACCACCGCCACCCGCGACGGATTCCTGGAAGCGAACGATCCCGACATCAAGTATTGCCGCGACCTGTTCCGCGAACTCGCCTTCCACAATCATTTGCGCTTGGTAAACGGGCTGCCCGTCAACAAGCACAGTAACATTAGCGCCTCCACCGCTTATGCCATGATGGCCGAAATGGAAGAAGCGCAACAACCCATCCGCAGCATTCACGCGAAGCTCCGCAACCAAGGCATTTGGGTGTGGACGCGCGGCGCCATCGAAGAACATCTAGGTCTCGAAGCCAAGAATGAACAGGCTTGGAGCAAGTTCATCGAACGCAGCAAATCATCGAACTTTATAAAAACTCTCCCCGACTACGCAAGTATCGAGGAGCTGTGTAATTGGATTATTGAAGGCAGCCGCGGGAATTAATTAAAAGAAACCCCTCGAGGGGTTTCTCATATATAAATCAAATTCTGAAATTCGTCTAGAAACAAGCAAGACCAGGAACGAGAACCGAAGCTGTATAAATAATACAGCGAGAGTTCTCGTGACGCCGTATTGCGAAGTTTATAGACGAATTAGTACGTGCCTAACAAGGCACGGACTTTTTCCATCATAGCCTTAGATTTAACGCGAGCCTTTTCCTTACCGTAGGCAAGAATCTTGTCGATTTCTTCGGTATGGCTGAGCAGGTAGAAGTACTTTTCACGAGCAGGGCCGAGGTGTTCTTCGAGCACATTCTGGAGTTCCTGCTTGGCATGGCCCCAGCCCATGCCACCTGCGCGGTAGCGGGCGGCGAGCGCTTCGGTCTGTTCCGGAGTCGCAAACAGCTTGTACAGTTTGAACACGTTGCAGGTGTCCGGATCCTTGGGTTCTTCGATACCCTGGGAGTTCGTCACGATTTTGCCAATCTTCTTTTTGAGAGCCTTGCTTTCCAAGAAAATGTCGATGACGTTGTCGTAGGACTTGCTCATCTTGCGACCGTCGAGACCGGGGATGATACCGGTGGTTTCTTGGAACACCGGTTCCGGAATCGTGAACACATCCTGTCCAAAATGCTTGTTGAACTTGATGGCGATATCGCGGGCGAATTCCACGTGCTGTTTCTGGTCCTTGCCGACCGGCACGATGTCTGCGCTGAACATCAAAATGTCAGCATCCATAAGGCACGGGTAGCAATAGAGGCCCATGTTCACGTTCGCATCCGGATCTTCGCCAGCGGCGTTATTCGCTTCGACCTTCGCCTTGTAGGCGTGGGCGCGGTTCATGAAACCCTTCGGCGTAAAGCAACTCAAAGCCCAGCTGAGTTCGAAAATTTCAGGGATGTCGCTCTGCTTGTAGAACAAGCCCTCTTCGGGGTTCAAGCCAAGGGCAAGCCAGGTTGCCGCAATCTTGTAGATGTTCGCACGCATTTCGGCGCCGTTCTGCACCGTAGTCAAAGCATGGTAATCGGCAATGAAATATACCGTATCGTAGGTCTTCGAAAGTTCAAGAGCCGGGCGAATTGCGCCCAAGTAGTTACCCAAGTGAGGTGTGCCGGTGGGCTTAATGCCCGTGAGTGAAATTTTTTTCATGGAACGATTTTAGGGTTTATTGTTTATTGTCTTTTAAAAGTTTGTCGAAATACACAATCGTCTTTTCGAGGCCCTGACGCAAGGGAATCGTCGGTTCCCAGCCGAGAGCGGATTTTGCAAGGTCAATGTTCGGACGGCGCATCTTGGGGTCATCACCCGGAAGCGGCTTGTACACGATCTTGCTTTTGGAACTCGTGAGTTCAAGAACTTCTTTAGCAAGTTCAAGCATCGTAAATTCGCCGGGGTTTCCGATGTTGACCGGTCCAATAATCTTGTCCTGGTTCATCATGCGGATAAAGCCTTCGATCAAGTCGTCTACATAGCAGAAGCTACGGGTCTGGCTACCGTCACCGTAAATGGTGATGTCTTCGCCCTTGAGCGCCTGCACAATAAAGTTACTGACGACGCGGCCATCGTTCATGAGCATGCGCGGGCCGTAGGTGTTAAAAATTCGCACGATGCGGATATCCACATTGTTCTGGCGGTGGTAATCCATGAACAGGGTTTCGGCGACGCGTTTGCCTTCGTCGTAGCAGCTACGGATGCCGATCGGGTTTACGTTTCCCCAATAGTCTTCAGTCTGCGGGTGCACCGCCGGGTCGCCATAGACTTCGCTGGTGCTTGCCTGCAAGATGCGTGCTTTTACGCGCTTGGCCATGCCAAGCATGTTGATGGCACCCATCACGCTCGTCTTGATGGTCTTTACCGGATTAAACTGGTAATGGATGGGGCTTGCGGGGCATGCCAAGTTAAAGATGCGGTCCACTTCCAACAGAATCGGTTCTGTCACATCGTGGCGGATCAGTTCGAAGCGATGATTGTCGCGCAGGTGGTCGACATTCATCAAACGACCCGTAAAGTAGTTGTCAAGGCAAATAACCTCGTGTCCGTCGTTCAAAAGACGTTCACACAAGTGACTTCCCAAAAACCCAGCCCCACCAGTAACTAGACAGCGCATATTAAGCTCCAATTATATGAGCATAATATAGCTATTATGGCCATAAGTGACATTAATCCCCCCCCTCTTAATTGAGAAAAATTACTCTTCTTCCGAGTCCCGCGATTCGTCGCTGTAAGCAGAAGTTGCCGTCCCGTTCAACGCCACCAGACGAATCCCTCGCAGCGTCAAAAACGGATCGTATTTATCAATCAAGGATGTTCTACGAGCGATGGTTTTCCCCCAACCACCGGTTGCATAGACGGGCATGTCATCGCAGCCCATTTCCTTCTTGATTTTTCCGATGAGGAACTCCAACTGAGCAAGGAATCCATACAGAAGACCAGCGCGGATTGCGTCATCGGTATTGTCCGCCACCACAGCCTCGGGCCATTCAATCGTCACAGGCAAAAGGCGCGCGGCCTTTTCCGTCAAGGCATCCAGGCTTGCATTAATGCCGGGAATAATCACGCCACCCGCAAAGGCGCCATCCTTCATGACGTCGAAAGTGGTAGCGGTCCCCATATCCACGACAATCGCATTCTTGAACCCCGCATCGCGCATAGCAATCACATTGCACAAGCGGTCAGCACCGGCCATCGACGGGTTCTGGTAATTAATCTGCAAACCCATGCAGTTCTTGGAATTCACCACCTGCACACGTTTTTTTAGCAAGGAATCCAAAGCCTTGATCCAAGGGCGTTCCAAAGCGGGCACCACGGTAGAAAGTCCCACGTGGGTAATCTCTTCTGACTTAATCTTGGAGAACCTCAATAGGCCGCCCACTTTATTCATCACTTCATCAGAGGTCGTTTCCTTGCGGGTCGTCAAGCGCCAATAATCCACCACCTTGGTATCCTTGAAAATACCAATCACCGTGTGGGAGTTGCCCACATCGACCACAAAGGAAATCGTATTCTTCTTTTCAGCAGTCTTTTTCATCTGTAAAATAGTCTTTTCCTTAAAAGATATAATTTTTTTTCAAATCTTGAGGATTTCTATATATGTATACATGACCAATTTATGGTATACGCTTTTACTCGTTCTAACCGCCGCCATCTGGGGGTCGGGCTTTGTAGCCCAAATTGAGGGCAACGCCTTCGGGCCGTTCACCTTTTCGTGCATACGTTGCTTTATCGCGGCTGGCTTTTTGGCCCTGATTTTCAAGATTCTCGACATTTTCGGCAAAAGTCCGCGCAGGCCGCGCTCCCCCGCCGAAACCAAGCTTCTTTGGAAAGCCGGATTCTTTTACGGGCTCGCCTTGTGCACGGCCATGAACCTGCAACAGCTGGGAATGTTTCTCGGCACCTCCGCCGGCAAGTCCGGATTCCTGACAGCGTGCTACATCGTGCTCGTGCCAGTCGTAAGGCTCATTCTCGGGCACCGCATTTCGGCAAAGACATGGATTTGCGTCGCGATTACCACCGTCGGGCTTTACCTGCTCTGCATCAAGGACGGTTTTTCATTGGAACTTTCGGATGGTGTTTCGCTGCTGTGCGCCCTCGCCTTTTCAATCCATATTTTGGTCATCGACAAGTTCGTGAACAAAGTCGACCCGATTCGCGTTTCGGCGATCCAGTTCCTCACTATCGGCGTTTTGACGGCTCCGCTCATGATTGTTTTCGACATGAAATTCCCTGTTATGGAATTTAGCACGATTGCTGCCGCGCTTGTCAATCCAAGAGCAGTCGCAGGACTTTGCTTTGCCGCCTTCTGCTCTAGCGGAATCGCCTACACGTTACAGATTGTTGCTCAAGACAAAGTAAAACCCACCATCGCTTCGCTTACGATGAGCCTGGAATCGGTTTTCGCCGTGCTTGCGGGCTGGGCAATTCTAGGGGAACAACTTTCAGCCCGCGAAATCTGCGGTTGCGCCATCATGATGGTCGCTATCGTTTTCGCACAAATTAGGCGCTAAAAAGCAAGCGACCCGCCCTGTTGATAAAAATTAACGTAAAAAATCGGAACAAAAGTTTCCACTTTAAAAAAAAAGAATATATTTTATTTACACATTTACGAGTGCAGAATTCACTACACTCTAATTGGGATTGGATGTATGAACAAATATAAATATCTATTGCCAGCGGCAATTATTGCCGCCGGTTTTTGGGCATGCGGCGACGAAAACACGACCGCTACCGAATGTACCACAGAACAGTGTCTCATTGACAAATATGGCGAATTTAACGCAGATTCGGCAAGTTTAGCCAATCAGCAGACGCCTGTCGAGACAATCGACTTTGAAATCAACGAAGGGCCGAACGTGATTGACGTTCCGTCAGACTCTTCGGGAGCAACCTCCCAAGAACCTGTCGTAACGCCTCAAGATTCCAACCAAACAGGCAACCCCGTTGACATTCAAAACGACTCTATTCCAAATAATTCTTACACATCTTCGAGTTCTTTGGCCTCAGAACCCGTCATCGGATCTTCGAGCAGTGGACACCATCATCACCGCTCTTCTAGCAGCTCTGTCGGCGACGTGAAACCCGCCGAATCCAGCTCCAGCGAAGAAGAAGTCATTCCGCCGACACCCGGCAACGACTTCGTGGAAGATCACCGCAGCGAATGCCAGATTGGCAATATTCCCACTAGCGTGAACAATGCCAAACTCCCGGACCCGTTCATGGGTCTTGATGGCAAGCGTATTTCTAGCAAGGCCGATTGGAAGTGCCGTCGCGAAGAAATCGGCGCCATGTACGAAAAACTCATGTTCGGCGAAAAGCCGCGCAATCCCGAAAAGGTCGAGGGCAAGAAGTCCGGCAACAAGTACACCGTCACCGTTACCGACAAGGGCAAGTCCGCCTCCTTCGACGTCACCATCAACAGCGCCGGCACCAAGGACAAGCCGAAGCCGGCCCTCATCGGCCTGGACCAGGGATTTGGCTCATGCGGAAGCCTCGGCTCCTCGACCAACGGCTTGGACATCGCCATGATAACCTTCAATACGAACAATGTCGCTCCCGAAAGCGGTGGCGGCAAGTTCTTCCAGCTTTACAACGGCGGCCAGGGCACCATTATCGCCTGGGCATGGGGCGTGAGCCGCCTGATCGACGCTTTGGAAAAAGACCCCGATGCAGGCATCGATGTCAAGCACCTGGCTGTTAGCGGTTGTTCCCGCCTGGGTAAGGCAGCCCTCGCCATCGGCGCTTTCGATGAACGTATCGCCCTCACCATTCCGCAGGAATCCGGTTCGGGCGGCGCATCGCTTTGGCGTGTAGGCGCCCAGGTCAACAAGCAGAAGGGCAAGCAGTTTGTGCAGGGCCTGGCCAGCGCTGGTTCCGAAGGCAAGTGGATGATTTCTAGCTTCAAGAACTACGACGGCAGGGAAAATACGCTCCCGTTCGACCAGCACATGCTCGTAAGCATGGTCGCTCCGCGTCCGCTCCTCATCATCGATAACGCTGGCCAGGAATGGCTGGGCGAAGTGCCGTCGAACTACTGCGGCCAGGCTTCTCTCGAAACCTACAAGGCTCTCGGCGTGACGGAAAATTACACCTATAGCCAGGAAGGCGGCCACGCGCACTGTTCGCTCCCGAACGGACAGTTCGACGAAGTCAAGGACTTTATGAACAAGTTCCTGCTCAATAAGGATGCCAAGACGGGTAAGATTGATTATTCCAAGAACACGCAGACCATCAATTTCAAGAAGTCCGAATGGATCGACTGGGAAACACCCACTTTGAACTAGCTCCCCTAGAAAACCAGACACCTCGAAAGCCCTTCGGCGCAAGCTGGGGGGCTTTTTTACATGCTCTTTTTGCATATTTTTATGCGTTTTTACTTTTTTTAAGGGTCGTTCACCTTGACAAAGCCCCTAAAATTTTCTCTATTTGGAGGCACATTTTCAAGTTTAACCCTTAACGGAGAAACAACATGCCTTGCGGAAAGAAAAGAAAGCGCAGGAAGATTGCGACTCACAAGCGTAAGAAGCGCCGTCGTCGTGACCGTCACAAAAAGAAACTTCGCTAATATCCGTTAGCATTCTATTGTGATTTCCTGTTAAAGACGGAGTGTAAAAGCTCCGTTTTTTAATTTTTTTTTGTTTTACGGGCTTGCCCAAAGGAATCAAAAATGATTGATCGCAACAAGCACTTCCTCCGCCTCATGGACTGGAGCGAAGAAAAAATCCTGGAAACTATCGAAATCGCTTCTCGCCTGAAGGCAGAAGTCCACGCCGGCAAGGTGTCTGACCGCCTGCACGGCCAGAACATCGCCATGTTCTTCGAAAAGCCCTCGCTGCGAACTATCACGACTTTCCAGGTAGGCATGAACCAGCTCGGCGGCCACGCCGTATTGCTCGCCCCGGATTCCATTGGCCTTGGCAAGCGCGAAAGCGTCAAGGATGTGGCCCGCTGCCTCAGCCGCTGGGTGAACGCTATCGTGGTCCGCTGCTTCAAGCAGGACTTGGTGGAACAGCTCGCCGAATACGGCAGCGTCCCCGTTGTGAACGCCTTGACCGACGACTACCACCCGTGCCAGGCAATCGCATTCGCCCAGATGATCAAGGAAAACCTCGGCGGTTTCAAGAATGCAGACGGCAAGCCCAAGACAGTCGCTTTTATCGGTGACGGCAACAACGTGGCAAACTCCTTCCTCGCACTCGCCTCCAAGGTGGGCATGAACTTCACGCTCGCCTGCCCGAAGGGCTTTGAACAGCCCGCCAAGGTGGTCGAAGAAGCTCAAGAAGGCTTGAAGAAACACTGCTGCCAGTACCGCGTATTCCACGATCCGAAGGAAGCCGTCAAAGACGCCGACATTCTCTATAGCGACGTGTGGGTTTCTATGGGTCAGGAAGGCGAAAAGGCTACGAAGCAGTCTCACTTCTTGCCGTTCCAGATTAACGACGAACTCCTGAAGCTTGCTCCGGCACACTGCAAGGTCAGCCACTGCCTGCCGGCTCACCGCGGCGAAGAAATCACGGACTCCGTGATGGACAACCTCGACGTGAACATGAGCTTCGAAGAAGCGGAAAACCGCCTGCACGCACACAAAGCCGTGCTGTGGCAGGTCATGCCGCCTTTTGCTAAATAAACTTCGTGATACTTCGTTGCGCTCGCACCTCACGTACAATTCTCGTACGCTACGGGCGAGCGACGCCTCGTCTCACTCGTTTCTTAAGCAAAATGCGATACCATAGATAGTTTCTCAAAAAACAGATTTTAGCTCGACAACTGCCGAGCTTCACTTTTTTATATTTGCACGCGAAAATGTTCAAGGAGTAAGATATGTCTTTTATCCAGGAACTTAAGGAAAAGGTTTTAAGCGGTTACGAAATCAACCGCGAAGAAGCAATCAAGCTTTTAGGTGAAAACCTCGACGAACTCACGAAAGCCGCGAACGAAATCCGCGAAAAATTCCACGGCAACGATTTTGACTTTTGCTCTATCGTGAACGCTCGTAGCGGGCGTTGCTCCGAAAACTGCAAGTACTGCGCCCAGAGCAGCTACTACCACACCGGCGCCCCCGAATACAAGCTCCTCAGCGCCGACGAAATCGTAGCCGACGCCAAGAAGAAAGAAGCCGCAGGCATTCCGCGTTACTCCATCGTGACCTCGGGCCGCACGCTCTCGAACCGCGACGTAGAACAGATTTCAGAAGCCATTCGACGCCTCAAGAAAGAAACCAAACTTTCCGTATGCCTTTCGGCAGGGCTCTTGAACCGCGAGCAGTTCGACAAGCTCAAGGAGGCGGGCCTCACCCGCTTCCACAACAACCTGGAAACTTACCGCAGGCATTTTCCCGACGTATGCACCACGCACACCTATGACGACAAAATCGGTGCACTCCAAAACGCCCTTGCCGCAGGCCTTGAAATCTGCAGCGGCGGCATCATGGGCCTCGGCGAAACCATGGAAGACCGCATCGACATGTGCCTCGATCTCCGCAAGCTCGGCGTCAAGTCCACGCCGGTGAATGTGTTGAATGCCATCCCGGGCACGCCCTACGAGAATCTTCCGAAACTCACGAACGACGAATTCTGCCGCATCGTGGCAATTTACAGGTTCATCAACCCGAAAGCATTCATCCGCCTCGCGGGTGGCCGCGGCGTCTTGGGCGACGACGGCAAACGCGCCTTCAAGAGCGGCGCAAACGCAGCCATCACCGACGACATGCTCACCACCGCAGGCGTCAACAGCTGCAAGGACTTCGAACTCGTAAAGGGCCTCGGATTCAAGCCGCATGGATTCATCGGCTAGCGCCGACTATTCCAAATTGGAATATCGAAATTAAAGAAAACCGTACCACTTTAAAAATAAAGTGGTATATTAATCATTGAGCCCTTCTGGTGGATAAGAAGCGCCGGCGTCGCAGCCGTTCCAGTCAGCAATCGCGAGCCGCAAGTCTCTAGACGAGACAGACCCACCAGAGCGGCTTTTTTTTGTACTCCTTGTTCCCGGACGTTTGTTTGAACGGTCCGGGATTTTTTGATTCAGTCTTTTTTCCAGACTACCCTATGAATATGACAATACCATTTCGCACTCGTACAACAGCGTACCAGTCCAGGCTAATATGTAAAGAAAAATGGCTATTCCAACTTGGAAGGGGGTTGCCTTTTGAGCGTGTAAAAAGGTATATTTAGAAGGAACGTTATCGGAGTAAAACCATGATAGCAACTGCAAAAGGATTTTTCGATGGGCAGCAGATTGTGCTAGAACCACCTGTTCGGCTAGAAGCGGGACAGGAGGTTGTTATCGCATATACGGTCGTAGCGTCCTCTGAAAAAAAGAATGCAAAAGCGGATCTCGTTGATTCGCTTATTGGTGCTATTCCCAATACAGGAAAGTCACTAGAAGATTACCGTTCAGAGAGACTCGAAAAGTATGCAGATAATGGTTGACACCAATGTTGTTCTAGATGTTCTGCTGAATAGAACCGCCCATGTGAACGAATCGGCAGCAGTTCTCAAAGCAGCATCAGACGATATCCAAGAATTCATTTCGGCTTCCGCAATTACGGATATTTATTACATCGCACAAAAGGAATTGAAAAAACCGTCCTTAACAAAACAGCTTCTTCGCAACCTACTCCAAATTGTCCATGTTTCTTCCGTATCAGAAGTCGACATTTGGGCGGCTCTCGATAGCGGATGGGAAGATTTTGAAGATGCTGTTCAGAACTCCGTTGCAGAACATCACCGGTTCGACTGTATCGTCACCCGCAACACTTCCGATTACAGCAATTCCGCATTGTCTGTAATGACTCCGAAGGAATTCGTCAACAAGTTCGTTTCGAAATAATCTTTTTCAAGTATGATAAAAGGACCGCAGCATTTTATTGCTACGGTCTTTAATGTTCTGGATCCTTCGACTTCGGGCTACGCCCTTCGCTCAGGATGACACGCTTACGCTAGGAGATCCCCACCTTGGTGGCCATGCGCACTAAGCACTAAAGTGCTAAGTGCTGTCCGCCCGCCTTCGCGGGGATGACATTAAGCATTAAATCTCTTCAATGCTCGCGTGATATTCCTGAAGAGATTTAACCGCGCCGTGGCCATTGCGGGCGGCGGCGATGCCCTTGACGGTGTTGTAGGCACCGGCGAGGGTCGTGATGTACGGAACCTTGTACTTGATGGCGGCCTTGCGGATGGCGCTTTCGTCCTTGATGGCGTCGCGCTTTGCCCACGGAGTGTTGATGATGAGGTTCACCTGCTTGTTCAGGATGATGTCGAGGACGTTGGGGCGGCCTTCAGCAATCTTGTTCACGACTTCGCACTTGACGCCGGCCTTCTCGTAGAACTTGGCGGTACCTTCGGTAGCGTAAATCTTGAAGCCGAGCTTCTGGAATTCCTTGCCGATTTCGATGGCCTGTTCAGACAAGTTAACCTTGTCGGAGAGGCTAATCAGCACGGCACCTTCGTTCGGGAGGAAGGAACCAGCGGCTTCCTGGCTCTTGTAGTAAGCGAGGGCGTAGTCGTCGGAGAGGCCGAGCACTTCGCCGGTAGAGCGCATTTCGGGGCCGAGAACCGGGTCCACCTTCGGGAACTTGTCGAACGGGAACACAGCTTCCTTGGCACCGTGGTGGTTGAACTTCTTGTCCTTGAGCTTCAGGTCTTCGAGCTTCGCGCCGAGCATGAGGCGCGTAGCGAGGCGGGCCATCTGCGTGTTACAAACCTTGGAGACCAGAGGCACCGTGCGGGATGCACGCGGGTTCGCTTCGAGCACGAACACCTTGCCATCTTCGATAGCGTACTGCATGTTCATGAGGCCGCACACGTGGAGGGCTTCAGCAATCTTGCGCGTGTAATCCTTGATGGTTGCCAAGTTTTCCTTCGTGATGGTCACCGGCGGGATAATGCAAGCGGAGTCACCGGAGTGGACACCGGCAAGTTCCACGTGTTCCATCACGGACGGGATGTAAACGTGTTCGCCGTCGGAGAGAGCGTCGGCTTCGCATTCCAAAGCGTTGTGGAGGAAGCGGTCGATGAGGAGCGGACGATCCGGGGTCACGCCGACAGCCTTGGCAACGTATTCGCGGAGCATGTTTTCGTCGTAGATGACTTCCATGCCGCGGCCGCCAAGCACGAAGCTCGGGCGGATCATCACCGGGTAGCCACCGATCTGCTTGACGCAAGCGAGGGCTTCGTCGATGTTCGTGGCCATGCCGCTTTCCGGCATCGGGATATCCAGCTTGTCCATCATCTTGCGGAACAGGTCGCGGTCTTCAGCGATGTCGATGGAGTCGATGCTCGTACCGAGAATCTTGACGCCTTCGTCGCTCAAGGCGCGGGCGATGTTCAGCGGAGTCTGGCCACCGAACTGCACGATCACGCCAGCCGGCTTTTGACGCCTTTGGCGTCCGCCGCTACACCTCGGTCATAAAAATGAACGAGTTCATTTTTGCGACACTCGGCTTGCAGGCTTTTCCTTGTGGTAAATCTGGAGAACGTAACCTACGCTTTGGGGGCGTTCCCCACCCTAGTGGCCATGCGCACTAAACAACAAGTTGTTAAGTGCTGTCCGCCCACTGGCGTGGGTCGGGCTATATTTTAGGGGCGGTCGCCTTCGCTTCGCTCGCCGCCCACCTCCTAAAACGGCACCACAGTGCCGCCCCAAGGGGTCACTATCCCTAACGCAAATGTGGCAGATAATGCGAATTTAACGTAAAACAGGCTTTTTCAACAAAAAATTCAGATACTTTACCCTACATTTGTTAAAATTTTATATATTGTAGGGTAATGAGTATCGTAAGCGGAATATTGGAAGAAGAATTAAATCGGTTGGAAAATCTCCAATCGAAGTATTCCGCCAATCTTGCATCATTACCCAAGGGAGCGCTTCGAAAGCGTAAAATCGGACAAAAGGTTTATCTCTACCTGATTTCCAGAAAAGGCGAACATGTCGTAACGGATTACCTTTGCCAAGAAGGCTCCCCCGAAGCCGAACGCTTCGAAGAGCAAGATGCCAAAAGACGAGAACTCAAAGTAAAAATGAAGAAGGTAAAAGAAGACCTTGCAGAAATAAGGAGGAGTCTTGGAAAACTCGGCAGAAAATAATTTCGTAGAAATCCTTGTTCAACTTCAAAATGCAGGTGCTCTTCGAAGGCTTGTCCTTGTCGGCAGCTGGTGTTTGCTCGTTTACAAAAACGTATATAACAACGCACCGGAAATTCCCGCCTTGAGAACGACAGATCTTGATTTTTTGGTTCGTGAGCCAAATGTAAATATTCCCAAAATTAACATTCCCGACATTTTGGAAAAGCTCGGTTTCGAACCGTTAAACGACCTTGCATCGGGTCTCACGAAATATGAGCGTGAAGACTTGGAAATAGAATTTCTTGTTGCCAGGATGCGCAATGGCGACAGCGTTGTGAAAATTCCACACTTGACTCTTTCTGCGCAGATGCTCGCCTATATGGACATTGCCAACAAATACGCTCAGCCCGTAACATTCAAAGATATCAACTTGAATGTTCCTGAGATGCCTGCTTTTGTCTTACACAAAATTCTTGTTCAACCTCTGCGAAACGACGGTGCGAAAAAAGAGAAAGATGCCGCAACAATTCGATCTCTAAGCGACCTCATTATAGACCGAGCAGAATTGACTACGCGGACAAAAGAAATTTTCTCCGAATTTCCTCCCAAGTGGCGGAACAAAATCCTATCAGAAGCAAAAGAGAAATACCCGAATATTGTGAAGGCTCTTGAGGGTTAAATTAAGAACTGAAAAAGGCAAATAAAAATGGAGTTCGGCATGGAAGAGAAAAACAGTATTGAACCAATTAATTTCCCTCCTATTTTATACAAATACATGCCCGAATGGCCTTATGCGCTAAACACGCTAACAACAAGATATTTTTATTTCTCTCCTATTACCGATTTCAACGATCCATTTGAGGGAAAATTTTTTGATGATGCAAGATACAGCAAGGACGATTTTCGCAACTATTTTAGAAATACCTGTCATGCATCTGAAGAGTACATGAAATCATTAGAAAACATCCTTCAAAATGATGAAAATTGGGAATCTGATTTAAAAAACAGATTAATACAGGAAAAAGAATCTATTGAAAAAGAGTTTGGCATTCTATGTCTGAGCGAAACCCCTAAAGACATCCTTATGTGGAGTCATTATGCAAATTCACACAAAGGTATTGTAATCGGAATTAATCCCAAAATTTTATGGAAGAACATGACATTCTCCAAACCTGGAGGACTTTTGGAACCCGTGCAATACAAAAAAAACTACCCGAAGGTCAATTTCTTTAAGGAACAAAAAGACGTCATGGATAAATGGTTCTTTACCAAATATGAAGAATGGTCTTATGAAAAGGAATGGCGAGCAATCCATAAGTCAGGGCTAATTCAATTTCCAAAAGAACTTATCACGTCCGTTTATTTTGGGGCGAAATTCAATTTAAAAAAGCAAGACTTTTGGATTAAGCAAATTATCGATTCAGGAATAAGTCCTCAAATATTTCAAGCGACATTGAATAAATCGTCCTATCAGATTGATTTTTCGGAAATTTTCAACAATCCGTAATACAAAAAAAATACATTGACATTCAACGATAAAATTTTACAAGGACCTTTGCGTTCGTCCTCTTTGTATTTCTCCGGCATTTGCTCCAAAATTTTCCTTACCCTCAAAACAGGGTAGTGTCAAGGGTTTTTCGCAAAAATAGTTTGTCCCAACATCAGATCTAGGCTACATTTCCGTCCTTTTCCTGTTCCCGTTTCAGTTCGTTTTCCTTTTCCTGCTCGTATAGGTGTTTCATGTTCAGGTACCTCTTGGTGCCCCATTCCTTCGAAGCGACATGCCTTAGCCTTGCGCAGACAAGCATAAGGGCCGATTCCCCGTCCGGGAAGCAGCCGACAACACGAGTCCTTCTGCGTATCTCGCGATTCAGCCGTTCGAGGATGTTGTTCGTCCGGATATTGCGCCAGTGCTGGCTGGGGAACTCGAGGTATGTCAGCGTTTCGCCAACTCCCTTCGCGTACATGTC
>NZ_FRBA01000009.1:0-151736 GCF_900142495.1 Fibrobacter sp. UWOV1 | reverse complement strand
CGCACCACGTCATCCGGGTTCACGACGTTCTTGAGGGACTTACTCATCTTCGCCACAATCTGCTTGAGCTCGATGTCAGTTCCCTTCTTGAAGAACTTTCCGTTCTTTTCTTCGACTTCGTCGGTCGGGACCTTGGAGCCAGCGGCGTCTTCGTAAGCGAAGGCGAGAATCATGCCCTGGTTGAAGAGCTTCTGGAACGGTTCGTCGGTAGAGACGAGGCCGAGGTCAAACAAGACCTTGTGCCAGAAGCGGCTGTAGAGCAGGTGGAGCACGGCGTGTTCGGCACCGCCCACGTAGAGGTCCACGGGCATCCAGTACTTTTCGAGTTCCTTAGCGACGAAGGCGTCGCCGTTGCAGGCATCGATATAGCGCAGGTAATACCAGCAGGAGCCAGCCCACTGCGGCATGGTGTTCGTCTCGCGGATACCCTTGCGGCCGTTCTTGTCCGTGACCTGGAGCCATTCGGTGGCGTTTGCGAGCGGAGACTGACCGCCGTCACCCGGCTTGTAGTCCTTGAGTTCCGGCAAAAGCACCGGAAGTTCGGAATCATCGACGGTAGAGATTTCGCCGTCTTCCCAGTGGATAATCGGGAACGGTTCGCCCCAATAACGCTGACGGCTGAAGAGCCAGTCGCGGAGCTTGTAGTTCACGGTAGCCTTGCCAATCTTGTTGGCTTCGAGCCATTCGATGACCTTCGCGATGCCCTGCTTCTTGTTGAGGCCGTTCAGGCAAAGCGTGTCGTTCTGGCTGTTGATGTAGGTGCCGTCGGCAGCCCAGCAGGCGTCACCTGCGAGGACCTTCGGGCGAACGTCCTCAGGGCAACTTGCATCGGGTTCCATGATGCAGATAACCGGCAAATTAAACTTTTTCGCGAAATCGAAGTCGCGGGTATCGTGAGCAGGCACGGCCATGATGGCGCCGGTGCCATAGCCCGTCAAAACGTAGTCGGCGACCCATATAGGAATCTTCGTGCCGGTGAGCGGGTTCACGGCATAGCTACCGGTGAACACGCCGGTCTTTTCCTTGGCGAGTTCCGTACGGTCGAGGTCGCTCTTGAGAGCGGCAGCGTGCACATATTCTTCCACGGCGGCCTTCTGTTCGGCGGTCGTGAGTTCCGGCACCATCGCATGTTCCGGGGCGACGACCATGTAGGTTGCTCCGAACAACGTATCGCAACGGGTCGTGTAAACGCGGAGCTTCTTTTCGGTCGGCTTGCCGTTAGCGTCGGCAATCGGGAAATCCACTTCGGCACCGTAGCTCTTGCCGATCCAGTTCTTCTGCATGTCTTTGACGCCCTGCGGCCAGTCGAGCTTGTCGAGGCCCTTCAGCAGGCGGTCGCCATACAGCGGGATGCGCATGAGCCACTGCTTGAGGTTACGGCGTTCCACTTCCTTGGTGCCGCACTTTTCGTGGCTGCCGTCGTTCAAGACTTCTTCGTTCGCGCAAACAATCTTGCAATGCTTGCACCACCACACCTGAGCGTCGGCGTAATAAGCGAGGCGCTTAGAATCCTTGTACTTGCGGACTTCTTCCTTGCCCTTGGCTTCTACATCAGCCGGGATCGGGAGTTCCGCAATCGGGCGGCCCTTCTGCTGGGCGTCATCGAACCAGGTATCGTAAAGGCGCTTGAAAATCCACTGCGTCCACTTGTAATACTTCGGGTCGGTGGTGTTGACTTCCTTGTTCCAGTCGTAGCTGAGGCCAAGGCGCTTGATCTGGCGGCGGAAATTGTCGCAGTTCTTCTTGGTCGTGATGGCCGGGTGCGTGCCGGTCTGGATGGCGTACTGTTCAGCGGGGAGGCCGAAAGCGTCCCAACCCATCGGGTGGAGCACGTTGAAACCGCGGCTGCGCTTGTAGCGGCAGATGATGTCGGTGGCGGTGTAACCTTCGGGGTGGCCCACATGGAGGCCTGCGCCGCTCGGGTACGGGAACATGTCCAGGCAGTAATACTTGGGCTTGGACTTATCGGTGCCCGTCTTGAAAGTCTGATGTTCTTCCCAGTAGGCCTGCCACTTGGTTTCGATCTCTTGCGGATTGTACTTAGCCATTATTTTATACCTCTAGTAGGAGCTGCAAGGTATGAGGTTTGAGGTCGCCGTGCCCATACCTCATAGCTCTATAATTTTTCGGGCATAAATTTAGAAAAAAGGCGAGAGCCGCGGCAAAAGTGCGCAAGGCGACAAAGCGCAAAAAACAAGTTTTTGCATTTTTTGACAGCGGGTTTAAGCATGTAATGAATATCGCCAACTCGCTTTAATAAAGTCCATATTTTAAAATCGTTTTTTCTCGAACTCTTACACAAAATCACACAAAATTGTAAAAAAGGAAGCCCCGCCACTTGCGCAGCAGGACTTCCCGAGGTGTTTGATGGACTCCTAGCCCTCAAAAACAATATTATTGTGAACAAAGTTACAATAAAGGGTATTTATTGACAAGGGGTGCAACTGAATTTATTTTATACAAAAAAACTTACACTTCATTTTTCTTTTTTTGTCCACAATTTTTACACAAATTAAAACACTTTTTTATTAATCTATACACAAAATTTTTTTTGATACATTTATTAAAATACGTTATTTTATAAGTAATTTGAGTACAAAAAAAGACTCTTGGCATAGCCAAGAATCTCTTTTTGAATGTTAAAAACAATTACACCTTGTCGAGGGCCTGCGTGAGGTCCGCGATAATGTCTTCGACATTCTCGATACCCACGCTGAAGCGGATCAGGTCCGGTGCGACGCCTGCTTCGATGAGCTGTTCGTCGCTGAGCTGACGGTGCGTGTGGCTTGCCGGGTGCAGCACGCAACTGCGGGCGTCGGCCACGTGGGTCACGATGCAAATCATCTTGAGATTGTCCATGAACTGGATGCTCTTTTCACGGCCACCCTTGATACCGAAGGTGAGAACGCCGCAGGGGAGCCCGCCCTTGAACTGCTTCTTCGCAAGTTCGTGGTACTTGTTGCCCTCGAGGCCCGCGTAGTCCACCCAGGCCACCTTCGGGTGGTTCTGCAGGAACTTCGCGCAGGCGAGAGCGTTCTCGCAGTGGCGCGGCATGCGCAGGTGAAGCGTTTCGAGGCCAACGTTCAGGAGGAACGCATTCTGCGGAGCCTGGATGCTGCCGAGGTCGCGCATGAGCTGGGCCGTAGCCTTCGTGATGAAGGCGCCCTTGCCGAAAGCCTTCGTGTAGGCAAGACCGTGGTAGCTCGGGTCCGGTTCGGTGAGGCCCTTGAACTTGTCATGATGGGCTTCCCAGTCGAAGTTTCCGCTATCCACGATGCAGCCACCCACGGCCATCGCGTGACCGTCCATGTACTTGGTGGTGGAATGGGTCACGATGTCCACGCCGAATTCAATCGGGCGGCAGAGAATCGGAGTCGGGAACGTGTTATCGACAATCATCGGCACGCCGTGCTTGTGGGCGATGTCCGCGAAGCGCTTGAGGTCCAGAATCTTGCCGGCCGGGTTTGCAACCGTCTCGCCAAAGAAGCACTTGGTGTTCGGGCGGAAGGCCTTCTCGATTTCCTCGTCGCTAGCGTCCTGGTCCACGAATGTGCATTCGATGCCGAGCTTCTTCATCGTCACGGAGAAGAGGTTGCTAGTACCACCGTAAATAGCGCTGGTGCTGATGAAGTGGTCGCCCGCCTCGCAGATGTTGAACACGGCGAAGAAGTTCGCCGCCTGACCGGAACTCGTGAGCATCGCTGCCACACCGCCTTCCATGGCCGCAATCTTGGATGCCACGGCATCGTTGGTGGGGTTCTGCAGGCGCGTGTAGAAGTAGCCGCTGGCCTTCAGGTCGAACAGGTCGGCCATCGCGTTGCTGGACTCGTACTTGAAAGTGGTGCTTTGGTAGATGGGAAGGACGCGCGGTTCGCCGTTTTTCGGCTGCCAGCCGCCCTGTACGCACAAAGTTTCGATCTTGGACATTTTTGCCTCTTGTTAAAAACTTATCTATAGGTAGTTGCTCATTTGGGGCGACTAACATATTTTATTTATGGTTAAATATAGAAAAACACTATCGCTTGGCAATGCACTTATGCAAATATCTGCATATATAATTCCGATATCTACCCATAGCTTTTTTCTATAACTAAAAATTCGCGATTATTTGATTTAAAAAACTATTTTTTTTCACAATGACTCCCGCACGCAATAATATGGCCCTATGGCATTTACTCGCCATTATAACTATCACCTTTTGGGGCACGAGCTTCGTAAGCACAAAAGTGCTCTTGAATCACGGGTTCTCGGCGGTGCAAGTTTTTTCGCTGCGTTTTGCGGTTACATACCTGATTCTTCTGGCAGCAAGCCACAAACAGTTCCGTTCTGAAAACTGGAAACACGAACTGATTCTTTTTATTTGCGGCATTACCGGATGCACACTCTATTTCTGGACAGAGAATACGGCTCTCACACTTTCGCAGTCAAGTAACGTCTCGCTCATCGTCTGCACCAACCCATTGCTTATCATGATTCTCGGCGGCCTCATTTACAAGAGCGAACGACTCGGCAAGCGGCAGATTCTTGGATGCCTGATCACGTTTGTCGGAATGGTGCTCGTGGTCTTGAACGGAAAATTCATTTTAAAGCTTTCGCCTGTGGGTGATTTACTCGCCTTCAGTGCCGGGCTTATGTGGGCAACCTTTTCGCTAATCATTAAACAACTAAACGGCAAATACAGTTCCCTGTTCATCACGCGCAAGATGTTCTTTTACGGAACGCTCTCCTCTATTCCCGCCATGATTGTCGAAGCCCACGGTAGCGTTTCTAAAGCCCTGGACATTCCGTGGCACCATTTTACGGAACCCGTCGTAACGCTCAACTTTCTATGTCTAACCGTATTCTCGTCGCTATTCGGCTATCTTATCTGGAACAGCGTTCTTAAGCGTTTGGGCGTCGTACTTGCAAGTAACTACGGCTACGCCGTCCCCATGGTGACAATGATTACGGCAACCATCGCCCTCAGCGAGCAAATCACCGCCGTTGCCATCGTGGGTGCGGTAGCGATTATCGCGGGAATGATCCTTGCGGAAATGAGACGCAGCAAATAAAATCGGAATAATTAGGGATTCACGGTCATATCGGTAAAGCGGTCGACGATAGTACCGTCGGCAAGCGTCACCTTGCTTTCGAAGTCTTCGCGATTGCGCACCCAGAGCGTTCCTTTCGGGTGGTCGGGAGTCTCGTATTCGCTGCGGTAAACCACGAGCGGCTTGACCGATTCACAATCTAGAGCGTCGGCGGTGACGACGGTGTAGATCATCGTTTCTTTTTTGTAATGGCGATAGCGGTGACCGGCAATTGCTTTAGACATATTACTTTTCCAGAAATGCGAGCAGTTTGGGCATGAGCGCGGTTGCGTCTTTTACGCCGAGATCGTACAGTTTTACGAGTTTGGACTTGTCTTTTTCCAGGCGATCGATTTTGAAGTTTTCGCTCGGGCGAATCATGAAGGCTGAGCCCTGAGCGACGCGTTCTTCCAGCGTACGCAGGCACTGGTTATAGCGAATATGGCGGTTCCTTGCCGCTTCGATAAACTTGGGGTACTTGCGATAGAAAAGCTTGAACAGGGGAATCATGGAGTTCGGTTTCTTGACAAAGCCTTCGGGCTGTGTGACGATAACGACCTGTTTTTTGTAACCCATGCCCGTAAACACTTCGAACGGAATGCTGTCGCCGACACCACCATCCAGAAGCTTCATGCCGTCAACTTCTACGATATGGCTCATGAGCGGGAGCGAGGCCGAGGCGCGAATCTTGTCCATGTCTTCGGGCTTGTCCAAATCGCGGGTGAGCAAGTATTCGGGGCCGCCCGTTTCCAAGTTCGTAGCGACTGCGTAGAATTTTGTTTCGGCTGTATTCTCGCGGAACTTTTCGAAGTCAAACGGATCGATGACTCGCGGTATTTGATTGTAGCAATAGTCCAGTTCGAAAAATTCACCGGTGCGAATCAAGTTACCCCAACTCATGTAGCGCTTGCTCGCCGAATGAATGGTGTCGAGGCGCTTGTTGCGTTCTCGCTGTTCCGACAGATAGCTGCAGAGGTGCGTGGCTCCCGCCGAGGTTCCGGCGCATGCACCAAACTTGATTCCGTTATCCAAAAATACATCCAGTACGCCGGCCGAATACGCGCCGCGCATGCCACCGCCTTCAACAGCAAGCGCAATATCCTTATACATCGCCATTAGGCATTCTCCATGAGCCACAAATAATCTTTCGGATGTTCAACGAACTTTTCAGGGTGTAACTTATGCTTTGCAAAGAATTCTTCGCGAGTCATCCAGGTAAAGCTATCGACCTCGCCGGGTTGCGGCACAAGCGAATTCGCTTCTTCGTCGTTTAACGAAATCTTGTAGACGTCGTAGTATTCGTTGTCGAGGTAAGAGCCGCCGTTAAGCACGCTTTCGTGCTTAGCCTCGAATAGATATTCGAGGTCGCGCGAACTCTTGTGCACGCCCAGTTCTTCGCGCAGTTCGCGCACGGCGGCATTCACGCTGGAATCGCCTGCCGAAATATGGCCCGCGCAACTCGTGTCGAAAAGTCCGGGGTTGTTTTCTTTCACGCGACTGCGAAGCTGGAACAGAATGCGGCCTTTGCTGTCAAACGCCCAGATATGCACCGTGCGGTGCCACAATCCCTTGGCATGAACTTCGGTACGCCCACGAGAATATCCGGCAGGAGTCCCATCCGCATTCAAGATATCAATTTGTTCTTCCATCCATCACTCGCTCTTTAATCGCTTTGACAATGCGTCTGTATTCGCGCATCAAGTCATCATGGCGAACCCGCACATAGTCGTAGTCGCCTTCGTTGCAGGCAAATTCCATCGCCTTTGCAATACTTGCAATCTCAACCGCACCAATGTAAAGCGAAGAACTCTTCAGCATCTGCACCATCAAACGGTAACTTTCGAAGTCTTCGTCCTTGAACAACTTGTTCAAGACCACATCGTACTGTTTATCGACATAAACCATCATCTTCTTGCGATAAAGGGCTTCATTCCTTTCGCAACAGAACAGGCCAACCGAGATATCCAACACATCGCTAGGTAGGTTCTCGTTCGTCTTTTTCGGTTCCTGAATCAGCATCGGTTTCTTTACAGGCTTTTCTTCTGCAGGCGAAGGCTCTTCCACTTCTTCTTTCTTGGGCAATTCATCGTAATGCTTAATCAACTCCTTCGGCAAGAACTTCAGGAGAATCGTAAACAGGGCATCTTCGTGAACCGGCTTCGTCAAGAAATCGGCAAATCCCGTCGTCTCGCAAATCGTCTTTGCAGAAGCGCTATCTTCGGCAGTAAGCATCACAATCGGCGTATGCTGATTCGGGTGATCGTCCAGCGTCTTCATGATTGTCAGAATATCCAAGCCATCGACAATCGGCATCGTATGGTCAAGGAATATAATGTCGTAATGGTTACGCCTGAACTTTTCAATCGCCTCCATACCGTTCGAAACCGAATCAAAGCGGGCCAATGTTTCTTTTATAAGTCCACTCATCACGCGCAAATTCATGGGCACATCGTCAATGGCCAGAATCGATGCATTCGGTGCAAAGAAATGAATGGACTTGTTTTCGGACACATGCACGAATTCGTTGTACCGCGTCTTAAAATCACCCATCAGCTCGTTTTTGACGACTTTCTGCGGGATTGCAATTTCGACAACCGGAAGTCCATCCGCAATATGGCTACTCCTGATTGTACCGCCGAGAGCGCCCACCAGCATCTTGACAAGCGTCAGCGAAGCCCCCGTCCAGCTGACGCCCGCATCCGGCACATCAATCACCAAGTCAATCTTCTGAGTACTTTCTTCACCGTTTTCGTCTTCGGCCCAGCGGTAACCAATTTGAACAATGTTTGCACTGTTGACGACCAGGCGTTCTGCGTTGAACAAGATATTACTTACAATCTGCCACAAGCGCGATTCATCGCCTTCAAGCTGAGTCGGAATCGAAGAATCGACCAACAGTTCGAACTCCACCGGCTTTTTGCGGTTACGGGCAGCACTGTAGCAATCACAGAGGACAGCAAACAGGTCGTATTCCTTGATCGAAATTTCAAGGCTGTTCGTACGGATTTTGTTCATGTCCAAAATATCGTTCGAAAGCAAAAGCAGTTCCTGGCCCGAAGCGCGCATTTCCGAAACGTATTCCTTGAGCGAAGAATTAGCCGATTCCCTCAAGACAATCGCGCCCATATTCAAGACATTCATCGCCGGATTGCGAATATCCTGGCCCACGGAATCCATCATGCGCAAGCGATCCAGTTCGTCGCTTACCAAATGTCCCTTCAAGTGAGATTCCCGATTCCTGCGAACCAAGAAGAATCGAATTCCAAGGCCCGTCAAGAACAGCAGCATCAAGAATCCGACAACCCAGAACACCAAGAAAGATAACTGGTTCAAACCGTCCGATACATCTTCGCCGGCAACCATTCCCGCAAGCATGAAATCGTCTTGCGAAGGCTTCGCCATATAGAAGTAATAGGTCTCGTTTCCTACTTGGACATTTCTTGCCGAGGCAAGTCCGCCATGGTCCATATCCTGACGGAGCCAGCCATAAATCTTGCCAACATCGACTTCACTCCACACAGAATCCTGGCGCCACTTTCCGGTATTATTCTGGATCAGGACCCGGCCATCGTTATCGATTATCTGAGTAAAGCATTTCTTCTCAAAGCAATCCGCATCGAAGAAATCGTTTATCGGGATTTCGTCGTACTGCAAGTACAGCACAAATCGGACGTTATGGCCATGGAACACCGGAACGCCAAGCAAAATCCCCATCCTTTCGTTGTAGCAAACCGATTGTCTGCCGCGGAACGATCCCATGATACACCGGTAAGTTTCGTCCGGCAGCATGAACCGCGAAGAATCCACGTACACCGTTCCATCAAGCGCAATCAAGCCATAGCTAGAATTTTCGTCCTTCACGTCCGACAGGGCTAAGAAATCTTCCACGCGCGCGCCGTCAGTTTCTATTTTACGCGCAACCATCGAAAGGGCATCCAGCTGTGCATGCAATTTTTCGTCCACAAGATGGGCGGTCAATACGGCTTGCTGCGACACATGCTTTGTTACATAGGCATCCAAAAGTGTATCGAGCTTTACTCGAAGCAATACGCAAACAAGACACAGGACAAACACGACGGAGGCAAGCCAAACCACCATCTTGATGTTGATCTTCGCGCTTCTAGGGGTTAGTTCCATCGACTACCCCCTTGACGAACCAATCGAACCGATTCAGCATCTCATCGTCGGTCATGCTTTCGCCTTCGCCTACACGGATTTCACCTTGGTTATCTTCGATTGGACCGTAAAACACATCGAACTTGCCTTGCGTCAAGTGAATTTTTTCTTCTTCGACAATCTGACGTATCGACGCTTCGACATTGCGAGTCATCTCGGCCAAGTCCATCATGCCGCTTTCTAGCCCAAGCCAATAAGAACGCCCTTCAAATTTATCCTGGAGGACCTCGCGAATCTTGGGAACATAGAAATTTTCCCAGTGCCAAACCGGCGCCGTCAAGAACCTATCCGGGAACCTTTTGGAATTGTCCCTATTGTAACCGATAATCCAGACGTTTCTTTCGTCTGCAATGTTGTACGGAGACAACGCATCCAGATGAGTCGTCAGGACATCGATATTGTGATTATCAAGCAACGAGCGGGTCGAATCGGCAGCCCTGTTTTCATCGTTCCACGATCCGGTCCAGCTGACAAACACCTTCGCTTCGGGATTAACCTTCTGAACACCAAGCGCAAACGCATTGATGCCGCGATTCACTTCAGAAATATTGAGCCCGGCCACATAACCGATTTCGTTCGTTTTCGTCTTCAATCCGGCCACAATTCCCGAAAGATAACGTAGTTGGTACATACGGCCAAAGAAACTGGACAAATTCGTCATCGATTTCAGTCCGGTCGCATGAAAGAACGTGACTTCTGGATGGTTTCTCGCCACAGCCATTTCGGCCGCGCCATAACCAAACGAAGTCGCTATGACAATCTTGGCTCCTTTGCGAACAGCTTCTTCCATAGTATCCTGCGCCGTTGAATCGAGCGGGACATTCTCATAATAGGTAACTTCCAAATTCAATAGGGCTTGGGCTTGCGCTTTCTGAATCGCTTCGCAATGAGATTCGTTCCAGCTATGGTCATTACAGAGCCCCGCCATAATCACGGCAACACGAACTTTTTCCGGCTTTTCCTGGAATCCCGTTTCGGAGCCGAACATGAGCAACACGCCCACAATCATCGCAATCGCCAGCGCAGATGTTAGGACCATCCATTTCATCGTTCGTCAAGCCCCCTCTGGATGTTTTCAATCAGTTCAGCATGCAGAGCCATGGCGAGCTCATGAGTATCTTGAACAATTTTCATTCGAGATTCGCGGCTTGCCGTTTCCAGATTACGGAATATTTCCGCCATCGAGATAGCCCCAATGGCGACAGACGAATCATAAAGCACATGCATGTAGAAACGGTAATTGTCCCAGTCGGAATTCTTGTAGCAGGTATCCACGTTTCTACACAGCGGAGAACCGACGTATTCCTGTAGCATTTCTACATAGATTTCTTCGTCGTCGGCGCAGTAGTTCAAACCGGCCTTGATATCCAGGAACTCACTGAAGGCCTTGAAGCGGTCAAGCAGCGTCGGCGCCGTAATCGACCGCAGTTCAAGTTCGTCATCTCCGAACGTCGTTCCAATCTTGTTGCTAGACGTACTGCCCACTCCGTTCATCAAGTTCACCGTCGGGACCACAGGTTCCGTCAAGTCCTCGGGAGTCAGCACTAGCTGCTTGGGCAAGTACCACTTCATGGTGCGACGCAGGTCGCGTTCCTTGACCGGCTTAAGCAAATAATCGGCAAAGCCTTCGGCAAGGAACGAATCCTTGGCAAACGATTCCCCTTCAGACACAAGGGCTATCACAGGCGTATCCTTGTTCGGATACTTGTCCATCATCCTCATTTTTCTAAAGACATCCACACCGTCCATCACCGGCATCATGTGGTCCAAGAAAATCAGGTCGTAATGTCTGGATTCTACCAGTTGCAAACACTGGTGACCGCTCAGGGCTTCGTCAATCTTCACTCTCGAATTATTCAAGAAGCCGCGGAACATCTTGATATTCAGTTCAACGTCATCGACAATCAAAATTCTTGCTTCAGGCGCCAAGAACACTTCGGCCACTTCCTTGTTCTTGCGCGAGGCATTCCTGTAGCGCATCACAAAGTCGCCCATGGGTTCTGTATTCAACACCAACTGCGGAATTTCTACTAGGAACGAAGATCCTTCGCCGTAGCGACTGTTAATCGTTATTTGCCCGCCGCACTTCGCCAAGAGCTCTTGTGTTAGGCTAAGTCCAAGACCCATCCCCTCGATATCGCTTTCATCTTTTGGATTCTTGGGAAGGTACCTTTTGAATATGGTATCGCGGTCTTCCTTGCGGATGCCGACACCAGTGTCCTTGACGGCTATCTTCAACATGATGTAGTCGTCTGTCCGGAGCGAACCAATCGGCGGCAAGTTGTCAAAGCCCACCGACAAGGAAACACCACCCACTTCGGTAAACTTGACCGCATTCGAAAGCAGGTTGTTGATAATCTGGATAATACGATTCTGGTCGCCCCACAGGCAAGACGGAATATCGGGATCGCAATCAATGTGGAAGGTCAGGCCCTTCGCCTTCGCCTTCGGTTCATTTTCATTGTAGCATTCCTGCAAAACCGTAAAGACGTCGTATTCCATCGATTCAATACTCAGGCGGCCCGACTCGATTTTCGAAACATCCAGCACATCGTTCACCAACGAAATAATGCTTTGACCAGCACTCTGGATGTTATTGGAATATTCCTTCATGTTGTCATCGTGCAATTCCTTTTGCACGATGGAATTCATACCGAGAATACCATTCACCGAAGAACGAATCTCGCGGCTCATGCTCGTAAGGAACGCCGTCTTGGAGCGGTTCACGCGAATAAGCCTCAAGTATTTTGCAAATACCGCCGTGAACAGCAATACAAACAATACATAAATCAAGAAGATAAGAATCGCATTGCGCAAGACAGCAATATTCAAGGTCTTCCAGAGAGTACGTTCTTCAACAAGGCGGACTACATACCAGTCACCCTGCACCAGCGCCGAGAATACGCGATAGTCCCTGCCTCTCAGGTTAAAGACAAACGGTTCTTCGCTGGCAAACGAAATCGCCCGGGCCAGTTTTTCCTCGTCCGTGCCCCAGAAATCAGCCGACAAGTAGTTCTTTCCATTCTGGGTAATATCCGTGTGCGAAATAACCACACCCTTCTTGTCGATAATGACCAACATGTTCGACAAGTCACTCTTCTTGACATCGGCAATTAAGTCTTTCAAGAACAGATCAACCGCAAGAACGCTTTTCTTATCGGAAAGGCGCAAACTGATGGTCACCACCTGTTCGCCACTGTGCGGATCCAGGTGAGTCGGAATCAAGGCAACCTTGTCCTTTTCCATAGGGGCATTCTGGTACCAGGGTCTAACCGAAGGTACATAACCTGCGGCAGGAGTCCAACGGCCGCCGCTCAGGAATTCATCGCGGAGCAATCCAAACATATTGCACAAGACAATATCGTTCGAATGTCTGTAATATTCCGCTTCGGAAACCAACAGCGATTCAATCTGCGCCAACGTGGCCCCATGATCCAAACTCTTTTCTGCGATGCGAGTGGTTACGCGCAGCACCGATTCGCCGCGGGCCAAGAATCCGTTGATTGCTTCTGCATCCTTGGCATTGGACATCTTGCCCGCGAGCAAGGTTTCTTGTTTTACGGATTCCAAATAATCTTTGAATATGTACACGCCGACTGTGGCAAAGGCCAGCCCCACCACAACAAGGATTATCCCGTAAAGAACTCTTACGCGATTCTCGTTTTCTATAGTCCTAGAGAACACAATCAAAATATAAGATATTTCGGAATAAAAAATCACTATGCTATATTTCTGTACATGAAGTTCGAAAAAGAAACATTAGAAGGCCTGCTCAAGAGGGCTGAATCCGAGGGTATTTTCAACAAAGCAGTCGCCGGATTCATTTTACCCGACGGTCGCCGTGAAATTTTGACGCTAAACACGCCCAAAAATACGGTTTTCGACATCGCGAGCCTCACCAAGGTGTGCCCCACCTCCACACTCGCCCTGAGTTACATTCTCGAAGGCAAGCTCTCGGTCGATACAAAGGTCATTGACTTCATTCCCGAACTCCAGACCAATTACCGCGAAGACATTCGTGTTTTCCACTTGCTGACGCACAGTCTCGATTACCGTGTGCCCATGAAGACCCTGCGCACGCTGCCTGCCGAAGGCATTCTGAACGCCCTGTTCACGTACCAGTTTGAAAAGGCTCCCGGCGCAGATTTTAATTACGGCAACCCCGCAAGCGTACTTCTTGGAATCATACTGCAGCGCCTTATGGGCAAGGACCTGCAGCAGCAAGGCCGCGAGCGATTCTTTATCCCACTCGGCATGACACGTTCCGGCTGGGATCCGCTTGACCGCGACTGGAATCCGATTCCGAAAGCAGAAATATCGCCGACCGAAATTTGTAACTTCAGGGGTCGCGAAATCCAGGGTGAAATTCATGACGAAAGCGCCTGGGTGCTGCGAAAGCTGTTCCCCGTCGGTAGCGCCGGCATGTTCAGCTGCGTGCCCGACTTGCTGAATTTTGTACAAATGATTTTGAACGATGGTATGATTGCGAATGGATGTGGCGGGAAATGCGCACGGGTCGCTCCGGCGGGAATTCTCAAGATGGTCAGCGAAAACGCCTTTGCGCTCGATTCGGCCAGCAAGTATTCCACCGCCAAGGACGCCTGCACCGCCCTCGGCTGGGAACTGAACAACGCAAAATTCATGGGCACAAAAATTTCGCCGCGTACCTTCGGCAAGACGGGATTCACCGGCGCAAGCATCGTAGCCGACCCCGACAAGGGTGCCGCCGTGGTGCTGCTCAGTAACTTTACCTACCCGCACCGCGAAGCAAACGCCGACCGCATCCACGCCTTCCGCGCATCCCTTAGCGACGCCTTCTTCGGATAATTCTATATTTGGGCGCGATGAATTTCGAGCCTACAGCACTTGCACTTTACGCCGCCTATTTCGTATTAGGCGCAGTGGTAAGTCTTATCAATAGCATCGCAGGCGGCGGCTCTACCTTGAGCCTTCCTATCATGATTTTCCTTGGGATGCCCGCCACTGTTGCAAACGGTACGAACCGTATAGGACTCATTATCGGGAATTTCAGCAGCGCCTTCAACCTGGCGCGTCACGGCTACCTGAACAAGCGCATTTTCTTTCAACTGCTCACGCCCACTATCCTCGGAGCCCTTCTTGGAGCGTGTTTCCTAGTGCGTATCGGTGACAAGCTGTTCCAGGCAATTCTTGCCGTCGTCATCTGCCTTGTGGTTATCATGAGCAACCTGCGCAAGGATATTCTAGGCAAGCCTCCGGTGGCACCGCCCGAAAAACTCACCCTCAAGGGCGCACTCGGCTTTTTCGGCATTGCCGTCTACGGTTGCATCGTGCAAGTCGGTGTCGGATTCGTGCAGATTTTTGGACTCACGCGCTACACCGGACTTTCGCCAATCCAGATTAACGCCCTCAAGAATTCCCTCACCAACGTGTTCTTGGTGGTAAGTACCGTCACCCTTGGAATCAACGGCAAAATCAACTGGCCCATTGCGGTGTTGATGGCAGGTGGCGCCTGGGTTGGAGGCTATTTCGGTAGCTTTTTGCAGCGTAAAAAAGGCAACAAGTTTATTCAGCGATTCATTAGCGTCTGCAGCATCGGCATGGCTATAGCGCTCGTGGTGGACTTGATTGTGAAGTAATCAACTCTTGATGTTCTTGTAATGTTCAACCAGCTGTTTTAAGTTGAACGCTTCCTTTTTTTCTTGTACGGTTTTTAAACCCGACATGATTTCGGCGAAGTAATTCGCCAACTCCGCATCGCCGGCCAAAAAAGCTTCTTCACAATTCTTTTTTGCCACCGCCACGACATCCGGATTAAATCCGAGTGTAATGCCAAAGCGCTTTAAGGACTCCGTCATGCTCCCGTCATTCGATTGGTCAAGCTCAACATCGACCATCGTGGCATACCCCAAAATGTCGTCGACGATTTCATCTAGAACACAGCCGGAATCCGTATAATTCAACCGCGCAAAACTGCAGTATACCGCTTCCAGATACATCTTTTTGTAAAGGAAGTAATTGCGCAGGAATCTAAAACAGAGAATCAAGTCGTTTGTCCTGTAGGCAACTTTCATGGCAGCCACTGCATCTTCTACTACATTCTCCCAACGTCCTTGATCGCTATGGATTCGTGCAAGCATGAGCCTGTATTTTGCCGAAACCGGGTTCCATTTTGTCGCATTGGACATTGCCTTTTCTGCGTCAGGATAATTTGCCAGGTTCAATTCCAAAAGACCCGCCTGCCGCCAGATAAATTCCATCGGGCAGCAGGAATGAACGTTCTTTACCAATCGACTTGAC
Source organism: Fibrobacter sp. UWOV1 (assembly GCF_900142495.1). Taxonomy (NCBI): domain Bacteria; kingdom Pseudomonadati; phylum Fibrobacterota; class Fibrobacteria; order Fibrobacterales; family Fibrobacteraceae; genus Fibrobacter; species Fibrobacter sp. UWOV1. The sequence goes on along the minus strand of NZ_FRBA01000009.1, from coordinate 136,212 downwards.
TGAGCCTCAAAATAATGCTTGTAAAGCGCACGCTCCATTCTGCTGGAAATCGAGATATATTCGACGGAATCGTCAGAAACGAACGGATGATCTTCTGCCACCTTCATCAAAGGCCTGATAATGTCCAATGCAGTCTGGTAATCCCTTTCGTTAGTTTGCACATCAAGCGATTCCTGCAAAAGGCTCATCACGCCATCTCGCCCTTCGAAAACCTGGAGCTTTTTCCCAAAGATGGCCGTCCGGACACGGAACAAGGCTTCAAGCGTATTTATTCTGTCAGTAAAAAACATGTCATCCCCTATTTCGACAGATTCTTTCTTGCAGAAATATACAATATCAATCGTCGTGAGAGGTAATGTTTTCCCGTTTTTCGCGGCGCTTGCGGGCGCGACATTCTTCAAGGGTTTCGCCGAGGCCTGCGAGCAGTTCTGCGGCCAGGGGCACATCCCCTGCGGCGAGTAGCTCTTTTTGCGGGCGGGGGAGTTTCTTGATGCGCGCCTCTAGGCGTAGAGCCTCTTCATGGGAGGAAAGCTCGAATTTTCGCAGAATGCACTGCGGCGGGAACGCCTTGGTAAACTTCGCTCCCTTGCCGGATTTATGTTGTTCAAAACGAGCTTCTACATCCACAGCATACCCCGTATAAATGCGATCGCCCGCACAACGGAGCATGTACACAAAGTGCGACATTACGATTCTTCGTGATGCGCCTTCGACACGAGGTTCATGTAGATGGTGCCAAGGATTGCGGCACAGAAGCTACCCAAGAGAATACCGAGCTTCGCGGAATCCTGACGGTCGCCCACCTCGAAGGCGAGGTTCGCCACAAACAGGGCCATGGTAAAGCCGATACCGGCAAGCATACCGCCGCCCCACAAAATCTTCCAGCTGTAGCTCGGCTTCACCGACACGCCAATCTTTACGGCAAGCAGGCTGAACAGGAAAATGCCTATCGGCTTACCCAGAATCAAGGCCAAGGCCACCGCACCCATCACAGGCACTTCCACGCCGCCCAGCTTGATTTCGACACCCGCGTTGCTGAGCGCGAACAGCGGCATGATAAAGAAGTTCACCCACGGAACGAGCGGCTTGAAGAAGCGTTCCTGCATCGAAATACTTTCGCGGGCACCGCGCTTCAAAAGCGTAAACACTTCGTACTGTTCGTTGCGGTCCTTGGCTTCGCCCGAAAGAGCTCCACCCACGCTGCCGGCGAAATGGGCAAGCTTACCCTTCGCAAGCACAGGCTTTGCCGGCACCGAGAGTCCAAGCAGCACGCCCGCGATAGTCGGGTGCACGCCGCTCTTCACAAAGAACGCCCACACCGCAATGCCAATCACGCCATGCAACAGCAAGTTGCGCACGCCAATTCTAAACATCACGTTGATCAAGGCGAGCAAGGCAAAACCCGTACCGAGCGCAACAAAGTTCACTCCGTCGCCGCTCGGGTAACCAATCGCAATCACGAGAATTGCACCGATATCGTCGGCGATAGCCAGAGTCAAAATCATCACACGCAGGGCATGCGGCACCTTCTTTCCGAGAATGGCCATGCAGCCCACCACAAAAGCAATATCGGTCGCCGTCGGGACACCCCAACCATGGGCCGCACTATTGGCGCCATGCGGGCAAAGCAGCAAGTAAATCAAAGCCGGGAACAACATACCGCCAGCCGCCGCGATAATCGGGAGGCTCGCCGCCTTCGGGTTCCTGAGTTCGCCATAGGTCATTTCGCCCTTGACTTCAAGCCCGATATTGAAGAAGAAAATCGTCATCATGGCGTCGTTAATGAGCCAATGCAAATCGGCCGAACCGACCCAACTGCCAATCGTCAAGGCAAACGGCATGTGCCAAACATGATGGTAAGATTCAGGACTGACATTCGCCCAGATCAGGGCCGCAATCGTCATGATAATCAAAACGATGCCACCGGTCGTTTCCACCTTCATCAACCGTTCCATCGGCGTGATGATCTTGCGGATGGGGGTTTCCGGGAACAAATCTTCAATCTTGTCGCTGCTCGTTACTTTTGCCGACATAGCTACCTGTAATTAGGGTTGAGTGATTCAGCCTTTCGCCTAACAAAATAATCATTTTTTTTGCGGGCGGCCGCCCCAAGTTGCTTATTTTTCCGTTTTTTATATATGTGATTCGCCCCAAAAGACACTTGTACAGGCCAAACAGCTCTGAAAACCGATTTTAGCCTGTACAAAGTCCTTGAAAAAGCATTGTGTTTGTCTCTAAAACAGCCTCTGTACAGGCTAGATGTACAAAGACACCTCGCTTAGCCTGTACCACGCCGCAAAAAATCACAATTTTTTCTTCAAAAGTGCACTTTGGTACAGGCTAAACCGATAAAAGTACCACATTTGGCCTGTACAACATCAAAAAAATCAAATTTTTTTTCTTAAAAATCGGCTTGCGTACAGGCCAATTATCAAAGTCACCCACGCCTAGCCCGTACATACCGATGTTTCGAGGTTGCAACAACTTCATTCCCTGCTCATTGGCGACTTTTTCTTTCGCACTTTTGTATATTCTTAGCGTAAAAAAAGAGACTTTGAAATGCTAGATAAAGAAGTTTTAAAGACCGTGAGCCGCATTGAACTTAGCGTTCGCGGCACGCTCGACACCGTGATGACCGGTGCCTACCACAGTTCCTTCAAGGGGAACGGTATGGAATTCAGCGAGGTTCGCGAATACATGCCGGGCGACGACGTGCGTACCATTGACTGGAACGTGACGGCGCGTACCGGCACGCCCTACGTGAAAAAGTTTATCGAAGAACGCGAAATGACCATGCTTTTGATGGTCGACGCTTCCAGCAGCTCGGAATTCGGTTCGGGCAAGCAGATGAAGGGCGAGGTCATGGCGACTTTAACCGCTTTGCTCGCATTTGCCGCCATCAAGAACAACGATAAGGTCGGCCTGCTCATCTACACCGACCAGGTCGAACTGTTCATCCCGCCGGAGAAAGGTCGCAAGCACGTGCTGCGGCTCATTCGCGAAATTCTCTACTTCAAGCCGCAGCACCACGGCACGAACACGCAGGTGGCACTGGAATATGCAGGCAAGATTTTGAATCGTCGTGCCGTCGTCGTGGTGATGAGCGACTTCCTGGACGAAGGTTTCGAGAACGCATTCAAGATTCTCCGTAAGCGCCACGACGTGCTTGCGGTCTCCGTCGTAGACCCGCGCGAAATGGAACTCCCGCCCGCGGGCCTCGTAGAACTAGAAGATCCCGAAACCGGAGAAACACTCCTCATTGATACCGGCGATGCGACTTTCCGCGAAGCGTTCGCCCGCGAGGCAAAGCGCCAGGGCAAGGCGACCAAGGAGCTGTTCCAGCGCATGTCCATCGACTTCGTACGCATCGAGACTCACGACGACTTCAAGGAAACCGTCGCCCCGCTTATCGAGCATTTTAGGCGTAGGGCCAAGCAGAACCGTTCGTGATAATCACGAACTCTCGCAATCGCGCTCAATTATAATTGAGCGCTTATTGCTCACAGGCAGCAAGGATGTAATTTCTTTCTTCACGAATTCCAAATCGCTGTTCGTGAGAATAGGAATCAGCGCGTTGATTTCTTCGACGGGCTTATCCCACCACTTGAATTTCAAAAGGAGCGAAGTCAGTTCGCCATCAAAGCGGTAGCGGATCAACTTGACCGGGTTCCCGACGACAATCGAATAAGGCTCCACGTCGCTAGCGACAACGCTGTTCGCGCCGATAATCGCGCCGTCACCAATATGCACGCCAGGCAAGATTGTCGCATTCTGCCCAATCCACACATCGTTCCCGATAACGGTATCGCCCTTGAACGGCATATCGCTTGCAGCAGGTGGCTTCATGTCCCAGCCTTCAAGCGTATAGAACGGGAAAGTCGAAACGGCATTCATCTGGTGGTTCGCGCCATTCATCACAAATTCCACGCCAGCTGCAATTTGGCAGAACTTCCCGATGATGAGCTTGTCGCCGATAAAGTCGTAATGGTGCGTCACATGGCTTTCGAATTCCGAGTCAGCGATGTAGGTAAAATCCCCGACGATGATGTTCGGATTTTTGATGGTCGGCTTGACGTAGATTTCCTTGTCGTAGCCAGCGATGGGATGAATCGTATTTGGATTGGGGATTTGGGCGCTCATGTTTTAAATATATATCAAACTGTCGCGGGGCGGTAGCCGAGCAATTTCATGCTGTAAAGAGCCGTACCTTTGCTGATGCTGCGGACGCCTGTCGCATAACCGAAAATCTTACGCAGCGGGACTTCGGCCTTCAAAAAATGGGTCTTGCCGTCGCCACCGATTTCCTTCACCTTGCCATCGCGAGACTGGATATCGCCCGTCACAAGGCCTGCAAAATTCACAGGGCATTCCAGCGACAGCTCCATGACAGGTTCGTACAATTGAACATCGGCAGGCTTGATAAGCTTGGTGACCGCATCGGCACAAGCTTTTTTAATCATGGGCGGCAAAGCGCCTTCGGTCCAAGTGAATTCATGGACTTCAAAGCACACGCCTACGAGCGGGCCCTTGCCGAGTACGCCGATTTCCGTAGATTCCAGAAGCGCAGAACGCACACCTGCCAAAATTTCGCGCGGGGCTGTTTCCAGGAATTCAGCCGACAGGCGAATGTCATGTGCGTCGCCATCGAGCGGCGTCGCCGAAAGCTTGATAGAAATCTTGTGGGGGCCAAGCTGGAATGTATTTTCGACCGGGCCCACGTTACGGCACAGGCGTTCTTGCCAACGGACTTCAGGTGATCCTGCCTTGACTTCGCAGCCGAATTCACGCTTGAGTCGGGCAAGCAATACGTCGAGTTGCACTTCGCCCACCGTATGCAAATACCAGAATCCGCCATCGTCTTTTTGCACGCGGAAACTCGGGTCCATGCGAGCCAAAACATTCAGGCTCTTTTCGACATGATGATAATCTTCGGCGCCCAGGCATTCCACGCGGGTCTGCAAGAGCGGCTGGTACTTATCGCGGATAGAGGAATGAGCGCGCTCCCCTTGGTCGCTTTGAGGTATGGGGTCGCTCCGCCCTTCGGGCGTCACTTTGAGAATTTCACCCAGTTCCGTTTCGAACGGGCTGCGCATGGCGTAAATATCGCCGGAGCGGATCTCGTCCACGGGCTGCAATAAGTTTGCTTTCAGGCGAGAAAATTCAAAACCCGCGGGCCATTCCTTGCGCTCCATGTTCGTATGACTGCGGAACAGTGAAATCTCGCCCACACCCTTAAAGTGGCGCAAGCGAATCACCTGTCCTAATTCATTGTCTGCAAATTCAGGTACGTCAGGCAAGAAGAACGAAAGTGCTGTGGTAAGGCTGCGCACACCGAAGCCTTCCATCGCTGAGCCTGCATAGCAAAGCGCATAATCATTGCTCTTCGCCAGTTCCTTGAGCCCGCGCAAAAGCGTCTTGGGCGGAACCGATTTTCCTTCGAGCGCAAGCTGCAAGACTTCGTCATCGAAGTTGCTCGCGAATTCTACCGCCTCGGCGTAATGCTTCTTGATTTTCTCGGTAGAATCGCTTACCTCACCTGCTTGCGGCCAGGAATCATCCACAACTTCTTCACCCGAATCCGAATGAATCAGGCGGCTCTTGCTCAGCACATCGAGTACGCCCGACATGCGTCCGCCCTTGTATTCCGGGAGCGTCATGAGCACCGGGCGCACGCCTAAAACTTCTTCAATATTAATTAGCGTTTCGTCAAGCGAATAGTCGGGATTGTCGAGCTTATTGACAAATAGAATCGTCCGCACGCCCGCTTCGCGCAGTTTACGGAAGGCGGCCACCGTCTGCGTTTCCACTCCGCTCGCGGCACTCACCACAAGTACCGCGCCCTCAACGGCTGTAAGCGCCGTGTCGACTTCGGCGCCAAAATCCACATGCCCTGGCGTATCGATAAAATTGAACCAAGTGTTCTTCCATTCAAAATGCGCCACGCCGCTCTCGATGGTAATGCCGCGCTCTTTTTCTTCGGGCATGTAGTCCATGGTGGCAAGGCCATCTTCCACCTTGCCCGGCCGGCGAACCTCGCCCGCCGCAAAAAGAATACGCTCCGAAAGAGTCGTCTTTCCGGCGTCTACGTGGGCAAGGATTGCAATGTTGCGAACAGGCTGTGACATGATACCACTAATTTAAAAATTCTCGTCTAGCGTGAATTCGTGTTCCACCGAATCCCGCTTCAGTTCGGCCGTCGCATCAAGCGCCTCGGCATGCCCGCGCAACGCCGCAAATGGGTGGAAAATCTTTGCGCGGTCTTCCACTTTCATGCGCGGATGCTTCATCATAAAATTCCAATCGTTCCGCGGATACGGCAAATCGATGATGTCTTTGTAATTATCAATCATAAAAGGCGGTGAGCTCGCGCCGTTGGCGCTTTGAGGTATGAGGAGCGAGGTATTAAAAGTTAAAAATTTTTCATTATCCACAAACCTCAAGCCTCAAAGCGACCCTGCAAGGGGAGCGACCTCACACCCCTAGGCACGATGTCCTCCGATTTGTCCGTTGCGTTCGATGGTAGTAGCACCTTCTTGCAAGTCCATTCCTTTTACAATCGCGTTCTTGCCAAAACGTTTCTTGATTAAAAGTTCCGCCTTCAGGCGCTTCTTTTCTTTTTCCTGCTTTTGCACGTCAGTGAACAAGTCGTACTGTTCGTGGCTCGCATCCACAATGTCGGCGGCCACCAAGTTCAAGCGGCGCACTGTCAATTTCGGGTCCACGATGCGGTCGAAAAGCTTCATGACCGCATCGGCCATCACCGATTGTGAGCTGGTATAATAACCGATACTTGCCGTGCCATGAGCGGGCTTTGGAATCGTGCGCCCGTAAAAATCCGTCACGGTCACGCCGTGGTAAATCCCCTTGTCTACGTTTTCGCGGTCGTAGCCCACCGTGAGTACCATCGCGTTTGTCACAAGGTCGTGCGCAATCAAAGTCATCGAAACCGTATCGACCATTTCGCGTACCACAAGACGCGCCTTGTCGAACGGATACGGATCCTGCAGAACTTGGCCTTCGCCCGTGCTTCTGTTCCGCGGCTTTGACTTCTTGATGTCCGCAATCGTGCAAGGCTCATAACCCCAAGCATGGTCAATCAAAATCTCTGCATTCACGCCGAAAAGTTTGTACAGCGCTTCGGGATTTTTCACACTCACGCGGGCAATGTCACCCATCGTGTAAATGCCGCGCCCCGCATTCAGCCTGCAATTTTCCAGGCGCTCCGCAATGCCGCGCCCCACCTGCCAAAAACTCGTGAGCGGCCTGTGCGCCCAAAGTTGCTTGCGGTAACTCATTTCGTCAAGTTCTGCAATGCGCACGCCGTCGGCATCCGCATCCACATGCTTCGCCATCACATCCATCGCAATCTTGCATAGGTACAAGTTGGTGCCGATGCCACCGGTGGCCGTAATTCCTGTAGTCGCAAAGACATCTTGAATAATCGTTTTCACCAATTCCCGTGCAGTCTTCTTGTACAACTTCAGGTATTTCGTCAAGTCCAGAAAACATTCGTCGATGGAATACGCGTGAATATCTTCGGCGCTCACATACTTCAAGTAAACATTGTACACCTTCGTGGAATACTCCACGTACTTTGCCATCTGCGGCTTTGCGATGGTAAATTCAATCTTTTCGCCTGTACGACGCAGCACCTCGCGCACCTTCTGGTTCACCTCGAAAAGTCGCGCACGCCCCGGAATTCCGTAAGCTTTTAACGCTGGTGTCACCGCTAAGCAAATCGTCTTCTCGGTACGGCTTTCGTCGGCCACTACAAGTTTTGCCTTAAGCGGATCAAGGCCCCGAAGGATACATTCCACCGAGGCAAAGAACGACTTTAAGTCAATGGCCGCGTAAGTTCGAGATTCGCGAGGCTGGTTCATGAAGCCTCACGGTCTTATCTGTATTTTAATTCAGGGTGTTCGATGTAAAAAGACTTCTTGTCGACATACATTCGTTCGTCTGCAACATGCATTGCCCGACGAACATCGGGTTCACCACAACATACGCCAATAGAGAAATACACGTTTTCGGACAGTTTTGCCATCGTGCGTATTTTGGCAATGCGGGTATTCAATTCGTCTTCCGTAATGTCAGAAGCAAGCACCATGAATTCGTCGCCACCGGCGCGATACACATCTTCTTTTGGGAAAACGTATTGCAGAATTTCTGCCGCCGAACGCAACACTTTATCGCCAGAGAGATGTCCCTGTTCGTCGTTTGTGTACTTGAGTCCGTTTAAGTCGGCAAATATAACGGCCTTGGGAGTCGGCTTGCGCCCCGCCACAATTTGGTCAATGCGGTTGTTCATTACATTACGATTTTTCACGCCAGTAAGCGAATCGATTGTACTTAGCGTTTGAAGTTTGTTCAAAAGCAAGTAACTCGAAATTTCAGATGCGATAAGGAATGTCGTGACTTCAAGCGTTTCCTTGATAATCAGCGTATTATTGACATTAAAATTAACCGTCCACAAGTAGCCGAGCAATTCACCGCCATGACGCAACGGGAAAAGCATAATCGTCTTTACGCCGGAAAGGTCAAGCATCGAGCCCCAAATCGGGTTCGTCAAGCGGAGCTTTTCCATTTCGCGTTCGTCTTTCACAATAATGCAGGTGCTGCCGGCAAGCGTTTCCGGCCATGTTTCTGCAATCGCGTAAAAGCCTTCGACATATCGCGACATCGGCTGTACTTTCAGACCTTCTCGAGTCGATTCTGCAAAAATGGAGCACTCGCGATTTTCAGCATCGGTGAGCAAAATGCAGCATTGATCGGATTCGCAAGATTTACGGATATCCTCAACCACTTCCTGGAAGGTCTGCTTGACATTTTCTGCACCGCGCAGCTTGATACAAGCCTTGAGAACGTTCGAGGCGGTGTCTCCGGAAAGGTCTGCCATGGCCGAAGAATCGGCCTTGGGCGCCACATCGTAGCAGTAAACGCAGTAACCGACGTCTTCGCGGTCGGAATCCAGCGGCATCAAGAACATGTTCAGCCAGAGGCCCATCATGTACAGGTTCACATAAGCATGGAGAGGCTTGCCCGACTGCACGCAGCGGAAACAGTGGTCTTCGAAGTTCTGGTTTTTCGGGAAGCAAAACTCATACGGACAATCCGGCACAAACGGGCGCCCCTGAGTTGACTCCATTTCTTCGCAATGAGCCTTGTTCCCAGCCACAACGCGGATATTCCCATAAGATCCATCCGGGTACAGTTCCACGGACATCACGCAGGCATTCGCCTTATAATGCGATAGAATCTTATCAAAATCCATACAAGTTTGCCCTCCCACGGCATTATGCATTTTTCTACAATCAATTTAAAAAGATTTTGAGTATATATATTGTCATCCGTTCATTATGCCTGAAATATCATATACATACGTCTTAATTGCGATGCTCGTACAAATACAGATTCGCTTCGGGCTCTGCTAAGTCAGAGCCTTTTATTTTCCACTCGTCATCGGTTCCGGTGCGGTACTTGACCACGACACGATAGCGGTTGTCCGTTTGCAGCACGCTTTGTGGAACCGTCCAGAAGTTTTCGGTGCCCACGACCATTTCGAGTTCATGAACATCGCGAGTATCTACGCCGTAAATCGTAATGGATTTGACCATGTCTTTCGGGTTGCGCACATGGATAATGCTCCAGAATTCGCTGGCACCTTCCTTGACCCAGATAGAGGTGGAGTCGCCCCACACGCCCTCTACACCTTCGCAACTCACAAATTCCCATTCGCCGGAATAACGGCCAACGTTGATCCCCATAATATCAGAGGCCGGAGCACCGCCCAAGTCTACTCCGCAATTTACATCGGGACAACGGTCGGTAATGCGCACCGTGACTTCCTTCCAGCCATCAGGTGTTCTCGCCTTCACATGCACGCAGCCACCGCAAGCGGCGCCACCATTCCACGGGCCCTTTTCATCTCCGGGAGAAACGTTCACGTGAATCGCCGCGTAATACTGGATATTAGTTTGTCCGTAATTGCAAGCGCCACCCAGGCTAGTCTCTTTAGCGGTAACGCTTCCGTAGGTAGTCACGGACCCCTTGCCGCCCTTCTCGGTGAGTTCAGGGTCTGCCGCGGTAAAGCTGTCGCAGGCGGTGCACTTGCCGTCATCGGGGGTGCTATTGCCAGAAGACGCGGGCGCCAAACTCGACGAAGAAACCTCCGACGCAACAGATGAAGACGATACCGGAGCCGATTCAGAAGATGTCACAGTTTTTTCGGATGAACTCGATTCAGCGTGAGACGAAGATGATTTTGAGTCCGAAGATGCTTTTACAGAACTCGAAGACTTTACTCCGGAAGAATCATCCGCCGAAGAACTAGACGTTAGCGAACTTTCGCTCGAGAGAGTATCAGCTGCACTCGCCGACGAATCGTCACCGCAAGCGACAAGAAGAGCAGCAGAAAAAGCAACAAAGGCTAGTACACGTGTTCTCATACGAGGGAATATACCAAAAACATCCTCAACTGAGGCTTAATGGAATCATTTTATTCCTCTTCTTGATTACCAAGGCGCCTGAAACAGCGAATGTAGTGACATTTTTCGGTATTTTTGCAGGAACTCTCTCCACACTCTTCTGGAAAGCCTATGACAAAATAAACAGGTATGTTTCTCCAATGATAGCTATCATTGGTAAAACTTGTATAACCAAGCATCCAATAAGAAGGTCGAGTATCCCAGCCATTTGGCAATACGGTAAGTCCAGAAGCATTCGTATAGTGCATCACGGTATCAGCTTCGCTAAACCACGCCTTCGAAACTCCCGCAGACTCATAAGAGACTAACTCGGCCAGTTCTCTGATGTCGCTCTCATCAGGCAAGTAAAAGCCTTTAGGACACGCCTCAGTCATGTCATCAGAACTATATAGGTATCCACCCGTCTTGCAATACCTCAACTGATGACGAAAGCAGTTCGCTCCTGTATCAAATATGGTATCACCCGGTATCTTGTAGCGAAGATTTTCGGCCATCCATTCCATATCACCAACAACAACTGTCCTATATATATTCCCGTCGCGAGAATCCGTCAATGTTCCGTATTCGACATCCGGATTGAACATTTCTTCAAGAGGGTAATCGTACGCCACCATTCTCCTCCAGTGGGAAAGCTCGCAAATAAACTCACTTCCATAATACTTTTCTAGAGTGTCATTCTGTATACGCCTTTCTCCCTCGCGCTCCGCGGTACATGCACCCCACAATCTAATAGTATAATAGGCGCTACTAGAAGATTCAGCACTATTGGAAGATTCAACGCTGCTGGAAGATTGCATACTACTAGAGGATTTAGTCTCACCTGAACTGGAAGACTTTTCATTACCGGAAGAATCCTTGCTGGAATCCCCTTTCGACGAGCTGGAACGGCTCTGGGCAGAAGACTTCGTGTCAGCTACGATTTCCTCAATCCATTTCGAGCCGTTGCACTCGTACTTCATGTTCTCATCCTGGACAAAATACGTCATACCGTGTAAGATTTCCTCGCACTTGGGTAAATCCTTTGTAGATTCAACTTCATCACAGGCGTATTCTGGCGAAATCGTTTTCACCTCTTCGTCACAAGCCACAAGCATCGGCAGAAGGAACAATGGGAATATTCTCAAAACTTTTTTCATACTTATTCTTCTCCTGTACCTTCCTTAATGCAACGCACGGAATATCCCAACTCATCAAATGAATTTGCCCCACAACGAGAAAAAAAGAGGCTGTTCGAAGAATCGACAATATAAATGTGCAGGATTGGTACATAATCGTAATGGCCGAATCCCTGACTTTCAAACAACATAGTTCGCGTCAAGAATCCCGCATACATACCACCATAAGCCATTCCCCCTTCTCCCCTATAGGGATAATTAACACGCTCTCCAGCCGCCCTTATATTCATTCCAAAGTTATAGTCGGAATGTTTCAAGCTGTCCGGTAGAGATTCCCAATAGGCCGTATCGATAAGACTTGCCAATAAAGACTCATCCCCATTATGGGTAGCAACATAATACAGCAGGTTGTACCAGTCCCCCATCGTAGGGACAAGCCACCCTTCGGGGCAAATATCCTTAGAGTATCCATCCGGAATATGAACAGAATAATGGCATTCATCCTTGATATACTTGTCATCGGAATAGGGGTGGCAAAATTCCGGATTTTCCTTGAAACGGAGGTTTTCTGCCATCCACCACTGGGATCCGATTTTTACAACTTTATATTTGTCGCCATAGCGTTTATCTACAATAGAATCAAAGACTATTTCAGGAGGTTCCTCAGGAACGTTTTCTACACAGCGAATGAACGCATGCTTTTTTCCATCCCCATAATCATATTCCTTGTACACTGCGCTTATCATAAGCGTCATATCGTATGTCAACCACTCTGCATCTTGGAAATTCGAAGGACCTTTTAAATCAACCCAGAAAACAGGCCAAGCGTAAGGACTTTTCGCCGTAGTATCCTGGTAGTTTTCGCCCAAAATGCTGAACCCCAAAGCATTATTGCCCCTGTATTCTGAGTAACGGTCTGCATGATGCCACGACTTGTCCCAAAGCAACGTGTTATCCCAGGGCCACACCGTAGTATCACCACCAGTCGTGAGCTCCCTAACATATTCGAACAAAGCGTCCCAATCATCGGTATTCGGCACGCTCCAGCCTTCGGGGCATACACTTCTCTTGAACGGAAAGGGATGATGGTCAAACACATTTTCAATATCCAAGAACGATGTAACTCCCTTCGCAGAATACGGATACATGGGACCGTACTTGTCACAGAACTTTGCAGAATCCATGTAGCAACTAACGGAATCCCGCAGGTCATCCGGGACATAGCGCAGGTTCTCCGCCATCCAACGTCTACCATTAATAATGACCGTTTTGTACTTGGTACCATCTCGCTTGTCTTCCAGAATGTCGCCATCGACATAGCATTTGTCGCAGGAACGGCCTTGGCTAAAACTTGTTGATGAACTAGAATTCGACGAGTCGTCATTCGATGAAGAACCGTTCTTGTCCTGATTTTTTGATGAACTAGACGTCTTCTTGGAAGGTTCCTTCGCAGCATCTTCCCACAAACCATTTTCACACCGCAATTTTTTCGAGATATCTTCTACAAAGATTTCCTCGCCCTCATAGGTGCTAGTGCAATTAGGCAACTTATCTATACCGGCAACTGATTCAGGGAAATTTTCTATTTCGAACGAAACATCATTCCCACAACCTGCGATTAACAAACACGCGAGCAAAACAAGGCACAAAGCCATTGAATTAGCTTTTTTACAAGCACTCTGAAACAAGAGCTCCTCCATTAAATTTTGCCACAATTTAAAATTTTTTCGACATCCAATCTTTTGTTTTGTATGGCACCAACATAAAAGAACACCCCGGCACTGCGGCCGGGGTAACAAATGAGCGACTTACCAGTCTTTGGCAGGTCTTGCTTGGCCGCGGATAGGTTTCCAGGGCTTGCGTTCGCCGTTCTGCTCGTCGAAATCCTTCAACAGCTGTGCCGCTTCTTCAGGGCTCATTTCTCCCATCTGCATCGGCTGTTCCTGCGGTTCTTCGCCACCATTGCTGTCGCTGGATTCGCCCTCGGGCTGCTGCTCGGGCTGTTGGCCGGCACCGCCTTCGTTGCTGTCGGAACTTTCGGACTTCGAATCGCTGGACTGGTCGCCATTCTGACCATTCTGCTGGTCTTGATTCTGGTCAGATTCAGAACTGCTGGACTGCCCGTCACCATTCTGATTCTGGTCTTGGTTTTGCTGGTCCTTATTCTGGTCCTGCTGATTTTCGTCCTTGTTCTGGTCCTGATTCTGGTCTTGGTTATTATCCTGATTCTTGTCGTTTTTCTTGTTTTCGTTCTTCTGCTCGTCCTTGGCCTCGTGAATACGGTCCAGGAGCATTTGCAGTTTCTGATCGTTCGGATAATATTGCAGGCCTTCGTTACAAGTAATTTCTGCCGAGGGCAAGCGGTTTTCAATATACTGGAACGCCGCATCGCTGTAGTAGGCGCTTGCCGACTTCGGCGCCGCAAACGCCGCTGCGGACAATAACAAAACAAGCACAATGGACCCTATCGCTGCGCTCCAGGGTGACAAAATCTCTCGTCTCTCGTCTTTCGTCTCTCGTCTAATCAAACGCATCAGATCACCTCCAGGTCGTTGTCGGTGTTACTGGCGTCAATCTTCGCCTTGGGCTTCCTGCCCGCCTTGATTTCGATGACGTCGTCAATGCGCTGTACGTGTCCGCTGAGCTGGCCGGCGGTCTCGTCTTCGGCAATCAGATTCTCGAGCATTTCCTTTGCTTCGGCGTACTTGCCGTCTTTGCAAAGCTGCAAGGCTCGCGCCAGAACTTCCTTGGCCTTGTCGCTCAAAGGCGGCTGCTTCTGGTCGTTATTCTGGTCTTGGTTCTGGTCCTGATTCTGCTTTTGCTTGTCGAGTTCTTCTTTCAGTTTGCGCTGAACGATTTCCACGTTCTTTTTCGCATTTTCAAAAGTGTTGTCGAGGTCAATGGCCTTCTTCAAGTAAGCGACCGATTCGCGCCATGCGGCAATGCGTTCGCTACCTTCGGCCGCTTTTTCGCCCATGCGGAAATGCGTATTCGCCAAATTGTAGGCAGCCTTCGCCGCCATCTTTTGGTCGGGCATGCGCACGGCGCTCTCGAGTTCCTTCTTGGCCTCTTCGTAGTTGCCGAGCTTGTACTGGCAAGTTCCGATATTGTAGAACAAAAGCGGGTTTGCAGGCTCCGCTTCACGGGCCTTCATGTACTTTTCGAGCGCACCGGCGTAGTCGCCGTTCTTAAACAATTTATTGCCGTCATTAATGGGGCGCGCCCACAGCCCGACAGCAAGTAAACACATCAAAAAAACAAGTAAACGCATTCTAATACCTTCGACTAAGAATATACAAAAATGCCTAGCGCACGGCCAGACATTCTCTTAGGTAAAGATATGGCTTGACTTTATTAATCTACATGCACCACCGGATTCACCCAGTCGATATGGTCGAAATTCTTGGAGCCCAGTTCATCGGTTTCAAGAGAAATTTTTTTACCACCGCGAATGTCCAAGTCGGCAGTTGCCGTCTGGCGGCCTTCCATACGCCCGCTACGCCAGATTTCCTTGTCATCGACACGCACGATAAATTCTACCACACCATTGCCCGATTCGTCATCAACGCCACAAGTCACGGTAAAGCGAGATGCGTTTTCCGGAAGCGCATAAACATGTTTCGACGGCGCATGCGATCCGATTCCGTTCAGGTAAAGCGTTCCGTTTAAATGCAATGGATTGTTGTCGACCGTTTTGCCAATGTTCGTATTGCCGTAACCCTGCGACTGGTGGAGCATTTTCAAGTCATAAACAAAATTTTCGCCCTTCTTGAGGTGGTAAGCCGTCTTTGCCTGCTGCAGGTAGCTGCCACCCACATCCACCGTATAAATCAACACGAGCAGCGCATAAGGCACAAGCGCGGGCAACTTGACCTTGCCACAAACCCGCAAGGCCTTGTCGAGCGCCGCCGGAGCAAAGGAATGCGCCATATACGTAAACATCACCACAATGCCCGCCATCGCAATCCAGAACCAAAGAGCACTTCCGCGAATTGAAGTCATCATCGAAATGTTCAAGAAAGCAACCATCGATAAAAGCACCGCCCAAATAACAACAGGACGATTCTTGCAAGCAACACCTGCAATGGCAACGACAGCGGCTGCTAGCACATAGCGTTCATGCATGCACGGCAAAATCATAAAGAAGGCAAAGGCATTCAACGCAGCCATTGTCATAATGCGCGAAACAGGCAAACGCTTAAAGAACGTAAACGCCATCACCGCGACCGAAATAACCACAAAGAAAATCTTTCCTAGCAGGCCCGGATTCATGAACGAGGGCGCCCATTCAAAAATCGGCCTGGATTGCGGCGTCATGTTCCCCGAGAATACCATCCACAAGTTACCCGCATTCATCGATGCATAAGGATATTCGTCGATCGTACTCAGGTAAGCCTGGGCAAATTCCTTGCTAAAATTCCCCGCGATAATAAACGGCAAAAACACCAGCAGGAACACGCCCGCCATCGAGAGAAGTCCTTGCCACATCACCTTGCGGTAACGCAAAGAAAGTGCGCCGAACACCGGCAAGAACATAATCATCTGGAACTTTGTCAAAAGTCCGAGCATAAACAGAGCCATGCCCAAGCCATAAGTTTTAGGCTTGCTGGCATACCAAAGACCCCACACGCAGAACGTCACCGGCAATACGTCGACCTGTCCCCAAATGGGGCCGTCCAAGTAAAACGCCGGGTTTGCCACCACCAGGAGCATCACGATGGTTTTGACTTCGGGAAGCCAGCTCTTTTTATGAATGCGAAGCCACACAAAATGAGCAAGCGAAATATGCGCAAGAATCACCGGGAAAAGGCAGAACTGCTTGAGTTCGTATTCCAAATCCATATTGAGGCCGGTCACCTGGTAAATCCAGCCGACCACGCGAAGCCACAACACATAAAGCGGCGGGTAGTTACCCGTAAAGTTTCCGACACCCTGCTGCAAGTCAGTCACCCAATGGCGCCAGAACGTCAAATCCGACGCGAACCCGATTCCGTGCAGCATCACGAAATTGAGCAGAATAACCAACAGTCCCCAAAGGGCAAAAGAATCCTGCTTAAAACAACCCTTGACTTTTTCAAGAATAGCCGGCACAAGATTTTTCAATGTAAACTTTATCGGTAAACGCATGAGGGTAAATATAATTATTTGAGGCTATTTCCAAAATGCAAAAAGCAGACTTGTCATTTTTTCGTGATCTGCAACGCTTGTCATTTCACGAATGCTGTGCATGCTGAGCATGGGCTCGCCAATGTCTACCGTCGGGATCCCGAGCGAGGCCGAAATGGCGGGGCCAACCGTCGAGCCGCAGGGCATATCGTTACGCATCACGAAAGTCTGGCACGGAACATTATTTTGTTCACAAAGCATCTTGAAACGGGCGTTCGAAAACACGTCACTGGCATAACGCTTTTGAGAATTCATCTTCAGTACCACGCCTCCACCCAGAACGGGAGCGTGGTTGGGTTCATGCCTTTGCACAAAGTTCGGGTGTTCGGCATGCGCCATATCGATGGAGAGGGCGAAACTAGACGAAAGAACGCTCGCAAGCTCGCTACAGACGAGAGACGAAAGTGACTTGTCATTCTGAGCGGAGCGTAGCGAAGTCGAAGAATCTAGAGCAGCAGACATAGCAACGTTTTCTAGTACGCTCTTCAAGAAATTTCCGGCGGCGCCTTCGCGGGTCTCGGAACCGACCTCTTCGTTATTGAAGAATGCTGCTACCTGAAAATCCTTTTCCAACGCGCCTGCCGCAGCAAAAGCCTCGGCAATGGCGTGGCAACTGCTCAAGTTATCAAGGCGACCCGAATAAATCCATTCGTTTTCAAAACCGCCAAACTTCGCCGGCTGCGCATCAAAGAGTTGCACGTCAAAATCAAGTAGCTTCGCCCCCGCAGGGAGTTCCGCCTGCAGGGCTTCCACAAAGCGTTCCTTGCCGCCCACGGCCGTCCACAATGCATTCAAATCGGTCTGCGGGTTCACCTTAAGGCCGTCCTGGTTCACGCCACGGTTCAGGTGGACCGCCAGTTGCGGAATGCGGAACAACTTATCGCCGCGAATCAGCTTGGTCTCTAACTTTCCATCCAGTTCATAGGCCAGCAATCCGGCGTAGCCCAAGTCGCGGTCCAGCCAACTCGTAAAAAGCGGGCTTCCGTAAATCTCGGGGTGCAAAGTGCGCACACCTGCCGCTGCAGCATCCGGGTTCGGCGTAATTTTCAACGTCGGAAAATCCGTATGCGCAAGGGCAATCCTAAACTGGGAGTCCGAACAAATTTGTTTTGGCACCCGCACCGCTATCAAGGCGCCACCGCGCTCAAAAAAACGGGCGTTTTTTCCACATTTTGCGTCAAAAAGGGCCTTTAAGGCTTCAACCGTATGGTACGGAGTCACCGATTTGTTCAAAAATTCAAAGTATTCCATACCCTAAAAATAGATATTACAATGATTTACAACTATTTCGCATACTTTTTTTTACCTAATGAATTTATTGACAAGTCTTTAATCTATATTCTTGACATGTCTTTTACAAAACCTCACGTTAACTGGATGGAAATTTCCGGCCTCCTGGTCGGTATCTTCTCTGCCGTCGCTGTGATGGTTTTTGGTATCGTGCTTTATGCAAAGCTTTTCTCCTCCGGCATGATCGGTGTGGAAGAATATCACCTGCATAGCCGCTTCGAAAAGGCATTCGGCATTCGCCCGGGCACCCAAGTCCTGATTAGCGGCGTAAAGGTGGGCCGCGTAGACAGTATGTCTGTCGAAGGCGATGGCGTCAAAATTCAGTTTATTATCGAGAAAAAGTTTCAGAACCTGATTACGGATAGCGCCAAGGTGTTCGCCATGCGCGACCAAAACATGATTGCGGCACGCGTTATCAACATCGACATTCGCCGTGGCAAGGGCTCCGTATTGGAAGATAACGGTTTCTTGCCGCCAGGAGAATCCCAGGATATCGAAACCGTCTTGGAAAGGGTCGACATGGTTCTGGGCCGCGTAAACGGATTGATCGATGCCGCCGACACCATTCTCGGTATGGCCAAGGATACGGGTACAACCATTGGTGCTCTGTTTGGTTCCAGACTTTTGTATGACAACTTGAACCGCCAGCTTATGCGTCTCGACGACATTACCTATCAAGGCACAAAAGTTTTGCACCAGGCTTCCGGTTTGTTCGATACTATCCAATATCACGTTCCGGTCTTGCTTGAAAAGGTGGATACCATTGCAACGACTGTCTCTGAAATGATGGTTGAGGTCAGGCCCTTGCCACAAAAGGTGGACAACGTGATGACTCGCGTCGATGGCTTGATGGGTCAGGTGGACAAAACCTTCGGCCGCGTCGACGGTCTCCTGAACGAGGTAAGCCTCGTTACCTCTGGACTTTCAGACTTTATGGAAGCGACGGAGCAGACACTCCAGAATGCAGACGACTTGATGGCAGGCATTTCGAACATGTGGATCGTGAAGCGTTCCATGCCTAACCAAGATTCCGTGCCCTTTATGGTGGAGACGTTATGGTAAAGTTTAAAACTGCCATTATCGCACTCCTTGCCGCGGGCTCCATTGCAAGTGCTTCCGATTCGGGCGTTTACTCGTTCCGTGCCCAAAGATCTTTAGACAAGGGTAAATTCGCAAAGGGCTACAACCAGCTCGAACGAGCCCTGCTTGCAAGCCGCAAAGAAGCAGACTTGCTTTCGGAAGGCCGCGTACTTATCGCCATGGCGCAAATCCGTACCATGAGCCTCGACCTGGATTTTGCAGACTCGTTGCTCTCGGTCGTCCGCAAAGAAGTTTTGGACCAAGGTACGCTCTTGCAATACACGAAGGTGAAAATCAGCCTTTTGAATGCCCAAGAAAAATACAGGGAAGCGACAAAGATCTGCAGCGCCTACGACGAAAAAGCTTTAAAGAAAAATGAAGAAACCGCACAGGCAGCCTTCTACGGAGAATGCGCCATTGCCTATGCGGCTGTTCGCAGCGACCGCGCTCCCGACGCCTTAAAGATGACCGGCAAGCGTTCCGACAAGAAGGGCGGCTTTTACGCCTTCATCGCCGCCCGCATGGCAGACCTTTCCGGCAGCGGCGAAGCCGATTCCCTTTACCGCGTTGCCGAAGAAAACGCAATCAAGGCAAACAAGCCCTACAACACGGCAACCATTCTTTATTACCGCTCTAAATTGAAAAGCACTCCTAAAAACGAAGCAACAGACTTGAAAGCCCGCTGCAAGAACGCTTTTGAATTGATGGGACTTCCGAACAACGCCAAGCGCTGCGGGGAATAGCTTTAAAATTCGGAATTCGGAGTTCAGAATTCAGAGTTAAAATTCGGATTTCGGAATTCGGAATTTAAATCTCTTGGAAGTAATTTATACTCCCTCATTCCGAATCTTTTTGCCTTAGTTTTCTGCCTTCGGCTCTACAGCGGCAGTCGTATCTTTTGTCGCCGTAGAATCAGCAGCGGCTTCTTTCGCCTTAGCTTCTGCGAGCTCGTCGTCACGAATCTTCTTCATGGCAAGGAGTTCACGGTAAACGATTGCCGGGTGGATCTTGCCATCGGCCATGCCATCGACGAGATACTTTACCTTCTGGTAATGCTCGTCCTTTTCCACATCGTTAATCAAGCCCTTATAGCCGATCAACCTTAAAATCTTTGAATAGAAACTCGCGCGGAATTTCTTGAAGCGCGGCTGCATCACGTCGTTCAACACCGTTTCGAGCGCAGTTTCCGTCTGCATTTCGTCAATTTCAAAACTGCGGTAAATCGTGCGAATATGGTCGGGAATGGTCGTGTCCGGGCTATCGAAATACTTACGCATCACGTTAGCGGCCTCAGTCCTGTTCGGGTAAGGTCCGCGAGCTAGGCGAAGCGCATAGTAAAGCGACAGGCGCCAGTTCTCGGGATACACACGGCTTGCGCGGCGGAGTACCGAAAAGTCCGAAGTATCGGGAGCATCGACAGGTGTCACGCCACCGACAAAGTAATACGGCGTGTAGAACAAGGAGTCAAGGCTAGTAGAAAGTTCCGCCACATGACCGAGGTAAGCATATTCCTTACCGGTCAAGTAGCTTTCACCAAGTTCAGTCAAACCCTTGATCCAGAAGAGTCCCGCAACCGACGCGTCGTGCCCTGCAGCCACGTAATGCACCGTCGATGCCTTCGGCAAGAATGACTCGTCGAAGTTTGTACCGGGAAGCGGCTTTGCGAAATGAAAAGCCGCTGCGATAACCGCGATAGCGAATATGATGACAACTAGGAAACGCATAAGCAATTCAGATTTCAGAGTTCAGAATTCAGAGTCGAAAATAATTCAATGGTTAATATAAATTAATTCCGAAATCTGAATTCATAATTCTGAATTATAACTGGCAGGCCTCCGCGAGTTTTTCCAGAGCGTCAACGCAATCGTTTGCGAAGTTTTCAGGATGACCGCTGCGCTGGTAGGCAAAGTTGAGTCCGCTCGAGCTGTTGAGCACGTGGAACTTGCGCTTGCCACCGCCGTTGGCGATTGCCGTAAGCACCGTCTTGGCGTCACCGCCCTGACCGCCCGGAACACCCGGAATAGAAACACCCGGAATCAGGAACGGAATTTCGTGCTTGTGGGCCACCGTGTAAGCGGTAATCTTTTCGAGTTCTTCAGGATGCGTTGCACCGACCACGGCACCGAGGTAACCGAGGTTGGCGTCCCATTCCATAATCTTGTCAGCTACAGAATAGAAGGCTTCGGCAACATCGCGTGGATCATCGCTACGGGACACCGGCAAATCCTGGAAGTCGTGGGCGCCCTTGTTACTCGTGCGGAGCAACACATAAGCACCGTTTTCAGAATTTTCGCGAATGAACGGACCCACGGAATCAGCCCCCATCCACGGGGAAACCGTCACGGCGTCGGCCTTGTACACATCGTAAGCGGCGGTTGCATAAGCGGCGCTCGACTTACCGATGTCACCACGCTTTGCATCCAAAATCACGGGAATGCCGGCACTCTTGTAGTCGGCAATCAGCTGCTGCAACACGAGCATCGCCTGCACGCTCACGCATTCGTAGTAAGCGCTGTTCGGCTTCACCACGGCGGGCGTCACGTTACGCTTTAAACAGCATTCCAGAATTTCGGAATAAAAACGCTTAATCTTGTCTTCGGCAGTACCTTCAGGGCAGCACGGGTCAATCAGCTTCATGACCGGATCCATGCCGAGGCAAATCGGGTTACCGCACTTGGCGATACGTTCTTCTAAGCGAGCCTGGAAGTTCATTACTTAAGTTCCTCTTGAATCTGTGCAGCTTCGTAGCTGAGGATACCGTGAGCGACAGCGACGTTCAGGGATTCGAGTTCGCTGCTCATCGGGATCTTCACCGTTTCGTCGGCGAGTTCAATGAAGTACGGGTTGGTGCCAGCACCTTCGTTACCCACGAGGAAAGCCATCTTGCGAAGCTTGTTCGTAGGAATCTGGCGCAGGGACTGCTTGGCATGCAAATCGGTTGCGATAATGGTGTAACCCTTGCTGCGCAAGAAGTTAATCTGGTCCACGAGATCCACGTCAAATTCAAAAGGCACACGGAGGAAGGTGCCCGAGGAACCGCGCACCACCTTCGGGTTGAACGGGCTCACGGTACCGCGACCAAGAATCATGCCATCGGAACCAAAGCCGAGGCTCGTGCGGAAAATCGTTCCGAGGTTACCCGGATCCTGCACGGCGTCCACAAGCGTAATCACGCTGCGGCTCGATTCATAAACCGGCTTCTTGCTTGCGATGCGGGCTACGGCAATCACGCCCTGCGTGGTCATGGTCGAAGACAGACGTTTCATCTGTTCGTCAGTGAGCACGTTCAGTCTGATTTCGGCTTCGTTAATCTGTTCAATCAAGGCTTCGTCGTTAAAGGATTCCGTCACATAGACGCCCATCACGAGTTCGCGGTGATTGCTCACGAGTTCCTGCACCACATGCACGCCTTCACCAAGGAACTTGCCTTCGCGTTCGCGGCCCTTTTCGGTTGTGAGAGCCAAAAGCTTCTTGTACCAGGGCGGGTTGAAGTTGGAATCTTCGCTGGCTTCGGCCTGGGCCACGCGTGCTTCGAGTGCAGCTTCGTCCAATACTTCTTCGACTTCTTCCTTCTGTTCTTCAGGACGCTGGCGGTAAATCGGAGCACCTGCAGATGCAAATTCGCGGCGCGGGCGACGGTCGCCACCAAAGCGACCCCTGTCACCGAACGGGCGGCGACCAAAGGAGCCACGGTCATCACCGTCGCGACGCGGACGGCGTTCACGGTCAAAGCGGCCTTCGCCTTCACCATCACGGTTAAAGCGACGGTCGCCACGATCGCGGTCACCAAACGGCTTACGGTCGCCAAACTTACGTTCGCCACGGTCAAAAGAACGGCCTTCGCGGCCACCGCGTTCTTCACGGTCATCGTCACGGCGCGGACGACGTTCAGGCTTTTCGCTCACTCCGAACTTACGGTCCAGAGTCACTTTTACGGTGCGGTTTTTATTTTCTTCGCTCATACTTTTTCCATGATTTGTTTGGCGACGGATTCCCCGTCAATTTTCAAAAGCTTGAACAAGGCAGGAATTTCGCCCTGTTCCACAAAATGATCCGGCAGGCCGAAACGCAACAGGCGCTTGTCGGTATAGCCGAGATCGGCAATGAGTTCAGCCACGGCAGAACCGAAACCGCCTACCAGCGTATTGTCTTCAAGCGTCACAATCACCTTGTGGGCGTCAAAGAGCTTGCGGTAAGCCTCGGTATCCAGCGGCTTGATAACGCGGGCATCGACCACTGTGGGGTTCTTGCCGTTTTCGCGGAGAACGGCAGCCGTCTTCTTGAGTTCGTTCGTCATGAATCCTGCACCCAGGAGCAAAATGTCCTTGCCTTCTTCCAGAACTTTCGGGAGTTTCACGTCCACGGTTTCGGGAGCGGGTTTCAGGTGTTCTTCCAGTGCGGTCCCGCGCGGATACCGGATTGCGACAGGGCCCTTCATGTCGATAGACGCGCTCACCATGTCGCGCAGTTCGTTTTCGTTGCTCGGCGCCAAGATGGTGATACCCGGCACCGTGCGCAAGAATGACAAGTCGAACGCGCCATGGTGGGTCGGGCCATCGGCACCGACCAGGCCCGCACGGTCAAGCACCATCACCACATGCAAGTTCTGCAAGGCAATGTCGTGCATAATCTGGTCGTAGGCGCGCTGCATAAAGCTCGAATAAATCGCGACCACCGGAACCACGCCGTCGCAGGCAAGACCCGAGGCAAACGTGAGCGCATGCTCTTCGGCAATGCCCACGTCAATCACGCGGTCCGGAAGTTCCTTCGCCACAATATCCATACCGCAACCGGTAGGCATGGCTGCCGTAATGCCGATAATGCGGTCATCTTTCTTCGCGAGTTCAAGCAACGTCTGCCCGAACACATGCGTGAGTGACGGGTTCGGCTTTCCCGGAGCAAGCGGGAGTCCGCTTTCAGGGTCGAAAGGTCCAATGCCGTGCCACTTGGTCGGGTTCTTCACGGCCGCATCAAGCCCGCGTCCCTTCTCGGTCAAGATATGCACCAAGCACGGGCCCGGCTGTTCCTTGACGCGCTGCAACAGCATAATCAGCTCGTTGATGTCGTGACCGTCGATCGGGCCAAAGTAACGAATGCCCAAATCTTCAAAGAAGCGTCCCGGCTTTACCGCAGTCTTCGCGGCGCGTTCCGCCTGCAAGAACAAGTCACGGAAACGCGATCCCAAAATTCCCGGAAGGCGCTTCATCAGGCGGTCCAAGTCCGAACGCATCTTGTTGTAGACCGGGTCCGAAATCACGCGGTTCAGGTACTTGCTGAAGTTACCCACGTTGGGGGCGATGCTCATCTTGTTGTCATTCAAGATGATGGTCATGTTCTGCTTCGAAAGACCGGCGTTGTTGATGGCTTCGTAAGCCATACCGCCCGTCATGGAGCCGTCACCGATGACTGCGACCACGCTGTTCTTGCGCTTGAGGTGGTCGCGCGCCACGGCAAAGCCGAGGGCTGCAGAAATAGAGGTCGTCGCGTGTCCGGCGCCGTAGCAGTCGTACTCGCTTTCGTTCCTCTTCAAGAATCCGGAAATGCCTCCCTGCTGGCGAAGCGTATCGAAACGGTCGAAACGTCCCGTCAAAAGCTTGTGCACGTAAGCTTGGTGCCCTACGTCCCACACGATTTTATCGTCAGGAGCATTGAACACGTAATGCAAGGCAAGCGTCAGTTCCACGACACCCAGGCTAGAAGCCAGGTGACCGCCATGCTTCGCCACTTGACCGATGATGGTCTCGCGGATCTGCGACGCCAGGTGATAAAGCTCGTCGACAGAGCAATGCTTTATGTCCTGGGGGGACTTGATATTCTTAAGGTCCATTAGTTAACCCTGGTAATGATGAATGCGGCAATGGAGCGCAGAATCGTGGTGTCGCACTTGAGGCCATCCAAAGCCTTGAGCGATTCCTCGTACAGTTCGTGTGCACGCTCGCGGGACTTGTCGAGACCCACGAGAGCCGGGTATGTCGCCTTCCCCTTTTCGATGTCGGAACCGGCATCCTTGCCCAGTTCTTCGGTCGTAGAAACAATGTCCAGAATGTCGTCCACAATCTGGAATGCAAGGCCGATGGAACGGCCATAGTCGCGAATAGCCTCGATAGACTTGTCGTCGGCACCGGCAAGCATCGCACCCACCTGGAGAGCCGCCTCGATGAGGGCCGCCGTCTTGTGGTAATGGATGTAATCGACCGTATCAAGGTCCACCTTCTTGCCTTCACACTCGATGTCGATCATTTCGCCACCGATAAGGCCGTAGGTGCTGAGCAGGTGCGCAAGCACTTCGATCGCCTTCGCATTGCCCGTCTTGCCCATCAGTTCAAAAGCCAAAACGCAAAGGGCATCGCCCGCCATGACGGCGGTGGCTTCGCCGAACTGCTTATGGCTCGTGGGCTTTCCGCGCCTAAAGTCATCGTTGTCGATGCAGGGCAGGTCATCGTGAATGAGGGAGAAGGTGTGAATCATTTCAAGGGCGCTCATGGCGTAGTCCACCGATTCGCCCTTGCCGCCGAACATGTCGAAAGCAGCACGCACCAGTGCCGGGCGGAGCCTCTTGCCGCCTGCAAACATCGAATAACGCATCGCCTCGTGGAGCCTTTCCGGACGGTCGGCTACGGGCGGCAAAAATTCATCAAACTTCTTTTCCGCTTCTTTCGAGATGCGGGACAGGTAATCAAGGGCAACAGCCGCTTCTTTTTCAAGGGTTTCCATATAACCCCAAAGATACTTAATTTCGTGATTGTATACAAGACTAAACAGAGCGAAACAAGCCCGCAAGATGCGAAAAAACACATAAAAAAACCGCCCTTTTAAGGCGGCTTTTACTTGTAAGAAAATTGTATTTGTTCCTTAGAACAGAGCACCGTAAATCGTCACGTTGTCGATGTAGAATTCGGTGCCGTCCTGCGGGAAAATGTGGAGCTGCTTGACCAAGTATTTTACGCCACTCCAAGAGGTAAAGCAAGTTTCCGTCTTGGCGTTTCCGACACAGAGTTCTGCCGGGTTCACGTTAATGTGTTGCCATTTTTCAGTGATAGGCATCCAATCGGTAGCAGCCTTCAGGCTCTTGGTGTCATTGATGTAGTTTTCAAGCGAAAGGCGAATGTTGCCATCGCCCTTGACGTCGAACACGACGGAATCGATCGCGGAGAAATTCATCTCGTGTTCGAAGGTCGTTCCGACAAGCACCCAGGCGTAATCGTCATCGGCAAGCTTGTATTCGCCATGGAACACCTTGGACTTGCGAGTCGAATCGTATACAATGCCGTCGGCCACGTTTTTCGCCAAAGGCGTAAGCGTCGTACCCTTGAAGAGTGCGTCCGTATTCACGTACCAACTCTTGATACCGTCTTCAAAGTCCTGCAGCACCATCACGGGGTTCGTGAACTTGGTATTGTACGGCTCGGCAATCGCCTTCCATTCGGCATACAGGGTCTTTGCGCTATCCGGCATCACAAAGTAGATATCGAGCGAATCCCTTGCCGGCACGCTGGGCAACACATAAGAGCCCGCGTTATTTGTCTTGACCAACAAATCGAGGCCGTAAACGCCCACCCACAGGAATTCTTCACCGGTACGGAGCGTTACTTTGCTCGAAATAGAGGCAGTCGCTTCCAGGCGGAGCGTGTCGAGCTTCGCGAGGTCCTTGGCCTTGTAGACTTTGGAGTATGCAAATCCGTCCTTGGTAACCGTCAGGCGGTAATTGCCCGAGTCGGGCCATTCCATTTCAAAACGGCCATTCTTGTCGGTACGCAGGTCAGATTCCACCATCGTGTTCTGCACGGCGTAATCCTCAACCTTGGCATCGGCGGCGCGCAGGGCGACCGTTGCATACGTTGCCGGAGTTCCGTCCTTGAGCAAAGCCAAGACCTGCAGCAGCTTTTCAGGTTCAACCGTATCTTCCGGAGTCGTATCTTCAGGGGCCGCAGTTTCGCGGTAATCCAGCATAATCGATTCCATCGGAGATACAAAGAGGTCCTTTTCGCCCAAGCTCTTGTCGAAGTCCTCGTTCACGAAGTACAGCTGCAAGGAGTCATTGGCCGGAATAGATGAAAGCGCGAACCAACCGGATTCATCGGTCTTCACCAAGACATCGGTACCCACGATACCGACCCACACCGTAGACGATCCTTCAGGAACATCCACGACACCGGTAAGCACGGCGGTCGGTTCGAGGCGCACGGTATCTGGCTTGAGCGAAACACCCGCTTCTGCAAATTCATTGCGGGTCAAAACCCTGGAATAGGCCACACCGTCGCGAACCACCGTCAATCGATACTTGCCGTCAGCCGGGATTTCAACCTTGAAGTTGCCCTTTTCGTCGGCATAGGAATCCGCAATCACGAGGGCATTCACTTCGTCAGCGGACGATTCCTTATAGTCCACCTTACGGAGAGCCACAGTCGCATAAGATGCAGGCTGGCCATCAATAAGAGCAAGTCCGTTCGTAGTAATACTACCCGGACCACCAGCCACGTCATCCTTGTTATTGGAACAGGCAACCAAACCCGCTAACGACAGCGAGAGCAAAGGCAAAAGAAAGAGCGATTTTCTCATTTTTCTTTCTCCTTTTCCTTCAGGGGTTTGGTGAATGCCAAGGGGAACATCTGGATGTTCAACTGGAATACAGTATCGTCATCCGTCCCTTCTTGGGATAAACGTAGTAAATCTTCGCGGAAAGCGTTAATCTTTTCGCGCAGGAGCTGGATATCGTCCATGCAAAAAGTCATGGTGACCGTGCTAATGTCCCTGAGGAACGGCTGGTGCCTGTCCAGGGATTCGTCGGCAAGGCGGATTGTTTCGTGCTGGAATGCACGTACAGCCTGAGAACGCCAGTTCCCCCCCGTCGATACAAAGGTGTCGTTCACCTTCCAGTAGCCGTCGCGGTCGGTCGAAATCATGTTGAGGTCCGCAAGCAGCTTGACGGCGTCGCGGGCTTCTTTTTCGGTGATATTCGGGGTGCAGCTTTCGGCAAGCCCCTGGTAGTCGTCCTTGAACTTGCAAATGCCAATCACGGAACGTATGGCATTGTAGTACCAGTGACGGTAGAATTCCAGTTCCTTCTTTTGCAACAACTTAAGAGAAACACCCTTCAGGGCCTGCATGCGTTCGTAGTGTTGCAAGGCGTCGGCGTCGGTCTTGGCGCGGCCGAAATACACCATTTCAGCCCAATAGTCGGCTTCTTTGCCTTCAAGTTCGAAGAATTCCGCTGCGGGCTTAATCAGACTAAGGGGCAAGTGGATCTTGCCCTGCGATACGCGAAGAAGGTTGCCAGGATCAGCGCCCATCTTCATGGCCATGTAGCGCCACGAAATGACAGTCTTACGCTGCTTAAAATCCTCAAAAGCATCCCTCAACCATTCGCGATAGTCCGTATATTCAAAAATCTTCTTCATAACTATAAAGATAAATCATTGACTATCAAAACTCTATGCCACAGAATCAATCTCCGTTGTGGAAGTTTACAACGACTTTACAATCGGCATCACAGGTAGCCTCCCAACGGCATTCCGGCTTGTCCATTATGGACAAATCCTTGCAAATTCCGTCAAATTTGAGGATTTTGGGGTTTTCGGGGCTACGGCCGTAGGTGACCTTGTAGCTCAGTTCGCCGGCGCTAGAGGCCTGCACCGGCGGTTCGGCCATCAGGCGTGCCGTGAGCAAAATCACACACTCGTCCTTGCGGGGCATCAGGGTTTCATCTTCGCCCTCGGCCAAGACCCAATGCATCTGGAGCGGCTTGAAATCTACTTCCGGTTCCTTCTTTGCGCAACCCGACAGGAGGAGAACAGATAAAACGAAGAGACAAAAAGCAACAAATAAACGCAAAACTGGATCCTTCGACTTCGGGCTACGCCCTTCTCCACAAGGTGGATAACAGCCACTAAGGGACTCAGTCCCAAGTGTTGTATAGCTCAGGATGACACGTTTATTTTTCATTTTTTCCGAATTCTGAATTCCGAATTCCGAACTTACCTGGTATGGCGGAACGTTGCACTCGTGACGCGGTTACGGCCGTTTTCCTTAGAGGCGTAAAGGGCCTTGTCGGCGCGTTCGAACAGGCGCTTCGGGTCTTCGCCGGCGATCATTTCGGCAATACCGAAGGAGCAGGTAATCTTCTGCTGCTTGATCAGCTGCGAGTTCTCGATTGCCATACGGAGCTTTTCGGCAAGGAACTGGGCATTCTGGATCGGCGTATCGCCGCACAGAATCACGAATTCTTCGCCACCCCAACGCACTAGGGCGTCGGTATTACGGATCTTGCTCTGGATGAGCTTGGCGAGGTTCACAAGGACTTCGTCGCCCACCATGTGGCCGTAAGTATCGTTCACATGCTTGAAATGGTCGATATCCAGAATCACGAAGGACACCGGACTGTCGTTCTTTTGCAGGTTTTCCTGTTCGCGCATGAGCACGCTGCTAAAGCCGGCACGGTTCAGACAACCCGTAAGCGGGTCTTCCTTGCTGGACTTTTCGTATTCGCTCTTCTCGATTTCGAGGGCGCGCAAGTTCTTTTCAAGTTCTTCACGCTTCTTCTTGCTTGCCGTACGTTCGCGGCTGTAATCAAAGAAGCGGATCATCAAAATCACGAAGAAGGTAATGAACCAGAGGGCCACGAGAGCCGTCGAAAGTTCAGCCTTCGAAATCTTCTTGCCCTTGAAGCAGAGACCCTTGATTTCAAGCGTTCCGTAACCAAGCGGAGCATTCGTACCCGTTTGGATTTCAATCAGCGGAATGTTCGAAAGGTCGACCCTTGCGTTATGGACGTTAACACCGTTCTGGGCGACCCACCAGCTGGCCACGCGGAATTCCTGCGGAACGAACACGGCCGGGTAGGTTTCTTCCAGCGGGAAGAATTCAATTTCGTTGAACTTAAGCGAAAGTTCATCGTCGGGGCGGGAGAACGTGCTGTCGTAGCCGCGCATGTAAAGACGTACGGTTCCTTCGCCACGGGGTTTCACCCATACAAAAATACTGTCGAACTTGGAGAGGTCCTTACCGCGGGTCTTGCCGTCACCCAAGAAAATCTTGACGCCCACATACGGGTAGGCGTAGCCTTCCTTCAGTTCGTAGTCCACGATAATGGAAGAATCGGTACGGGAAAGCTTTACAGCCGACGCACCGCCATCTGCAGAGTCCGTCTCGGCAATAATATACGGATAGTCATGCAGGTACAAAGGCTCAATCACGTCTAGGCCATTCTGATGCGCAAAAAGAGCAATGACGGTGATTGCCAAAAGCACGAAAATCAGAATGTTCATCCTGAACAGAACGTATATCTTCTCAAGTATCCTAGACATGGGAACTATCCTACCAAAATCCTCAATTTAAATATACAAAAAAGACAAAAAAAGCAATAATCTCTGTAAAAAAGAGTGTTGATACTTACGCAATAATGCGCAAAAAAGGGTCTTTTGTATGAAAAGAAGGACCCTTTGCACAAAAAACTAGCGGGAAAGCCACCTTCCGAGGCGCCCGATCAGGGGTCGAACCGCCTTCGCCATGTCTTCGTGTGAATGTATGTCGGGGTGTCCCAGGAGTCCCACATTCGCCGTCGTGAGCGTCATGAATTCCAGGTCGGACTTTCCGGCCGCCTTTTGGGCGTCATAAATCGCCTTGACAGTCGGGGTCAAGTCATCGTTAGGCCACACCTTGGTCGACAAAAGCAGGAACTTGACTCCCGGATGGGCCTTGCGGAGCTTGTCGAGAAGTTCGGCATAGGCCTTCTTGAAGGCGTCATACTTTGCGTAAGGCGGGTTCCCCTGGAAATCGTTGATTCCAATGAAAAGGACTATGACCTGCGGATGGAAAGAGTCAAAATCGTAACGAATGGACTGCTCGGAAACACCGTTTGCAAGATCCCCCGGGGCTTCACCCGGTACTGTAAAGTCATACAAACGCGGAATCGGCCATTCCGGCACGATGTTGTCGTAATTGCGCACAAGTCCACGCCCGCTAAAGGCATTCACCTGGAAATCGGCCTTGTAACCATCGGCAATCAGGAATGCGAAACTCTTGGAAGCGTTCGTCTTTTCGAACACCAGGGATTCGTCCTGACCGTTCTGGCCTTCGTCGCCAAAGCCCACGGTAAACGAGTCGCCAATGAATTCAATGCGGCGGTTAGACGCCTTCGGAGGTTCGTCAAATTTGCCCGATTTGTCGGTGGCTACCCTATACAGGCGGACGCCGCCCGGATTGCTTTCGCTGATCTTGATGAGGCGATAAAGGTGCGAACCTGCACCGCCGGTCGTTTTTACTTTATACACATTCCGTGTGTTTGTTGTAAACACGGCAATCTCTCTTCCGTCTTCGTCGACACGGAATCTGGCTTCACCTTCCAATTCAAATTCCAGCGACTTGGCCGCCGCCTTGAACTGCACCATGGCAGCCGGAGCACTTGTACGGCTATAAGCATTTCCATGTTCCCAGCGACCGCTGAACAACAGATTCTTAGAGAACTGATCCACGGAGACCTCCGCTCCAAACGAGAATGATGACATGAGGGCAAGGCCCGCCAATGTCGAACAAATCCAATTCAAACAACGCATAGGGGAATAGTAGTAAAAAGTTGGTAGAGCTTAGTTCGCAGAACTTAGAAGAGTTATCTAAGTTCTAAAATCTAAGTTCTAAGATCTATTTTCTACATTGCAAGACATGAAGTTCGCTCGGTTAGCATCTACAGGAATCTTGGCTTTAGCGGCCTACGGGTTGCTGCTCGGAGTTTCGGCATTTGCAGGCGATACGAACGCAAAACCGCAAGACGGAAAGACTGTTGCCACGCAAAAGCCCGAACCAGGTTCCCCGGGCGACACGCTCACGCGCGAAGATGCCCGCATGGCGCTGCTTGTGTACAAGTTGCTCGACAAAGACGGCAAAATCAAGGGCGCGAACCTTGAACGCGGCGAAGAACTCTTCATGCAAAACTGCAGACCGTGCCACGGCAACGACGGCAGGCGCTTCAACTTTTCCCCCTATTACGAAAAGCCGGCTTTCCTAGGAGACCGAGCCCGCGAAGAAATGCCGACTTTCTGGTATCATGTCAACTTTGGCGATAGCGAACGCGGCATGGCCGCCTACATCGACGAGTTCACGCTAGAAGAACTCATCGACATTGCAGGCTTTGCCCAAACGCTGCCGTAATCACTGCGGCTGGCGGCCGTTATAGACCTTGACTTCTTGAATAAACGAAAGTTCCAACAATTCGGGGACTTCGCTTCCGTACGGTTGAATCTCAATTGTCTGCGGGGACTTCGCAAGCTTCAATGCATGCACAAAGAAGCTTCTTTCGACTTCGTTGTCGCCACGCTTGGTCGGGTTCTTGACCTTGGCCCCAATGAGAGCGCCCACGGTCTTTGCATAGCGCAACACCTTCACCAAGTCAAACGTGCTCAACTTCTGGTAGTTGTTGCCGTACTTCGTCGAATTGAGCGCCGTCTGCAAGGTTTCCGAATTGGCGGTGTCCTTGAGTTCGTAATCCGGAGCCTTCGCTTCGGGCCAGGCGACCACAAATTCCTTGCGCCATTCTTCGGTCGGAGCGCTCGAGCGATTCACGTTCTTGCGTTCCACGAACGGGCAATAGCCGTAGTTCGTAAGAATTTCAAAGGCGCGCGATTCCATTTCGGGCTTGAGCACAAAGCCGTAGCCGGCAATGTACTCGTTGGCGCATTCCATGAACTGCGGGAACCTGGAAAGTTCGTTCAACACGTCGGCGTTTTCGATTTTGAGCAAGCGAACCGTCTGCACGCGGGCGCCGTAATAAGACGTATTCCATTCGGTAATCGTCGATTCCACGTTGACCGGCGGCTTAATCCAACCCTTGAAGTTTTCGATTTCGGATTCGGCAATACCGCACTTGAGACCGCGGAGATAGCTTTCGCGATTCAGCGAGAAGCGCAAATACACTTCATCGTTTTCAACCTTCGCAAGGCAGGCAAGCATCAAAAGCACGCGCGGCGAGGTTCCAGTCGAAGCGATCAATTCAAAGTTCGGCAAGCAAGAGATATTCTGTTCCGGCACCGACGCAATCGATGATTCCAGCCAGTCGCGGCCGGCCTGTTCAAGCGTAACAGCCGCCACCTTGCCGCCCACCATGGTAAAGCGGACAAGGCCCAAGAGCCAAAGTTCGCGCAGCGGGCGCGGCAAGTATTCCCAGGCAATCAGGCCATCTTTTTCTTGCAGGCGGAACGTCGGATCCAGCACCCAGAAAATAGAAGAAGCAAAGAGAGCCGTACGCGGCTTGTCGAGCATTCGAAGCAAACGCACGCAATGGCTGCGGTCGCCGCGGAAACGTTCCTTGAGCCACCAGGAAACCAAGTCCTGATGCAGGCGGAAACCGTTCTTGCGGATAAATTCAAGAGCCTTCTCTGTAGGGACAAGGCATGCGTCTTCCTGTTCCAGCCAACCGTTACCGGTCAGGAAACTGAAAATCAGGGAGACTTCGTTTTCGGCAGTCTTTTCGGAGATGCGCCTTGCAGAAGCAAACGCTTCGGTGCAAATCTGGTAGCTGCGACGGTGCAATGCATTGCTGTTATTGACTTTCAGGTCGCCGGTCATGGCCAAGGCGAGCACTTCGCAAATATGCCAGTCAATCAGGTTCTGGTAGAACAAGTCCGCACCCTTTACAGCGGGAGCTTCCACAAGCGGTTCATCAAAGATACCGAGGAAGTTCGCAAAGCCGTAATACACCGAGGTGCTTGTAGACGGACTGCGCCAGAGCACATACTCGCGGCACATTTCGAGCAAGAAGGTCTGCAGGTCGCGGCACTTGCTCACAGGAACCGTCAGTCGAAGTTCGTTAAAGGTAAGACCTCTAGATGCACTATTGTAAATCAAAGTCATGCAGTGGCGCTGCCACGGTTCCATTTTCTGGAACAGGCCTGCGACACGTTCTTTGTCGTTATAAAAACCGAGCGTTTCATCTTGGATGAGGGCGTTGTTCAACAGACCCTTGTGGCCAAAAGCCTTCGCATGAGCATTGCGAAGCAGCGGCTTGGACATCCCTTCAAAAAAAGCATTCAAATCAAACATCAAATCAACCTTTATTGGGGAGCCAAATATAGTAAAAAATTCACCTTAACGGATTCTTACGTTTCTCCGTCCTTTTCAATAAACCCGTCAAAAAAAGGAAAAATCTTTCTGAACGCGAATTGTCCTGCTTGTTCCGGCGCAGCGTAATCACGATATCGCGCTTGAATTCGGCATCTGTAATTTTCAGCAGGCGTATCCGGCGGTTATTCACGCGACCCCAAGAATATTCGGGCCAGAATCCAACACCGATTCCGCTGGCGATAGCATCCTTTACGGCAAGGGCGTTATCGCTTTCAAAAATAATATGAGTCTTAAAGCCCACGCGTTCACAATATTCATTACAGATATTGCGCAATTGCTTGGATCCATAAAGCCCGATAAAGTTCGTCTCTTGCAATTCCTTTAAACTGATGCTGTCACGCTTGCGGTACTGCGCCACATTCGGAACTGCCAGGAATATGTTTTCGGAGCAGACAAAACTTTCTTCGTCCCCGGAACTGTATTTTTGCGCAGACGCCTTGTAGTCTGCATACGTGCGAACACAAATATCGTAAAGCGTCGTTTCTTCGTTCTGCACCAAGTTGAATCGCAAGTCCGGATCATTCTGCTTGTACAGGATAACCGCATTGGTCACAAACGTCGAAGCCGCCAGGACATTCAGGTTCAAAGTCGCAGACTGTTCGTTTTCCATAGCACGTAACTGCGCCGGAAGCGCTTCGATATCCTCGTAAAGCGGTTTCACTTTCTTATAAAAATATTCCCCGACTTCGGTCAGCTTGATGTTTCTTCCCTGCGTTTTGAAGAGCCTTACGCCGAGTTCGTCTTCGAGTTTATGCAAGGCGTGCGTGAGCGCAGGCTGCACAATACATAGGGTTTTCGCACTTTGCGTGACATGCTCCGTGCGGGCCACCTCCAAGAAATATTTCAAATGCGTAAGTTCCATACAATTTTCTTATCTAAAACAATTCATCAAAAATATTGATGAATTAAATATAAATAATCTATTAGACAATATGAATCGCCGATTCTAAATTTGCACACGAAAACAACAAGGAGTACTTATGAAACCGACATTCAAGACCATCGCACTCACCACCATTACACTGGGCGCCGCCGCAATTCTCTCGGCATGCGACCAGGCAAACACCTGCAAGTACGATGAGGCCGCCAACACGCTTTCTTGCTCCGAAAAGACTTACAAGACCGCAAACCTCGGCGGTAAAGTCTGGATGGCAGAAAACATTGCCGCCTACATTCCCGACTCCAGTGTCTGCTACGGCAACGAACACGTGAACTGCGAAAACATGGGAAGACTCTACACCTGGAGCGCCTCGATGACAGGTCTCTGTCCGAAAGGCTGGACACTCCCCTCGCAGGAGGATTTCAGGAAGGCCTTTGGCGGAGCCACTTCGGCAACACTCAAGGAAAGCGCCTCCTTCAACATGCAATTCGCCGGTTTCCGCTATTTTGACGGCAAATTCGCCGACAAGGGCGCAAGCGCAAGCTTCTGGACAAGCGACAGCTACGACGATTCCAGAGCCTACCTCGTCCGCGCCACCGATTCGACCATCACTTACGAGCACTTCAACAAGAACATTGCCGCCTCGGTCCGCTGCGTAAAAGAGTAAATTTGATGACGGAGGGATAAAATGACCTGGCTAATCGATTTATTCGCAAAGCCCTCGGTAGGGCAACAAGTATTGGCAATCGCGCTCACCGCCGCACTCGGCCTCATGATCGGAAAAATCAAGGTCAAGGGAATCGCGCTCGGTAGCGCAGGCGCACTTTTTGTGGGCATTGGCCTTGGCCACCTGGGACTCCGTGTCGAACCGAACGTTCTCCACTTCATTCAGGAATTCGGCTTGATTCTGTTTGTCTACACCATAGGCATGCAGGTGGGCCCCGGATTCATGGATTCCATTCGCCGTCATGGCCTTGTACTGAATATCCTTTCGACAAGCATTGTGCTACTCGGCGTTATTGTAACGCTCTGTCTGTACTTCTTTACAGATATGCATAACAACGTACCCGTACTCATAGGAATGCTTTGTGGCGCAGTCACAAACACGCCTTCCCTTGGAGCCGCCAACTCAGCCTTTGCCGCGGCCGGGGTGGATACATCTCTCACGGGTATCGGGTACGCTGTTGCATATCCGTTCGGCGTTATCGGAATTATTTTGGTCATGATTCTTGTGCGCCTCGTCTTTAGGCAAGACCCCGCGAAGGCAGCCGAAAATTATACGGCAGAAATCGCCGCCCACAGCAAAGAAATTGAATCTTGCAGTCTTACCGTCGAAAACCAGAACCTTTACGGAATCCAGCTCAAGGACATTCCGAACCTGATTTCGAGCGGAGTCGTCGTCACCCGCCTCTTGCGCGGCGAAAACATTTTTACCCCGAACGGGAGTACGGTGATTGAACAAGGCGACAAGCTGCACATTGTGGGCATGCCCGAAGCCGTTTGCGCCATGGAAAAAATTATCGGCAAGCGTCTGGAAAAACCGATTACGCTTGAAACCAGCAACACCGACAAGAAGATTGTCGTCAAGACGATTCTCGTGACAAACAAGAAGATTCTCGGCCGCACCATCGGTTCCTTGGCTCTTGCGGAACGCTACGGCGTAAACATCAGCCGCGTCACGCGCAGTGGATTCAAGTTTACAGGCCGCCTCGATTTGAGAATCAAGTTCGCCGACAAGCTTATGGTTGTCGGCACCGCCGAAGGCATCGAGGCCGCCGAGAAGGAACTGGGCAATTCGCTCACCGCTCTTGACCACCCCGAAATTCTCCCCGCCTTCCTGGGCATTTTCCTCGGAGTCATCGTGGGCAGCATTCCTATCGCAATCCCCGGAATGCCTACCCCGCTCAAGCTCGGTCTTGCCGGCGGTCCATTGATTGTCGCCATCCTCCTCAGCCGCAAGCGCAAAATCGGCCCGCTGAACTTCTTCATGGCAAACAGCGCGAACCTCATGCTCCGCGAATTCGGCCTCACGCTTTTCTTAAGCTGCGTCGGTTTGAATGCAGGAATCAAGTTCTTCGATGTTCTCTTGAACGGTGACGGTCTCCACTATATGGCGCTGGCAACCCTCATCACCTTCTTGCCGCTTGCCATTGTCGCTACCGTCGGCCACCTGGTTTTCAAAGTCAACTACCTTTCGCTCTGCGGCGTACTTGCAGGCGCCACCACCGACCCGCCCGCACTCGCATTTGCCAACGGCCAAGCGAACAGCGAAGCAGTCAACATCGGCTACGCCTCCGTTTACCCGCTCACCATGCTGCTAAGAATCTTAAGCGGCCAGGTGCTCGCGATACTCCTGCTGCAAGCGATGTAAGCGAAACGAATAGCTGAACAGCCTTTAAACCTTTAAGAGTACTCCATCTAGAAACAGCAAAGGCCCCCCGAAAGGGGAGCCTTTTTCCATAAGCAACGACTAGTTAATCCTTTTGGAGTTCTCTCTTTTCGTTGCTCACATTCATATTAATTCACCGGGCAAGCTTCAACCCATTCGCCCGCGATCGTTGCGCACTGTTCCTGGGTAACCGGAATGCATTCAGCCATATCCGGAATATCGCTTGCCATGTAGCAGGTTGCACCACCAGCAGCCGGGCCAGCCGGGTCAGCCGGAGTTTCAGCGGCAGGATCGGCCGGAGTTTCAGCAGCCGGGTCAGCCGGAGTTTCAGCAGCCGGGTCAGCCGGAGTTTCAGCGGCCGGGTCGGCCGGAGTTTCGGCAGCCGGGTCAGCCGGAGTTTCAGCAGCCGGGTCAGCCGGGGTTTCGGCAGCAGGGTCAGCCGGAGTTTCAGCGGCCGGGTCAGCCGGAGTTTCGGCAGCCGGGTCAGCCGGAGTTTCAGCGGCCGGGTCAGCCGGAGTTTCGGCAGCCGGATCTGCCGGAGCGGCATTTTCGCAACCTGCGACCGGCTTACCGAGCATCATCGGAGTAAACGCCTTGCCATCGCACTGCATGGTATCACGAATCATTTCTTCTTCGACAAAAACCTTCGCACAGAAATTTTCGGTTGCAGAGCAGGTAAGCTTGAGAGCGTCTTCAAGTGTCGGGACACTTGCCGGAGCAACATTACTGGACGGACCAGAAGATGAGCTGTCGTCACCGCAACCCACGAGAGCGGTCATAGCAAGAGCAGCAACAGGAAGAATAACTTTTTTAGTAAACATTTTGTCTCCTTATAATGAATTAGGTAGTCCCTAATATATATCCAATTTTTTTTAAATGGTTGCTTTTTTTAAACAAAAAATGATTTTTGCTGTGTTACAAAACAACGATTTTTGCAAACAGCGTCGTTTTGTAAACGTCTGTATACAAAATAGCGCTGTTTTTCTTATTCTGCCAGTTCGTGAATCATTTCGCAATCAATGTAGCTGCCAGGATAAACATAATACTGTATCCCGTCAATGACATCGTCACACCTTGTTCCACCTGCCGGGCACTCTGCCGCAATAACGGCATCATCATCATCGCAATCAGAAGGTTGATACCTGTCTGACGGAAACACGCCACAAAGTTCAGCGTCATAGCATGCAAAAGAATCACCACTCGAAACAACTACAGGATCCGTTTCTTTTTTGTCAGACGGCGTGACATCTTTTAGCTCGTTCTCGTCCTCGTCTTCCATGAGTTCGGCACAGCTAAAGTTTGCAAATAAAGCGCCATAGTAATAAACCTTGGCCGAGTCCGTTCCGTTTTTGTCCGTGTCGGAACAGACCTTTGTTGCACCGGACGGGCAGCCATTCCCCAATGAGGCAGAAACAACCATCCCCTCGGCACCTTCAGCTTCCGTCGTGCATATCATCCTCACGGAATCGGCAAAGGCCATATTAGCCTCGATGCAGGAGCGAGTCCTAAAGGCATCGCCCATTTGGTAATAGCACGAAATCAAGCCCGTAGAACCATCATACGTATCTTGATTAGAATCCTGCTTAGCAGGTTCATCTTTCCCTGTCGAATTGTCCGGCGTAGAAACGGCATTCTCGAAATTCTTTTCAACGGAATCAGGTTCCGTTGTATTATTGGCATACCACTTGGTATTATCGCGGTTGACATTGGCTTCGGTAGAGCTGTCGCTATCGCAACCGAAAAGGGCCACAAGCGCAAATGCAGCGACAGGCATTAAATATTTCAAATGTTTCATTAGAACTCCTTGTATAACTCTTCAAACTAAATATAAACAAAAAACCCTGATTTACATCAGGGGAATTCAATCTTTTTAAAGTTCGCTTTATTCGTTGCTCACTTCTTAAAATTATGCCGAGCGTAGGCAACAGGCATATAGCCTGTTGTCAGAGCGAAGGGTGAGCAACGAGTGACTAATCCTTTCGGAGTTCTCACATTTCGTTGCTCACAACTCTGTTAGAAAAACTGAGGCGGCCAACGCGGGTTCTTCGAGGACATATCGATCTTGTAGAAGTCCTTCTCGAAGCGACCGTCATCCAAGCCGTACATCTGCATCACGTGGCGTGCGATCCACTTGCCGAGCTTCATCACGGTGAGCTTCTTGCGGAGGCGGCCCTGGCAGTCGCGGTTCATGATATCCGGGAGAGTCGAGGTCGTGAGGATTTCGTCGATTGCGTGGCTGTTGAGCTTTTCACGGGCTTCGGGGCTCGTGTGGAAGTGCGTCACGCCGAAGCACACGCGGTTCGGGTTACCCTTCTTGATATGTTCGCAGCACTGCACGATGGTGGTACCCGTACGCACCATGTCGTCGAACACGATCACGTCCTTGCCCTCAATTTCCTCGATGCTGATGTCGGAGAGTTCCGGGTTGAAGGTCATGCTGATTTCGCGTTCACCAGTACGAACCTTGTCCATCACCACTCGCTTGCATTCGGGCAGGTCGAGCGCTTCGTAAACGGCGTTCATGAACGGGCGTGCGCCCTTGTCCGGGGAAACGATCACGAGGTTGTTGCCGTCCTTGCCGGTCTGAACAAAGTTGCTGTTCTTGATGTAGTGGGCGTAGACGTCCGTCGGAATCAGGTTATGGAAATTGTCCTTGCCGAAGATTTCGGCAAACAGGTTCTGCACCTTGATGCTGTGGTTGTGCACCGTGACCACGGCATCGACACCGGACTTCTTCAAAAGTTCGGCATAAAGAAGGCTCGTGAAGGCCTGGCCATCGAACTTCTTGAGGTCGACATCCGGACGGTCCTTTTCGAGTTCACCGATGCGGTGCGGACCGCGGTCCTGGGCGCTGTAGAACAAATCGGGTTCCACGAGCACCACCTGTTCGGCGCCGTTATCCTTGGCGGCACGGGCCAAAATGCAGTTACGCATGGCGTAGTCGTTACGGCTGCGTTCATGGTTCGAAACCGAGCAAATCAAAACGATCTTGCCTTCCAAGCGACGGCCGATATGTTCCATATCGTCCACGTCCAGCATGTAGCGGGGGCAGAATTCGGAGTTTGCGAAGGTCTTCAAGGAGACCACGTCGGAAATATCTTCACGGAGGCCGATGTACTGGGCCATGTCGATGGCAAACGGGTCATCGGTGAAGTTTCCGGTCACGATAAAACGATCAGACATAATTACGCCTTGATGTTGAGGTTGAACCATTGGGTATGGGCAAATATAGAATAATTCGATACCCAAATTCAAGGCCGTCTTACAATAGGCGACTTTTCAAAAAAAAGACTTTCGCCATTTCTGACGAAAGCCTTAAAAATAAAATGATGCTCACATTTTGATATTGATTTAGAAACAAGCAGGACAAGGCGCGAGCTCCCGTAGCGTACTAAAACGTACGTGAGGGAGCGAGCAACGCCGTAATGCGCCGTTTATAAATCAATAATCCTGTCGTTCTGCAGAAGCTGCTCGAACGTCTGGCGTTCGCGGATGACCTTGAGTTCGCCGTTCGTGTACATGGTTTCGGCGGCGTAGCGGCGGCTGTTGTAGTTGCTGCTCATGGCCGCGCCATAGGCGCCTGCATCATGGAGAATCAGCAAGTCACCGACCTGCGCCTTCGGGAGCTTACGGGTCACGACAAAGCCGCCTTCTTCCTGCGTGAACACGTCACCGGATTCGCAGAGCGGGCCAGCGACAACGGCATCGACCGTTTCGTTCAGTTCGCGGCCGTCGCGGGCGATGATGGAAATGGCATGATAGCTACCGTAGAAACTCGGACGAACGAGGTCGGTAAAGCCGGCGTCCACCAGGTAGAACAAGTTGTCGCCTTGTTTCTTGACAGCGCGGATTTCGGCCATCAGGTAACCGCTTTCGGCCACCAGGTAGCGACCGGGTTCCACTTCAAGGTGAACCTCGTGGCCAATGCTCTGCTGAATGCGCTTGCGGGCATCGTCCCACAGCTTGTAGTAAGCGTTCACGTCGATGCGGTTGCCCTTGTCTTCCTCATGGTACGGAATCGGGAGGCCGCCCCCTGCACTGATGGTGCGCAAGTGGCTACCCAGGCGACGGCTAGCGTCGACCATGGCATCGCACACCTGAGCGAGGTGTTCAAAATCCGTGCCGGAACCGATATGCATGTGCAGTCCCGTAATCCACATGCCGTTAGCCTGAGCGAGCTTGATGCAATCCTTGATCTGTTCGTGCCAGATGCCGTGCTTGGAAAGGTCGCCACCGGTGTTGGTCTTGCGGGAATGACCGTGACCAAAACCCGGGTTCACGCGGATGGTGAGTTCCGACTTCACGCCGAAATCGGCGAGCTGCTGGATCATGTCGGGCGAACCCACATTCACGGCGATGTTGTGTTCCTTGACGAGTTCAAGAGCGTCCTTGTCGAAGATGTCTGCGGTGTAGACAATTTCAGGAGTCTTGCCCTTCTGCTGGCCGCCCTTGAATCCGGCCTTGAGGGCACGCACGATTTCGCCAGCGGAGACGGCATCGACGACGCAGCCGAGCTTGCGGATAAGCGAAACCACAGAAAGGTTCGGACATGCCTTCTGGGCAAAACGAACGGTGTCAAAAACCTGGACATCCTTCACGCACTTTTCAATCGTAGCGCGGTCATAAATCCAGAGCGGGGTGCCGTACTGTTCGGCAGCCTTCACAAAAACTTCTTGAGGGATAGAATAATTTGTCATACGGAGAAAATTTAGAAAATAGTAGGAAGTAGGAAGTATACAGTAGGAAGTTTCGGCGAAAGGATAAAAGCGTGTATCAGCAATTCGCGGGGTGGCTCCGCGACGTTTTTACACAAAATGAAAAATGCCGAGCGATCAGCCCGGCATCATTTCAATTGCGATAAAAGCGATTAGACGTGCTTGACCTTGTTGTCGCCTTCGTCCCAGTACTGGCCATCGCAAACGAACTTGTATTCGTAATCGCCAGCATCGAGAGTCACCTTGCCAGTCCAAAGACCAGTCTTCTTGTCCTTCTTGAGCATGTCCTTGTCGACAGCCCAGTTGTTGAAGGAACCTGCGACAGACACGGTCGTAGCGAGCGGGCAGTTGGCTTCGAACACAACCGTCACCTTCTTGGCGGCCTTAGCAGCGGTCTTCTTGGCAGCGACGGGGGCCTTCTTTTCGGCAGCCTTCGGAGCAGCCTTCTTAGCAGCCGGCTTGGCAGCAGCAACTTTCTTTTCGGCGGCCGGCTTAGCGGCGGTCTTCTTGGCAGCGCTAGCGGGAGCCTTCTTTTCGGCAGCCGGCTTAGCGGCGGCCTTCGGAGCAGCCTTAGCGGCAACCTTCTTGGCGGAGGCCTTGGCAACTACAGTTTTTGTTCCTTTAGACATTGTTGATCTCCTTGCTTTGTTTGGTGCCAAAAATAGTAAATTTTTTTCAACCTGTCTAGTTTTGCTATATTTGGGCCATGCTCAAGCAAATTATCGCCCCCAGCGTGTTGAACGCAAATTTCCTCGAACTCGGCAACGGCCTCAAGGCTATCGAAAACGGTGGCGCCGGCCTTGTTCACCTCGACATCATGGACGGACACTTTGTCCCAAATATCAGCTTTGGCCCGGGCATCTCGGCCTGCGTGGGCAAGGGAACCAAGCTCCCGCTCGATTGCCACCTGATGATCGAAAACCCCGAAAACTACGTGGGCGAATTTGCAAAGGCCGGTGCAAGCATCATCAGCGTGCACGCAGAAACCACGAATCACCTGGACCGTCTGCTGCACCAGATTGCAGAACTCGGCGTAAAGCCCGCCGTGGCCATCAACCCGGCAACCCCGCTCGAAAGCATCAAGTACGTGCTCGACATCGTGGACATGGTGCTCATCATGTCGGTGAATCCGGGCTTCGGCGGCCAGAGTCTCATCCCCTATTGCCTCGACAAGATTCGCGAACTTCGCCAGATGAAGCCGGAACTCAACATCCAGATTGACGGCGGCGTCAAGCTCGACAACATCCTCGCCTGCAAGGAAGCCGGAGCAAATATCTTTGTGGTCGGTTCCGCCATCTTCGGCAAACCCGATCCCGAAGCCGTGTGTCACGAGTTCGTGGTCAAGGTAGGAGCCTACCAAGTAGACGAACGCCGTTAAGCGCCATCGAAAAAAATCTACCTAAGCGTAGCTCCATTTGCCTTATAACGCTTTTCACCGTCGCGGACAATCACGCTATTGCGCTCCCTCTGAACGAAGGGGGCGTTTTTCTTTTGGGTCGCAGCCGGGAAGGTGTGCGGAATTGCGGATTTTACACTTTCATCAAAATAGAACTTGCCCAAATAAGCGGCAGG
Source organism: Fibrobacter sp. UWOV1 (assembly GCF_900142495.1). Classification (NCBI taxonomy): domain Bacteria; kingdom Pseudomonadati; phylum Fibrobacterota; class Fibrobacteria; order Fibrobacterales; family Fibrobacteraceae; genus Fibrobacter; species Fibrobacter sp. UWOV1. The sequence goes on along the minus strand of NZ_FRBA01000009.1, from coordinate 92,410 downwards.
CTGTTCTAGGCCACAAGTTCCCTTTCCACTAGGCTTATCATTGGCAAACTCAATGTTGCCCACCTTCAAATACACCTGATAATTACGATAACGAAGTTTGCCCAGTTTAACGGAAACCTCAATTTCGTTGTTACCGTCAAAAGTCATCACAGTATCACCACACGCAATTGAAATGGTGCGGCTATGGACGTTTCGAAAATCAACATCAGGCAGGTCCACATAATCCATGTCAGGGCACATATCCAAATCGCTACCTTCCAGGTCTTCCAAAACGGCAAGCTTTACCGGAGCCTTCCAAGTGAGGTTGCCAAAGCCCACGTTCTGCACGCGGAATTTTGCATGGAGCACATGGTCAAAACCCACCGTATCGCTCATCCACGATTCGCGCAGCACAAAGCGGTAACCCAGGTGGTCGTTGACGTACTTGAAACCTGTCAACGAATCTATTTTCGAACCATCATATTCAAAATCTTTCCCTTCAAACTGCGATTTTTTCCAGCCGTCAATCAGGTTGTTGTTCCACTGAACATTCAAATAGCTTGTATGCGTGCGGAAGCCCTCGTAAGAGAGAAACTCCGGCGTATTGATGACCTCGAAACCGCCTGCCGTCGTGAGTGCCTCGCCACCATAGGGCGTGTTGACGCTGTACTTCTCGAGCCAGGCCACCCCCTCTTCGCGGCAGATAGAAGTCTTGCAATCCGCGCCCCAGGTGCCGTAATCGTATTGCGTTCCCAAGTAGCCGTCGTTGAACATTCCCACGCGATACATCGTGTCGCCTTTGGCCTTCGCAATCTCCGCAAACTTCTCGCCGTCAATGTGGAAGTCAACGCCCCAGTTATCAAAGCCGAGTACCTTCGCGGAATAGTTTCCCGTTCGCGTGAGAATCTTGAGTTCGGGAGGCGTATTGCGGAGCATCAGGTTCGTCGCTTCGGCAACGCGGTCGTAAGTAATGCTCGTGTCGGAATGCATTTCGCCATAGGCGCCGTGCATGCCCATTTCGAGCGCGACAATCACATCGGTATTTTTCGAAAGCACAGGCGCGAGCTGTTCCACATGGCGTAACACCCACTTGTGTTCCGGGGTCACGTTGCTGCGACCATTGTACCACGGGTCATAACAGATACGCACAATCACAAAACCCTTATTCGTGCGGATATTGTCAAACGTCTGTTGCAACACATTCAGTGCATCTTCAGTCAGGTCCTGGCTTACGCCGCGCACCGTATCGCGCTTTCCGCCTGTCGTATCAATCGAGAGCCATGCGTTACTGCTGAATTCCGAAATTTCCGCACGCAGGTGCAACAGCTTGCCGTACGGCTTTTCAATCGGCTTACCGCCCGAAGGCTTTAAATGCAAAACCTGCGGCGTATAGAACCCGCGGTCAAAATTTTCGAGCGTCGCCATCGCATCAGTCGTGTCGATAGACTGCTTCACAAGACCCGCCGCAAAGAGCGATGCTGGCGTAAACAGGAAAATGCCGAGCACGGCAATCTGCACGACATTCTGCGTAATCACAGAAATTTTCTTCATCGACACCCCCTAATAAAAAACGGACACAGCCTTAAGCCATATCCGTAATATATATTTTTGTAGGAAGTTTGAAGCCGGAAGTTAGAAGTAGAATGCTGTTTTTACAACAAATCCTTCATACTTCCTACCGTCTACTGCCTACTTGTTATAAATCGCTTCGAGGGCGGCGGCGAGATATGCAAGCGGAGCGTTCCAGTTGATGGCCACTTCGTTGGTCGCGTAGCTACAACGGTTGTCGATATAGGCAAGTGCCGGTTTGTCTGCGGCGGCATAGTTCGGGCACTTCCAATTTTCCTTGCCATCCAGGTTAATATCCTGCTTGCCTAAGTGCGGGCCACCCACGAGCATTCCCGGCACCGGATCGTCGACCATGTCCGATTCGCTCGGGCGGTGGTGCGGATTGCGCGGGCTCCTGTAACCGAATCCGGTCACGTAAGTCATGTCTTGCGGGTTCTTGCCGAGCAAGTAGTCAAGACACTGTTGTGCGCCATCCAGGTAGCTCTTGTCTTTGGTAAGCAGGTAGGCGTGCACCAGCACCATGCCGTTGTTTGCCATGGCGCTATTAGAGCCCCAGTTCCAGCTCCAAGGGAATGCTGGCAAGCGGTAGGCGCTCGTGTCGCCCACGGTACGGAGGTTGTTGGCTTCGTCCAAGACAGTCTTCTTGGCTGCAGCGACAACTTCCTTGTCGAAGTCGGCGGAATCCAGTGCCACGCGGAAGGCGGCAAGCATGTTCACGTTACCCCACCAGGCGCCATCGGGTGTGAACAGGTTCTGCTTCAAGTCATCCTGATAATACTGCTTCTTGGTGGCGCGGAAAAGTTCAGCGGCAGCCCAGCGGAATTCATCTTTACCATCTTCGCCATCATGCATGTAGTTGCCCGTCTGCACGTCGGCCGGCTGCTTGTAGAACTGCTGCGGATGCATCTTGGCCCAAGCGTAAGCACTTTCTGCGGCCTTGAGCACTTTGTCGGAATAGGCCTTGTCGATTGTTTTGTAAACAACGCTTGCCTGGGCCATCACGGCGGCAAAGTCGAGTGTTGCGGTCACGTTCTTGATAATGGCATAACGGGCGTCGCGATCGTTTTCGGGCAATACGCTTCCGCCGAACTTAAGCGTAGTCACCTTGTGGTAAACGCCGCCGTCCTTGTCCTGCATGGTCAGCATCCAGTCCAGATTGTAACGGACTTCTTCGAGGAGTTCCGGGTACTTGGGGAATTCGCGCGGAATGTTCCAGGTGAGCGAATCCATGTACTTCGGGAAGTTTTCGTAAGCTTCGAGCAAAGTAAATACGGTAATGCCGGAATTCACGATGTACTTGCCGTAGTCGCCGGCATCGTACCAGCCTCGGTCGGATTTGATTACTTGACCATTGCCTTTGCCGCCAGTCGCCTTGTCTGTGCCGTAAACGATCACTCGATTGTCTTTATGGCCTGCAGCGCGGGCCCATTTGCCCGCATACTGGGGTTCAAGCGGCATGCTGGCGCGCTGGTAGTAGAACCACTTAAGGCTAGCCTTTACCAAGTCGTCATAGACGTTCTTGCCCACTACGATGGGAGTACCCACATATTCCTTGCCGCGGAAAAGGCGGTAAGTGCCAGGTTTCTTGACTGCAGAAATATCGAAAGTCTGTACTTCTTCGCCGCTGTATTCCCAATCATAGACCATGGGGGCCTTGAGTTTCAAGACAGTCTTTCCGTTAAGGTCACGGACTTCGAGCCCGTTGGCATCGCTACCGGGGTAAACGACAATCTTTTCGGCATCGGGGGCAAAACCCAGCTGGTTTACGAGGGGGCCTGCAAAAGCAGACGAAAAAGACACGGCTACAGAAGCCGCTCCTGCAAAAAATGCGCTTTTAGAGAAATTCATACCTAGAATATACCTAAAAAGCGCGCCTAAGAGCGAGAAAAACCAACCATTTTCTGTTTTCAAGGGAAACCAGAAAGGGACTCACTAAAATACAAATAAATGATTTTTTTGAACAAAAACTTCCGCTTTCGTAAACTTTTTGTTATATTTCGGTTACTAACCTTAAATTAAGAGGAAAACAAATGAAAAAGTTATCTCTCATCGTTGCTGCAGTTATGCTCGCAACTGGCCTTTCTTTCGCTCAGGTTCATGTCGGTGGACGCGTTGCCGGTACCATGAGCACCTTCAAGGGTGACGACAGCGATGACGCTCCCTGGGGCGTCGGTTTCAACGCAGGTGTCGCCGCCAAGTATAACGTCAACGAAATGATCGCCGTCGTTCCCGAAGTCGGCATCGACTTCCGCCGCATTGCCGACGACGAAGCCACCGCTTCTTTCTGGGTTCTGAATATCCCGGTTCTCGCCCGCATCAGCCCGGTTGCCAACCTCTATGTGGAAGCCGGTCCGACCATCGGCTTCATCCTCAGCAACGACGTTGAATATGACGAACCGTCCTTTGACGATGCAGACTTTGGTGGTTACAACCTGAGCGATTACGGTATAGATCTTGATGATATGCTTGATGATGCAGGCAGCTCGGGCGCGGGCGAAGACGCCAACACTTTTGAATTCGGCCTCGCCTTCGGCCTCGGCTACTCCGTTCTGCCGAACCTCGACGTGAACTTCCGCTTCGCCATTGGCCTCACCAACCTGTACGAAGATGTCAAGACCGAAGACTACACCTTCGAAAGCGATCTGCAAAACATGCAGCTGTCCATCGGTGCAACCTACTGGTTCATGTAATCGAGCCTAAAGCGCTTTTAAAGGAGTCCGCATTCGCGGGCTCTTTTTTTATCGTCATTTAGTGACGAACGAAAAAGGCCGCTGCGGATTCCGCTGCGGCCTTTTCCATTGAAAGCTTAGCTTATTAGCCCTTCTTGCTTCTGTGGCTGTTCTTGATCCATTCGGTCTTGTGGACTTCCGGAATATCGTCGAGCAGCTTGAGCGTGTGCGGTTCGGTCGTGTTGTCAAGCACTTCTTCCGGAGTACCCTGGTTCACGATCTTACCGTCGTGCATAATGAAGATACGGTCAGAAACGTAGTTTGCAAGACCGATATCGTGAGTCACGAACACCACGGTCATCTTGAGTTCGTCTTTCAACTTACGCAAGTAATCGAGGATGTTTGCACGCACACAGGCGTCCACCATGGAGGTAGCTTCGTCAGCGATCAAGACCTTCGGACGGAGAGCGAAGATACGGGCCAAAAGCATACGCTGCATCTGACCGCCGGAAAGTTCGAACGGGTACTTGCCTTCGATATCTTCAGGCTTCACGTTCACAGCCATCAGGCCTTCGTCCACGCGGCGGCGGACTTCTTCCTTGGAGGGCTTGTCCTTGAGGATGTTCAGGGCATCTTCCAGCTGGCTACGGATAGTAAAGAACTGGTTGAAGCATCCGAACGGATCCTGGAACACGAACTGCACTTCGTTCCAGTGAGCCTTCAGGTTCTTGATGGGCTTGTCGCGATACAGGAACTGGCCGCGAGTCGGCTTATAAAGACCGAGCATGATCTTGGCGAGCACGGACTTGCCGCAACCCGAACCACCCACGATCGAGATGAATTCTTCGTCATAGATGTCGAAGGACACATCCTTCACGGCGGTCTTCAGGGTCTTACCGGCACCAAAATCCTTGCTGATGCGCTTGGCGGAAAATACAATGGGTTTATCAGACAGCATAATCGCACCTCACTTGACGGTCGCCTACAATGCGGATGTTCTGGGTATTCTTCTTGCAGTCGGGGCATGCCTTCTTGCAGCGGGGAGCAAAGCGGCAACCCACGATCTTGTTCTTCAGGCTCGGAGGAGCACCTTCGATAGCCACCGGATGACGGGTACGCTGGGATGCTTCGGTAGAAAGCATAGCGCCCATCAGAGCCTGGGTGTAGGGGTGACGCGGGTCCTTAACGACCTGGTCAGCCGTACCGTATTCCACGATTTCGCCGGCGTACATGATGGCGATGTTGTCTGCCACGTGGTACAGGAGCGGAAGCTCGTGGGTAATGAAGATCATCGTGGAGAAGATGCCCTTGTCAAGAAGATCGAAGATCATCTTGATCACTTCCTTCTGGGTAGACACGTCCAAAGCGGAAGTCGGTTCGTCAGCGATCACCATCTGCGGGTTGAGCAAGGTGGAGATACCGATCACGGAACGCTGGCGTTCACCGGCGGTGAGCTGAATCGGGTAGGAGTTCAGCACGCGCTTGGTGTCCATGCCGAACAGGTCGAAACGTTCGCAAAGGCGGTCGTAGATTTCCTTGTGGTCGAGCTTCTTGCCCGGCTGCTGGTGAGCAGCAATCACGTCGGCGGCGATGTCCTTGATTTTACGCACCGGGTTCAGGGCGTTGAATGCACCCTGCGGAATCATGGAGACCTGCTGAGCGAGCACGTTGGCGCGAACATCTTCGAGCTTGCGGTGCATCAGGGATTCCATGTGGTCGCCCACGCGCACACGCACGTCACCCTTTTCGGGGTAGAGCGGCGGAATGCACATGCCCATAAGGCCAGACACCAAGGTGGACTTACCGCAACCGGATTCACCTGCGATACCAAGGATTTCGCCCTTCTTCATAGAGAAGGATACATCCGTCACGGCATGAGTCTTGTCACCGAAACGGCCAAGGTAATAGAGGCCGAGATTTTCTACTTCAAATACATTTTCAGACATTTCGTTACCTCTTATTTGCGCAGACGCGGGTTAAAGACGCCTTCCATAGAAGTATTGATGAGGTAAAGGGCAAACACCGTAAGGGTCACCACGAGGGTTGCCGGAATGAAGGCAATCCAGATGGAGTCGGCAAGAGCGCCGTTGTCCTTCGCCTGGTTCAAGATGATACCGAGGCTTGTGGTATCGACAGGGCCAAGGCCGATCATGGAGATGGAAGCTTCGGAAAGAATGCCCGAACCCACCTGCATGATGAACACCATGAACACGTAGGAGAGCAAGTACGGAAGCACATGCTTGATCACGATCGTGAGCGTAGATGCACCGTTGATGCGGGCAAGCGCGATGTGGTCGCGGCTACGCAGGGACGATGCCTGGGCACGCACGGCACGGGCAGACCAGCTCCATGCGGTAAGACCGATGATGAGACCGATAAGGGTCAGCGAACGGCCATCCTTCACGGCAGAGCTGATGAGCACGAGAATCACGAACTGCGGAATCACGATGAAGAGGTTCGTGAACATGTTCAGCACTTCGTCGATCCAGCCGCCACGGAAACCGCCGAACAGACCGATAAGCACACCGATTGTCGTCGCGATGATACCGGCCACGAAACCCACATAGAGGGAGCTGCGGAGGCCGGCAATCAGCAGGGACACGTAGTCACGACCGAGGTGGTCGGTACCGAGCAGGTGTTCAGAAGAAGAACCTGCATACGGGCCAGCGAGGATGTCACGGGCGTGAGTATCGACGTTGTAGAAGAGAGGTCCAAAGAGCGCGATCAGGAGCGTGAGCACGAAGATCGAGATACCGATGACAAACATCGGGGACTTGAGAAGGTTTCTTAAGAGTTTCAACATAATTACTTACCTCCCATTTGGAGACCGGCCTTCACGCGCGGATCGAACACGGCGATGAGCACGTCAACGGCGTAGTTGGCCACGAGCACGCAGGTAGAGATCATGAGCGTACAACCCTGAATCGTTGCGTAGTCGTTCTTCTGGATGGCGTTGAGCATAGCCATACCGAGGCCCGGATAAGAGAAGATCATTTCGGTAATGAGTGCGCCACCCACCATGGCACCCAGGGACTGAGCAAGACCGGTGAGCTGCGGAAGCATGGCGTTACGGAACACGTAGCTAATAATCTTGCCTTCGCGAAGACCGAGCCACTTGGCGTACTTCATGTAGTCAGTACCGAGTTCATAAATGGACATGGAGCGCATACCCGTTGCCTGACCCGAAAGAAGAATCGGGAAGCAGCTGAAGAACGGGAGGATGTAGTACCAAGCGACGCTCTTGATGCAGGTCCAGGAGAAGGTGAGTTCCGGAATGTCGGAACTATAAGCACCCATAGCCGGGAACCAGCCGAGCGTGATGGAGAACATGGCCACCAAGAGCATACCGAACACGAAGTACGGCACACCGTTCAAGAACATGGCGCAGGGGAAGAACACCTTGTCGAAGATGCCGCGCTTGTAAGCAGCGAAGGCACCGAGCAAGTTACCGATAATCCAGCCGAGCAAAATCGTCGGAGCCTGGATAAGGAGCGTCCACGGGAGGGACTTCTTGATCACGTTGGTCACCGGTTCGTTGTTCTGGTAAGAGAGACCGAGGTCACCCTTGAACACGTTGGCAATGTAACGGAGGAACTGGGAGAATGCGGAGCTGAGCTTCGGGTCGGTCTTGAGGACGACTTCGTCCACCATCACGGTGTCCTGGCGTTCAGCCTGGACCTGTTCCATGACAGCGACCTGTTCAACCTTGGCGACCTTCTTCTTGCCCTTCTTTTCCATTACGGGCTTGCCCTTGGCGTCGAGCACGGGCTTTTCTTCGAAGACCGGCTTACCTTCGGCGTCAACCTTCTGGCGTTCCACCATCTTCGGGGTGCCGTCTTCGTTGACTTCCTTCACAGTCACAAGAACCGGATTGCCAGCATCGTCGAGCTTGGGCACCTTGCGGGTAACCATCTGGCCATTTTCGTCGACTTCCGGTTCATAAATCACGTTGCCCTGATCGTCGAGTTCGGCCATACCGAAGGACACCAGGAGTTCGGCTTTCTTCTTCTGGGCTTCAGTCGGAGAAAGACCCTTACCGGCCTGACCCATGATAATGTCGACCGGGTTGTTATCGCCAAGACGCGGCAAGGCGAAGTTCAATGCCACTGCAAAAACGAAGGTCAGGAGATACCAGAACCCCTTCTGCAGGACATAGCGTAGCATAGGATATTGTTTAAGCATTTGTATTCCTTTAACCTTTATTTAGCAAGCTTTAAGTTCCAGAGGATCTTGGTGCCCGAAGCCACCCACGGCAGCTGAGCCGGAGCGTACGGGTTTTCGGCGGTGGGCCAGTTCGTCCACACGCGGTCGCTGAATTCGTAGAACTGTTCAGGCAGGTAAACCAGCGGAATAGAGGGCTGGTCTTCCATGAAGATCTTGTTGAGTTCGCGGTAGGCCTTCGCAATTTCCACGGAGTCCGTCATCAGAGGAATAGCAGACAACAGTTGGTCGACTTCGGGGCGGAAGCCTTCGGTACCCGGCTGGTTGTAACGACCGATGTTCACACCGGCCCAGGCGCCAAGCGGCTGCCAATCGCGGCTTGCCATGATTTCGTTGAAGCGGCTCCACGGAAGAGACGGAGTCACGTCGGCGACAGGCTTGTGCATCACGAGGTCAAAGTTGCCAAGACCCATAGCCGGCCAGTAGGAACCACCGTCCACAAAGCCTTCGCGGATATCGATACCGGCCTTGCGCATGCCTTCGACAGCGATAGTCACCATGGCTTCCCAGTCGGTCCAGCCGTTCGGGCTAGTGATGTAGAGAGTCGGGAGACGTTCGCCCTTGGCATTTTCCATGTGGTCCAAGGTACCGTCGTCGTTGAACACGGACTTGAAGCCCGCTTCGGAAAGAATCTGCTTCACTGCGGCGAGGCGTTCGGCTTCATCGCTGATGCCAAGGTTCACACCGTACTTTTCGAGGTCTTCGTCAACAATGTACTTGCCTTCGAGGTCCGTCGGCATGATGAGGCCGGCCTTGAGGGTAGAGGTGTAGTTGGAAACGGCGAACTGGCGAAGCGCGTTGTAGTCGATTGCAGTTGCAAGAGCACGACGGAAGCGCTTGTCGTTCAAGGGTTCCTTAAGGGTGTTGATCACGAGCATGGGCATTGCACCCGGACGGAAGTAAGGCGGTTCGTTCCACCAGGTGTGGACGCCTGCAGAAGCCTTACGCTGAATGCGGGGAATAAAGCTCTGGGAGGCATCGAGGTTGCCTTCACGCATAGCAATCGTGTTGTGTTCGTTGTTCTTGTAAATCGGGTGAACAATGAACTTCGGAGCCGGAAGCTTGCCGTCATGGAGGGCGGCGTTGCCCCAGTAGTCGTCACGACGTTCAAGAATAATCTTGTTCGGGTCGGCGCTACGCAGGTTGTACGGACCGGAAACCACCGGGTTCTGGTCCATCGGGAGCTTCTTCGTTTCGTCGAGGCCCTTTTCCTTGATGAGCGGTTCAAACACGTGAGACGGTGCGATACGGGTTGCCTGCAACATGTCGCGCACGGTCAGCGGGTTGTTACGCTTGTCCTTGGCGACCATGAACGAAAGACGTTCGGTAATGACGCCATCGGCACCCTTCAGGGAATCGATATGGATAGCGGAAATCTGTTCGGTAGAGTTGATGGAACCGCGCAGGAACATGAAGGTCACGTCCACGGAGGTCACCGGCTTGCCATCGCTCCACTTGGCGGCGGGGTTCAGGTCCACAACGATAGAGTCGTTATTGGAGAGATCCTCGACCAAGGTACCCAGAAGGGGTTCGATCTTGCCGTTCAAGGAGTTGTACGTGATGAGCGGTTCGTACATGAGGTTGAAGCGTCCGCCTACCGGCCAGGAAGCCATCCAGCTTTCTGCAAGCGGGTTGAAAGAACCCGGCGCATCGTTCTGCTGGCCCGACAAGTATAGCGTCTGTTGACGGGGAAGCGCGCCACCCAGATCACCTTCCGAAGAAGCGTCGCCGCAACCCGAAAGGAGAGCACCGGATGCCGAGAGCGCAAGCGCCGTCTTGGCAATCGATTTAAGTCCAATCATGTGTGTCCTCTTTTTATAGCTATAAAAAGCTTAGTGTGAAAAAATTCTCTCGTAATATAGATTTAAAAGATTTGTTTGTTCCTTCGATTTTCAAAAATAGTGTTTACAATCGTGCTTTTAAGCGCAAGGCGACAGCCCTTGCGACTATTGATGTTTACGGAAATTTACACTCACTAGAAACAAACCCTTTTTCGACGTATTTTACACAAACTAACAGTCATTGCATACAAAAGAAAAACCGCCCCGGTCGTTAACCAGGAACGGTTTCTCTTAGTAATTCTAATGGTTTAGAAAATTACTTGGCCTTTTTGCAGCCGCACTTCTTGCAAGCCTTAGCAGGGGCCTTGCAAGCCTTGCGCGGGTCACCGGCATAGACAGCAGCCTTGCCGAGTTCTTCTTCGATGCGGAGGAGGCGGTTGTACTTGCAAACGCGGTCCGTACGGGAGAGAGAACCAGTCTTGATCTGGCCAGCGGCGGTACCGACGGCGAGGTCAGCAATGAAGGTGTCTTCGGTTTCGCCAGAGCGGTGAGAAACGATCGGGGCATAGCCTTCGTTCTGAGCGCGCTTGATGGCGGCGAGAGTTTCGGACACAGAACCCACCTGGTTCACCTTGATGAGGATGGCGTTAGCGATGCCAGCCTTGATGCCTTCGTCGAAGATGGTCGGGTTGGTAACGAACAGATCGTCACCCACGAGGTTGATCTTGCCGCCGAGCTTATCGGTCATGACCTTCCAGCCAGCCCAGTCAGCTTCGTCGAGACCGTCTTCAATGGAGAAGATGGAGTACTTGTCGATGAGCTTTTCGTAGAGCTTCACCATGTCGGCAGACTTGACAGTCTTCTTGGTGCTCTTCTTGAAGGTGTAGGTTTCCGGCTTGCCAGCCTTGGTGTTCTTGTCGCAGAATTCAGAAGAAGCAACGTCAAGAGCGATCTTGATGTCAGTGCCGAACTTGTAACCGGCATTGGTGGTTGCAGCCTTCAAAGCGTCGAGAGCCTTTTCGAGGGTCATCACGCCAGTGATTTCGTAACCGAACTTGTTCTTAGCCGGCTTGATAGAAACGCCAGGAGCGAAGCCACCTTCGTCACCAACGGTGGTGTCGAAGCCGGCCTTCTTCAGCACAGCCTTGAGGGCGTGGAAGATTTCGGTGACCATCTGGAGGCCCTTGGAGAAAGTCTTGGCGCCAACCGGAGCGATCATGAATTCCTGGAAGTCGATCGGAGCGGAGGAGTGAGCACCGCCGTTGATCACGTTGCACATCGGGCAGGGGAGCGTGAGCTTCTTGGTGCCATGGAGCTTGGCGATGTACTGGTAAAGCGGAAGGCCAGCATCCTTAGCGGCAGCAACGCAAACAGCCATGGAAACGCCGAGGATAGCGTTTGCACCGAGCTTGTTCTTGAGCATGCGGTTGCCGTCGAGAGCGATCATGGCGTCGTCGACTTCGGTCTGCTTGGACGGATCCATGCCGATGATCTTCTTGGCAATCTTGGTGTTCACGTTCTTCACAGCAGTGAGCGTGCCCTTGCCGCAGTAAGTCTTCTTGTCGCCGTCGCGGAGTTCGCAAGCTTCGCGTTCGCCGGTGGAAGCGCCGCTCGGAACAGCAGCGTGACCAACGATACCGTTGTCAAGAGTAACATCGACTTCGAGAGACGGATTGCCACGGGAATCCAGGATCTGACGAGCCCAAACTTTAGCGATTTTAGCCATTTTATTAACCTTCTGTTAAAGTGAAAATTTTTGTGCCTTAAATATAAAAAAGTAGAAAGTAGGAAGTAGACAGTAGGAAGAAAAAATGTGAAGATTTAGTGATTAGTGGTTCGCTGGCAGAAATTAAAACCTAGAACTTAGATGAAATCAGCAAAAAGTTGGGAAAATACTATCATTTACAACAAGATGAAATGCATTATTGTTCTTGTCACGGTCCTATTACTAGTAGCATGTAACAAAGAGCAAAAGCCCGTAACGTTTTCAGAAGACGAAAGCTTTATGGATGTTACTCCAAAATTCTATTCCGTAAACGGGGCGAAAATAGGCCTCACCGACAAAGACCTCATCGAAAACGGCAAAGATTCCGCAAAAGCCATTATAGAGATATTCAGAACAAAAGAGAATTTCAACAAGATGTGGTATAACGACAAATTAAAAAAGCCTGCCCCAGAAGAAAGAGTTCGCATACATTTTGACGAAAATCTCCCTTACAAAGCACTCCATAGGGTTTTAACAGCTATCCGCATAGCAAGCATATCAGAAATTGAATACGTTATCGGAGACGATTTCAAGAACCCATTCAAAGTTCCCTACTTCACAATAAAACAATCTCCTATAACAGCGAGCCTTTTTGCCAGCATTATTCGTTTAGAACTAAAAGGTGTAAGTGAAGACAATCTCGACTTACGCACATTGAACGAGTCGCACAGAAAAATGGCTCTCTATGATTTAAACAAATGCCGCTGGCCCGAAGTTTCCATTTATGTCAAAGAAGAAAATGATTCATTATTTTATTATATGTACATCCATGAATCTATATTCCCCCGCAAGGGGGATCCGCGAAAATTCCTTAATGAGCCAGAATTATGGAATTACATTGACAGCATGGGTATAAAAAGACAATTGGAAAGCAAAGCCTGCGACAAGCACATCGGTTTCTATCCGGATTCAAACATTCCCTTAAAAGAACTCGTTCCAACGATGCGAAAAATAGAAGCGTTCCGAAAGTAACCTAGCGATTATCCCACGCATTGCACTTGTCAAGAGCGTCCTTCATCGAATTCAACTGATTCTTGCCAAATTTCTCATAGCGGGCTCTCCGCGTTCCCTTGTAGAACGACATGCCTGCTGTTTTCCGTGCAGCTTCGTCGCCCAGCTTTTGCACGGTCTTTTTAGATATATTGGCCGGCAACAGAATTTCTTTCTCAAGTTCGCTGTATTTTAAAGAGTCCATAAACGAAACCGCATCTTTCGCCTCCCTCAATCGCGCATACAGCCAAAGCGCTTTGCGATCCCAACCGCTAAATTCGCCTTTTCCGTTCATCACGAAATCGAGACCGTGCTCCTTCGCCTTGCAACCTTTCGGCGATGACATCTCTTTTTCGCAAGAATAAAATGGCGATTCCCGCTTTTTCATTTCCTTAAATCCGTTTATACTTTCATAACAAAAACTTGTCATATATTCATATTCGCTATAATAAATATGTTCAGAATAAAATTGACTCGGTACATTCGACCCAAATACTAAATAGCGTTTTCCATCCACTTCAAAGCACTCCAAGCTTTCTTCTGACGCCTCGGGCTTATCGACCATGTTCATCCGTTTAGTGCTACCATAAGATTCAACAGGATGGTGTTTCTCATTTGCGTTATTATAATAGCATGGAAACACCCCTTCTGCTAGCACTGTATCCTCTTTCGGTTCTTCCGAGGAACAGCCTTTTCCGCGACACTCCCATACCGTCACTGCGGAATCCTCACCAAGAATATCGTCTTCCATTGATTCCGTTTCGGTTTTCTTGAAGGCAACTTCTACAGAAGCACACGGGCCGTCGATAACGACATTTAACGTCGTCTTTAATGTTATTGACTGATAAGACGGGCATGAACATGAAAGAGTCGTTTCCCAATCCGCCTTGAATTTTTTCCCATAAAGTTTTTTGACCGATGTAGAATCTATCGGTTTTTCGTTTCTGCAAAGACAGCCGCCCTCCCTCGCGTTCAATTCGTCAACAAACGGACTCGTCACGCTTCTCCTTTGCAATCGCTCCGTATCCGAGCACACTTTGCAACTAAATTCATCTGGATTTCCGTCATATTCCCCGCCCATTTCAATTTGCCGACCCTCGAAATTCAATACGAACTTATTATTCCAAACAGGACGTCCACACGTCAATGAGTCAGGCCATTTCCATTTCGAATTCGGATTAATTCTTTTAATAGCCTTTATGCCTAAATCAAAATCGTCCGCAGTTTCATCAAATGACGAAACACAAAAATGCATTATCGCAGGTTCTTTTGCCAAAAGAGTTCCCACAAGCAGCAACATCAGAAGCAGAATTATATTCACGGTCTTCATGGCAAAAGATCCTTTACTTCGGTGCATTTGGCCGGACATATATAACCGTCACCGCAAGTTTCCCAATGTCCCACTATGCTTTTTGTATGGAGTTGAATGTCTTCGACCTGTTCCAATTCAAAAATGTTCTGTTTCTTTTTCTCCTGCAAATCATGCTTAGTGCACTTGCCGCCGACACGGACATAAAGTAATACATTTCTTTCGATGGAGTTAAAATTACAGGTCAGTACATTCTTTGACATAACAGGAATACTCTTCCCGTATAAACTTTTCATCGGAATGCCCTTGAGTGCATCCGCACCGATATACTTAGGAATGGGCAGATAGACCTTGGTCGCAACAACACTAGTCGCGTTGCAAGTATCCTGCTCCACGAAATGCGCCAACTTTCGTTTTCCATATTCTGCAAAATCCATTTCATACGACTTTTCGACACGCATCGCGCCTTCACACTTCATCTTTTTGCCATCAGCAAAAGTAAGCTTCGGCAATACATCGTAATAATTAGTCAAATGAAGTTCCGCATTTTTCCCGCCATTGACGCAATATTCCACAACGGGAATCGTATCGTTACATTCACCCACAAGCCGCGCCAAAAAATCTCGCTTCATCGGGGGAAATTCTCCATTGCCATTGGTATCCCATTCGCCTTTCCAACGGCCCTTGAAAACTTGCCCATAAAAAGGCTTCAGAGATTCGCGGGCGTTGCGAAGATAGAATGTAGCCTTATCCTCATAGTCTTCACTTTTTCTACAGCAAGCATCTTCATCTTTACTACCATACAATCTAAGTTTCCAAATACGTTCCAGCTTTATAGGATACTTAGGGCAATGACTACAAACGGCTATACCTCCGCCACCGCCACCCAACAAACCCACTAAACCATCTTCACGGCACTCAATATCGTACGGGAAAAAGACCTTGCTTTTCGTTTTCCAATTGGCATGGCACGGAGTGTGTTCGCAAGGAATTGAATCAGGATAATTCCACTCTTTGATTGGTTCATCAAGGTCCTTTATCAGCAAAGGAACGTATGTACTATCATCCAGAATCTTGGCGCAGTATTCCGCAATGCGGGGCGTTTCTGCAAACGCTCCACAAAAAAAACAAAGACCGGCTATGCAAATACTAAGGAGCTTCATGCGCCATCCCCCAGTCCTTACAGGCTTTCATTACGTCAGCAAAAGAAGAAAAGTTTCCCCGTTTATAAGATTTACTTTCGATCTTTTTTGTCCGCAAATAGAAATCCATTCCCGTCCACCTGGGCGCAGCGGAATTCCCCGCCTTCACGACATCTTCATCTTTCAAGCCCCACGGCAATGTCTGGTAAAAGTCCTGTAATCTATGATTTTTCAAAAGCCAGGCCATCAAGGAATCCAAACTTTTCCTTTGACTCGCCTTGAAATAGTATAGCAAGGCATCTCGTGAAAGATTCGATATTTTTAAATCTTCCGTTTCAAGAATTTCCATTCCCTTTTCCACAGGCTTGCAGCCATTGGGCGCCGCTTTCGAATTCTTACACGAATAAAAATAAAGTCCCGATTTTTTTGTATAACGAGGCACTTCCACATCTTCACCGAGATTGCCGCAATTCATGTTATCATCGTAGCAACGCGACTTGCTTCCCCAAAAAACGCTATCGCGAATCTGTTCCGGGGCATTGCTCCTAGCGATTATATACGCATGACCTTCGCCATAAAAACAATCCACCTTGTTCTCTACAAATTCCAAAGCACCATCCATCGGCATTGTCGTGGAACTCGCGTAATTCGCAATCTTGCAAAAATGACCGTGAGGCTCATAGCACGGAAAAATATCCTTAGCGCCCTGCGGAATTCTTATCATTCCTGCGAAGCCAGCAACAATCGCTAAGCAAATCACAATCCAAAGAAGCTTCAATCCACCCATCAACCTATTCCCCGAATCACGTTGCACGTTTATAAATATAACATACAAAAATATAATTTCAAGAAAAAGGCTTATTTTTCCACGACATGCCCCGAAAGCTCGCGGAAATCGTCTTTTTTGTACAAAGTAACGCCAGGAGAAATCAAGTGGAATACGGACTGTTCCGCAAGGGCATCGAGGCTGAACTCAAAGGAATCCAGGCGGTTGCGATAGCTGTCGTTGGAATTGTCGAAAGACACCATGTAAGGCGGGCGCTTGAGCTTGCCCTGCTCCACGAGCGACAAAAGTTCCACCCCTACCCTGTCGTTTGACACGACCCACGCATCTACAGGCGGAATCTCTTTCACCAGCTTAAGCAAAATACGGCTAAAATGTTCATGCGCCCCCTTCTCCTGCATAAAATCAAAATGGCTCGCATGGCTCGCATCGGTCGCTTCGATTACCTCGAGCCCCACCTTCTTGAGTCCTTTCAGGCGGTCCCTCGACCACATGCTCATGTGGTAAGGCGAAATAAAGGCGACACGCTCCATTCCCTTTTCTTTCAAGAAATGCCCCACCGCGCGCCCCGGGAAATCACCAAAGGCCAAATTGAAGAACGCGTAGCGCTTTTCTTTTTTTAACGCGCGGGGAATATCGTACAGCGGGTGTTCCCACCACACCGAAATCGGGAACCGCGTGCAGGCAAGCAGGGCAAAGAGTTTGCTTATGTTGAACACCAGCATGGTCGAAACGACGGCACCGAAGTATTCGCCACAGTCCTCCAGCCTGACCCGGTTTCCGGCGGCATCTAGAAAAAGCCCCGCGTTCTCATAATACCCGAGTGCCTTGACTTTAAGCTTGTTGCGGCGCGCCTCGGCATACACCTTCTGCATGAACGTAAGTTCACGTTCGCCAAGCCCGTTAAAATCCCCGTTCGGATTGCAACGCATAATCAAGAGGATTTCCTTCAAGTTGACCGCAGACGACCTTGTATTCTTGAAGTAGTAACGCCCGCGGCCCTTGCGGTCGAGCACTCCCCTTTCACGCAGCATTTCAAGGGTACGGCTCATGGAACCCGACGTGGTCCTGTAAACCGAACACAAGTCCTTAATCGACGGTAGCGTACTGTCCACCGAAATCTTGCCGGATTTCCAGTCTTCTAAAAGCAGGCGTTCCAGGCGTTCAGTCTCGTGCTCGCTTGCGTCTACCACGATTTCGGGCTTTTGGCCCCAAAAGTAACCGTTGCCGTGCTCTCCGTAGATTTTGCCTTGTTCTACTAGGCGCTTATACGCTTGGAAAACGGTAAAGGTCGAAGCCCCCTGCGACGCAGCTACCTTGCGCACAGATGGAAGCCTTGCACCATCCTTGAATCCGGACGATTCTATCCACTTGCAAAATTCATCGACAGTCATCGGGCCTCCGCCATAACACTAGATACACTTTAATATAAATATAAACAACTAAAACGTCTTTCGCAAAATCCCGAACATATCTTTAAAAACGTAAAACAACATCAACTGGCATTTAATGCCTATCGGGGTTTATATGAACAAGAAATTATTCCTCTCTATGTGTGTCGCACCTGTCGCGGCCATGGCATTCCAGGTCGGCGCATGGGTCGGTGGCCCGGGTCAGTATCCGCAGCCCACGCAGCAGAACGTGCAGGCGTTCCAGGATTTGCAGGGCACGCACCTCGACCTTATCAGCTACTTTGCACTCTTCGACATCAACGACTGGAACGCGACCGAAGAATACGCCAACGTCGCCAAGGAAAACGGCTCCACGCTGGTGGTTACCTGGATGGCGAACGGCTACAATGCGCAGGAACTGGTGAACGGCAAGGCCGACGAATACATCCGTGACTACGCCAAGGGCGTCAAGAATTACGGCGAAGAAATCTGGCTCAGGCCCCTCCACGAGGCAAACGGCGACTGGTACGACTGGGGCGTGGGTAAAGAAGGTGCCGGCAACACCGACGCAAACGTGGCCGAAGCATTCCGCCACATCGTGAAAATCTTCCGCGAAGAAAATGTCGAAAACGTCAAGTGGGTCTGGACCACTAACGCCTCGAACGCAGGAAAGGGTTCCACGCTTACCGGCAACTACCCCGGCGACGAATACGTCGACTACATCTCCATCGACGGCTACAACTGGGGCAAATGCCAGAGCTGGTCCAGCTGGCAGACGTTCTCGCAGGTTTTCAAGAAGGCGTACAACGCGCTCGCGAACATCGACAAGCCGCTCTTCATCGCCGAAATTTCGAGCTCCGAACTCGGCGGAAACAAGGCCGAATGGATTACCGACATGTTCGAGCACTTCGCCACGGACTTCTCCCGCGTATTTGCGGTGATGTGGTTCAGCCAGAGCAAGGAAGCCAACGAAGGCGACTGGGCGCTCAACACCTCGCAGGCCGCCGTTGACGCCTGGAAGGCCGGCATCGCCAAAATGAAGGCTTTGGAGAGTAACACGGCTATCAAGCTTACCGGGAGGGCCGCCGGCAACTCCTTTCGCCTGCAAGACGGCAAGCTCTACATGCAAACCGACAAAGCATTAAAGGCAAGCGTCGTGCAGTTCGACTACCAGGGGCGCATCCTGTGGCAGAGCGCCGTACAGCACTTCACCCCGGGCGTACACGCTATCGATGCTCCCAGCACCCATGCGCGAAGCATGTACAGGCTCCACATACAGAAATAACCAATCCACAAAAGCAAAAGTCCCGGAAGATTTTCCTTCCGGGACTTTTTATATACAAGCCTTAAATAGAAGCTTTACTATTTCACGACCTTGTATGCCTTGTTGCCGACAATGACAAGCATCGGGCCCGTTTTGGCAAGGCGGACTTCCTGGGTCGAAGTCGCAGTCTTCGATGCAGTCAGCACGCGACCGTTGAGATCAGTGACCGTATACTTGGTGCCTGCCGGTGCGTTTTCAATAACGATTGCGCTGTTGGTGGACCACACGCGAACATTATTGTTCAAGGCAACGGTTGTACGAATTGCAATCGTAGTATCCTGGTTAGCAACGGTAGAATCAGGGTTGGTAACAGTAGAATCATTACCCGGGCCAGTCTGGGCGGGAGCCTTGATGGTCGCCTTGTAAAGCTTGCAACCTTCGAAGTAATCAACCTTGTCGCCGTCATTATAGGTCACGCCGTTGATTTCGGTCTCGGTAATGGTCTTTTCTTCAGATTCGACAGTCGGCTTCGGCTTCCAAATCTTGAAGGTGCCGCTCAAGTGGAGCATGGCAAGGTAATGCACCAGGCCATCGTAGTAGCGGTACTGACCGGTCATGAACTTAGTATCCCATGCCAACTCCAAGTTCTTCTTGACGGCGGCATCGTATTTGGAATCGTTAATCAAGGCCATGGCTGCAACTGCATTTGCACCGGCTTCGCCCTGCGTATACTGTTCCTGCGGATTAGAACCATCCCAGTTGAAGCGAGCGTGCTTGTAGCCATCCTTTTCAAAGAAATCGATAATGCGGCGGGCCATTTCTTCTTGACGAGCAGAATCAACACCGAACAGGTAGTAGTCCATACCGAAGTTCATAGCGCAGCGCATGGCGTCGTACATGTACTTTTCGGCGTTACTATTGTAGCTTACGCCGTGCGGGGTTCCGTCAAAGTTGTTATAGTCGCTGAACAAGCCGGACTTCGGGTTAGAAGATTTGTACAAGTGATCGCGCGTTGCCTTCGCGGCCTTAGACCACTTGTCCTGATTGGAGGTGGACCAACGGGCGAAAAGATCGACGTATGCCGGCAAGTCGTAAGACGGGTCAGAGAAGTTGTTTTCGTTGCCCTGCGGCTGGAATGTAATCACGTAGTGTTGCGGGTTGAAAAGGCTATGCTGGCCGTTGTCCCACATCTTTTTCAAGATGTACTGGGCGTCTTCCATGTACTTGCTGTCGTTCCAGCGATTGGCTGCGAAAAGCAAAGACATCATAAAGTACATTTCGCCATCAGGTGCGCAGTTGTCATCGCCACCAGTACCGCTGTCGTTACGCTGCCATGCAAAGTAGCCGTCCCAGCCACCGCCCTTGTGCCACATGTGGTTCTTCGCCCAGTTCCAGAGCTTGTCGAATTCTTCTTTGTGACCCGTCTGTACGGCAATCATCATGCCGTAAGACATGCCTTCGGAACGGACGTCGTTGTTGTTGATGTCCTTGATGTAGGCTTCGCTACCCTTGTCATAATAAACCTTGGAATTATCATCACCCTTAAAGTAATGATTCCAAAGGGCATCCATCTTTTCCTGAATTTCGGCGTCAGTCTTGCCCAAAATCTTCTTGAACGGGCTTTCGTAATTACCCGTATAATAGGCACCGGAATAGTTTTTATCCTTGTCGCAATCCGGACCGTAATAGGCTCCGTTTTCGTCAAAGAAGGTTCCCGCGTAGGTTTCTGCAGCCATCGATGTGGTGGTCGCGAATGCGCCAAGGCAAGCGGCAGATGCCAAAATGCCGGCAAAGGATTTCAGGTGTTTTTTCATTTTCACTCCCATTAGTGTTTTGTTTTTACCCTTTACCGCAAAGATAAATCCCGCTGTATACAAAAGCAATAAAAGTCCGACTATTTGCGTTGTACGGTTTTAAACGCCTAATTACGCAAAATTTCGGCATTTTTGTGTTAGAATTTTAGTCTACGTATGTGTTCCGGCAAACCCTAACTGCACAAAACAGAAAAGCTCCGCTTTTAAGCGGAGCCTTCCTCTAGGATAATTCCGTGCTAATGCAAGAATTAGAAACGGAAGTGTGCGAAAGCCTTGTTGGCTTCGGCCATCTTGTGCGTGTCGTTCTTCTTGCGGACAGCGTTGCCTTCACCGTTCTTGGCGGCAACGAGTTCTGCAGCAAGGCGGTCAGCCATGTTGGCTTCGTTGCGGTTACGGGCTGCATCGAGGAGCCAGCGGAGAGCGAGGGCCTTGGCGCGGTCCGGTGCAACTTCCATCGGAACCTGGTAGTTGGCACCACCGATACGGCGGGACTTCACTTCGAGACGCGGCTTGATGTTTTCGAGGCAGAGTTCGAACTTTTCAAGCGGAGTTTCCGGACCTTCGAGCTTCTGGCCGAGGTTTTCGAGAGCGGTATAGACGATCTGTTCAGCGATGGTCTTCTTGCCCTGCTTCAGCACGACACCGACGAGTTCGGTAACGAGAGTGGACTTGTAACGCGGATCCGGGAGGATGGAGCGATGGAGAGCCTTTCTTCTTCTAGACATATTCTACCTTCCTTACTTCTTGGCCGGAGCGGCACCTTTCTTCTTAACACCGTACTTGGAGCGGCCGTTCTGACGACCGTTCACAGCCTGGGTATCCAAAGTACCACGGATGATGTGGTAACGAACACCGGGGACGTCCTTCACACGACCACCGCGGATGAGCACGATGGAGTGTTCCTGGAGGTTGTGGCCTTCACCAGGAATGTATGCGGTCACTTCCATCTTGTTGGAAAGACGCACACGGGCGATCTTACGAAGAGCGGAGTTCGGCTTCTTCGGGGTGCTGGTGTACACGCGGGTGCAAACACCGCGCTTCTGGGGGCAGGACTTCAAGGCCACGGAAGCGGTCTTGTTGCTGATCTGTTCACGTCCGTTGCGGACGAGCTGTTGAATAGTTGGCACTGTTAATCTCCTAGATTTTGGAGTGCAAATATAGTTTCTTTTCCAATTTTTTTCAAGTATCTCGGGTTAATTATCCGAATCTTCCTCGTCATTGATACCGATTTCGTTATCCAGCATCTGGATGGCGCTATCGTCGGATTCAGTGTAATCGCCCTGGATACCCATAGGCCGAGCCGCGGCATCCAGTTCGGCATCGGCATCCACCACCTGGACGTTCCTCAGGTGGCGTGCGCCAGTACCGCACGGAATAAGACGACCCATAATCACGTTTTCCTTAAGACCCAGGAGCGGGTCGACGCTACCTTCGATGGAAGCGCGGGTAAGGATCTTGGTGGTCTCCTGGAACGAGCAGGCAGAAATGAAGCTGTCTGTCGCCAAGGATGCCTTCGTGATACCAAGGAGCATCGGCGTGAAGGTCGCCGGAGTCTTGCCGAGTGCGACCAAGCGGTCGTTCTCTGCGCGGAGACGGGCCTTGGAAATTTCTTCGCCCGGAAGCAGTTCGGAGTCTCCGGAATCCTTGACCTTCACCTTACGCATCATCTGGCGGACGATACATTCGATGTGCTTATCTGCGATAGCCACACCCTGCAGGCGGTACACCGCCTGGATTTCGTTCACCAAGTGACGCTGGACCTCTTCAGGACCAAGGACGTCGAGGATATCGTGGGGATCCACGCTGCCTTCACTGATCTTCTGACCAATGTGGACACGGTCACCTTCGTTGACCGCCAGATGGACGCCGCGGGGAACCAGCACTTTCTCTTCCTGGTCATCCATCTTAATATAAACTACCTGGTTGTTGCGGACTTCTTCGATCTTTTCGACCAGACCGTCGATCGGAGCGATGAACGCCTTGTTCTTCGGAACGCGAGCTTCGAAGAGTTCGGCCACGCGCGGAAGACCACCCGTAATATCGCGGGTCTTACCGGCAGCGCGCGGAAGTTTTGCAACAGTCTGACCGACGCTCACCATTTCGCCAGCCTTAACGGTAAGGATTGCGCCATCCGGAAGCATGTAGTTACCAATCTTCGTGTTAGAAGAATCAACGATGGTAACTGCCGGGTGGAGGTCCTTCTTGCCGTGCTGCTTGTCGCTAATCACGGTCCAGGTTTCCACGCCAGTGACTTCGTCCGTTTCGGAACGGTAGGTGCGGTTTTCAACCATGTCCGTAAGAACAACCTTACCAGAAACGTTACTGATAATCGGGCTGTTATACGGATCCCATTCGAACATTACCTGGCCTGTAGTAACTGCGGCGCCGTTTTCGACATGGAGGATAGAGCCGTACGGAATCTGGTAACGACCCTTGTTGATGCCGGTCTTGTCAAAGATAACGAGTTCAGCCATGCGGCTGGTAACGACCTTCTGGCCTTCGTGTTCAACAGTTTCGACCTGTTCGAGTTCGATGTGGCCATCGACGGTTGCCTTCTTGTCACTTTCGACAGTAAGACGAGAAGAAGCACCACCGATGTGGAAGGTACGGAGGGTAAGCTGCGTACCCGGTTCACCGATGGACTGTGCAGCGAGCACACCCACGGCTTCGCCCAGGTCAACCGGACGACCGGAAGCAAGCATACGGCCATAGCACTTGGAGCAGACACCATTGCGGGAATCGCAGGTGAGCACGGAACGCATCTTGATGTGTTCAAGACCCGTAGCGGAGATCTTCGGAAGATCGCGTTCGGTCACGAGTTCGCCGGCCTTGACGATCACTTCGCCAGTCACCGGGTGCTTGATGTCGTCCACCGGAGCACGACCGAGGAGACGTTCTTCAAGAGCGATCACGGTATCGTCGCCGTCCTTGAATGCGGACACTTCGATGCCGTTCGTGGTACCGCAGTCTTCTTCGGTAATCACGAGGTCCTGGCCCACGTCCACGAGACGACGAGTCAAGTAACCAGCGTCAGCCGTCTTAAGAGCGGTATCTGCCAAACCCTTACGAGCACCGTGAGACGAGATGAAGTATTCCATCACGTTAAGGCCTTCACGGAAGCAGGACTTAATCGGGTTTTCAATAACTTCCTGACCACCGAGCTGCTTGATCGGCTTCTGCATCAAACCACGCATACCGGACAGCTGCTTAATCTGTTCACGGCTACCACGAGCGCCGGAGTCGGCCATCATGTAAACCGGGTTGAAGCCGTCACGGTCGCTGGAGAGCAAGTCCCACTGCTTGGCAGCAACTTCGGAGGTCGTCTTGGACCACACGTCAATGGTCTGGTTATAACGTTCACCGTCGGTAATCACACCGTCTTCATAGAGGCTACGGATGCGGGAAACCTGTTCGGCAGCCTTGTCGAGCATTTCCTGCTTTTCCTTCGGGATCACCATTTCGGCGATAGCCACAGAAGAACCGGCGCGGGTAGCCCACTTGTAACCGTTGGCCTTCAGGTCATCCAGGTAATCCACGGTCACGCGGTTACCGGTGCGGCGGTACAGGTCGTCAATGGACTTCGCAATCACCTTCTTGCCGAAGGTTTCGTTGGCGTAGCCAAGTTCCTTCGGAACAAATTCGTTAAAGATGATACGACCGACGGTCGTCTTGATAACATTGTCTTCCTTAAGGGTAAGGAACTTGATCTTTTCGCCAGCCTTGACAGCCTGTTCGATATTGCCGTTATCGTCGGCAGATTCGCGGAGGCACACGGCATCCTTTTCGAGGGCGCCCATGTAAATCTTCTGACCAGCCTTAAGCTTCAAGTAAACGATTGCGTTCAGATCGACAACACCGTTTTCGTAAGCGCGCACGGCTTCGGCAGAATCGAAGAAGTGCATGCCTTCACCCTTACGAGCCGGACGCGGCTTGGTCAAGTAGTACAGACCGAGCACGATATCCTGACCCGGGACAGCGATCGGCTGACCGGAAGCCGGGTGAAGAATGTTGTTCGAAGAGAGCATGAGAACGCGGCATTCGAGCTGCGTTTCGAAAGACAGCGGAAGGTGGCATGCCATCTGGTCACCGTCGAAGTCTGCGTTAAATGCAGTACAGACCAACGGGTGCAGGCGGATTGCGTTACCTTCGATCAGGCGCGGGTAGAACGCCTGGATACCCAGACGGTGAAGCGTCGGGGCGCGGTTCAACATCACCGGGTGGTCTTCGATAATTTCTTCGAGGATATCCCACACTTCCGGACGTTCGGCGTCCACGTACTTCTTAGCGGACTTGAGGGTATAAACGATACCTTCTTCTTCCAAACGGTGGATGATGAACGGCTTGTAAAGTTCGAGAGCCATGCGCTTCGGGAGACCGCACTGATGCATGCGGAGTTCCGGGCCCACCACGATCACGGAACGACCGGAGTAGTCCACGCGCTTACCGAGCAAGTTCATACGGAAGCGGCCCTGCTTACCCTTCAGGAGTTCGGCGAGGCTCTTCATCGGACGTGCAGAACCCGTACGGGCAGTGCGACGGCCGCTGTCGAACAGCTGGTCAACGGCTTCCTGCAACATACGCTTTTCGTTGCAGAGAATCACGTTCGGCGCACGGAGGTCAATCAACTTCTTCAAACGGTTGTTGCGGTTGATGACGCGGCGATAAAGTTCGTTCAAGTCGGACGTTGCGAAACGGCCGCCTTCGAGCGGTACGAGCGGACGAAGATCAGGCGGAATCACCGGAAGCACGTCGAGAATCATCCAGGACGGCTGGTTAGCGAGAAGGCGTGCTTCGCTCGGGTACATCTTGCGGAATTCTTCGTAAGCGTCGGCAACCACAAAGTTGTCGTGCTTGGCTTCGTAGTTAGCCTTGAATTCGGCAACGGCTTCGGCGAGGCCACGGAGCCAGGGCTGCTGGCTGTCGGCCTTCATGGCCTTGACAGGATCTTCGTAGTAGCTACGGAAGCTGTCGCGCTGAGACTTGAGGAAGGAATCCACGACCTTGAGGCGCTTCAAAGCGTCTTCCTGCTTGGTCTTGGACTTGGACATAGCCTGAGTGCGGAGTTCTGCAGAAAGGGCGGTGAGGTCCACGCGGTCAAGCAGCTGCTTGATAGCGGAGGCACCCATCTTGGCGTCGAACGTACGGCCTTCGTTGGTGAGGTCCTGGTACTGGGCTTCATCGATCAAGGCATTCGGTTCGAGGTCAGCGTCACCCGGATCGATCACAACATACTTTTCGTAATAGATGATGTTGTCGAGATCCTTGGTGGAAAGGTTCAACAGAGCGCCAATGACGCACGGCTGGTTACGGACGAACCAGGTGTGAGTCAGAGGAATAGCAAGTTCAATGTGGCCCATGTACTTACGGCGCACGTTGGAGTGAGTCACTTCCACGCCGCAACGGTCGCAAACGACACCCTTGTAACGGATACGCTTGAACTTACCGCAGTTACATTCCCAGTTCTTCACCGGTCCAAAGATCTTTTCGCAGAAAAGACCATCCTTTTCAGGCTTGAAGGAACGGTAGTTGATGGTTTCGGGCTTGGTCACTTCACCATGGGACCAGCTGCGGATCATTTCCGGAGCGGCGAGGTGAATCGAAATATCGCCAGAATTGTCGCGTTCAATTTCTTCGACCATATTACTTATCTCCATTGGTCTGAATATTGAGACCCAAAGAACGAACTTCGCGGATCATAACGTTGAAGGATTCAGGAACACCCGGCTTCGGAGTGTTCTGGCCGTGTACGATAGCGTCGTACACCTTGGAACGGCCCTGCACGTCGTCAGACTTGACGGTGAGGAGTTCCTGCAGCGTGTAAGCGGCACCGTAAGCTTCCATAGCCCACACTTCCATTTCACCGAAGCGCTGGCCACCGAACTGGCTCTTACCGCCGAGAGGCTGCTGCGTCACGAGCGCGTAGCTACCGATAGAACGGGCGTGGATCTTGTCGTCCACCAAGTGACCGAGCTTCAGGTAGTACATGTAACCGATAGTAACCGGGTTCAAGAATGCTTCACCGGTACGGCCGTCATAGAGCTTTGCCTTACCGATAATCTTGTTGTTGTCCGGATCCATTTCGTAGTTCACGATCGGGTTCTTCTGGTAAGCCTTTTCGAGTTCCTTGCAGATGTCTTCGAACTTGGCACCGTCGAACACCGGAGTGGAAACCTTGAAACCGAGGGTCTTTGCAGCCCAGCCCAAGTGGACTTCGAGCACCTGACCGATGTTCATACGGGAAGGCACGCCCAGCGGGTTCAGAAGAATCTGGAGCGGACGTCCGTCTTCGGTGAACGGCATGTCTTCGACAGGCACGATCTTGGAGACCACACCCTTGTTACCGTGACGACCTGCCATCTTGTCACCGATAGAGAGGCAACGCTTCTTGGCGATGTAGACCTTCACGCTCTTGAGCACGCCCGGCTTGAGTTCGTCACCCTTAGTGACCTTGTCGATTTCCTTTTCCATGGTACGGGTGAGCGTATCCAGGTTGTCGCGTGCAACGAGCACGAGCGAAAGAACCTTTTCCTGGAGTTCGTCGTCGCCCACCACGAAAGTGGAAGCCGGAGAAACCTTCGTCACGTCGATGACGGAGAGGTTCTGTTCAGTATAAGTCTGGCCTTCGCGGATCAGGAGTTCATGGGTTTCGTTGTCCATGACCTTACCGGCAGCCTTGCCGCCCAAGAGTTCGAACAAGTGTTCGGAGCAAGAAGCCTTGATCTTGTCGATCTGGGCCTGGAAGTTGGAACGGATTTCGTTGATCGTTTCCTGATCCTTTTCCTTGCTGTTCTTGTCGGCCTTGTCCTTCTTGCTGAAGATACGGGTTTCGAGCACGACGCCCTTCATTCCCGGAGGAGCCTTCAGAGAAGAATCGCGCACGTCGCCGGCCTTTTCGCCGAAGATAGCGCGGAGCAAACGTTCTTCCGGAGAGAGTTCGGTTTCGCCCTTCGGAGTCACCTTACCGACGAGGATATCGTCAGCGGAAACTTCGGCACCCACGCGGATCACGCCGTTTTCGTCGAGGTTGCGCAAAGCATCTTCGCCGACGTTCGGGATTTCGCGGGTGAGTTCTTCCGGACCGCGCTTGGTGTCGCGGACTTCCAATTCGTATTCTTCGATATGGATAGAAGTAAAGGTATCCTTGATGGCAAGTTCTTCCGAAATAATAACGGCGTCTTCGTAGTTGTAACCGTTCCAGGGGAGGAAGCCGATCAAGATGTTCTTACCGAGAGCCAGTTCGCCGTGGTCGGTAGACACACCGTCAGCGAGCACATCGCCAGCCTTGACGAAGTCGCCCACATCCACGATAGGCTTCTGGTTGATGCAGGAATCCTGGTTGGAACGTTCGAACTTGCGCAGAACGTAGTTGTCAATCGGATCCTTGCCGAGGAATTCGTAGTCTTCGCCGAGACCGGTGAGCGGCACGAAGTTGCCGTCGACCATGTTGCCACGCTGCACGGTGATGTTGCGTGCATCGACGAAGGTCACCTTACCGTCGTGCTTGGCGCGGACGACCGTACCCGAGTCGAGTGCGGCGCGGCGTTCGAGACCCGTACCCACGATCGGAGCTTCGGCGCGGAGCAGAGGCACCGCCTGGCGCTGCATGTTAGAACCCATCAATGCACGGTTAGCGTCATCGTGTTCGAGGAACGGGATAAGACCTGCAGCCACAGACACGATCTGCATCGGGGCCACGTCCATGAGGTCAATGCGTTCGGTTTCGGTATCGTCGAGAGCGAAGCTGTCCTGGCGCATGAGGTGCGGGTATTCGCTCTTGTCGCGGACGATCACGTAGCCGTCCATGTCGCCCTTGAAGCGGTTGTCATCGGTGAGTTCGGTAGAAGCCGGAGCCACCTTGAAAGCGTCTTCTTCGTCGGCGGTGAGGAAGGTGATGTAGTCAGACACGATCTGTTCGACCACAGTGCCCACCTGTTCGTAATCGGCCTTGCCGCCAAAATCATCGACAGTGAAACCGTTACGGTAGTAAGTCACGTTGCCTTCGGCATCCTTGAACGCAAACACCTTGTTCACGAAACCTTCGAAAAGGTCGCGCTGCTTGATGTCGAGGTTCATGCGCACGGAATCGATCTGCTTCTTGGAAAGTTCAAGTTCCAGGAAGAGGTGCGGGTCATGCACGAAAGCCTTGAAGATACCGAAGTGCCACTTGGCTTCCGGAATCTTCACAATGTTGCCCTTGGCATCCTTGAAGTCAATGAGACCCACAATACGGTACGGGGTTTCGATGAAGCCGAAGTGGTTCACCACGGCGAAGGAAGCGAGGGAGTTGATAAGACCGATGTTCGGGCCTTCCGGTGTTTCGATCGGGCAGAGACGGCCGTAGTGCGTGTAGTGCACGTCACGGACTTCGAAGCCTGCGCGTTCGCGGGAAAGACCACCAGGACCGAGAGCGGAAAGACGACGCTTGTGAGTAAGTTCAGAAAGCGGGTTCATCTGGTCCATGAACTGGGAAAGCTGAGAAGAACCGAAGAAGGACTGCACCGTGGAGCTGACCATACGGGTATTCACGAGGTCGCGCGGAGTGGTCTGTTCGTCTTCGCCGTGGAGGTTCAGGTTCTCGCGGATGACGCGAGACATACGGGAAAGGCCCACGGAAATCTGGTTAGCAAGGAGTTCGCCCACGGAACGGGTACGACGGTTGCCCAAGTGGTCGATATCGTCGAGGGTGTAACCTTCGGTATCGCTGTAGAGGCCAACCATGTATTCGATGATGGCAAGGAAGTCAGCCTTGCTCATGGTCATCGTGGTGAGGGACGGAATCTTGAATTCGTCGCCCTGTTCTTCGAGGACCTTCAAGATTTCGGGCTTGCTGTAAATCTTAGCGTTCAAGCGATAACGGCCAACTTCGCCGAGATCGTACTTGTGCGGGTCGGAAATGAACTGACTGTCGAAGTAAAGTTCGGCAGTGCGCATATCCGGAGCTTCGTCCTGCTGCTGGTGGGTCACGGAGTAGATAGCCTTGAGGGCGTCTTCGCGGGACTTGGACTTGTCGGCAGCGAGGGTGTAGTGGATGAGGAGGTTGTCTTCGTCCTTGGAGAGGAGCACAACCGTTTCCACCTTGTTTTCGATGAGGCATTCGAGCTTCTTTTCGTCGATCACGTCGTTCGCGTGAACGATAACTTCGCCGGAATCCTTGTCGATCACATCTTCGAAAATGATGCGGTCGATGAGGACGCAAACGCCATTTTCGTCAAATTCCTTGGAGAGGTCGCTAACGGAAACTTCTTCGCTCTTCTTGTAGAACAGCTTCAGGATTTCCTGAGTCGTTTCGAAACCGATGCAGCGGAGCATGGTCGTTGCGGCGAGCTTCTTCTTGCGGTCGATGATGAGGTAAAGGGTGTCGCCTTCGGTATTGAATTCCACCCAGGCACCACGGTGCGGAATAATACGGCTCTTGTAATCGGAGCGGCCGCTGGGCTGGAGTTCTTCGTCAAAGCTAATACCGTAGGAACGGTGCAACTGGGAAACGACAACGCGTTCAGCGCCATTGACGATGAACGTTCCGTTTTCAGTCATGATCGGGAGTTCGCAAATAAGGACGTCGTTCTTGACTTCTTCCTTGAGCTTGCGATCTTCGCCATCTTCTTCGAAAATCTGAAGAGAAAGAGTGGCGTAAAGCTCCATGGAATACGTGAGACCACGCTCACGGCATTCGGGGATGCTGTACTTCGGGATACCGAAATAATAACCTTCATAATTAAGGGAATAAAGACCCTTGACGTCAGTGATCGGGAAAATATCCTGGAACACGCGTTCCAGCCCTACCTTGAGACGTTTTTCTGGCGAGATTTCCTTCTGGAGGAATTGCTCGTACGAAGCCTTCTGGACTTCGATCAGGTACGGGAGTTCCAGCTGGAACTTATTGGAGGAATAGCTTTTTCGCTCCGTGGTCATTTGAAATACCTCATCCGGTGAAGAGCTTTTTTATCTAAAAATAGCAAAAAATAGTGACAAACATTATACACCAAAAGCCCGCACATACAGTGCAGGCAGTTGGCATATAATAAGTCAATGAAGTGAAAGCATTACTTCAGAGCGACCTTTGCTCCGAGATCTTCCAGGTCCTTCTTGAGCTTTTCAGCGTCGGCCTTCGGCATTGCTTCCTTAACCACGCTGTTGGCCTTTTCGACCAGGTCCTTAGCTTCCTTGAGGCCCAGACCGGTGATGGCGCGGACAGCCTTGAGGACGTCCATCTTCTTAGCGCCGCATTCGACGAGGATTACGTCGAATTCAGTCTTTTCTTCAGCAGGAGCGGCAGCAGCGGCGGCCATTACGACGGCGCCACCGGCAGCAGCTTCGATGCCGTGGGTTTCTTTAAGGTAGTCAGCCAAAGCCTTGGCTTCGAGAAGGGTAAGACCAACGATTTGATCGCCCAGTGCCTTGATATCAGTTGCCATGATGTGTTTCTCCGATTATTCCGTTTAAATTTTTTGGTTTGTGGTTTGTTGTTAAGCTTCCGCAGCGGCTTCGGGAGCAGCTTCGGAGCCCGATTCTTTTTCCAGCTTTTCCTGGAGTGTCTTGATTTGACCGGCGATCGTGGAGCCAGGTCCGAGAGCGATGGAGACGATCTGAGCGATCATGCCCTTACGATCCGGGATCTTGGAGAGGTTCACGACTTCGGAGCCAGGCATCGCCTTGCCATCAAGGTACACGCTCTTGGCAACCAAGAAATCGGGGTTTGCTTTGTGGAATGCTTCAATTTCGCGAGCAGGCAGAAGCGGATCTTCTTCGAAGCCGACCATCACAGAAGTTGCGCCGGTCAGCAAATCATCGAGACCTTCGACCTTAAGAGCAGCGAGCACGCGCTTGAGAAGAGTGTTCTTCACAGCGTGGTACTTCACACCCTTAGATGCGAGTGCCTTGCGAAGGGCATTGTCCTTTTCTACGGTCATGCCTTGATAATTGAGCAGATAAACGGCGGTAGCGCCATTGAAGGACTCGACGAGCGAATCCACAGTCTGTTGTTTTTTAACTACAGCTTTCATGGTGTCTCCTATCGCGTCAGTGCCATATCAAGTTTGATGCCCGGAGCCATCGTTGCAGACAACGTAAGGCTCTTAATGTAGGTGCCCTTAGAAGATTGAGGCTTGTTCTTGACGACGGAATCGATCACAGCCTTGGTGTTTTCAACCAGCTGGTCGACGCCGAAGGAGAGCTTGCCTACGGGGGCATGGACGTTGGCGCCCTTGTCAACGCGGTACTGAATCTTACCAGCCTTGAGTTCCTTAACCGTCTGGGCCACGTTAACCGTAACCGTGCCGGCCTTCGGAGAAGGCATCAAACCGCGAGGACCGAGGACCTTAGCGACCTTACTAATCACCGGCATCATGTCGGGAGTAGCAACGACGGAATCAAAGTCCAGCCAGCCTTCCTGAATCTTCTGAACCAAGTCAGCACCACCAGCGTAGTCTGCGCCTGCGTTCTTTGCAACTTCAAGGTTATTGTCCTTGCAGAAAACCAAGACGCGGACCTGACGACCGGTACCATGCGGCAGCACGACAGTGCCACGAACCACTTGGTCGGAATGTTTTGGGTCCACACCGAGATTGAAGTGGATTTCGACCGTCTGGTCGAACTTCAATTCGGACTTTTTAAGGATTTGGACTGCTTCGGCAAGATCGTAAGCCTTGTTACGGTCGATGCTTTCAGCAATCTTCTTGTATTTTTTTCCTCTGAACATGGTGTTTCCTGTCAGATACGTAACGGTGAATTACCTGCCTCAGTCAACCACTTCAACGCCCATGGAGCGAGCAGTACCCGCGACCATGCGCATAGCGGCTTCGAGGTCGATTGTGTTTAGATCCGGCATCTTCTTTTGGGCGATATCCTGGACCTGGGCCTTGGTGAGCTTACCAACTTTCTTACGGTTGGGTTCGCCAGAGCCGCTTTCAATGCCGGCAGCCTTCTTGATGAGGGCCGGAACCGGCGATACCTTCGTGATGAAGGTAAAGCTCTTATCGGCATAGACCGTGATAACGACCGGGATAACCATGCCCTTGTCGTTCTGGGTCTTTGCGTTGAACTGCTTGCAGAATTCCATGATGTTCACACCCTTCTGACCAAGGGCGGGACCCACCGGAGGAGCCGGGTTTGCGGCGCCTGCAGGAATCTGGAGCTTAATATAACCTGTGATTTTCTTTGCCACTGTGTTATCTCCGTTTCAAAACCGTAGTCTTAAGCGATGTCGGATTCTACCTGGTTGTAGGAGAGTTCGACAGGCGTAGAACGACCGAAGACCGTGACCATGACCTTGATCTTGGTCTTGTCTTCCATGATTTCGTCTACGACGCCCACAAAGTCCTTGAAAGGACCTTCCTTGATGCGGACATTTTCGCCAATTGTGTACGGATTTTGGATCTCGCCTTCCGCGGAGCCACTAGGATCAACTCCAAGAAGACGATCGACCTCGCTCTGTTGTAAAGGAATAGCCACCCTCTTGGTGGGTGTCATTCCTAAGAAATGGGTGACGCCATTGATGTTCATCACCAAATGCTGGGTGAGCTCGTCCAGCACCATTTCGATGAAAACGTAAGTGGGCATTGCGTTCTGCACCGATACATGACGACGACCGCGAACGGTGGAAACCACTTCGCGGGTCGGAACAATGATACGGCCGAACTTTTCCTGAACGCCTTCGCGTTCAATCATCTGCTCGATACGTTTCTTAATGTTGTTTTCTTGACCGGAAAAGGTGTGAATGGCATACCAAAGCATACATTAACCTCTTCCCATAATTTTGTCAATGATCCAAGAGAAACCAACGTCGAGTCCGGCAATGTACAGACCCATAATGACGCTGAAAAGCATCACTACCAAAGTCGAACCCTTAAGTTCTTCCCAAGTAGGCCAAGTAACTTTCTTCAGTTCCTCGATGGATTCCTTGACATATTGCTGGATCTTGCGCATAATGACTCCAGGAAGTGAGCAGGTCGGGAGGGACTCGAACCCCCAACCAACGGTTTTGGAGACCGTGACTCTACCAATTGAGCTACCGACCTATTCGGACTTCCTTACTTGGTTTCCTTGTGAACAGTATGCTTGCGGCAGAACGGGCAGTACTTCTTGTACTCCACGCGGGAGGGATGAAGACGCTTGTTCTTGTCGCAGTCATAGTTGCGCTGATTGCATTCGGTGCATTCGAGCGTGATGAGTTCTCTGGGCATTTTATTATCCGATTACTTGATGATTTCGGTTACGGAGCCAGCGCCAACGGTACGGCCACCTTCGCGGATTGCGAAGCGGAGCTGCTTTTCCATTGCCACCGGGGCGATCAGGTTCACGTGGATGGTCACGGTGTCACCCGGAGTCACCATTTCGACACCTTCCGGAAGCTGGATCGTGCCAGTCACATCGGTGGTGCGGAAGTAGAACTGCGGACGGTAGCCGTTCATGAACGGCGTGTGACGGCCACCTTCGTCCTTCGTCAGAACGTAGATTTCTGCCTTGAATTCGGCGTGCGGGGTCACGGACTTCGGGGCTGCGAGCACCTGGCCGCGGCTGATGTCCTTCTTTTCTGCACCGCGGAGGAGCAAACCGACGTTGTCGCCAGCCTGGGCGTCGTCGAGGAGCTTGCGGAACATTTCAACGCCGGTAACGACGTATTCGGCGGTTTCGCCGAGACCCACGCGTTCGACCTTGTCGTTCAGGTGAACGACGCCGCGTTCGATACGACCGGTGGCGACGGTGCCACGACCGGTGATGGTGAACACGTCTTCGATCGGCATCAGGAACGGCTTTTCGGTTTCGCGGGCCGGAAGCGGGATGTAGGTGTCGCAGGCGTCCATGAGTTCCATGATCTTGTCCTGGTAGGCAGGGTCGCCTTCGAGGGCCTTGAGGGCGGAACCGCGGATGATCGGGGTGTTGTCGCCGTCAAATCCGTACTTGGACAGAAGGTCGCGAACTTCCATTTCCACGAGGTCGAGGAGTTCTTCGTCGTCCACCATGTCGACCTTGTTCATGAACACGACGATCTTCGGCACGCCAACCTGGTGGGCGAGGAGGATGTGTTCGCGGGTCTGCGGCATCGGGCCGTCGGTAGCTGCAACGACGAGGATGGCGCCGTCCATCTGGGCAGCACCGGTCACCATGTTCTTCACGTAGTCGGCGTGCCCCGGGCAGTCGACGTGAGCGTAGTGACGGTTTGCAGTGGTGTATTCCACGTGGGAGGTGTTGATCGTGATACCGCGGGCCTTTTCTTCAGGAGCGTTGTCGATTTCGTCGAAACGCTTGGCGGCGGCGAGACCGCGTGCAGCGAGGGTCGTGCAGATTGCGGCGGTCAGAGTGGTTTTGCCGTGGTCAACGTGGCCGATGGTGCCGATGTTGCAGTGCGGCTTGCTTCTGTCAAAATGTTCTTTTGCCATGATTCTATCTCCAATTAGTGAGAGCCCAGATCGGGAGTCGGACCCGAGACCTCTTCCTTACCAAGGAAGTGCTCTACCACTGAGCTACCTGGGCTTAATAGCCTGCTGAAGCGCTCTCTGCTTCAGCAGGCGTTTATCGTGGGCCGTCGTGGTTTCGAACCACGGTAGGCGTAAGCCAACGGATTTACAGTCCGTCCCCTTTAACCACTCGGGCAACGACCCATTATGTCTAAGCCAAAGATAGGAATCGAACCTACGACCGGCTGATTACAAATCAGCTGCTCTACCAGCTGAGCTACTTTGGCACACCCTAGTTTCATTACTGAACATAGGAGTGAGCCAAATTTAATAAGTTTTATTGGGTTTTGTCAACGAAAATCGTCAAAAAAAGCAAAAATTTTTCATTTTTTTCAATAAATCTGTCTACATACTAGATAAAAGAGTGTGAATAGATTGTGAATAGTTTTGAAAGGCCAAAAAAGAACCCCCTTTCCGAGGAAAAGAGGTCTAAAGTATTCAATAACAACTAGTTATAGATTAGTCATTAAACCACAAGTCTTCCATGCTGAGTGAACCGTCTAAAAGGCCCGGGCAAACTTCCTTTTTATAGACTACGGCCATGTCTTCGAGGGTCAAAATCTGACCTTCCTGCGCTTCGGGAGCCAAGTAAGATATGGTCGAACCTTCGCAATATACGCCAGAAATATCGGATTCTTGACGATAGGCGTTGCAAACCTTTGCAAGCGTATCCGGGGAAACACCGGCATAGGATTCCAAAACCATAAACGATCCTGTAGGCGCGCCATTATAATTATAATGGGTAACTACCATAGACATAGACCTCGTCGAATAGTCGACATTCATATAAAGAGTGTCGGCAGAAACGTTGACATCACAGAGCAGGGCCGGTTCAGTAACCTCAGAACCATCGCCGTAACTCCACCTTCCGGGAAACTCGGCCATCTGCTCCTTATAAGCATCGTAGAAATCATCACACTGGCTCTTTAACGCCGTCACCATATTACCAAGCATTAAAGACGACGCAGCCGCGCTCACATCAGCCAATTTGGCCTTGCCCTTTACAGAGGATTTCGAGCAAGACGTCTTCATGCCATCTACCGATTTCTTTATACCTTCGCAAAAATCCGGCGCTTCGTCCTGGAACATGCCCGTGAACGCCAAATCGACATAGTAATAGGTGGGTTCCCCCACTTCCACATCGTACACGGCGCTCAGTTCGGACTGATACACCACCAAGTCCAGGTTCATTTCTAGCGAAACATGGTTATCACGGGAATAGACAGTGCATTCAAAGGCCGCACTGGTTCCCTTCTTTAAATGACGTTCGTACAAGCTTTCGCCAAAATTGTCAGGGCGTTCAAGCCAGCCATCCGATTCTTCCGTAGAACAAGCCCCAAACATAAAAAGGGCGAACATTACACCCATCTTGAAAAAGTTGACCATAGAAATCGCTTTCATTAATCCTCCTCAATATTATGCTCTACAATATAGTCTTTTTTTCGGCATTGGCAACAAGTTAATTTGACGAGTTTTATATATTTTGGGCATGGAAATTTGCACCTACAAGCATACCGCCCATATCGAAGTCCGCTATGCGGAAACCGACCAGATGGGAATTGTCCACCACTCCGTTTATGCCGTGTGGTTCGAACAGGCCCGTACCGAATATTTCCGCACCGCGGGCGCAAGCTACGCCGACATGGAAGCCGAAGGTTTCGGGGCCCCCGTCCTTGAGCTCAATGTCAAGTTCAAGCAGCCCACCCGCTACGGCGATTTCGTAGATGTCGAAACCTCGATGATTCGCGAAGGCCTCAAGGTCCGCTTTGAATACAAAGTATTTGTAAACGGCAACCTGTGCACTTTGGGTTCTACGCTACACTGCATGACCAAAAACGGCAGGCCCACCCGCGAACTGCCCAGCGGCTTTAGCAAGTTCGAATTCGTAACCGAGTAACTTATGGACCAGCCGCTCGCAGAAAGATTACGCCCCAGGAACCTCGATGAGTTCTTAGGCCAGAACAAGATTCTGGGCGAGCAGAGTCTGTTGCGCAAGAGTCTCGAAAACGACAGCGTGCCGAGCATGATTTTCTGGGGCCCGCCGGGCTGCGGAAAGACGAGCCTCGCCCATGTGATTCGCCAGCACACCAAGAAGGCGTTCGTGGCGCTTTCGGCCGTTGCAAGCGGCGTCAAAGAAGTCAAGGAAGTCCTAGCGGATGCCCGCAAGATGAAGGCGATGTTCAAGGACACAATCCTCTTTATCGACGAAATCCACCGCTTTAACAAGGGACAGCAGGATGCGCTGTTGGGTGCCGTCGAGGACGGCACGGTGACGCTCATTGGCGCCACCACCGAGAACCCGGGGTTCGAGGTCAACAGCGCCTTGCTTAGCCGCTGCCAGCTGATTTTATTTGCGCCCTTGAGCAAAGAAGACTTGCGCACGCTGATTTTTAGCGCGCTTCGCGACCACCCTCGCGGCCTGCAGCTGAAGGATGTTGAAGTCGAAGAAGCTGTTGTAGACAAGTTAATCGCGCAGTCCGACGGAGACGCACGATTCCTGTTGAATCAGATTGAATGGATCGGCAAGAATCTAGGCGACAAAAAAGTCATCGACGAAAAGCTCCTGGAAGAATTCCAGTACAAGAAGCCCCTGCGCTACGACAAGGGCGGCGAAGAGCATTACAACCTGATTTCGGCACTGCACAAGTCGGTGCGCGGAAGCGATCCGGATGCCGCCCTCTACTGGCTGCACCGCATGCTGCAAGGCGGCGAAGACCCGCGATTCATTCTGCGCAGACTCATGCGCATGAGCATGGAAGACATCGGCCTTGCCGACCCGAACGCACTTTTGCTTGCCACAAGCGCCCGCGAAGCCTACGACTTCATGGGAATCCCCGAAGGACTCATCGCGCTCGACGAGCTCGCCATTTACCTTTCGCTTGCCCCCAAGAGCAACAGCGTGGAACTGGCGGGAATGAAAGCCGACCAAATCGTGAAGCAGACAGGCACGCTCCCTGTACCTCGCGCCTTCCGCAATTCCGTCACGAAGGTCGGCGAAAAATTGGGCTACGGAATCGACTACCAGTACGACCACGACAGCCCCGGCGCATATTCTGCTCAAGAGCACCTGCCCAAGCAACTCGAAGGCACCGAGATTTACCAGCCCAAGCCCTACGGCAAGGAAAAGCAACTCGGCGAAAGGCTTGCGCAATTAAAGCAGATCAAGCGAGAGAAGAAGAACGCTCAGTAAGCGTAAACATCGTCAATTAACATTTTGTATATTACAAAATGTTAATTAGATTCAAGCCAGCGGCTCAAGAATACATTATAAACGCAGTAGCTTTTGCCCTCTAGCGAGAGTGTTTCAAGCAAAAGCTCCTTTTCCACAAGCGACGTGACAATTCGCTTGACAGCTGCTGGGGTTCCCAGTTTATACTTATTCAAGAAACTACCCGCCGTGGGTTGTGCAACGGAGCCTTCCTTGGCAACGGCTTTCAAGAACTGCCACTGTTTATCCGTCAGCAAGTTTCGGCGTTCCAAGAAGCCGTTCATCCCCTCGCGCAAGATTTCGGCACAAGACAGGCGAACATCGGCCAAAGTAATTTTCCTGCCAGCATCACGGAACAAGCGATGGCAAAGATACTGCACATAGAAGGTATGGCAACGGGTCCACTCTAACACAAACTCAAGAGCATCATCATCGATGCGACGACTCCCCATACCAAACAGTTTCTTGATAAAATCGCCATAAACATCCGGCTGGATTTTGTCGAGATAAACAATATGCGTACTTTCGTAGAACGGGCTTTTTTCGTTCACAAACATATCGGTCATGATATGCTTTTGGCTTCCACAAAACACGAAGCGTACATTTTTTAGCGGCTGGATATAGGTGCGCAACAGCGCCTCCATATTCACTCCCTTAAAATTGCGGATAATTTGGAATTCATCAAATGCAATGACAAACGTCTTCTTCTGGGAACCTAGGAAATCAAAAATACTTTTGAGCGTAGAAAGTTTCTGTCCCTCATTTTGGTACGTAATGCTTACCTGTGGCGAACCCGAAACAGAATCATACGACACCAATGGACGAATTCCCGAAAAAAATGAGAAGAACTTCTTCAAAGTAGGCTCGGTCTTCACATTAGCCACAATGGATTCCGAAAGGAGCTTGACAAAGTCCTCCAGATTGTCTGCCGAGTAAATGTCGCAATAACAGAGCGTCATGGAGGGGCGCTTTTTGGCAAATTCATCAAAAACATGGTAGACCAGCCCTGTTTTGCCATAACGACGCGGAGAAATCAGCGTCACATTGACGCCGTTTTCCAAATCGTCTATAATATCCCGTGTTTCTTTTTCGCGATCGCAAAAAAACTCAGCACTTTCGTAAGGACGCAAAACAAAGGGATTTTCCATAGGCACCTCCATTCAACATTTTGTAATATACAAAATGTTAAACGAAAAGTCAACAGTGAACTGCCCAAGTTTCTCGTGAAAACAATACAACACTGCCCTTTCTGTGGAACCCGGCACAATCCGCCCATTCACGAGGTCCAGAAGATATTGACACCATCCGGAGCATTAAAATTGAGGAAGGAGTTTGCATTTAATCTAGAACTGCTTCAACAACCGAATTCTCTCGGGCGTATCGGGGTGGGTGCAGAACATGATGTTCGCCTTCGCGATGATTCCCTTGAGTTTCATGTCGTTATCGAATTCTTCGTCGGGGTGAATAATATAAAGTTGCGCCACGTCGCTACGGCGCACGGTATCAAGACCCGGATAGTCCGAAATTTTTTGCAGGGCAGAAGCGAGCGCCCACGGGTCGCCACAGAGTTCGGC
Organism: Fibrobacter sp. UWOV1; assembly: GCF_900142495.1. Lineage (NCBI taxonomy): Bacteria > Pseudomonadati > Fibrobacterota > Fibrobacteria > Fibrobacterales > Fibrobacteraceae > Fibrobacter > Fibrobacter sp. UWOV1. The sequence goes on along the minus strand of NZ_FRBA01000009.1, from coordinate 52,494 downwards.
GCCGCCCGCATCGGCCACGTACTCGCGGGAGCGCGAAATGGCAAGGCGCGTGAGCCAGCTGAAAATGTAGCCGATTGTGCTCCAGATCAAAACAAGAATCAGCACAAAGATGATGATAACTCCGCCGCTTCCCCCGCCGCGCCTGCTGCGGGAATGATTGCGGGGGCCGCGGAACATTGCCGAAAGCAGTTTCATCGATACCATCTGAATGGTCGAAAAAATTCCCACGAACACGATGCACACCACCATGAGTCGCGTGTCGCGGTTCTTGATATGCGTGAGTTCATGGCCCACGACGGCGGCGAGTTCCGCATCGTTTAATTTGTCTATAAGTCCGGTCGTGAGCGTAATCGTGAACGAGGGAATGTCGATTCCGCTCGCAAACGCGTTCAGGCCGTTATCCTCGACGATGTTAATCTGCGGCATCTCGATTCCGCCTGCAATGCAGAGGTTCTCGACAATGTTGTAGACGCGCAGGTTATCCTTGCGCTCAAGGGGTTTCGCATGCGTTGCATGGCGTATAATGGCGGTATTCGCGCAATAGGCGATAATGAACCACACGCCGACAATCTGCAAAGTGTAAGGAAGCACCTCCCAGAAGCTGTGCCGCACTTCGGGCCAGTGCAAAATGCCGTATTTCATGTAGGTGGCGTGGCCTTCGGGGCACCCGCCTTCGACAATCGGGCAAAGCACACCGAAATAGTCAAGACTCAAAATGACTACGAACACCATCGCCAGGATAATAACGGGAAACAGGCACAACAGCAAGATGCTGTTGCGGTTGTTCCGCCAAATCTGGGTCTGGAGTCCGACGTATTTCATACAGGTCGCACCTTCGGTGCTTTGAGGTGTGGGCACGGTCACCCTATCGCTATGCTCCAGGGTTCCCTTTGAGGTATGAGGCTTTCAGAACCGCACCAAAAGCACGCTACTTTAGCTCAAAGGCTTGCATCGCAAGCCGCCCCCAAAGGGCGTAGCCCGACCTCACCGCTCATACCTCTAGAACTTCACCTCGGGTGCTTTGTTCAGGTCTTCGCGGCTTTCGGTGGCCTCGTACATGGCGGCACGCTTGAAGCCGAACATTCCGGCGACGATGTTGCTCGGGAATACTTCGCAGGCGTTGTTCAATTCGCGAGTGGTAGAATTGAAGAAACGGCGGGCGGCAGAGAGCTTGTTTTCGATATCGGCAAGTTCATTCTGCAACTGCAAGAAGTTCTGGTTGGCCTTGAGTTCGGGGTAAGCTTCGAGCGAGATGCGGAGCCCGGCAAGCGCACCGGAAAGCGCCTTGTCGGCAGCGACCTTTTCGTCGACAGTCGTTGCATTCATGGCGGCGGCACGAGCCGAGGTCACCTTGTCAAGCGTTTCCTTTTCATGAGTGGCGTAGCCCTTGACAGTACTCACCAGCTGCGGCACCAAATCAAAACGCTGCTTGAGTTGCACATCGATATTTGCGAATGCATTTTCACGGTTATTGCGAAGTTTTACAAGTCCATTATACATCGAAATGAACCAGGCGATTAGCACCACCACGACAATGCCGGCAACAATTCCAATAGTCATATTTTACTCCTTTCTGTTTCTTAGTAAGAAATCTATATAAAAAAAAGATCCCGGGTCAAACCCGGGATGACATTTTTACGCCCCAAAAGAGCGTCTTTTGACTCTAGACAGGATCATTGACCGGTTTACTGTAGTCGCGTTCGCCAAAGAGGGCCGTTCCCACGCGAATCATGGTAGAGCCTTCTTCAATAGCGACTTCAAGATCACCCGTCATGCCCATCGAAAGCTGGTCAAAGTTCGCGAAAACGCCACCCTTGGCCAAGAACTTTTGCTGCAGGTTACGAAGGAATGCGAAGCATTCGCGGCTGTCTTCGGCGTTGCCCGTGTTCTTCCCGATGGTCATGAGCCCGCGGAAACGCAAATGCGGGAAGTTTTCGCTCTTGCCGTCGGAAGCGGCGCCCGCTTTTTCTGCAAGCCCGTTCAGGAACGCTTCGGCCTCATGCACGTCGAGCCCGCTCTTCGTTTCTTCTTCGCCGGCATTCACCTGGAAAAGGATATCAAGCACCTTGTTTTGGGCAGCGCAGACCTTCTCCAGTTTTTCTACCGCTTCGATACTTGCGATGGAATGGATGCAGTCAGCGACAATCGCCGCCTTCTTTAACTTGTTGCTCTGCACGGGGCCAATCACGTGGCAACGCACGCGGTTTCCGTCTTTTGCAATACGCGGTTCGGAGAACTTGAGTTCGGCTTCTTGCACGCGGTTTTCGCCAAAATCGGTTGCGCCAAGGCTAATGGCATTTACCACCGCTTCTGCCGGGTGGAACTTGCTCACCCAAACAAGTTTAACCGAGTCGCGGCTACGGCCCGCAACCTTGCAGGCTTCGCTAATCCTTGCTTCGAGAGCTGCAAGGTGCTCGCGCATTTCTTCGAGTGTGAATTCCATAGTAACAGTAGGAAGATAGAAGTAGACAGTAGGAAGTTGGATGTTGGAAGTAGACAGCAATCAAGTTATTACGATTTGGCCTTCGTTTCCTTGAACAGCACCTTGATGATTTCGTCGATGTGCTTGTGCGTGTAAATCTTGAGGCCCTTCTTCGCAGGTGCTGGGAGTTCGTTCACGTCCTTCTGGTTCTGCGCGGGGAGTCGCAAGGTCTTTACGCCGGCCTGGAGTGCAGCCAAAGCCTTCTCGTTCAGGCCACCAATCGCAAGGCATGCGCCCGTGAGGCTCACCTCGCCAGTGAAGGCGATTTCGGGCGAAACCGGCTGCTTGGTAAACGCACTGAGCAAGCAGAGCGTGAGGGCAATACCCGCAGAGGGACCATCTTTGGGCACAGCGCCTTCGGGCACGTGAATATGGATGTCCGTCTTTTTCACGATATTCGGGTCAATGCCAAAGCGGCTCAGGCGTTCGCGCACAAGGCTCAAAGCAATCTGAGCCGATTCCTTCATCACATCGCCAAGCTTACCCGTCATGAGTAGCGTTCCCTTGCCAGGCAAGAGCATGCATTCGATGGGCAGAATTTCGCCACCGACGCTTGTCCACGCAAGGCCAACGATTACACCCGGGCGGCCCGCTGCAGGCAGCTGGTTGTCGAGATAACGCGGAGCACCCAAGTAATCCTGCAAAGTCTTTTCGTTGACTTCGGTTTTGTACTTCTTGCCCATCACCTTGTCTTTTGCACGGTGACGCACTACATTTTCGAGGGTGCGTTCCAGTTCGCGCACGCCCGCTTCACGCGTCCATTCGCGAATCACCTTCGAAATGATGCCGTCGTCAAAAGCGACATCCTTGCCGTTTTCGATGCCCGTGCGTTCGCAAATGCGCGGCACCAGGTACTTGCTTGCAATCTGCAACTTTTCGTGCGGATAGTAGCCGGGCAGGCGCACCATTTCGAGACGGTCTCGTAGGGCTTCCGGAATTTCGGCCTCGTTGTTCGCCGTCGCGATAAACAGCACGCGGCTTAAGTCAAGCCCCACTTCCATAAAGTGGTCGGTAAAGTCGTGGTTCTGCTCGGGGTCCAAAACTTCGAGCATGGCACTGGCGGGGTCACCGCGGAAGTCGCTCGCCATCTTGTCGATTTCGTCGAGCAGGATAATCGGATTCATGCACTTGGCTCGGCGAAGCGCCTGGATAAAGCGACCCGGCATGGCACCGATGTAGGTACGGCGGTGGCCACGGATTTCGGCTTCGTCACGCACGCCACCAAGAGTAATACGCACAAAGTTTCGCTGCATGGCATTCGCAATCGACTCCACAAGCGTCGTCTTGCCCACGCCCGGAGGACCAACCAAGCAAAGAATCGGAGCGCGGCGTTCGGTGCCAGTCAGCTTGAGCACGGCCACGTATTCCATAATGCGTTCCTTGACCTTGTCGAGGCCAAAGTGCTTGGAATCGAGTTCGCTCTTCACCTTCTTCATGTTGAGAACGGTATCGGTGTATTCGCCATACGGGAGCGTCAGGAACCAGTCCAAATAGTTGCGACTCACGGCATATTCCGGAGACGTCGGCTGCATCAGCTTCATGCGGCCAATTTCATCTTCAAGCTTTTCTTGAATCGCGGCCGAGAACTTTTTCGCCTTGATTTTCTTGAGCAGCTGATCCGGTTCCGAAGAATTTCCGCTTTCGCCATCGAGTTCATCTTGCAGCTGGCGAATCTGTTCGCTAATGAACCATTCCTTTTGCTGCTGGGCCATTTTCTGGCGTACGTTCTGCTGTACCTTGACCATCATGGTGTCGGTATCGGCAGCCACCTGCATGATTTCGACCAGACGTTCCGCAAGTTCATCGATTTCACCGATTTCGAGCAAGCGCTGGCGTTCGTCCATCGAAATCTGCAAGAACGGAATCATGCCATAAAAAGCGTTAATCTGGCTGTCCATGGTAAACAGGGCATCTACCATGCCTTCCGAAATATTCCTGTGCAGCGAATATTCCTTGAACTGCGTCAGAACCGTTTCAAAGCGAGGACTCTTGTCAGAATTTGTAATCGCGGGCTTGTGAGCTGAAACAGTCACCATCAAGAAGTTGTCCTTAGTCGTGATGGAACGCAAATCCACCACGCAGTCCCCTTCGAGCACCACCTTCACGCAACCATTCGGGAAGGGCATTACATTGCTTACGTGTGCGAGAATGCCCACCGAGTAAAGGTCGAGCATCGGGTTTTCAAGTTCTTCTTGCTCGATATTCTTCTGAGCCGAAAGAATGATTTGTCCATCGTGCGATTCAGCATATTCAAGAGCGCGCAAAGAAATATCCCTGCCGACCAAAATGCGGCGGGTCGTGTGCGGAAATACAACAGCGTCCCTCAGAGGGAGCAACGGATACGTTTTTGAAGTGTCTAAAGCCATACATTACAAAGATAGTATCTTTAAAAAAAAGCCAGTCTGCATTTAGTTGCAAACTGGCTTATGGTTTGGTTAGGAGGTCACTATCGAATTCGAACAGTGTGGCTCTCGGAGCCCACGCGCACCAGGTAGCCGCCCGCGCCAGGGAGCGTTACCGCATGTTGATTGCTGGTGGAGAAATTCCTGTAGATCAAGCGGCCCTGCATATCGAAGACAGTAATCGGCTTCGCCATGGCGCCCATGATCGAAAGTTCGTTGCCAGAGACCGAGAGATTTACGCGAGTCAGCACGATAGCTTGAATGCCCTGCGCCGTTTCAGAAGAGCTAGACGGTTCTGCCACTTCGCTGGAGCTCGACAACTTTTCACTGCTCGAAGAGACGGCGGCCGTTTCGCTAGAGCTGGACTTCGGTTCGATATTGCCGCCGCCCGTTACGGTAATCGTTCCACTCTTAGACACATTTGTCGTAGCACCCGTCGTGGTGACGGTGAATTTGTATGCACCCGCCGCGGCAGTAGATGCCACCGTGCCCGAAATGTAGTAGTCAAGGCCCTTGAGCGTGCCCGTTACACCCTGCGGAAGTCCCGTTACCGTTGCACCGGTAGCACCGTCAATCGTGTAGTAGAATTCCACGATGGAGGCGCCTTGGGCCACTTCCTGATTTGCGCTGCCCGAGCCGTGCTTGGTGAGGCTAGCCTCGCCCGCGACAGGCGTCTGCGACGAGCTGGACTTGGCAGAAGAACTCGATGCAAGCACAACGCTGCTGCTGGACTTCGCCTGCGAAGAACTGGATGCCACCACAATACTTGAAGAAGAAACCGGTGTCACCTGCGAGCTACCCGGAGCCGGGAGCGTTGGGCCAGCGTAAGCCTGGATGGAATCGCGGAGCGCGTAAGCCTTGGCCTGCGTGCTCACGTCGGTAACGCTCATTTGGTATGGCGGCGTGAACGCAGTTCCTTGGCCTGTTGTGTTGCCGGAGGTCTTTTCGTAATAGTTGTTAATCATCGAAACTTTGGCATCTTCTTTGGACTGATTGTTGTAATCCAAAGGATTTTTTACGCCGATGAACACATTGCTTTCGACACGGATGTTTGCCTTCATGCCGGCACGAACGCAATAGCTTGCGGCAGAGCTTGTGTAGAGGTTGTTGACCACATGAACCTGGCCAAATCTCACGCGGGGCATACGTTCCTTTACACCATCACCCCACCAGTTGTGGTGTACGGTAATCTTCAAGGCGTTAGCATCTGCGGTTTTTGAATCACTATTGCCGAAAAGATTGGAAAATTGATGGTTCTTAGATTTGGACGAGTAGGTAAACTTGCTCCACGAGACTGTAATATAATCAGACTGGTTTACAATGTCCATGTTACCGTCGTGCCCGTCGTAGACATGAACATGGTCAATCCAAATGTTTTTTGCTTCATGGTTTATTTGTAAGCAGTCTTCATCATCTTCATCAACCGCACCAACACCTTGCACAGAAATGTTTCGAAGAATCACGTTCTTGGAGCCGGAAATCTTGATACCGCTTCCTTTGGACGGCTGAGTGATTGTGACTCCAGGATAGCCGTAAAGGGTAACGTTGCTACCGACTTCCACGGTACCTGCATAAGTACCAGGCTTGATGTAGATTGTTTTGTTGCCCGCTTTGGCGTAGCTTTTAAGATCGCTGACGTTGTCAACGGTGACTGTGCCGTAATTGGCTCCGCCAGTGGTGCTGCCGTTTTGGGTCGCCCAGCCCGTCAGCGGAAAATCAGGTGACGTGGCCGCAATCGCGGAAGTTGCGAGGGCTGCGCCCAATGCTGCGCCTACGGCAAGAGTTCTAGACCAGTTTTTCTGTGTTTTAACCATATCATCCATCCCTTATTTTGTCATTTCAAGCCACCACGCTCGAAAATGTTCTCAAATTTCTTCTCAAAATTTATAATCAAAATAACCAAAAGTCAATAGGTGCCTCAAAAATAAAATGCACTTTTTTCGCTATTCTAGCACATAAAACAAGAAAATGGCGATTTTAAACAAAAATCGCCATTTCTAAAATGTTCTCAAAAATATATTTTACAATTAGCTACGAAGCCTTTTTGCGGGTTTTCTTTACCGTTTCGACACCAGCATTGAGAACCACGGTCTTATCAGCAGACTTCTTTTCAGGAGCCTTGAGACCGTTTTTCACGATTTCGGCGGTCACCACGAATTCCTTGTTGCCGGAGCCCGGCATCTCGAACATGGCGCGCTGCAAGGTCTTTTCCATCACGGAGCGGAGCCCGCGGGCACCTGTCTTGCGGGCCATCGTTTCATGGACGATTTCCTTGAGGGCGTCGTCTTCGAACTTGAGCTCGATACCGTCCATTTCAAACAGGCTCTTGTACTGTTTGACAAGGGCGTTCTTCGGCTGGGTCAGAATATTCAGGAGCGCAGCCTCGTCGAGTTCTTCAAGAGCTACGGCTACAGGCAAGCGGCCCACGATTTCAGGAATCAGGCCGAACTGGATCAGGTCATCGGGCTCGAGCATCTTGAAAAGTTCGCTGAGCGAGTTTTCCTCGGCGCTGCGGATGTCGGCACCGAAGCCCATGCCGCCCGTATTCACGCGGCGGGAAATAATCTTGTCGAGCGTCTCGAAGGCACCACCGCAAATGAACAGAATATTCTTGGTATTCACCTGCACGAGCGGCTGTTCCGGGTGCTTACGGCCACCCTTCGGCGGCACAGCAGCCACGGTACCTTCCAAAAGCTTGAGGAGCCCCTGCTGCACGCCTTCGCCGCTCACATCGCGGGTAATGGAGGGGTTCGCCGTCTTACGCGCAATCTTGTCGATTTCGTCGATAAAGATGATACCGCGTTCGGCGCGGGCCACGTCATAGTCGGCAGCCTGCAACAGGCGCACAATAATGCTGTCCACATCTTCGCCCACGTAACCGGCTTCGGTCAACACGGTCGCATCGGCAATGGTAAAGGGAACATCCAGGAAACGAGCCATGGTCTGCGCCAAAAGCGTCTTTCCCGAACCGGTCGGACCCACCAGCAACAGGTTGGACTTCTCGACTTCCTGCGCGTCGGGATGGGCCTGCTTGTAACGCAGGCGCTTGTAGTGGTTGTACACCGCCACAGAAAGGGCGGTCTTCGCCTGGTCCTGGCCGATCACGTATTCGTCCAGGTGCGCCTTGATTTCGGTCGGGAGCGGGAGCGGTTTCGAGGAAGCTTCGGCAGCGGCAGATTCCTGCTTGGCACGCACGCGGTCTTCTTCGATAATGCGGTGGCACATCGCAACGCAGTCGCTACAAATCTGCACGCCTGCGCCTGTAATCATCTTCTCGACACGTTCTGCAGGCTTGCCGCAAAAACTACACGTAACCGTCGGGTGATTTTTCCCGCTACGATACATTAAATGCCCTCTTTACGCGGAACAAAGATTTCATCGATGACACCGAAGGCCTTCGCTTCTTCGGGGCCCATGTAGAAATCGCGGTCGGTCTTTTCGCGGACTTCGTCAATCGACTTGCCGGTGTGCTTGGCAACGATTTCGGCCAGGGTTTCCTTGGTGCGCACGATTTCTTTTGCGGTAATCTGGATGTCGGTCGACTGACCGGTAGCAGCGCCAGACGGCTGGTGAAGCATAATGCGGGAGTGCGGGAGCGCATAGCGCTTGCCCTTGGTACCTGCCGCAAGCAACACTGCAGCCATCGAGGCGCAGTTACCAATGCAGATGGTCGCGATATTCGGGCGAACATGCTGCATGGTGTCGTAAATGGCAAGCCCTGCCGACACGTAACCACCCGGGCTGTTGATGTACAGCGTGATATCCTTTTCCGGATTCTCGTATTCAAGGAAAATCAACTGGGCCATGACGTTGTTCGCCACTTCGTCGTTAATCGGAGTGCCCAAGAAGATAATGCGTTCCTTAAGGAGACGGGAATAGATATCGTAAGCGCGTTCACCGCGTCCGGTGGTCTCGATGACGGTAGGGATGATCATTCAGTATACCTCTTACTTGTTTTCTTCAGCAGCCGGGCGGATACCAACGATGAAGTCGGCAGCCATCTGAACGCGGAGTTCGTCGCGGAGCTGGTTGATACGGCCGGACTGACGGAAGTGCCCCTTGAGGGTTTCGAAGTCCACGTGGTAAGCGTCGGCCATCTGCTTCAGGCGAGCATCGACGTCAGCCTGAGCCGGCTTGATCTTTTCCTTGGTAGCAACGAAGTCGAGAATGCGGTGCTTCTTGATTTCGCGGATAGCTTCCGGAGTGAGACCGTTCAGCTGTTCTTCGGTCGGTTCCACAACGTCCTTTTCGCTCTGGGCATTGCGGTTCAAGGTCCACTTGATGAGGTCGTAAACGCGAGCCTTCGGCACTTCGAACGGGTTCTGTTCGATGATCTTGTCGATAGCTTCGTTGATAGCCTTGTTCTTTGCGGCATCCTGCTTCTGGTTAGCGAGACCTTCGGCGAGGTTCTGCTTGAGTTCCTCGACGTCCTTCACGCCAATCTGCTTGCAGAATTCTTCGTCCATGGTCGGCGGAACGATTTCACGCACGTCAGTAATTTCCACCTTGAACTGGGCCGTCTTGCCGCGGTAGCGTTCGTCCTTGTGGTCATCCGGGTACTTGAAATTAATTTCCTTCACTTCGCCAGCGGTTGCACCGGTGAGGCCTTCGTCAAATCCCGGAGAGGCAGATTCACCAAGGAGGCTACGGAATTCCTTGTTTTCCGGGAGTTCCTGTTTTTCGCCGTCGATCACGACTTCAATATAGTTACCGACCACCACGTCGCCCTTCTTGGCTGCACGGTCCACGTGTTCATCCTTGCTCCACATCTGGATCAAGCGATCGTATTCGGCCTGGACTTCTTCTTCGTGAACGGCGGTTTCCGGAACGGTGACACCCGTGTCAGCATAGCCCTTGATGTCGATTTCCGGGTCCATTTCGACTTCGACCTTCAGTGCGATGTCGTTTTCCTTGTCGTCCTTGAAGTCAACGACCTTCATCTGGCCGACGGGGATGATATTTGCATTCTTGAGCGCTTCCTGAACGAGCTTGTTCACGACTTCGTCCACGGCTTCCTGACGGATAGCGCCGCCAAACTGCTTCAGGATCATAGCCTTCGGCACCATGCCCTGACGGAAACCCTTCATAGAGACCTGCTTCTTGTACTGGCCCAGTTTCTTTTCGAAGGGAGCCGTGAGGTCTGCCTGCGGGATGGTGATTTCGAGGGTGCGCACGGTTGCGCTTGTTTCTTTGATTTCTACGCTCATATGAACTCCGAGAGTCGGTTAAAAAAAGTATTGAAAAACATGCGAGAGGAGGGAGTCGAACCCTCACACCGAAGTGCCAGATCCTAAGTCTGGTGCGTCTGCCAATTCCGCCACTCTCGCGATTTTGCACCCAAAGATACAAAATTTTTCATTTACCGATACCTCCATTCACCTTATTTATCGTTAGGAAGGGCGATTTTGCAAAAGAAAGATGCTAATTTTTAGTCATGGAAATCACACCGACCAAAAGACAACTCTACCCCGATATCGCCTGCGGTTTTCTGATTATCCATATGGTATTCGGCCACATCACGCAACATGCGGGACTGTGGCAAGGGCAACAATCCCTGTACACTTTTTGGTGCAGCCTGATATTTTTCATGATGCCCTGGTTTTTCTTCAAGGCCGGAATGTTCTTTCGCGAAAAACCGACCCTCGTCGAAATCAAGGCTTCGGCCAAAAGGCTCCTGGTTCCCTTTGCCTTATTTTCATTCCTCGGCGCCTGCCTCGAATACGCCGCCAAAATGAGCCACGAAGGCTTTACGACCGTAGGCTTCATTCGAGACAACCTGCACGCCCTCCTTATGGGCGGCGCCCTCGAAAGTAACCCGCCGCTTTGGTTCCTGTTCAGCCTTTTCTTCGCAAGAATCATTTTCAACATTCTCTTCAAAAAACTGCCCGACCACATCATCGCCATTATCGGATTCCTTGCCGCCTGCGCCTTTATGCACGCGCCCCTGGACCTGCCCCATTATTTCGGAAACATCCCTGCAGGTCTATTCTTCCTTGCTGCCGGACATTTCTTAAAAGACAAGCAATTCAAGCGTCCCGTCCTTATAGCCGCCATCGTAACGTTCATCGCCATCTTTGCCTCCAACAACCCGCAAGTAGACATGCGACTCCACCATGTCTCTAGCGGTTTATATTTCTTATGGTTCCCCGCATCGCTTGCAGGCATCGTCATCCTCGACCATATCGCCAAAATCCGCCTACTCGAAAAAATAAGGTTGCAAGCCATCGGCAAGGATTCCATGACCTATTACGTTTTGCACTGGCTCGTCATCGTGTGCGTTTCGATTGTCGTCAAAAGAGTCCTGCCCGACGCCTCCACTGAATTAAAGATTGCGCTCTATACATTCGCTTGCGGAATCATCCTCCCCCTCACCGTCTTTATCCGGAAACGCATCAAATCATGCAAGCACTCAGAAACATCAAGATAGGCGTTTTCATATCTCTGGTCAATATCCTCATCCAGGGAGTTTCTGTCCTTGTCCAGAACCTTATCGCGAACAATTTGGGAATTGTCAAGTTCGGATCCTTCGGAATCCTGCAAAGCGATTACACCATTTTCTGCGCCCTCGCCGATTTTGGCATGGCAACGCTGATTCTAGCCTTTTTCGGCAAGCGCGCGACAAACGGTACCCTGTTCACCAACGTTTTGCAACTGAGACTCTTTATGACGGCGCTGACAGCCATTGCCATGGTCGTCTTCGCATTCACCGTCCGAAGAGGGAGCGATATCTTTGAAGGCGAACTGGTTCTTGCACTTGGCCTGCTTCTTCAGCATGCGTTTTTTGACTGGTACTTCATTTGCGGAAACTTCTGGAAAAAGCTCCTGATTTCAAAAGTTCTCCACACACTGTCTTACTGTACCGTCATGGGAATCGCCCTCTGGGTACTCAAACTCGATTCCATTCCCCTGATTGCGCTTGCCATGGTGATTGCAGCCCTGCCTGCGTTCGGGTTCGGTGTCGGTCAAGCGTTCACCTTCAAGATTTTCCGCATCGGTTTGCACACGGTCAAGTTCTTCAAGCTCATGTTCAAATCGGCATGTCCCTATGCGCTTTCGAGCATCGCAAGCTTCGCCTACTTACCGGTTGGCCTTTACACGATAGCGCACTTTACAACGCCCGAGTTCCTGGGTGCCTACAATTTCTCGCACAAGCTTGTCATTCTCGCCTCAAGCCTCATGGTGCACTTCATTTCGTCAAGCCTCATTACCTTGCACCAGACCGATACACGCGTTCTCCACCTGCGCGACCAGGCCGTATTCACGCTTTTCATCGTAGCGGTCACGACACCCTTCTGGCTGTTCCCGCAATACACGCTCCGCATCGTTTTCTTTGCCGCCCCCTGGACACCCGACGTCCTTGAAACCAGTTGCTACTGCCTGCGCATTCTCGCCTGCTCCCTGATTCTGCAAGCGACACGCATGGGAATGATTTCGACCTTGCTCAAGGAAAAACGCACATGGCTCTACGGCATCATGATTACCATTGGCGGCGTGATAAATATTGCAGTCTGTATCGGTGGCGCAAGCCTGCTCAAGGCGCCCTACATTCCGATGCTCACCCTTTCGGGCGATTTATGCCTGAGCCTGTTCTTGCTCGCTTACTTTGCCAAGAACCGCAGGTTCCGCTGGTAATTCTTTTTCCGTGCCGCGCTTTTGCCACATGCACACGGTAGAAACGAAATAGATAATCGCACCCCAGATGCAGAAAATGCCTTGCTTGTAACCCGCCGTAAAGAACCACCACCCCACAAAGTAGATGAAGTAGGTATACATCAGAATCTGCCGCGGGGTAAAGGGCTTGCACAAACGCAAATGAAGCACCGTGAGGCCGATTCCGCACAAGAGCGGAAACAGGAGCACGCCGAGCAAGTGGAAATCCTTATAAACTTCCCATAGATAGTTCACCGTATTGAACCCTTCCACCTTCTGGATTCTGTCATTAAAGGCGTCATCCCAGCGGAAACTGGTCCTGAACGAACCCGTGAGTCTTGCGTATTCGAATATGCCGTTAAAGAAGTCGATACCGTAGGTGTGTGGGTGTATTTCGCGGTCGGTCGGCGGGTTCAGCGCATAATCCAGGTTCCAGTAGTTGTTCGCCAGGTACTTGTAGGGCAGTTCCAGCACCACATCCATCGCCTTGCCTTCAGCGGAACTGCCACCATACTGGTCACGAAGACTGCTAATCGACACGAACACCACAATGGCAATCACCAAAAGTGTCGTAATGACAATCGGCGAAATCCGCTTGTACAGGTAGTTCACAAAAATCAAGAAGAAACCCGCATTGAAAAACAGAGTCGTTCTGTTCGGGTACGTCATCAGGTTTACGGCGATCGTTACAAACACCATGACAAAGGCTACATGGCGTACCCACCGCACGTCGTTGAACTTCTTAAAAGACGCTACGCCGAAAAGCAGTACACATAACGGACCGCTATTGAACAGGAGTGTGTAATAGCCGTAGTTGATATCTTTCGTCATCCACTTGGCCGGGCTATCCGTGAATATGATCAGGTTGCCCACCACCGAGTATACGCCATAAACGCCCACAAGGAACAGGCAGAACACGCCGAACGAAAGCACCAGGTGAATAGTCCAGTTATAACGCCTGGGAGCCACAGGCTCTGCAACGTTGACCGGCAATCCCTTCGACTTCGCGTGAAGCCTCGCAATAATACAGCCGCCTGCAAACGACAAGAATCCGAGAAGCCACACGCCCCAGGTATAAAGCTTAAAGTCGCTCATCGCCCTGTTTATCTGCAGATATGAGATAGCGAGGGTAATGCACTGCGCAAAGCAATAGACATTGAGCGGACTAAAGAAATCCTTCTTGAACCACCAAGACTGGAATAGGCAAAAAATGACTACCAGAAGAAGGGCGGCGCTGACCGGATATTCTACTATCCACGAAAACACGGGCTAGCCCTTGTTCTTTTTAAAGAATCCCTTGAAGGTGTTCCATTCCATAGCTACCGAGGACCCGCGCTTCGATTCGCTGGCCAGGTAGCCAAGCAAGTTGCTGACAATAGTCGCAATAATGCAGGCCACAGAAAACACGAACACCAGGGTGACACCTCTCAGAGGGTAAATCTTCTTGTCGTTTTCCCAAGGCGGTTCAAGCACATGCAAGTTCGTAAGCATCTTCGCTTCTTCCATGCGCATCTGTTCGCTCTGCTGGCGAAGCAACTTGTACATGGCCTCTTGCACGCGAATCTCTGTTTCGCGGCGCATGTATTCGGCGGCAAGTTCCGGAGACTTCTTGAGGGCGACCATGCCCATGTTCTCGTGGCGACCCTTCAAGGCACCGTGCAAGGCCGAATTCACGCCCTGGTAACGCTTGGTAAGTTCGTCATAGCGCTTGCTCTTTTCACCGCGGTCAGCCTTTTCGAAAGCCATTTCAATCGCCACCTCTTCGCGCTTAGCCTGCAAGGCACCCAAGTACTTGATTGTCGATTCAAGCTGAACATCAGGGTCATAGAAATTGTTATCCACCTGGAACTTCACAAATTCCTTGATCAAGGAATCCAGAGCCATTTCACAGGAATCGAGCCTGCTCTGGAAATAAATTCTTGACTGCCTAGCCTGCGCCGTCTTGAAGGCGTTAAATGCGGAGTCCGCCTTTTCAAGCATGAAGGCTACAATCTTTGCGGCAAGCCTAAAGTCTTCGTCTTCCATGGAGACGGCGAACATGTCCTCCTTGTTGACTTCTACCGCAAAATTCTTGCGGAATTCCTTCAACAAGTCCGCATGGAAATCGCCATCGAATTCATAATGCTCCGCCAGATTGAATTCCCTAATCACCTGGTCATGCAATTCCCACGAATTGAAAATCGTCCAGACAGCGTTCTCATCTTCGTCGCTATTGGAAAGCCCAAGAAGCGCGCCCATGCCGGAAGCGCCACCGAGCATTGAACTCAAACCGCTCAACGACGTCTGAGACGAAGACGGTGGAGTCACCACGGCCGTCGCCGCATACACGGGCTTAATGACCCACATGACAAGCACAAAGGCGACAATCGTGGGAATAAGGACAATCGCTAGGCACAACTTGAAATGCTTCAAGTCGTTATTCAGCAAGCGAAGGCAGACTTCGATAAAACCGACAGATTCCTGCTTTTCCATACAAAACTACTTATAGTTGACGTAAATGATGAATGCCGAAGAAATCACCGTAAGGAGCGACGCCAAGAACAACGTGAAATCCTTGAAAGATTCATAATGGCTCTTCGGGATTTCGATATAGTCGCCCGGCATAATCTGGTCTTCGGTCACGCTCAGTTTCAAAGGTTCAGGGCTCTTGCCACGCCATACCTTGACCTGGCTCCACGATCCCGTAATCGTGTTGATGCCAGACGCCGCCACGTAATCAATGGCATGCCACGACGGGTCGTAAGGATAGCGACCCAGGTAGTTCACGGCACCGCCCACATATACAAGCATTTCCTGCACGGAAAATTCCACTTCGGTATTCGGAGCAACAGTCGTCTTGCTCATTTCGGAAATATCGATCCAGCGCGGAGCCTTGCCCGGTTCACGAACGCAAGCGGCCTTGTAGCCGTAGTTATGCAAGCGGTAGCCTCCGACTAGGTCGAAGTATTCCTGCAAGGTACGACCTTCCTGGTAGGCGGCACTGGTCCTGTAGCCCGGGAAAATCAACGAAACGTTTTCGCCCATCTTCACAAACGGCACATAAACCTTGTCGCCCTGTTCCAGCATGATGTCGTTATCGAATTCACCCTTCGTCGCCATGGCGCTGTAATCCACGTGAATCGTATCCTTACCGCGAATCACCTGCACATCTTCGATGTCGGCGCTCAAAAGGGTTCCGCCCACCTTGCGCAAGAACATACTCAGTCTCGTCTGCGGTTCCACCAGCTGCTGGCCCACTTCCGAAATGGCACCCATGGCATTCACCTTGAATTTCTTGAGCACGGAAAGCTGCACAAAACACTGGTCACGCTTGTAACGCTTGGCTGCAAGATCCAGAATCAGTTCTCGCGCCTCGGCAAGCGTCTTGCCACCCACAATAACGCCACCGCATTCTTCAATGGCGACAGATCCATCCGGATACACCTGTACAGTCAAATAATTGTCTTCGAGCATCAAGTCCAAAAAATCGCCGGGGCCAAGCACGTAGCTCGAATCAACAGGGGCTTCAGCAGAAGCCGGCTGCATCACGGCCGAACTGCGCGACGAGATCCCACCCTTCTTCGAAGAAATAAGTCCCGAGCCAAAAAGATCGTCATCAGCAAAAAGGCTAACGCAAAGTAAAGCTATGAATAGTATAAAGTTACGCATGTCTCTATAAAATACAAAATTAAAGAGTAAAGATACTAGTCGATAGTTAATAGTTGCTAGGATTTTTTATCCAAGGTCAAATATCAAAAAAAGAGGGAGCCGACATACATCGGCCCCCATCTCCAATCTTTTGCACAAAGATCAATTATGCCTTGCTTTCGCCTTCGACCATGCTCACAGCTTCGGACTTGGGCTGTTCGCTAGCCTTCTTGGCCTTCACGACGATTTCGTCTTCGACGAGACCGACGAGAGCCATTTCGGAAGCGTCACCAGCGCGGTTCGGGCCGAGCTTGATGATGCGGGTGTAGCCGCCGTTACGGCCAGCATAGCGAGGACCGATCGTTGCGAACAGGTCCTGCACGGCCTTCGGGCTCATCACGAAGCGAGAAGCTTCACGACGTGCAGAAAGGTCACCCTTCTTTGCATAAGTGATCATGCGATCCACGCAGCTGCGGACGAGCTTAGCCTTGTGGAGAGTAGTGCGCACGTAGCGGTTGCTCTGCTCGGCTTCCATGCCCTTCTCAAGAATAGAAGTGGTAAGAGCGCGGAGGATGGCACGCTTGTGCTGGGCATTCACGCCCAATTTCTTGTTTTTTACACCGTGTCTCATGTTTAATCCTTCAAGTAGTCATCGACGTCCATGCCAAAAGAGAGGCCCATGGAGGTCAACACCTCGTTAAGTTCCACCAAGGACTTCCGACCGAAGTTCTTGTATTTAAGCATATCGTTTTCCTTGTTGCGCACAAGTTCGCCGACGGTATGGATGTTAGCCATACGGAGGCAGTTGCTGGAGCGAACGGAGAGTTCCAGGTCGTCCACGCGGGTGCGCAGGAGCTGGGCGATACGCTGACGTTCTTCATCCATTTCAAGTTCTTCGGGGCTTTCGAGATCGCCTTCGAAGTTGATGAAGATTTCCAGGTGGTCCATGAGGAGCTTTGCAGCGTATGCAAGAGCGTCTTCCGGATCGATGGAACCGTCAGTCGTGATTTCCAGTTCCAGACGGTTGTAGTCCGTCTTCTGGCCAACGCGGGTATCGCTGATGTGCATCGCGACTTTCTGCACCGGGTTGAAGTTGGCGTCCATGGCGATAACGCCAATCGGAGCGTCCTTGTCCTTCAATTCGTCGGCAGTGACGTAGCCGCGACCGCTGGAAATCTTCACTTCCAGGGAGAGCGATGCGTTACCGTTCAAGGTAGCGATATGGACGTCCGGAGTCAAGATGGCGACATTCGGATTGTCCATGAAGTCCTTGGCCGTGACTTCGCCTTCGCCGGACATGTCCAAGCGGAGCGTTTCGTCGTGGTCGGACAGGAGCTTCACGCGGATGCTCTTGAGATTCAGGATGATATCAGTGACATCTTCCTTCACACCCGGAATCGTCGAAAATTCCTTATCGACGCCTTCAATTTTCACGGAGACAATAGCCGCACCCTGCAGAGAGGAAAGGAGCGAACGACGGAGGGCGTTACCGAGGGTAATACCCCAGCCACGTTCCAAAGCCTCTACGACAAACTTGGCGTAGCGACCATCTTCGCCGGTTTCCACTTTCTGGAAGCTGCGCGGCATCTGAAGTGATTTCCACATCATTGGCGATACCTCTTTTAATTAGACTCTTCTCTTCTTTTTAGGACGGCAACCATTGTGCGGAACGCCCGTCACGTCTCGAATAGAGAGAACTTCGAGGCCCGCATTCTTGATAGCGCGGACAGCGGATTCACGACCGCCACCTGCGCCCTTGACGCGGACATCTACCTTGCGCATACCGAGGTCGAAAGCCTTGTGGGCAGCGACTTCAGCGGCGAGCTGGGCAGCAAACGGAGTGCTCTTACGAGAGCCCTTGAAACCGGAGTTACCCGGAGAGCCCCAAGCGACCACGTTGCCGCGAGCATCGGTGATAGAAACGATTGTATTGTTGAAGGAAGCGAACACGCAGGCGATGCCCTGGATGTCAATACGCTTCTTGCCCTTCTTGACCTTTTCTTCTGTAGCAGCAGCGACCGGAGCTTCGGCAGCGGCAGCAGTTTCCTTAATTTCTTCTTCAGCCACGATGAATCTCCTTACTTCTTCTTGTTAGCCACAGTCTTCTTGGGGCCCTTACGAGTGCGGGCATTGGTACGGGAGCGCTGACCGCGAACGGGGAGACCCTTGCGGTGGCGGATGCCGCGATAGCAGCCAATATCCTGCAGACGCTTAATGTTCAAGGTGATTTCTGCGCGGAGCTGACCTTCCACGGAGTATTCGTCTTCGAGGAGATGACGAATCTTACCTTGTTCTTCTTCAGTCAGGTCGTCACACTTCTTGTTCTTGTCGATGCCCAGCTGAGCACAGACCTTATTAGCGGTGAACAGACCGACACCATAGATTGCCGTCAGACCGTATTCAACAGTCTTGTTTTTCGGTAAATCGACACCAGCGATACGTGCCATACGATCTCCTTATCCCTGCTTCTGCTTGTGACGGGGGTTCTTCGAACAGATGATGCGCAATACACCCTTACGGCGGATGATCTTGCAGTTTTCACATCTGGGTTTAATGGAGGCTTTGATTTTCATAGGTTTGACCTTTCTTTGAAAATACCTATTACTTGTAACGGTATGTGATTCGCCCACGATTGAGATCGTAAGGAGAAATCTCTACCAACACTTTGTCGTCCGGCAAAATTCGAATGAAATGCCGACGCATTTTTCCTGAAACATGAGCGAGAATCTCGTGGCCATTTCCGAGTTGGACACGGAAGAAGGCGTTGGGAAGAGCTTCCAACACAACACCTTCTACTTGTATTCCTTCTTCTTTAGCCACTAAGACGCCATCCTGCCGCGAATGCGGCCATGCTTGAGGAAACCTTCATAATTCTTGGTATGCAACTGGGCTTCGAGTTGACGGAGCGTATCCAGCGCCACACCGACCACGATAAGTACCGAGGTGCCCCCAATATAGAAACTCATATTGAGTGCGTCTTTGAGATGGAGCGGACCAACACTGATTAAAGCGAGGAAAAGCGATCCAGGCAAAGAAATTCTCGTGAGAACGTGGTCTATGTACTTTGCAGTTTCGTTACCCGGACGGATTCCCGGAATAAATCCACCACTTCTCTTGAGGTTTTCGGCAATGTCGTTAGGGTTGTACTGGATTGCCGTGTAGAAGTAGGTGAAGAATATAATCAGGAGAGCGAAGATCACACTATAGGTAATGTGACCCGGGATGAACGCAGCCGCAAAGGACTGCATCGCAGAAACGTTCGGGAACCAGGAAGCGATCATGGCCGGAATGAACATGATGCAGCTTGCGAAGATCACGGGAATCACGCCAGCGGTATTCACCTTGAAAGGCAGATAGCTGGACTGGCCGCCCACGACCTTGGAACCTACGGTCCTGCGAGGACTTTGGAGTGGAATGCGACGGTTCGCTTGCTCGACGAATACGATAAAGCCGATAATCAGCACGACGACAGCGAGAATAAAGATCTCGATGGCGAGAGGCTGGATATCTTCCTTAAACATTTCAATTTCGGCAAGGGCAGCCCGCGGAAGGCCGCCGACGATACCGGCGAAGATGATAAGAGAAATACCGTTACCCACACCGTGCGAGGTAATCTGCTCGCCCAGGTACATCACGAAGATCGTACCGGCGGTGAAGGTCAGGGTAGCTAGTAAACGGAAACCGATGTTTCCGGCGCCCGTAGCGAAGTCATCAGCCAAGACAGACACTCCGGCACCGGTAGCGGTTGTCACCTTAAGGGACGAAAGCCACACAGAAATGCCCCATCCCTGCAAGGCAGCGAGAGCTACCGTAAAGTAACGGGTATATTGGTTCAGCCTGGCGCGCCCTTCCTGACCTTCCTTCTGAAGCATCTGGATAGCGGGAATCACGGAGCCCATCAACTGGATGATAATGCTCGCGCTGATGTACGGCATGATACCTAGGGCGAAGATAGTCGCTTTAGCGAATGCACCGCCCGTAAAGGAGTCATACAGACCGAACAAATTATTCGAGTTACGGAAGAACTCCGCCAGAACGGCAGAATTCACTCCGGGGATAGTGATGTGTGCGCCAAGGCGATAGATGATCAAGACACCGAGCGTAAAAAGGAGCTTTTTACGCAGGTCTTCGATCTTGAACGCATTAGCGAACGCATCAAGGGCTTTCTTGAGAGCTTCCATTAGACGATCTCGACTTTGCCGCCAGCAGCTTCGATCATGGCCTTGGCCTTTTCGCTGATGGCGTTAACCTTTACATTGATTGCCTTGTCGATGGTACCGAATGCGAGGACCTTGATAGGCAGTTCGATGTTCTTGATGAAACCCTGGTCAAACATTGCCTGGGCGTCGAAGTCCGTCACGCTGCAAGAAGCAAGCTTCTTGAGGTTAACGATCTGCGTGTCCTTGGCGAAGTGAGACTTGAAGCCACGCTTCGGGATGCGACGGTGGATCGGCATCTGGCCGCCTTCGAAGGCGACGCGACCGGCCTGTGCACTCTTACGAGCGCCGGCACCCTTCTGGCCACGGCCAGCGGTGGTGCCCCAACCGGAACCCGGACCGCGACCAATGCGCTTGCGGCTCTTGCCCTTGGCAGCCTTGCCAGGATTGAGAGTATTGAGTTCCATCTTAGATCTCCTCGACCTTCACCATGTCAGCCACGGCATTGATCATGCCCTGGATGCTGGGGGTCAAAACGTGTTCAACAGACTGTCCGATCTTACGGAGGCCGAGAGCAGCCACGTTAGCGCGGTGCATCGGGAGACGGCGGACAGTACCCTTAATCAAAGTAATACGAACTTTCTTCATCGTGTATTACTCCTTAGGCATTGGCACCGCGGAGAGCGGCGCAGTCCTGTTTGTTCTTCTGAGCCAAGAGACCTTCGAGGCAGGCGCTCACGACAGTGCTCGGGTTGGAAGAACCGTGAATCTTGGTGAGGATGTTGCGCACACCGGCCAGTTCGAGAACGGCACGGGCAGCGGCACCGGCGATAACACCAGTACCCGGGGCAGCCGGCATCAAGAGGATGCGGGTTGCGCCGCTCTTGACTTCGATGTCATGGGGAATGGTGCCGTCGAGGAGCTGCACTTCAACGATGTTACGCTGGGCGGCTTCGGTACCCTTACGGATAGCTTCGGAAACTTCCTTAGCCTTACCGAGACCAACACCGACCTTGCCGTTCTTGTTGCCAACGACAACGAGAGCGGAGAAGGACATACGGCGACCGCCCTTGACGGTCTTAGCGCAACGGTTGATGTGTACAACCTTGTCTTCAAATTCAGAAACTTGAGCTTCGCGTTCCAAAGTGTACCTCACTAGAATTTGAGTCCGCCTTCACGAGCTCCCTCAGCGAGAGCCTGAACGCGACCGTGATAGATGTAACCGCCGCGGTCAAAGACCACGGATTCAATGCCCTTGGACTTCGCGACTTCAGCAATCTGGATACCGAGCTGCTTGCTCTGTTCCGACTTCGTCATTTCACCAAACTTAGCCTGGAATTCCTTGGCAGTCGTGGTGAGCTGGACGAGAGACTTGTTGTTTTCGTCATCGATAATCTGGGCGACCATGTGAGACAAGGAACGGCGAACAGCCAAACGAGGGCATTCTGCAGTTCCGACAACAGACTTGCGCACACGTTCATGGCGTGCGATTCTGGACTGGATTCTTTTCTTAGCAATTGCAGTCATAGTTTACCCTTATTTACCTGTCTTCTTACCTTGCTTACGACGGACAATTTCGCCTTCGTACTTGACGCCCTTGCCCTTATACGGTTCAGGCTTCCTGTACTTGCGGATTTCTGCCGCAGCTTGGCCGACCTTCTGCTTATCGATGCCCTTGATAGAGATCTTCAGCGGGTCAACAGCCTTGAGTTCAACGCCTTCCGGGGCCTTGAAGACAACCGGATGAGAGAAGCCGAGAACCAGGTTGAGGTCCTTGCCCTTCTGTTCCACACGGTAACCAACGCCGACGATTTCGAGCGTCTTCTGGAAACCCTTGGTCACGCCTTCGACCATGTTGGCAACGAGAGCGCGAGTAGTGCCATGGATGGCACGGGTGAACTTCTGATCGTCAGGACGGGAGAAGGAAAGCTGGTTGCCTTCGAGCTTGATTGCAATCAGTTCATGAACGTCGGTCTCGAGCTTGCCGAGAGGACCTTCAACCTTGATGTTCTGACCATTGACGGCGACTTTCACGCCGGCCGGGATATTGATAATAGCTTTACCGATACGGGACATCTTTACCATACCTTTGCGATGACTTCACCACCCACGTTTTCCTTGCGGGCTTCGTGGTCGGTCATCACGCCTTTAGATGTGGAGATGATAGCATAGCCAAGGCCGTTGCGGACGCGCGGAAGCTTAGCAGCGTCGACATAGTGACGCAGACCAGGCGAAGAAATGCGCTGGATGCCCTGGATAGCGGATTCGCCCTTCGTGTAACGGAGGAGGACCTTGAGGATGCCCTGCTTACCGTCATCGACGACGACGAACTTTTTAATGAAACCTTTTTCCTGCAACACGCGAGCGATTTCACGCTTCAAGTTGCTGGCAGGAATGTCCACCACGGGGAGCTTTGCCGAAGCGGCATTGCGGATACGGGTGAGCATATCGGCGATAGGATCTGTCATTGCCATGAGTATACTCTCCTTACCAAGACGACTTTGTGATACCGGGGATTTCGCCGGCGAGTGCCATTTCGCGGAAGCAAATACGGCAAAGGCCAAAGCGGCGCATAAAGGCGTGCGGCCTACCGCAACGCTTGCAACGGTTGTACCCACGAACGGTATACTTCGGAGTACGCTTGCATTTTTCAATCATTCTTTTGCTTGCCATGGTATTACCTTACTTCCTGAAGGGGAGTCCAAGTTCTTCAAGCAGGGCGCGGCCTTCTTCGTCCGTCTTTGCAGAGGTCACGAAGGAGATGTCCATACCGAAGGTACGAGAAATCTTGTCGATGTCGATTTCAACAAAGATCGTCTGTTCCTTGATGCCGAGGGTGAAGTTACCCATGCCATCAAAGCCACGGCGTGCGAGACCACGGAAGTCACGGACACGCGGGAGGTCGATGTTGATGAAACGGAAGAGGAAGTCCCACATGTTGTCGCCGTGCAGGGTGACCTTAGCACCGATGCCGATACCTTCGCGCAGATGGAACTGAGCGATAGCCTTCTTGGCGTTGGTGACGACAGCCTTCTGACCGGTAATAGCGGTCAGGGTATCGACGGCTTCATCCAGGATCTTGCGGTTAGAGGCGGCAGCGCCGACACCCATGTTGAGCACGATCTTCTGGAGGCGGGGAATTTCCATCACGTTCTTGTAAGCAAACTTCTGCTGCAAGGCCGGAACTACTTTTTCGAGATAAAATTGCTTCATCTGGTTCATGTGTTACCTCTAGATAGCCTTGCCGGACTTGACGCTCACGCGGGAAGCCTTCTTGCCGGCTTCGCGCACGATACGGGTACGGACAGGAGTGTTGCCTTCGAGGAGCATCACGTTGGAAATGTCGATCGGCAGTTCCTTTTCGATGATGCCACCAGTCTGATTGGTCTGAGACGGCTTTTCATGACGCTTGCGGACGTTCACGCCCGAAACGGTCACCTTACCGCCCTTGACACTAATCACGGTGCCGGTCTTGCCCTTGTTGGCACCGGAAATCACCTTGACGTTATCATTCTTCTTGATGTTTGCCATTAGAGAACCTCAGGTGCGAGGGAGATGATCTTCATGTATTTCTTGTCGCGGAGCTCACGAGCCACCGGTCCAAAAATACGGGTTCCACGAGGTTCGCCATCCTTGTTGATGAGAACCACGGCGTTGTCCGAGAAACGGATGAACGTGCCATCCGGACGGGCAATTTCTTTGCGAGTGCGCACGACGACGGCGTCAGCTACGGAACCCTTCTTCACCTTGCTCTGGGGGATTGCGTCTTTGACGGCAACCTTGATGACATCACCGATGCTGGCATAGCGACGGTTGGTGCCACCCAAAACGCGGATGCAGGCGACTTCCTTGGCTCCACTGTTATCGGCCACGACGAGTCTGGTTTCTTCTTGAATCATATTCGCCTTACTCCAAAACGATTATTTCTTCTTAGCTACAATGCGAACGAGGCGCCAGCGCTTCGTTGCAGAGAGCGGACGAGTTTCCATGATTTCCACCAGGTCGCCTTCACCGGCTTCGTTGTTTTCATCGTGAGCCTTGAGCTTCTTGGTGGTGGTCATGATCTTGTTGTACACCGGGTGACGCTTACGGTTTTCAACTACGACGGTGATGGTTTTGTCCATCTTGTCAGAGCTGACGACACCCTGTCTTACCTTACGAAGGTTTCTATCCATTTCCTGCTCCTGCCCGGCTTATGCCTTGGCCTTTTCGGTGAGGATGGTCTTGACCCTAGCGATATCCTTGCGGGTATTGCGGATCGAAGAGGGTTTTTCCAAGTTACCGAGCTTGGCAGCCATACGGTAATTGAACAAATCGAGATTCAACTGAGCCAGTTTTTCCTTGAGCTGGTCAACGCCCAGTTCCTTTAATTCACGTGCCTTCATTAGATCTCCGATTCTTCGATGATTTTGCACTTGAGGGGGAGCTTCTGTGCTGCGACATGGAGAGCTTCCATGGCCAGTTCACGTTCGACACCACCCATTTCGAAAATGATGCGACCCGGGAGGATAACGGCTGCCCAGAATTCGACGGCGCCCTTACCCTTACCCATACGGGCTTCAGCAGGGTGACGGGTAACCGGCTTATCGGGGAAGACGCGGATCCAAACGCGGCCACCGCGCTTGATCTTACGGGTCATGGCGATACGAGCGGCTTCAATCTGACGAGCAGTCAGCCAGCACTTTTCAAGAGCCTGAATGCCGAATTCGCCGAAGGCGATGGAGTTGCCGCGGGAGGCAATGCCCTTCATGCGGCCTTTCATCTGCTTACGATGTAATGTTCTTTTAGGACTCAGCATAATTACTTCTCTCTCTTGTTATCGTTCATGACGTCCTTGCCAATCTTTTCGCCGTGCATGATCCACACCTTGATACCGATGGCACCATAGACGGTCTTGGCAATGGCAGTCGCGTAATCGATGTCGGCGCGGAGAGTGTGCAGAGGCACGCGGCCTTCGGCATACTTTTCGACGCGGGCAATTTCGGCACCACCGAGGCGGCCACCGCACTGCACCTTGATACCTTCAACGCCCATGCGCATAGCGGACTGGATAGCGCGCTTCATGGCACGACGGAAGGAAATACGCTTTTCGAGCTGACGAGCGATGTTTTCGGCAACCAGCTTGGCATCCGTTTCCGGGCGCTTGATTTCCTGGACGTTAATATAGATTTCTTTACCGGTGAGGAACTGGAGTTCGCCCTTGAGCTTTTCCAATTCTTCGCCCTTACGGCCGATCACGATACCCGGACGGGCGGTAAAGAGGTTCACGTTCACCTTCTTGACGGTGCGTTCGATGCCGACCTTGGAAAGGGAGGCATGTTCAAAACGCTTCATCAAGTAGCGACGGAGCACGATGTCTTCATAAAGAAGATCGGCAAACTTGTCTTCGGCATACCACTTGGATTCCCAGCCGCGGATAACGCCAAGACGAAGACCATTCGGATGAGTTTTCTGACCCATTTTAATTACTCCTTGTTGGCCACAACGACTGTGATGTGAGAGAGCGGCTTTTCGATACGGAAAGCACGGCCCTGGGAACGCGGGTGAATACGCTTCATGATGGTACCACCGTCGGCAGTGATGGTCTTGACGACCAGTTCTTCGGCGGCAACGGCACCAGCGGCCTTCTGCTTGAAGTTAGCGACAGCGGACTTCAGAGCATTTTCGACCAGCGGAGCACCCTTGGTCTGCGTGTGGAGAATAGAAAGCATTGCGAATGCTTCTGCAACGGACTTGCCGCGAACCAGGTCGACAACGCGACGGAGCTTGCGAACGCCGTAACGGACGTTTTTCACTTTAGCAACAGCTTGCATTATTTCTTTCCTCCAGCAGCGGTTTCAGTCTTACGGTGACCGCGGAAAGTGCGGGTCATGGAGAATTCACCCAGCTTGTGGCCGACCATGTTTTCGGTCACGTAGACGGGGATGAACTGCTTGCCGTTATAGACGGAGAACGTAAGTCCGACCATATCAGGAATGATGGTGGAACGACGGGACCAGGTCTTGATAGCCTGTTTCTTGTCGGAACCGGCCATCGCCTGGGCTTTGCTCAAAACGTGGGAATCCACGAAAGCACCTTTCTTAAGGGATCTGGACATGAATTAGGCCCTCTTCTGACGACGACGTACGATAAACCTATCGGTACGCTTATTGTTACGAGTTTTGGCACCCTTAGAGTTCTTACCCCAAGGAGAGCACGGATGACGACCACCAGAGGTACGACCTTCACCACCACCAAGGGGGTGATCGACCGGGTTCATAACGACACCACGGACGGACGGGCGAATGCCGAGCCAGCGAGAGCGGCCTGCAGAACCCGAGGATTCATTCATGTGATCGATATTGGAAACCTGACCCACGACGGCGAGGCAATCTTCCGGAATGTAGCGAACTTCGCCACTCGGGAGCTTGACCTGGCAGAGCTTGCCGTCTTTAGCGACGAGTTCTGCACCTGCACCAGCGGAACGAGCGATCTGAGCGCCCTTGCCCGGTTTCATTTCGATGTTGTGGATAATGGTGTTCAGCGGAATATCGCGGAGCGGAATAGCGTTACCGACGCGGAATTCGGCACCTTCGCCAGAATTCAGCACATCACCAACCTTGACGTCAGCCGGAGCGATGATGTAGCAGCGCTTGCCGTTCAGGTACTTGACCAGAGCGATACGAGCGGAACGGTTCGGATCGTATTCGATCGTTTCGACAGTGCAGGGGATGCCAGCGAACTGACGCTTGAAATCGATGATACGATACAGTTTCTTGTGACCACCACCGCGACGGCGGGAGGTGATTTCACCGGCGTTGTTACGGCCGGAGCTACGCTTGATGCCTTCGGTGAGCGGCTTGTACGGCTTTTCCGCAGTGATTTCCTTGCGGTCACCAATCTGCTTGTAGCGCAGCGTCGGGGTAAGCGGGCGATAAGACTTCAGACCCATGATTATACTCCTTCGAACTCGGCAATCTTTTGCCCGGCCTTAAGCGTGATGTAGGCCTTCTTCCAGTTGGACTTCTTGCCGGCGACCATGCCCATACGAACGCGCTTCATCTTGCCGCGGTTGATAAGGGTATTGACGGAATCGACCTTGACACCGAAACGCTTTTCGATAGCGTCCTTGATCTCGGTCTTCGTTGCGGTCTTGGCAACCTTGAATACATACTTGTGCACGTCATTACGCACAGCAGCCATCAGACGGGCGGTAGCTTCGGTAATGTGCGGTGCAACGAGAATTTCGTGAAGTTCACTCATTAGCGGCCTCCTTCCAGTTCGGCGAGAGCTGCCTGGGAGATGACGACGTTGTTGGCGCGAACGATGTCGTAAGTGTTGACATCGGCAACGCGTGCGCAACGGCACCAAGGAATGTTGTTAGAAGAGAGGTAAAGGTTCTTGTCAGCTTCGCTCACGAGGAAGAGAGCGTTGCGCTGTTCGAGACCGGCCTTGTTGAGGACGGCGAGGAGATCCTTAGTCTTCGGGGCGTTGAAAGCGAGAGCTTCGAACACCTGCACCTTGCCTTCGGCAGCCTTAGCAGCGAGAGCAGAGCGGAAAGCGATCTTCTTGACCTTCTTGTTCACCTTTTCAAAGTAGTCATGGGACTTCGGACCATGAGCCTTGGCACCACGAACCCACACAGCAGAGGTGTTCTGACCGGAACGAGCGCGGCCCGTGCCCTTCTGCTTCCAGGGCTTCTGACCACCACCGCTAACGGCGGACTTGTTCTTGGTCTGGGCAGTGCCCTGACGGTTGTTGTTCAGGATAGCCTTGATATGCAAGTACATGCAGACCTTGTTGACTTCCTGATCGAACATGGCCGGGAGCTGAATATCATTCTTGAAATCGCCAGTAGCGGCGAAAAGCTTTGCTGTAGCCATTAGTCTTTCCTCACCACGATGATGCTGTTCTTTGCACCGGGAACTGCGCCGCGGACAAAGATCAGGTTGCGGTCGCCGTCAACCTTGACGACCTGGAGGTGCTTCACGGTCACTTTCTTGTTACCGAACTGACCGGCCATACGCTTGCCCGGGAAAACGCGGCCCGGATAAGAGTGAGCGGACGTACCACCCGGTTCGCGCATGTTGTGCGTACCGTGAGAACGAGGACCGCTGTGGAAGTTATGGCGCTTGATGGTACCGGAGAAGCCGTGACCCTTGGAGAGGCCAGAGACATTCACCATCTTCACATCGGCGAAGTCAGCTGCACCGAATTCCTTGCCAACCGGCCAGGCTTCGAGATCAGCGACATCGAATTCAGCGAGGTGTTCACGAACAGCGACATCAGCCTTCTTGAAGTGGCCGATTTCTGCCTTGTTGGCACGCTGTTCTTTCTTGAGACCAAAGCCGATCTGGACAGCAGTGTAGCCGTCCTTCTCTTCTGTCTTATGGCAAACGACCACGCACGGACCGGCTTCGAGAACCGTTACAGGAACGCGTTCGCCCTGTTCCGTGAACACTTGGGTCATTCCCAATTTCTTTGCGAGAATACCGTTCATTGTTATTAAACCTTAATTTCGACTTCAACGCCTGCCGGCAAGTCAAGTTTCATGAGGGAATCTACAGTCTGCGGCGTAGCATCAAGGATGTCGATAAGACGCTTGTGCGTACGGGATTCGAACTGTTCACGAGAAGTCTTGTTAATATGCGGAGAGCGGAGCACCGTATACTTCTGGATCTTCGTCGGAAGAGGGATGGGGCCGGCAATGCGTGCCCCAGTGTTCTTAGCTGTATTCACGATGTCTTGAGCGGAGCGGTCGATCATACGATGGTCGAAGCTCTTCAAGCGAATACGAATGCGTTCACCAGCCATGATAATTCCTTACTTGATGATTTCGGTTACGGAGCCAGCGCCAACGGTACGGCCACCTTCGCGGATTGCGAAGCGGAGCTGCTTTTCCATTGCCACCGGGGCGATCAGGTTCACGTGGATGGTCACGGTGTCACCCGGAGTCACCATTTCGACACCTTCCGGAAGCTGGATCGTGCCAGTCACGTCGGTGGTGCGGAAGTAGAACTGAGGACGGTAGCCGTTCATGAACGGAGTGTGACGGCCGCCTTCGTCCTTAGTAAGAACGTAGATTTCAGCCTTGAATTCGGCGTGCGGAGTGACGGACTTCGGGGCTGCGAGCACCTGGCCGCGGCTGACGTCCTTCTTTTCTGCGCCGCGGAGGAGCAGACCGACGTTGTCGCCTGCCTGGGCGTCGTCGAGGAGCTTGCGGAACATTTCCACGCCGGTGACCACGTATTCGGCAGTTTCGCCGAGACCGACGCGTTCGACCTTGTCGTTCAGGTGAACGACGCCGCGTTCGATACGACCGGTGGCGACAGTGCCACGACCGGTGATGGTGAACACGTCTTCGATCGGCATCAGGAACGGCTTTTCGGTTTCGCGGGCCGGCAGCGGGATGTAGCTGTCGCAGGCGTCCATAAGTTCCATGATCTTGTCCTGGTAGGCGGGGTCGCCTTCGAGGGCCTTGAGGGCGGAACCGCGGATGATCGGGGTATTGTCGCCGTCAAATCCGTACTTGGACAGAAGGTCGCGGACTTCCATTTCGACGAGGTCGAGGAGTTCTTCGTCGTCCACCATGTCAACCTTGTTCATGAACACGACGATCTTCGGCACGCCAACCTGGTGGGCGAGGAGGATGTGTTCACGGGTCTGCGGCATCGGGCCGTCAGTAGCAGCCACGACGAGGATGGCGCCGTCCATCTGGGCAGCACCGGTCACCATGTTCTTGACGTAGTCGGCGTGCCCCGGGCAGTCGACGTGAGCGTAGTGACGGTTTGCAGTGGTGTATTCCACGTGGGAGGTGTTGATCGTGATACCGCGGGCCTTTTCTTCGGGAGCGTTGTCGATTTCGTCGAAACGCTTGGCGGCGGCGAGGCCGCGTGCAGCGAGGGTCGTGCAGATTGCGGCGGTCAGAGTGGTCTTGCCGTGGTCAACGTGGCCGATGGTGCCGATGTTGCAGTGCGGCTTGCTTCTGTCAAAATGTTCTTTTGCCATTTTTTCCTCTTCTTCAGCAGAAGGTTTATCGCT
The DNA here is from genome assembly GCF_900142495.1 of Fibrobacter sp. UWOV1. Classification (NCBI taxonomy): domain Bacteria; kingdom Pseudomonadati; phylum Fibrobacterota; class Fibrobacteria; order Fibrobacterales; family Fibrobacteraceae; genus Fibrobacter; species Fibrobacter sp. UWOV1. The sequence goes on along the minus strand of NZ_FRBA01000009.1, from coordinate 22,156 downwards.
TCGAATCCTAGGAACGGCGCGGGTTAAACGCATATTCCTGTTATTTCGCAAAGCATAGGAAGCGGTACTTTGCGAATTTTGCCGAACAAATTTAGCAAATTCAAGGAATTTTTCAAGCATATTTTTTTGTTTTTCGCCCAAAAACGCGGATTTTGACCATTATCGAGCCGTTTTCGGCCTTCTGGAAGTCAACGCAAGCCTCAAACCCCTTTTTACAGAAAATGGCGTTTTTAGCCCAATTTCAAAGGTTCAATATTTTAATCCTACATAAACTCCAACTTATCAACAATTTAAACACAGCGTCACCCTTAAGCTAGACAGACCCTCGATTTATCAACAACTTTTTTGTAAAAAGATTTTTACTTAACAAGAATTTACATTGCAGACGTCCCTGTAAACTTCTCCTCACGTTTCGGAACGGCCGAGGAACACTAATATATTGTACTATATAATTTTACATCGTTTTTTGATTTTTTTATCTATCTTGTGCCTTGAGTGTTTATGGGAGCATGAGGAACTTTATGAAGAAGAAACTTTTTACGCTATTGCTGTCTGCAGCAGCGGTCGCCTTGATTTGCAATTGCGGCGACGACGCCGTAATCAATGCCGACAACAACAGTAACAGCAGTCGCCCCATCATTGTCAGCCAGCCCTCTTTTTTGTATAGAGATGGCGACACCAACTACATTATCGACGCCTACGGCTTTGTGACTAACGAAGCCGGCGACACGATCGCGCTTGCCGATATTGCAACCGGCCTGATTGTGGCCCTGGACAGCCAGAGGACCATTATTGCGCAAAACGTCAATTTCGCCGAACTGGAAATCTTGTCACCGACAATCATTACCGAAGCCGCGTGGGTTTTGCACGCCGACAAGAACTACGTGATTCACCCCATGAACCAGCATGGCGTCGTTATCGTCACGGACGCTTCTGGAGCAGCAATCGGCTCGATGATTTTCAAGACTGGTTCCGATGGCGTCCCCACGACTGTCGGCGATATCGTCGACCTGGAAGGAAACGTCCTCGTCGGCAACGTCGACTTGAATGACCTCAACATTTACCAGCCCAACACGAACCCGGTTCCGGTGCCAGTCGAAAGTTCTTCGAGCAACGACAACCCGGGTCCGGGCCCTGTCCTCACCTCTTCTAGCTCTGTCGAGAACCCGGGCAACTCCAGCTCCTCGAAAACGAATTCTACGTCCAGTTCTTCGAAAACGAAATCTTCGAGCTCTGCCGCAAAGTCCTCTTCGAGTTCCGCCAAGTCCAGCAGTTCCTCTGCAAAGAGCAGCTCTTCTAACGGCGGAAGCGGCGGATGCCCGGCTATCAAGGTCAAAAGTGGCGGCGCAAGCGGTAGCGGTTGGGCCACCCGTTACTGGGACTGCTGTATGCCCCACTGCTCATGGCCCGAACATGGCGGCCAAGCCAAGGTGTGCGATTCCAGAGGCAAGAACCCTATCGGTAACGGTAGCGGCAGCGTCTGCTCCGGCGGCGGTGGCGCAGCTTGCACAAGCCAGATTCCGTTTACGGTGGACGGCTGCGAGGAATACGGCTTTGCATTCGCGGCAGTGCCGGCCTCTAACGGTGGCGACTGCGGTAAGTGCTTCCAGTTGACCTTCACTGGCGAAGGCCACTATAGTTCCACGAACGGCAACACCAGGAAACTCAAGAACCAGAACAAGAAACTCATCATCATGACAACAAACATTGGTGGTGATGTACAACAGGGTCAGTTCGACATCATGATCCCCGGTGGCGGCGTCGGTATGTTCAACGGCTGCGCCAATATGGGCTGGGGCGCGCAGGGCGAGCAATACGGCGGCCTCCTCTCCGACTGCGAAAAGGAACACAACTACAACGCAGGCAAAATGGCAAGTTGCCTGACCGAAAAGTGCAACAAGTCCTTTGCAAACGACGAAGAAGCCAAGAAGGGCTGCCTCTTCCTTGCCACTTGGATGAACGCAGCAGGCAACCCCGAACACAATTACGTGGAAGTGGAATGCCCCGAAGTTCTCAAGAAAAAGTACTAATCCACTAGCGTGAAATTCTGAAACATTTAGCCCCGGCAAGCCGCCGGGGCTTTTTTCAGCAGATCAACTCCCCTTTTGACTTATTTTTTTTTACGTGTCTTTTGGGACTGAATAAGCTATTTTATAGGTCGGATGGAATTGGAGCGACTTTCGATACGGAAGTCTTATTTTCAACACGTTTGAGGATGTTTATGAAAAACCGATTCCTTAAGTCCGCACTGGCCTTGAGCGCAGTTTTGGCTTTTGTCAATTGCTCCGAAGAAGCAACCGACGCAATCAACAACAATTTGAATGCCGATAATGGAACCGAACAGGTCCAGCCCAATGACGTGGCTTGGCTTCTCGATATCGGACAAGACCTCCTGATTTATCCTGCAGGCATCGTAACCGACGCTAACGGCAGCGTCGTCGGAACAATCACGTTCAACGAAGACGGCCACACCGGAAGCATCACCGCCCCGGACGGCACTCCTATCGTCGACAACATTGACGTAAGCTTGCTGGAAATCACCACGCTTGAACAAGTCAAGGCAAGTAACACCAGTATTCCCGCATCTTCGGCGACAACAAGCACCCAGACCTCTTCGGCAAATGCAACAACTACCCCCGACCCGCTCTCTTCCGCAAGCGTACTGCCGGGGCTCTCTTCTGCAACGGATCTGCCGGGAACGTCTTCGGCTAACGTGCAGCCGACATCTTCCGCCGATGTGCAGCCGGGCATTTCTTCGAGCGTGAACAATTCCGCAAACTCCTCGTCTAGCCAAAAGCAAAGCCAGAGCAGCAACTCGAATACACAGCAGACCGTAGGCAATATCACCGTAACCGGAAACTTGACCCAGACTGTCGCCAAGGGCGGATCTATCAGCAAGGTCACCTTCAGCGGCGTGGAATCAGAACCGCAAAGAAGCTGGACACTGCATTTCTTGCAAGCAAACTACGACAAGAACGCCAAGACCTACACGCTGGAAGGTTCTGTCCCCGATTACTGGGACCAGGCCAAGGCAACCGAAGAAATCACTATCGGCGGCCAGAAGTTCTCCTTCGTCTTGACCGTTGACGGCGCCGCTACGGCAAAAAGCTCCAGCAGTACGTCCAAGTCCTCCAACAGCGTGCAGTCATCCTCTTCTCAGCAGCAGCCCAAGTCAAGCAGCTCTGTCGTAAAATCTTCTAGCTCCGTCACCCCGTCTTCGAGCAGCGTAAAGTCCAGCAGTTCGCAGAACACCAATACCAACGCCTCTGCAGAAGAAGCCAAGTACCTCAACGCAGGTGTAGGAGGACAACCAGGATGGGCAACCCGCTACTGGGACTGCTGCATGCCCCACTGCGCACAACCCGCACACGGCGGCACGGCTAGGACTTGCAGCGCCAATGGGGGAAAGACTGTCATAGACAACAACAGCACCAAAAATATCTGTCAAGAAGGCGGACAGGGTGCCACCTGCACCAGCCAGATTCCTATTATCGTGAGCGAAAAGCTGGCCTACGCATTCGCGGCAACTCCCGGTAACGACAACACCTGCGGCAAGTGCTTCGCCCTCACCTTTACGGGCGAAGGCAAGTACGAAACCAAGGAAAATCACAAGAAACTCAAGGGCAAGACACTTGTGGTGATGGCATCGAACATCGGCTACGATGTAGCCGGCGGTCAGTTTGACGTGATGATTCCGGGTGGCGGATTCGGAGCCTTTAACGGATGCGCCCAGATGGGCTGGAATATCCCGAGCAACACCACGACATACGGGGGTTTCCTCAGCGACTGCGAAAACGAATCCGGCTACGACGGCGACGTATACTCCAAACGCAAGGAATGCCTTACCAAGAAGTGCAACAGCGCCTTCGCAAACGACACCGAAGCCAAGGAAGGCTGCCTCTTCTTGGCAACCTGGATGGAAGCAGCAGGCAACCCGAACCACACCTACAAGGAAGTGGAATGCCCGCAGGCACTCAAGGCGAAATACTAATCCCATAGGTGCCAAAACGCTGAAACTTTTGGTCCCGGCAAGCGCCGGGGCCTTATTTTTTTGTGAGCCAAATCGCATAATTGATTGACTTTCAATTTTTTACGTGAATTTTCTTGACAATTAAACTATCTTTTGCGTCGGATGGAATTGGAAGGACTTTCAAATGAAAGTCTCATTAGTTTTATTTGAGGACACTTATGAAATACCAATTCCTGAAGTCCGCTCTGATCCTGGGATCCGTTCTGGCATTCGTGAACTGCACCGATGATGCTACTGACGTCATCAGCAACCTCGATCCCAACGCTAATCAACCTTCGGAAAACGATCCAAGTGCCATGCCGGCAGACGATCCCTGTTGGCTCATCAACGCCGACCAGCCCTACCTCATCTACCCCGCAGGTATCGTGACGGACCTCAAGGGAAATCCGGTCGCGACATTCGTATTTACCGATGAAAACTATACAACCGGCAACATGATTGCCGCCGACGGTTCTACCATCATCTTGAACAACATCGCCCTGGATAACCTCACTGTCGTTACCCGCGCAACAGCCTCCATGGCCTTGCCGCCGTCTTCTTCCGCAGCCATCGAAACCCCGGCCTCGTCTGCAGACGTGACTCCGACGGTTTCTTCGAGCAGCACTGGAACCACTCCGACCAGTAGCGAAACGGCCGCAAACAACGACAAGAGCTCATCTTCTGAAGAAAAGCAGGTTGCGACTTCTTCGGCCACCCAGACCCCCATTACCGACGGCAAGGTCACGATTACCGGTAGCCTGACCCAGACGGTCGCCCAGAAGGCATCTACGAGCGAAATCAAGTTCAGCGGTCTTTCCAACGAACCGACTCGCCTCTCCTGGAACGCCTACTTCCTCGAAACCAGCTACAGCAACGGCACCTACACCATCAAGGCAATCACCGTGCCCGAATACTTTGAAGTCGGCGAAGTGAGCGAATTCTTCAAGGTCGAAGGCAAGGATTACGAATTCAAGATTACCGTGACCAAGGCCGGCAGCGGAAGCACCTCCAAGTCTTCCAGCAGCCAGCAACAGCAGAAATCTTCCAGCTCCCAGCAGGCCAAATCCTCTTCTAGCCAGCAGGCAAAATCCTCCTCTAGCGTCCAGCCGGTTTCCTCCAGCAGTAAACAGGTTGTCACAACGGGTTGCCCGACCATCAAGACTAAGGGTGGCGCAAGCGGTTCCGGCTTTGCAAGCCGCTATTGGGACGGTTGCAAACCGAGCTGTTCCTGGAAGAACAATGCAGGTAGCGCAGGCCCTGCAAAGCAGTGCAGCAGAGACGGCAAAACGGCTAGCACGAATTACGACGAACAGAGTGTCTGTAGCGGTGGTGGCGCCGCTACCTGCACAAGCCAGATTCCGTTCACGATTGACGGTTGCGACAACATCGGTTTCGCCTTTGCAGCAGTTCCTGCATCTAACGGTGGCCAGTGCGGCAAGTGCTTCCAGCTTACCTTTACCGGCAAGGGCAAGTACGAAACCAAGGGCAACCATAAGAAACTCGAAGGCAAGAAGCTCATCATCATGGTCACAAACATCGGTGCCGATGTGAACCAGGGCCAGTTCGACGTGATGATTCCGGGCGGCGGCGTTGGCCTTTACAATGGTACCTCCGGCTACAACTGGGGATCTCAGGGCGCCCAATACGGCGGACTTTTGACCGATTGCGAAAAAGAAGCCGGTACTGCAGGCGATGTCACCAACAAGCGCAAGGAATGCCTTATTAAAAAGTGCAACTCCTCTTTCGGCAGCGACACGCAGGCCAAGGAGGGCTGCCTCTTCCTTGCTAACTTTATGGAAGCAGCAGGCAATCCGACCCACAACTACACTGAAGTGGAATGCCCCGAAGTTCTTAAGAGCAAGTACTAATTTTTTCTTAAGCTGAGAGAAACACCCGTTGGCTTTTGCCGACGGGCTTTTTTATATTTAAAGCATAAAGGAGTGTTTTCGGATGTTTGGAAAATTAAAAGTCATATCTTTGGCTGTATCCTTGGCTGCATCTGGCACGATTGCCGCCAATGTTGCCTGCGTCGGCAACAGCATTACCGAGGGCTACGGCATTGACTGGGGCGTAAAGAAATACCCCGACCACTTGCAAGACCTGATGCAGCCGGGCGATTCCGTCGCAAACTTCGGGACATCGGGAAAGATGTTCTACAAGGAGAGTGGTGAATCTTACTGGGTACAGGGAAAAATCAAGGAAGCGCTAGCCTTCCCCGCCGATATCGTGGTGATCGAGCTTGGCACCAATGACAGCAAGCTATTCTACTTTACCTACTACAATGTCACGGTGGACATGTTGAAGCCCTCTTACGAGGACCTGCTCGACACCTTTGCCCACCTGCCCACAAGTCCCGAAATCTATGCCACGCTGCAGCCTTATTCCAACAACGTGGAATGGGGCATCATGGATACCTCGATTGTCAAGTATATCAATCCGCTCATCAAGGAAACCGCGATAGAAAAAGGCGTAAATATCATCGACTTGCATACGCTTTTCAAGACACCGGACTGGTTCCTTGCCGATAGCGTCCATCCTAACACCAAAGGCGCCCAGGAACTCGCCAAAATCGTGAACAAGTATATTGCCATGGCAAAGCCGACTTTAACCCAGAATACGTCGGCATTGCAGGTAAATGGCACGCATTATGGTATCCGCTGGTACAGGGACGGCAAGATGATCGAAGGCGCCAACAAGGAACAGCTTTCGCTCAGCGAAAAAGGCAAGTACAAGGCCCTCGTCAAGGTCGAAAACGACAACGATTCCTGGCTAGTAAGCGAAGAAATCGAAGTGACTGACTTGGGCGGGTCAACAGGCATCGCCAAGGGCAATAAAAACGCGGCGCAGCCGAAACTGCGCAAGCTACGTCATAAAGTGGATGTAAAAGGCAGACAGGCTGAATAAGCCTGGCGTCTTTTATTTCACGTTCTTATCCAAGAAATCAAACATCTTTTGATAAACGGTGTCACGGACTGGTTTATGCGAAAGAATAAGGTCATGAAGGCCGCCCTCAATTTGTTCGAGCTTCACATTCGGGCCAAGGTTCGCCCCGTATTCATGGATATGTTTCACATCCAGCACGCCGTCGCAGTAGGTATATTCCTCGCTCCAGTCGTCGTCGCGGTAACTGCAACCGCTATGCATCACCAAAACTGGAGGCATGAGGTGTAAACCCTGTTGGATACGGACATGCCCCTGGTGGATCGCATGGAGCCAGCCCAAATCGATTGGCAGGCTACCCGGGACTTTAAGATTGTGGTCGTAATCCCATTCTCCGCCCTCGGACTTGTGCAGACTCTTGTCGTAGTTCAGGTTTTCACTACGCGGAATACCGATATCCGGAAACACGCCCCCCAATGCGGAAAGCACGGGAACGGCTAAACGACGCACAGGCCAAACGTAGTTCATTTCGAGAAACGGACTATTCAGGACAACGGCAGCGATTCCCTCGCCATTTCGCCTGTCCGCGGCATACAGACATGCGATAAGCCCGCCGGTGCTATGCCCCATTAACACAAACGGAACAGAATCGCCCTCGGCTTCGCGAATCATGGAGATTGCGGAGTCGATTTCGGCATAGTATTCCGAAATGTCGCGAAGTTCCCCAATCGTCTCGCCAGAGCGATACGAACGGCCGTACTTGTGCAAATCGATTGCAAAAAAAGAATAGCCCGCGGAATCTACCTGTTGGGCGAGTTCCTGTTGGAAAAAATAATCGTTAAACCCGTGTATGTAAAGAACAGCAGCTTTTGGAACACGTGAAGAAACAGAATCTTTTACCGAATCGAATGGGTAACCGACAAGCGTTGCATGAAAGTTCTCCGCCTCAAATTCATGCATTTTGAAGGGTTCACCGAGGAATTTATCGGTTTCCCACGTAATATCCTTTGCAAAAAGGGCCAAAACTGAAAAAAGGACGATACTACACAATCTCATACAATGAGGCAATATAATTTATTGCGCCCACGGGCAAACATAAATTTTTCATATAAAGCTTTTTTTTATTTGATAATGCCAACTATCGTTGGCACGTTTTTCGTGGTTCCGTTTTTACAATTGCAGCATGTTCGATGAAAACGTCCACAAAAATGCCATAAAAGAGCTTATTGCGTTTTTGAGGACGAAGACTACCCAGAAAAACATAGCCTTTTTCTGCGATGTTTCCAGAGAATACATAAGACGGCTCGGAAAAGGCGACAGGATCCCCTCGATCATGCTATTCTTCAATATGCTCGATGCAGCAGGGGTAGACCTTAACGAGGGCGCGAACCTCTATATCGACTTCCTCAAGAAACAAAAAATGGCCCTTGCCGCCGAAAGGAGCAAGGGACTGGATTACGTCAATAAAAATAGGCTCAGGAACGGCAAAAGGAAAGACTAGAAGAAGTCTACGTTAAACCAGCCTGTTTTGCCATCTTCAGAAAGGGTGATTCCGCAAGCGACCTTGGTGTAGCTTGTGTTTTTCATATTCAGGTAGTGGCCAATATAGGGGTAATCCTCGCTCTTGTTCGGATCGCGTTCGCCACTCGTAACAAGCGCCTTTTCTTCTTCCCACATCATCTTGAGGTAGTATTCGGCAACGGCAGTGGCGTTTTTCTGCCAGCTAGCGTTGAAATTCGGCCCGCTGTTCTGTGCGAATTCGCCGCAATCGCCAAAATGGCCATGAGCCTTGTTCGAGGCAAGATCATCGGCGGACTGCTTGTCGGCGCAAGTCTGCTTTTCTTGTGCCGCGAGCGTGAGCGGCTTCAAGTTTTCGGTAGCGCGGTACTCGTTGATTTTGGCAAGGCAGTCTTCGCGCCAGCCCTCGTTAATAAAGCCAGCGTCTTCCTTTGCAGAAGTCTCGGAAGAAGAGCTCGACTCGGCGTCTGCAGAAGAGCCGGATTCCTCGGAATCATACGCTTCTACCCTAAGCGTGTCGATTTTCGAGGAACTGGAAACACTCTTGTCCGTGGCACTCGACACTTTGTCCGAAACGGGGATATTGATTTCGTCGCCGGTATCGATATTGGCGTCTGCACCCGAGGAAGAATCGTCGGAACAGGCGGAAAGGCCGAATGCCATGGCAAACGCGCATGGCACTGCAATCGAATAGAATTTCTTGGTCATCATCAAACTCCTTTTTGCGGAAAACCCGCTCTTTATCTGAAAATATAATTCTGAAAGGAATTTGGCAAGCGCCCTCCCTCTTAACCATGAGCAACCTTCGTTCTACTCCCTACTGCCTACTGTCTACTTCCTACTATATTTCTATCTTTTATCCCCGTGATTCAGATTCAGAACATTTCGAAGTCTTTTGGCGAGCAGGTGCTGCTTGACGGCGCCAGCATGCTTGTAGGCGACCATGAACGCGTGGGCCTCGTGGGCCGCAACGGCTGCGGTAAGTCGACCCTTTTCAAGATGATTCTCGGCCAGGAATGCATCGATGGAGGCTCCATCGACATTCCCAAGAAATACACGCTGGGTTACCTGCAGCAACACCTGAACTTTACGCACGCCACGGTTCACGAAGAAGCCTGCAGCGTGTTAAAGCCCAATGAAGACGGCTGGATCGAGGAACACAAGGTCGAAGCGATTCTGTTCGGTCTGGGTTTCGACGAAGAATCCATGCACAAGAGCCCCTCGCTCCTTTCGGGCGGTTTCCAGATTCGCCTGAACCTGGCGAAGGTCTTGGCAAGCGAACCCGATATGCTGTTGCTCGACGAACCGACCAACTACCTGGACATCGTGTCGATGCGTTGGCTCAGCCGATTCTTGCGCAGCTGGAAGGGCGAAGTGCTCTTGATTACGCACGACCACCATTTTATGGACGAAGTCTGCACGCACACGGTGGGCATTCACCGCCACAAGATGCGCAAGGTGAAGGGCACGGTAGAAAAGCTCCGCGAAACCATCGCCGAAGAAGAAGAAGTCGCCCAGCGCACGCAGGAAAACGAGGCGAAAAAGAAGGCGCAGCTCGAACAGGTCATCGAACGTTTCCGCTACAAGGCCGCAAAAGCCGCCATGGTGCAGTCCAAGATTAAGGCTGCGGCAAAGCTTGCTACCGGCGAGCGCCTCACTCACGAACGCAACCTGGATTTCAGCTTTACCGAGGCAGGGTTCCCCGGCAAGCGCATGCTGCAGATCAAGGGTCTGACTTTTGCCTATCCAAACGGCCCGGAGCTCATTACCGACCTCACCATGGAAGTCTTCAAGGGCGACCGCATCGCAATTATTGGCCCGAACGGACGCGGTAAAACGACGCTCCTGAACCTGATTGCAAACGAGCTCAAACCTGTCGCGGGCGAAATCGCTCCGAATCCGAACGTGCAGATTAACTATTTCGGACAGACGAACATCAACCGCCTGAATCTGGACAACACCGTCGAAGAAGAAATCGCCTCGGCCATCGTCGAAGTTTCGCAGAAGAGCCGCGCCCGCGGACTTGCAGGCCTCATGATGTTCAGCGGCGATGCCGCGTTAAAGAAGGTGAAAGTCTTGAGCGGTGGCGAACGTAGCCGCGTGCTCCTCGGAAAGATTCTGGCAACTCCCTGCAATATGTTGCTGCTTGACGAACCGACGAACCACTTGGACATGGAATCCATCGAAAGCCTGATCGACGCCCTCGAAGATTACGAAGGGACCGCGATGGTGGTGACCCATGACGAAGAACTGCTGCACGCATTCGCCACAAGGCTCGTCGTATTCGACGGCGGCAAGTGCCGCGTGTTCGAAGGCACCTACGCCGACTTCTTGGAAAAGGTGGGCTGGGCGAGCGAAAAGAAGCCGGGCGGTTCTGAATCCGCAAACATCAAGGTTTCAAACATCGACGTGAAGACGGATGCACCCACCAGTGCCCCGCGCGCCAAGGAAGACCGCAAGGCCCGCGCCGACTACATCGCCGAACGCAGCAAGATTATCAAGCCGCTCGAAAAGAAGCTTGCCAAACTCGAAGAAGACATCGCAAAAGCCGAAGCCTTGGGCGGCGAACTCGAAGCCAAGCTCGTGACCGCCTCCGAAACCGGCGATGGAGCCGCCATCACCGCAATCGCAAAGGACATGGACGACAACAAGAAGAAAGTCGACCAACTCTACGAAGATTGGGAAAAGGTGTCCGCCGAGCTCGAAGCTGCCAAAGACAAGTGGAAACTATAAAGACCGTTCGGCTCTGCCTCATAAAATAAAATGTGATATCGCCTCGCTCTCGTAACCGCCCCTGTTTAATAACAGGGTCTTTGTTACTCACAAAGACCGTTTGGCTCTATTACATTAATTATGATGTTTAAAGATTTTCTATTCCGGAGACGTCGTCGGGGACGTCTTGACGCATGACCATGAGCACGGCGTTCTGCGAAATAATGACATAGCGCTCGCCCGCCACTTCAATCTCATGACCGTTGGCATGCAGGTACAGGGCCTCGTCGCCTTCTTTTACCTGCAGCGGCAAGTACTTGACTTCGTCGGGAGATTCCCCGCGGAATACGGCATCGCTGTCCTGCGTCACAGGCAGCGGATACCCCGGCCCTACCTTGACCACTATACCCGTATGCACGGCGTCGTGTTCGCGAACGCTCGGGGGCAGATAGAGTCCGCTCCCGGTCTTGTTCGATGCTTCGAGGGGCTTAATCAAGATTCGGTCACCAATGACCACGATATTCTTCAAGGGATCCAGCATACCCCAAAGATAGAATTTGCGCGCTTTGCTATAATGTAAGGCGTGATATTCGTTATCCTGTGGACAATCATTTTCGCCTTTCTGGCTGTTTACCTTGGGAGAAGTCCCAGGGTACGCAGTTGGCTTAAATTGATTTTCAAAGCCCCCAGGGTCTGGCGTACCATTATTGCAAGTATAGCGCTAGTGGCCGCTATTGTCGTCACGTATCTTATGATTCCTGAATCCGTCGAAACGCGGATCAGTGAAAGGAGCCTGTTCGAAGATTATGCGGCTGTCGCTGTCATGAAACTGGATTCGGTGGGGGCACTCAAGGTCGATAACGATTGCAATATGCAGCACCCGGAACCGGAACTTGCCTACGTGCTCCCGCTAATAGTTGGCGCCTACAACGAGATTGTAGAAAAGCCCACTACCCCTATTGTAACTCGCCTGGACGACACGCTCTATTTCACCATGAGTGGCTACAGGCAATTCAAGAACAGGGGTATTCGCCTGAACAGGCTTTTGCAGAAAAAGTTGGGTAAGCGCTATAAGACGCAAATCGTGAGCGAAGGTTCAAGCCACACGCTCGTCGTGACCTACGACGGCGAACCTTGGGATACCGAACAGCTCACGGCGCTTCCCGTGATGGAGGCCGCGCAAATCCACCACCTGGATCCGGCCCTATTGATGTCGCTGATACAGCATGTCTCGAATTTCAACTTTAGCTACCGCGGTCGCAAGGATTCCAGGGGCATTCTTTCGCTCAAGGAAGGCGAAGGAATCGAACAGATCTTTATCGGGGCGGAACGCTTGGGCAAAATGTTTCAGGTGGGCGTGAGCCAAGAAAACGCCGTGGCTACGTTCTACCCGGATCCCGAAATCAATTCCAAGCCCGAAAACTGGAGCAAGTCGCCCCTTACCAAGAGCTGGGTCGACCAAGTGCTTTCGGACGTGGAATTCTACCACGAAAACGGTTTAAACCGTTTCGCCAACTGACGCTATCTCGTTAAGTAGAAACTTTCCGGATTGATGGAAACACCATCGATGCGGACTTCGTAATGCAGGCCAATGCTTGACTGCGTGCCGCTTTCGCCAATCAAGGCGATGGGCTGCCCACGATGAACGTGTTCGCCCTGCTTTACCAGGGCCTGACCCAAGTGGGCGTAAAAGGTGCGCACGTCGTGGCCATGGTCAATTTTTACAGCAAGGCCGAATCCGCGATGCTTGCGGACTTCGCTCACGGAGCCTGCACCGGTCGCAAATACGGTATCGCCTTCGGCTGCCACGTAGTCAATGCCCCTGTGCGGCAGTTCGCTGTCGGTAAAGGGGTCGTAAACGATCTCGAAACGCTTCTTGACGGCATGGTTGTTGCGCATCGGGTGCAGCACGGGAATCTTTTCGGCCGCCGCGGAATCGCTTTCCAGGGCCGCCAGGAATTTCTTGAATGTCATTTCCACTTCGTTCACGCTCTTGCGCTTTTGCAAAATCGAATCATCCATCGCGGTGACACTTTCGAGCACAAAGCCAAGGCCGCCCACCATCAAGGCGCTGTCGCGGAGCACGCGGGTTTCCTCGGCTTTCAAAATAGATTCGTCGACCGAGGCGCGGATTTCCTTGAGTTCCTTTTTAATGGCCGCGTTTTGCTTATATACGTTGGTGATATTCCCGCTTGTTATGTTGTCTAAAATCTGCCCCGGCGAAAAGAGAATAAATCCCAAGATGGCGGCCACCACGCCCACTACGGCAACAATGGCTCCAATCAGCGAGAACTCGTAACTTTTACCCGACGTGGTCTTGGTCGGGAATACATGGACCTCAAGCTTCTTCACGTTCAGACCCTGTATTATCGATTCGGTTGCGCAAGGATTCAATGACGCGCTTTTCTTCTTCAATCGCGCCCAGGATTTCGACGACCGACGGATCGTCCTTGATGGTATTCAAAAGGTCATCGCGAACGGCTCCGTGGAGCTTTTGTCCAAGAGCCTGGAAGTGTTTTTTGAGCTTAGATTCCTCGGCAGCCAGTTCCACCCTTAAAAGGGCGGTGGACGCATAATTCAATGCCGTATTTTTTAACTTATTTAGCGTTTTTTCAGCCATGCTTAATTCCTTTTGTCCGTAAAAAAATTAGTTTTTTACGCGTATAAAAAATGGAGAATATCTATGAGTCGTAGCGATCGTAGACGCGCAAAGCAAAATGCGAAGCAATTTACACCCAAAAAGGCCAATGCCCTGGACCCGAAGATTATTGCAGTCCTTGGCGCTCTTGCCGTTATCTTCTTCGTCGGAACCATGCTTATCCAAAGAGGCGCATAAATGAAGTTCAATATCAAGAAATCCGTATTGCAGGAAGCGCTCCAGATTGCTATCAGCGCCATCCCCAATAAGTCCACCCTGCAGATCCTCAACGACTACTCGCTGCGTCTCGAAGGCAACACTCTCGAAATTTGCGCTACCGACTTGAACCTCGGTGTGAGGATTAAGCTAGAAGTCGAAGGCGAACGTGACGGCGAAGCCTTGATCAACGCTCGCAAGTTCTCCGACCTCGTGAAGGCCCTCGTGCCTAGCTGCGAAAACGTGAGCATCGACGTGCAGGATCACTTGACCCGCATCAAGTGGAGCGAAAAGGGCCAGGCCTCCATTACGAGTTTCGATGCCAGCGACTTCCCTCCGTTCCCCGAAGTCGAAGGCAACACCCTTACGCTTGCCGCCAGCGAACTTGCATTCCTGGTCGAAAAGACCGCATTTGCCGTCTCTACCGATAACACCCGCCAGAACCTGAACGGCGTGTTCATGGAAGCCAAGGACGGCAAGATCTCCATGGTCGCTACCGACGGTCACCGCATGGGCCGCGCAAGCATCGAACAGGAAGGCGCAAACCTCGAATCCGGCGTAATCGTTCTCCCGAAGGTCCTACAGCTCGTGCTCCGCCTCGCCAAGAACGAAGACTCCGTCGAAATCTGCACCACCGAAACCCACGTGCTGTTCCGCATCGGCGCAACGCAGATTATCTCCAAGCTTATCGAAGGCCCGTATCCGAACTACCGCGCCGTGATTCCGCAGAATTTCGAACGCACCGTTCAGGCTAACGCAACCGAACTGTTGGATAAGGTCCACTGTATCTTGCCGATGGCCAACCCGCGTACGCACCAGATCCGTTTCCAGATGGACGGCAACAACATGGAACTTTCCGCTACCGACCCGGATGTCGGTGGCGAAACCCGCGAAGCTTTGGCCGTGACCCATAATGGCGAAGGCAGCTTCAGCATCGGCTTTGACGGCCGTTACTTCTACGAAATCCTCGGCATGTGCAAGAGCGAAGAAGTGGTGCTCAAGATGAACACCCCGATTGGCGCCTGCATCATCGAACCGGTTGGTGACGACATGGGCTTCAGCTTCTTGCTGATGCCGCTCCGCCTTGCCGACTAAGGATTGAACGGGTTGTAAACAAATTAAAAGTGGTTCGCGAAAAGCGAGCCACTTTTTTGATAATCCGGAATTCAAATTACACTTCAATCGTCACGCGACTGATTTTATTTTCGTCTTTCTTGACGCGGACGATTTTATCAATCTTGTGTTCGAGCTCATTCACATGGCTAATGATTCCGACCAGGCGATTTTCGCCGGCAAGGCTTTGTAGCGTATTGATAGCGAGTTTCAAGCTTTCATCATCAAGAGAGCCGAAACCTTCGTCCACAAACATCGTGTCGAGCTGGATTCCGCCGGCAGAACTCTGCACCTCGTCGGCAAGGCCCAAGGCAAGCGAAAGCGATGCCAAAAAGCTTTCGCCGCCGCTAAGCGTTTTCACTTCACGCTCCTTGCCGCTCGAATGGTCAAGCACGTTCAAGTCAAGCCCGCTTTGGCTCCTGTTATTGGAAGCATCCTTGCGGCGAACTAGTTCGTACTGACCGTTCGAAAGAAGGCGAAAACGGATATTTGCCCGACTCACGATGCGGTCAAAGTAAGATGCCTGCACGTAGGTTTCAAGCATCACCTTGCTTGAGCCCGAAAGTCCGCCGTTTGCGGTATCGGACAGATTCCTGATCCAGGCGCGCTTGCGGAGCTGCTCGCCGAGCGCACCGACCGTCTTGCCGATTTGTTCGAGCGCGCTCTTGTTACCCGCAAGACGGGCAGAAACTTCGTTCTGCGAATGCGCAAGCGCATTGTGCGCCTCGGCGGCCTGATTGCGGCCCGCCTGCAATGCAGCAAGGTCATACTCCGGAGCGCCTTCCAGTTGCTTGGCAAGCGCATTCTTGCCCGCATTCAATTCATTCACGCGCGATTCGCATTCAGTATAGTCGGCCGTCGCTTTTTCCAGTTCGCGCCTGGAGCTGTCGAGCGCAATCTGCGTTTCGCGAATCTGCTTCTCGGCCGCGGCCTTGCTTTCGAAGGCGAGTTTCTTCAACAATTCCTCGATGGCATTCCTGCACGAAACCAGTTCGGCCTTCAAGCCCGAGATTTCTTTTTCCTGATCCGTTACAGCCGATTGTAACTTTTCCAATTCCGCACGCTTTTCGGGAATATTCTTTTCCAGGAAAGTCTTCCGCTTTTCACGCTCTTCTTCCTTGGCAACCGCTAATGTCAGCGCAGCCATCTTGTCGCGATTCTCGGCATACTCCGTATTGCCACGCTCGCGGGCTTCTTCCAGAGTACATTCTCCAAAAAGTTCCTGTACCAGCGACTGCACCGCCGACCGTTTTTCCTCGAACTTTCCCTTTGCCTGCGAAGCTGCCGCACTCTTTTCGTTGCGATCCGCTTCAGCCGTCGAAACGGCCTTCTTGAGTCGTTCCAATTCCGCCTGGCTCGGAGCCTCCAGTGACTTGCAGGCCTTATGCGGGTGATGCGTAGAACCGCACACAGGGCAGGGTTTGTCATCCACCAAAGTCTCTGCTATGATTCCGGCCTGCTCGTTCAAGAAGGCCCGGTTTTTCGCCTCGTAATCGTCACTGATTTTCTGGTAGTCAGCATCGGCAGCAAGGTACGCTTTTTTCGCTCTCTCGAACGCATCGTTCAGCGTAGACAATTCCTTGACGTTTTTGCCCACCTTCACCAAGTCATCTTGCCTACCCGAAAGCTTATCGAGCTGGGCAACCAATTCCTGCTTCCTTGCGCCCACATCGCCAAGTTCCGACAACTCCTTGTCGAAATTGACAATGACCGCTTTGATATCTTCGACTGATTGACGATTCTTCTGCAGTCTTAATTCCGTCTCTTTGACGGCACCTTCCTTTTTCAGCGCTTCGCCGCGGAACAATTCCAGCTTGTCGTATTCCGGAAGCGAATTCCTGAGCGTCGTAATGCTTTCTTGCAAGCTGTCACGTTCGGGTTGCTTGCTTTCGGCAGCAAGCTTCGCTTCTTTCAGCGGAGCAAGCGAAGGCAGAATCCTTTCCAGTTCGTCACTTGCCTTCTTGAGCGCATCGCGCGTCTTTTGAACATTCTGTGCGCGGCCAAGTTCCTTGTCCATGTCGGCAAGCTTTTTGGCGCTTTCTTCAAGTTCGGCCTGGACTTTTTTGAGCGACAGATTGTCTTCGTCAAGAATAGCCTGCGTCATATCGCAAACACCCTGCCAGTCCGCAATCTGCCTCTGGGCCGCCAAATTTTTTTCCTGCTCCAAGGCGTCTGCCTGGGCCGAATTTTCGCCGCACTGGATTTGTGCAATCATCGTGCATGCAGTCGATTCGCTGTCGCTGCACTGCCGATCCATTTCGTTTGCCCGCTTCTTGAGTTCATCTTGCAGGGCGTTAAACTTGTCCGTCTTGAAAATCTTGCGGAAAATCTTTTTGCGTTCATCAGTCGACGAAAGCAGCACCTTCATGAAATCGCCCTGGGCAATCATCGCGATTTTGGTAAACTGGTCGCGATCAATCCCGATGATTTCTTGCACTGCGGCGGCAACATCCTTTTCTTTACTCACAGAACGGCTCGCGGGCCCCTGCTTGCCACTAGATTCAGGATAATAGAACGTGACAGAAGCCGCTTCTTTCGTAAAACCTTCGCCGCGGGATTTCGGGCGCATGTATTCGGGATTGCGCACAATGCGGTATTCCTTTCCCGCATACACGAATGTCAAATCCACTTCGGTCTTCGTTTCGGGCTTTGCGTTCAGGCAGCGGAACAGCTTGGAATCGTCGCGGCTGTCGCCGCTCGCCCGCCCAAACAGGGCATACGTAATCGCATCGAAGATTGTCGTCTTTCCGGCACCGGTATCGCCCGAAATCAGGTAAAGCCCGCTCGCACCGAGCTTGTCCATATCGATAAGCGTGCGTTCTGCGTAAGGGCCAAAAGCCGAAATAATCAGTTTAGTCGGTCTCATTTAGCCTCCCAGATACCATCGATCATATCGCGCACGAATTCGCATTCTTCTTCGTTCATTTCGCGCTTGGTCATGTCTGTAAAGAATTCCGAGAAAAGCTCCATCGGAGTTTTCTGTTCCACCTTGCCTTCGCCGACCGTAATCTTTTGATTGCGGGTACGCTCGTTGTCGTAATCGAGCATCATCAGGTTCGGGTAAATGCCGCGCAGCTTCAAGGCGGCGTCAGGCACGTCGTTTTCATCCGTGAGCTTCACGTAAACGTAATCGTCCAGCTTGAGCCCGTCGGCCAGTTGCCTGCGCTGGAAACCCGGCGACACGAGTTCCGCAAAAGTTCCGCGGATTTCGCGCACATCGTGCTTGGGCATCAAGGGAATTTCACGAACTGCAATTTCAGAAAGGGCGCTTTCACCAAGCCCCATTTCCGTCTTCACGCCTAGCTCGATAACCGTCAAAGACTTCTTGTGGTTTGCCTCCGACAAGGAATACTTGAGCGGCGTTCCGCTGTAACGCACACGGGCGACTCCGGCAGAATCCTTTGCCACATTCTGCGGTTTGTGGATATGCCCGAGCGCCACATAGTCAAAACCCTCGAAAACCGAAGCATCCACGTTGTCGAGGCCGCCCACGTTTTCTTCGGAATCGCTACGTTCGGCACCGGTCACGAACTGGTGCGCCAAAAGGACATTGCGACGCCCCGGCGTCAAATGCATCTGGGCAATCGCCATACGCATGGCAGACGTGTAATCGGTCACCTGGTCGCGTTCCTCGTCATAAGACAGGCATGCGCGCACGGCGGCCGGACGCACGAATGGGAGCATCCACACATCCACCTCGCCAAATTCATCCTTGAGCGTGACAGGCGTAAAGGCACCGGAATACACCTGCGACATGTACACACCTCGAGTCTCCATCAGCCGCCCGCCAAAGGCGATACGTTCTGCGGAATCGTGGTTCCCGCTCAGCACGAACACCTTCGTACCCGTTCTAGAAACCTGCACCAAAAAGTCATCCAGCACGGCAACCGCCTCGGCGCTCGGCACCGACTTGTCGTAAACATCGCCTGCCACCAAGAGCGCATCGGGCTTTTCAGTTTCTACCGCATTCAGGATTTCGGCCAGAATATGCCTTTGCTCGTCGAGCATCGAATGCTCGCACACGCTCTTGCCGATATGCAAGTCCGCCGTATGGATAAACTTCACAAAAACTCCTCGTTACGTTCTATCTCAATTATCGATTCAATATAGAATTCTGTAAAGTCCAAAAAATGACATTTTTCGATTTTCGTTCATTTGCGAATAAACAAAAATTTCTATTATGCCTTCCAGAAGGATCATGCAAAACAAGAGGGTATAATGCAATTGGAACCGTCGAACATCCCAAGCTACTACAGCCGCCTGGTCATGGCCAAGAACCAGGGACACTTTTCGATTGCACGCGCACTCCTTGACATTATCGTGAACGCACCCGCCCCGGATACCTCTACTCCGGCAGGCCTCAAGGCTCTCGAAAAAATGAACCAGGCCAAGGGACATGCCGACGCCGTGAACGCAGGCAACGATTCCGGCACCGTGCCGCCCGCAGGCGAAGTCGAAGAATGGGCCGGATACGTGGTGCAAAACCCGCCTATTACCAAGAAACTCGCCCTCGCCCTTGCGCAGTACTTTAGACAGGCCAACAGCTTTGAAGCCTGCTACGAAATGTACCAGAAGGCAAACGAATTCGAAATCGGCGACACCACTGCTGCCGAAAGTGCCGCCCTGCAAGAAACCCAGAACGGCACGCTTGCAAACCAGTTCGGCCAGAGCTGCGAAAATGCCGGCGACTATGCACACGCCGCCGAATGGTACAAAAAGGCAAAGGCCGCAGGCTGTGCAAGCGCAAACGATTCCCTGGAGCGCATGAACGCCCTCTACGGCATGGCACGCTATTATGCCCCCTGGATCAAGATTGCGACCGCAACGGGCCGCAAGGGCCTTGCAGAGGCCATCCAGAATATCGTAAAGTCCGACCCCAAGCTTTCGACAGCCATGGTCGAAGAGATCAGCGTGGCAGAATCGGCCGTGCCGCCCTGCTACGAAGAAATCGAATACTGGGAACAGGAATTCGAACGTTTCGCCAAGTTCAGCGACTGCGACAATGCGGCATTCGCCGGTCTCTACGTCGCAATCGGAAACATCCTGGAACGCGCACACATCTACAATCTGGCACTCCGCTGGTACAAGAAAGCCGTCGTGAATCACCCGACGGCAAACCAGGACGCACACCGCATGCTTCCGCTCAAGAGCAAGTCAGAACCCATGCGCGACGCCGAAGACATCTACGACGCCCAGAGCCCGATTCCCTCGCTCTGGAAATCAAACTAAGCTAGCAGCCTACAAACAGCAGCACAAGACTTGATACAAAAATAACGACGCCCCAAATAGTTTCGACAATGGGACCGAGTTTCTTGATTTTGACTTCGTTGTTTTCCATAACACACCTCGCTTTGCAAAGGGCGCACCCTATTGCTTTGCCAACCATTTATCAAAGTACAATATGCACTAGACAAAAACCCATGCGATACAAAATTGCAATGGACATTTTGTCAAAGTTCCAGATTGGAATATTCCACTCTGTATTAATTTGTAAGTAAAAAAGAAGGTCCCGGAAGCAGGCCAAACAAAAAAAGGGGAAGCCTACCGCTGCCCCTCACGCCCTAATTTTTTTGTTAAAATTTTTGGTTAATTGACTAGTTTTTGGCCAAAGGATTATCTTCGTCCATTACACAACGAATAGACTGAAAAGAATCCTTCCCCCATTTAACAATAGACGTTTCAGATGAACTTTTTGTAAAACTAGACGTATACGTATATTTTCCTTCTGGCATAGGAAGCCACATATACGTAAACTCATGAATGCCACTATATCCATCCCCAGTTGGAATAATAGCCAAGCCATCAGAATTTCGTCCAGCATTCTTTTCCCACAGAATTTTCGAACGAATATCGCCACGAGCGTATCTCCACTCCCTCTGGTTCATAATATGCCAGCCATCGGGGCAAATTCCCTGCCAAATGATATTCAAATACTCTTCACCTGGATTGCTTTCTCGTTTTTCCGTTATGGCCTTGCACGCGTCATTACTATCTACAGCAACAGAATCGCAGACCTTGGGCAAATTCATAGCCTCGGCCCATGTATATAGACCACCAAAGTGGTTGTCACAGAACCATTCGTCGTCTACGTAGCATAGTTTTTCGGTCACACTATCGTCAAATTTTGTCGTGCCGCTAGGAATCATCTTGCCATAATTCAAATTTTCGGCCATTACATAAAAAGTTGTAAACGCATCAAAATCTTCTGAACGGCCTTCAAATTTTAAATACTTATACTTGCGACCATCACGCGGGTCTTCGAATTCAAAATATTTTCCATTGTAACCCGCAAACAAGCTATCCATATTCGGGTGTTCTTTATTTTTTTCGATAGCCGCAAGAGAATCAAGCGAGTCCCTATTAAGAACATGGTCGAGAGCCCACCATCCATCTTTGCAAATGTAATAATACACACCACTAGCCTCATCGCTAGAAAGGGTATCCCCATCATCACACACTCGAAATTCTTCCTCGCTACTACTCGACTCGACCACCGACGAGCTGCTATTCTTACCGCTTACAGAACTAGAAGAATTCTTTTCTGCAGCCGAGGAATTAGATTTTTTAGAATCTTTCTGTGAAGACGAAGATGCGTCTTTATCTTTACCCGAAGAACCGTTATCGTCATTGCTACTCGACGAGATTTCACCGATTGGATCGGGAGCGGAGCTACTAGATTCATCGCCACATGCTGCGAGCAGGGCCAAAAGGAACAACGACGCAATAAGAAATTTCACAAGAATACCTCCACGATTCCCAAAATCAGGCACCGACAATA
This sequence comes from Fibrobacter sp. UWOV1, assembly GCF_900142495.1. NCBI lineage: Bacteria > Pseudomonadati > Fibrobacterota > Fibrobacteria > Fibrobacterales > Fibrobacteraceae > Fibrobacter > Fibrobacter sp. UWOV1. Next base: position 292 of record NZ_FRBA01000009.1, on the reverse strand, counting down.
TAGATAAAAACCGCGGCCCGCGGGTATAAAAAAAAAGCCCCGCTCGCCGTTTACGGCAAGGGGCCGTGAGCCGCAAGCGGCCTGTACTGACAGGCCGTGGCGGCGAGAGCGAGCGCCGGTCGGACTTGCACCGTTACGATAGCGCGAGCGGTCATATAAAACGAAGAGGCCCCCCGCCGTTAGGCGAGGGGCCTCGAGAATCCAGCGGCGACCTACTCTCCCGGGCCCGTGGGCCAGGTACCATCGGCGATGAGGGGCTTGACTTCCGTGTTCGGAAAGGGAACGGGTATGA
>NZ_FRBA01000003.1:0-351206 GCF_900142495.1 Fibrobacter sp. UWOV1 | reverse complement strand
GGTGTATTGCCGTAGAGCATGTACCCCGTGGAATCGAACACGCAAATGCCGCGAGCCACGCGTATCGTCATTCCGAGACTGTCGTGACTCGGGTCATCGTTTACATTCCACATCGCAGCCCAGCCCGGCAGGTGCAGCGCGACCTTCACCGGATTCTGCCATGTCCTGCCCGCGGCAAGGGACGAATCGCAATGGACAGTCACCTGCCAGCGACCAGAACCGAGGCTTTCCATTGAGGCCGAAGAACATTTGGACTTATCGTTGAGTTCGTAATCCGGCGCAAGGCCCTCTTCCACGAAGAAGTAGTAGCGCACGTCGAAGTTCTTCAACGAGACATTACCCGTATTTTCCACCATGAAGTGAATCTCGCTCGCCTGGTTGTCGCCACGCATATCGGACGCAAACACGCGGACCTTGGTCTCGAGCGATACGGGGTCTTCCATCTCGGCGCAAGAACCGCCAATCAAGTTATTGTCATTGTCAAGGACGACAACGCCCGCATCCTCGTAGAACCCATCGATATTCGCAACCAATCCGGAATTCGGATCCACGAAGGACGGATCGTCGGAGGCATTCCACGGAGTATAGTCAGCATTGTAGAGTCCGAAATGCGGGCCGTCACCACCAAACACAGTTCCGGCAACCGGTATCGTCTCGGCAAACGTCCATTCAACGTAACCCGTGTTGGCGCTCTCGGAATGAACCACAGGGAATGTTGGTCCGTAGTTCGGCCAATAACGGTCAACTCCAGCCTGCGAGGCGTCCTCGCCACGGAAATAGTAACGGACAGAGAACCCATTCACGGGCTCATTGGACACGTTACGCAGGCGGATTCTCGGGCGGAGCGTAGATGTTTCCGGGTATCCCTCGTAGCGCAAGTACGACTTTATCTTGCGAACCGTATCGACAGGCACAATTCCGGCAACCTTGTCCGAGGTACTTACACCCCAGGCAATCATCGAGGCCGGAATATTGGCGGTCGAGAGAGCCGCTCCGCCAATCTGGACACCGGCAGGAACCTTCAGCGTCAACGTATGCGTACCCGCCGCAAGATGGACGGATACACCAGAAACAGCCACCGCACGCCAGGTATTGGAAACGGCTGCCATCCCGGCCAGCATGCTTGTTTCGCCGACATAGACCGGCTTATCGCCAGCCGTAGCGGACCTTGCGTACAGCACTACATTGTAATCCGCGGTATTTTCAACGATTACGGACATCGCGAGTGTCGCCGAATCGCCCGATACAAGGTACTTGTTACCGGCTACGGAGCAGGAGAACTCATTCGAGAATCCGCTCACCGCCTCCATATCCTTCACGGCGATGACGATGACATCGGAAACCTCCCCCGCATCGGTGACGGGCTTCGATAGTTCCTCGACTTCAGCAGCAGTCAACGCGCGCGAATACATGCGGATGTCAGCGATATTCCCGAGATAGGATGGGTCACTACCGGTCTTGCCCATGGAGAATGCGCCTTCCAGTTCTCGCTCCTGTGAAATTCCGGAATCCCGGACTCTCTTCAATTCACCATCGACATAGAACTTGACATGGGCAGAATCAACGGTCACGACGACATGCGCCCAGGATTTCTCGCTAATCGGGAGCAGTTCCGATTCCCAGGAATGGGAACCCTCGACTAGTTTCAGCACGCCACCGCGCTGCATGAGTTCGATATCGAGGCCGTTCACACCGGCAAAGCCGAGAACCCTGCGCCATGTACTGTAGCCGGAGCCACGCTTGATACGCGCCTCAAACGAGTACGAAGGAGTACTCCCGAAATCGACCAAGCCATTGCCGAATGCGAAATCTGTACCCCTGCCAAAATACAAGCCGACATCGCTGCCCCAAGGCCTACTCATATTTGACAAGCCAAGATTATGGCCCGTTCCGAGAAGTTCGTGAGCAATCTTGCCGCTGCTTTCACGTGCCGGGTACCACAGAGCAAGTTCCGTCGGATATGGATACAGCTTTTCATCCGAAACATATTTCTGTTCCGCGTGGTTATGTCCGTAATCTTCCACACGCATTTCCATGGAGAGGTAGCAGCCGGTACATTCGGCAAGCTGCTTTCGGGAAATACGGATACTTGCAGACACATGACCGGCAGAATCAGGCACCACATTCATGACACGCAATGTATCGCCACCGAACACCGGCGTCACGACCACGCGGGCAACACCCGACTCGGAGTCATACACATCCGCAGTCGCCGTAAAGATGCGGTCAAGGACCTCCGAGGAATCCTGCACGGAGAAGTTCATGATGGCAGGACGTGCAGAATCCGTATAGACTCGTGGCCCCGCCATCTGCATATCCATACCGAGAGCGGAAACGCCCACATACCGGGATTCATAGACACCTGTAGAAATCTTGCCCAAGCCGGATGCACCGGAAGTCTTGGAACCGTCATAGATTATTGTATCGGGTATCTCTCCACGGATTTCAGCAACAATGCGACCGTCGCGATAGAGCGATACCAGCCCGTAACCCGGATGCGTGCAACTAGCACCATAGGCCATGTAGCCGTTGTCGAGGCCTAGCCACAACGAATCGGATGGAACGGAGCAAGCAAACTGCGCATTCACTGTCAAAGCACGAGCCACTGCCGGAGCTGCAGGGAGTTCTTCCATATTTCCTTCCGCATCGGGTTCGCCAAGGGCAACCACGAACACGTAGCTGGTATCAATGGCCTTACCGCGAGAAGGCAAGGCTATTCGGGCAAAACCGTTGGAATCCGCAGTAAAAGCGAGAGTGTCTGGCGGAGTAACATCACCGCGGTTAGCCCACAGCGAATCATCATCTACGTACAGCCTAAATCTCGATATGCCGTCCACACGGACCGTGCGGTTTGCAGTCGAGGCGATTTCAGGCAAAACAGTCACGCTGAAGTTAGGAGTTTCCGCAATGGCGGAATCCATCGCCGTAAACACGGAGAAAGTCCTTGTTTCGGCGGAAATCAGCAGGTAGGCCCAAGTACTGTCATTCCCTGCACAATCCGTTTTTGTCATCTTATTACTTTCGTCGCATTTTAAAGTGTCAGCTCCATTCATAACGGCACTTCCGTCTGCATTCAGGAACCCATAGAGAGCATTTTGTAACGGAACAAACCTCTTGCCCGTGAAATCCACCTTGTACAACCTTACCGTCTGCGGTGTTGCACGCATCGCCACCATCTCCTCGCGACTTATCTTCATCTGTATACGCGGAAGAGCGGAAGTGTTGGCAAATGTCATTGACGGCAAGACTTCCACAATCGGGCCCTTGAGAGCAAGATTGTTGAATACCTCAAACGAGTAGTCCTTCGCATCCACAGTTCGGACAGTAATATTTTTCTGACCGCTAATGGAATGTTCTGGGAAAGTTACACTAACTTCCTCGAACAGGGACTTGACCGTTTTATAATCTGACGAATCAACCAGACGACCTATAACCATATCGAACTTGCTGAAACTGAACATAGTGCCGTCATCGTCTCCCCACAGAAGCATAAGCTGCGTATTTCCCTGCAACCGATTCACGTCAAACCAACCCAGGCGATACCAACCACTCGAATCAGCCCGCAAGGACTCTCTCCAGACGGAATCCAGCATGGACTTGGGATATGCATAGAAAGCATCTTCGTTCAAATACGCAAGCCGGTAATTAATCCCGCTATCCAGATAGGCCCTGACCTCGACAAGTTCCTTCGGGCGCTTGACGGTAATTGAATCCGCATCCCTAAACTTTATCAACATGTCCAGGGAACCCGAGAAACGCCCGTCAAGCAACAGATGAGAATGCTTACCGGAGTCCAACTGCATCAATTCGGCACTGTTCACGACAACATCGTTCACCCATACGTCATCATTTCTGTAAATTTGATTCATCGTCAACGTATCAGACTTGGGACGAACAGGAGACTTCGCAAGAGGATCCTTCGACATGCGGTAGAACGTATCAACAACAAACAAATCGGCCTTGATATAGAGCAATTCTCCATTGTCCGACAAGCTGAACATTGAATCCGGAACCTGAACATTACTCAAGTCAACCTTAAGTGATTCTACCTTGGCATAGACATCTCCACCAACAAGATTACTATTTATCTTCACTGCCGTATCAAGCTGGATACGATAGCGGTGCGCATTTTTGTCGTAATCGTCCGGGGAGGGTTTGACACTGAACGAGGCATCCTTCTTGCCTATTTCGAACGCCCTGACAACATTCATATACAACGCATCCTGCGGAGAATTCAAGACAAGAGCTGTCGCATTCTCGATATTGTTTATAACAGAGTCCCCGTGCGTAATCAGGGAAGACCAGACCGAATCCGTATAGTCACCATAATAGTAGTGGGCACGGGAGCCAATGTTATAGTACTTGTAACAAAGGGATATTCCCGTATTCACAAAATTCCAGTCCTGGGCGCTATCCTTACATACCGAGTCCTTGGAGGCAAAAAGGACAGAATCCTTGACAAGTTCAGTTACACTTTTCGGAGCCGGATACGCAATCGAGTCACGATGCCTTACGGAACTCCAGCGGGTATTGCGACCGACAAAGAATTCCACATTCGTGTTGGCGGCGAAATACGGGGTATGCTTGACCGAATCGGAAAGCCCCGAATATTTTATCTCGCAAAAACCGGGATTTCCCATTGCAGCAAGTACGTTTGTCGGACCGTAATTGCATTGAGCGGAAGAATCTTCCGGAGCCCCAAGAACTTTCGCCTCCAAGAAATCATCCTTACTACTTGGAGTATAGAAGCGCAAGTCAAAACGGGCCACCTGCGAGTAGGCCGAGTCCTCGTCCGCAAACAGGAACATGTTCAGCCCGCCCTCAAGATAACTCGACGGAAAATAGTGCAGTCTTTGCGTTTCAAACGGAGTCAACAGGCCGTACGTCTTGTCAAATTTCCACGAATTTCCGTCATGATACGAACCCATCCCGACAAGGAAGTCGTCATTTTTCACCCTTCTCAAGCTGTCAAGTGCGGCCCAGTAACCATAGCCGTCATTACCGAATACGGTCTTGTTCGTGTGGTCGAAACGGACCGTACGGTTCACGAGGTTGTCCATGCCAAAATCAGCATTCCAATAGGATGTATCTGGGATTGTATAGGTGACATTAAATTCCAGCACCGTATATGCAGCATAATTATCTGCCGTAGGATTTATTACGCCATACCCTGTGTAGTATTTTCCATTTGCACCAGGATTGATTTCTATCTTAAACAAATTCGCATTCATGTCATAGTTAGAATCGCCATTCACGCATACGGAATCCAACGTCGAATCGCTCCTGCAACCCGGTTCAACAACATCAAACGAATACCTAGGTCCGCAATCATGTCCATAACTTTCATATGGACTAGGGAATTTAATTTCAGTCTTTCTAATCTTGTCAAGAGTCCATACTTGATACTCGCTTTGCTTTATGGGATCATAGCTTATCTCATCAAGAGACGATTTGTTATATGCAGGGTGTCCATCCAAAAATTTTTTCCACCCAGAAAGCGTGAATACCGTTATGTCATAGGCATTCTCATCATATTTTTTGAAATCATATCCATAATAATCGTGAGCATCATTCGCCCTCTTAGATTCAGTCAAGGTTATGCTCTTTGTCGTCGAACTAAAATAAAGTGTATCTACAAAAATCCGTTCATGTTGATTGTCGTCTTTTTTATCACAACTTAAGGCAAGGAAACCGCAATCAACATAAAATGTATTGTAACGCAAATAGCGAACCATGACTAACGGCAGCACTTTCCTATGCCTCTTGATGGCAAGGTTGAAACGCTTCGGCTCATAGCCGATTATCTCCTGGGACCCGGAAATCTGCCCCGTCAAGGGAATTTCGCCATTACGCAGGGGATCCGGCAATTTCCATCCGGCAAGATTGGCCTTTACAAGATAATCGGCAACAGGTTCGTAACGATACGCATCGACCCTGCCATCGTATAGGGCTTCTGAAACGTGGATGGAAGGAACCGTGATATGCTCATTTTTCGGATGATCCGGAGTCATGTCCAGCATAGTCTCGGCATGCTTGACCTTGAACACGGCCTCGGCCGTCGTGGAATTTTCACCATCCGTCGAATTGGCAACAATCAAAAGTTTGTATTCACCTATTTCCAGTTTGGCATGACCCAGGCTATCCTTCCCGTTCCAGCTGATTTGGTAGGCGGTATCACTAGAATTCGCGCGTACCACCATGGAAATATTCTGCAACTCTACCGTATCGGAACCGCTTACCACATAGATACCTACATTGGCATCCCTGTTCTTGATTCCGTATTTCGCGACCATCGTCCTAAGCCACAGGACCCTTTTTTCACAAGCATTCTCGTCGGTCGTATCCGTCTTGCACACCCTGGTCGAATCGTTTTTCAGCAACACAAAATCAGGCAACGTATCCGCAAGCGAGATTCTAAGAGAATCCGGCACAATCACAACCGTGGCCGAATCAAGGAACACGTGCGGATTGGAAGAGACGTTCTCCGTAACCTCCGCATGAATCGTCATCTTGCCCGAAGCGGGATATTTTCCCATCTCAGTTGTGCCGGTCCAGGCAAACGTCAACCCATAGGCACGAGGATTCACGCTCCATCCCATGACCAGTGGATTGAGGGTATCGCTACCGATTTGACCGTCGGCAATCCAGTAGAAGCCGTCAACATCGCTGCTTCCGAAATAGGCCTTCATTTTCGGCAAGGTCGAATCACCGTAAAGGGCCGCTCTAGATACGCGGAACGCTTCCGTAGCAGTCATCACCACATGTCCAGAATTCCCAAACAAGAACATCTCGTGGCTAATTCTTGAAGGCGGAATCCATTCAGGGAAATCTTCCAAATAGGAATTTATGGTTGCCGAGAACAGCCCCATGTCAAAGGCGACCGGCCGTGATTCACAACTGCTGTAACTGCAAACATTCCCAAATCCAGCCGAATCATAGGAAACCTTCAAGGTATCGCCTGCGGCAAGACCTTTCCACTTCAAATGATACTGACCATCCAGTTCATAGAACCATACGGCAGAAGAATCGGACGAAGTATCAGCAGGAGCCCCATAATAAGGGTTGCGCCACACCTTCGACACGGACTCGTCAAACATGCCGACATGCTTTGAATCCTCCGCATACACGCGCAGGAAATAGCTGCCGTTAAACTTTCCGGACTGGTATAGCGACAATCTAAGGGTATCCGTCCCTATATGCATGGCTGTATCGGGGCTCGCCGAGAAATGCCAGTCAGGAACATCATTGAACAGTGAATCCCGATTCTCCCCAAGCAGGATCATCGACGTATCCGTTTTCCACAGGCTGTCAGGACCATCGATACAATTTTCTCCGGCACATACTCCAAGTTCTATGGCAAACATCCCTTCCAGATATTTATTTTCACCAATCTTGCGGTCAAGATAGCCCAGCACCGCATCATTGCTCTGCGAAACCTTGGAAACATTTCGATGCGAACTGTTCTGCAATGCGGAAACGACAAAGATATTGGATGTTTTCCACTCAGGGGCGCTGTCCGTGCCCAAGGAATCAATATTGGCATACCTCAGCCTGTAAACAGTGTTCAAGGAGTCCGCAAGCTTGACTGGCGGAGCCACGCCCGTAATGGCAACAAGCGATGTATATACGGCTGAATCGCGAGGGGACGAGATTACCGGAGTCCGTTCGCCGATGAAGAACAGGTCGGTCTTCACGGAAGCGTTGCCCGCAGCGTCTATGCATACGGCCTCAAGATAACACTTGCCGCGCATATCGCCAATAGAATCCAGATTGAACGTGGCCGAATCGTTCTTCAGCGTCTTGTCCGATATTCTTTTCCACGAAGTCGTCCTTCCGGAGCCACTCACCTGATAAAAGCAGTTCATGCCCGTACGGTTGGACACGACATCCTGTCTTTCGTTCACAACAATTTTCGCCGTGTAACTCCTGTCGGAATCCGGATATACCAGCTTGGAACTCACAAGGCTTTCGATATACGGGGCAGTCTTGTCCACACGGAGTTTTTTCTGTAGCCTGTAAAGCGAATTGTTCTTTGCGGCATCACGTACAAGGGCGCGTATTTCGTAGTCGCCATCTTCAAGACGCATACCGGCCATTTCGGTCCACGATGTATCCGCAATATCGCCGGGTTTCACCTGGACGGAATCTCCCGCATGGTCAATCTTCGTTGGATCTCCGACATGAACAAATTGCCAGGCTACCGTCACGGGTTCCGAATCGCGGCCATCCAGCGAATCACGCACAACATACGATATTTTCAGCAGGCTATCATATGAAGCGTAGGCAAACGACGGATTTCGCGCGGGCTTCTTATCTTGCAGTTGCGGATAAGGGGTCCCCGATGAAGAGACAGCCTCAAGTCGCGGATTGACCAGTTCAGGACGCTTCGTATCGACGAAGAACGTATCATACGCCACGGAAACATTCAGGAAATCGTTCGAATCGGGCCATGACGATTCGGGAACATTTCCCGGGCTTCCTACAATGGCAGAAACAAGACCGTTCATTTTCGTATAGGTATTTTCATCAGGCACGGCATTGTCCACCGCATAGGTCCTAATTCTATAATAGCCGTCTTTGCCCCTGACAGAATTACGCACCGCGTCGTTCCACTGAATCGCGAACTCCGGAGTGCACACATCATACAGGGCCGGGAAATCCGCCACTCGCGAATAGCTCGAATTCCTAGAATTGCCGTTCGCCTTTTCCAGGGAAATGCGCATGGCCCGGATATCGGGACTGCTCGCCGAATCCGCCCATGCAAAGCGGGCCACGAACGGAATGCTGTCCGGATTTACCATCTTCCCCTCGGCCACGATATTGAATATGGGGGCAGTCGTATCCACGCTGAACGATACATTGTATGTATTCGATGAATCTTTACCGGCCGTATCGGAAACCATGTTGCGGATATCCGCCACGAACTCCCAGTGATATTTGCCCTCGGCAGGACGGTCTTCCACCCATTCCGATGTAAAATATGCCGTGGACAAATCCTGGAGACGCCCCGTAGAATCCCGCGTCGTGTCAACGTACGATTCGTACTCCATCGACATTTCCTTCGAAGAACCGGGCGCGACATTTGTATTACCAGATTCCAGCACTATTCTGTCCTTTGCACCCATGACCCTGAATCCTTGGTATCCGAGAGCGCTTGCATAGGCCTTGAAGTTCTTTATTTTGTTCAGCACCATGTTGTGCTGCGGCCATACAGGATCAAGCATATTTGCAGTAGCCTTGAACAGGTAGTAGAATCGCTGCGTATTGGAAAGGCCAATCTTGTTCACCGTCGAAATCGTGACTGTATTTTGATTGTCTTTCTGGATAGCCAGCAAATTGTTGTAGCCATATTCGCCCGGCACAAAATCGAATTGACCATTTTTCTTGACCGGGTGCGGGACCTTGTCAATCGTTATCCTTCGTTCAATTTTTCCACTATCCGTTTCCACAGAATCCACAATCACAATCGGGTTTGTCCAAGCACCTCCACCAGAGCGTCCATAGACAGTACAGGCATCATTAGCCTCCGGATTCTTCGATATATCACATTCCCATGCAATTTCCTCCTGATAGTTGAAATTCATGCGAATCTGGCGCAACCTGTGCGGCATCAAATCGTCCACAACAAAAGAGTACTTTTCAATCCAGTCTTCAACCGTTATCGCAGGGACCTCGTAACGTTCCACATGACGGATGGGGACGCCACCCGGATTATCGCTACCATCAGGGTTCAAGCCATCCACCTTTTCCCAGCGGTCAACCTTCACTCCCATTTTGGACCAGTCGGATTCAGACTTAAATTTCAAGTCACCCTTTCTAAACTCAGAATAATTCTTTTTCCCGTTCGATGCAGCGACTTTTCCGCCAGCACCGAACAGACCAATCTCGCAAAGTTGCTGTTTGTTCGCTTTGTCAGCCTCATAGTAACATCCCGCATCCACAGCCCGCAAGGTTGAATCCGACACAAAAAGTCCCAAGTTTACGAACGGCTTTTCATAGAGAAAATCTTCCATAAGCCGTATCTGACCAGACTCGTTACCGCCCTTGACCTTCGTGTAAGAGAAATCCACGGAATACAGCGTATCAAGCATACGACGTGTTTTTGCATTTTCATGGGAATCAATAAGATCAGAAACACCCATTTCTGCCAAATCAAAGCCAAACAAAACAGCCCCGCCTAGCGCTATAGCCGCCTTTGTAGCAACCTGGATTAGAGGATATGCAGACAGTGCAATATCAGCCGCAATAATACCACTCACAACCCCTGTAATTTCTGCGACATTGCGAAGAGCTTTCTTTGTAGCACTTTTAGAATTCGCATTCATTGCAGCATCGTAAGTGAATTTTCTCACATCAGCATTAGGATCATTAAAGGCAATTGTAGAATCGGCCAAACTTGACCACTCAGGAACCAACGTTGTTCCGACATCCTGCAAAGCAATTCCACCAAAAACTCCCAGAGCAAGACCCGTCACCATGTTCGTATAGATAGCAGAAGCCGAGCCATCGCCTTCAAATTGCTCAATCATGTTCATAACCGATGTAGACGCACCTTCAGGAATAAAAATATTCAAGAAATTACGAAAACCTTTATTCGGGTCGGAGAACGTCAATCCACCCTTTCCACCCAGCAAGCGTATCATTGGCATGTTTTCATTAAAAGGCCGATTAATCAGTGCAGAAATGCCGGGAGCACCCGGCTCGATATATGAAGTTAATGCATCTTCAGCTTTGAAACCATAATCTTCTTGCAACTTAAATTTATCCACCGCAAGTGTCACAACTCTTTCAACAGCACTCAAACCAAACGTAGGAGCCATCAACCAAAGAGCAATAGTTGCCGTGTATGGTTCCTTGGCTATTGCACAATAAGACATTCCAAGTATGGACATCAACATATATTGAGTCTGTGCTTCCGCATACTGACGTCCATAATCTCGCATATCCAGCAGCATGTTCAAGCTACCCGTCCCCTCGTGTGGCGAATCAAGAGCAATCATCTTATCGACATCATTGTTATAGACGCTTTGGTCTGTCACATACTCATGCGAGGCTACACCTCCCATACTATGAGCAATGAGGATATTGCGGGAAGGAATGGTGCGATACAATGCTCCTTGTGACTCCCTCTTATTTCTTAATGAGTCTTGTCCACCAGCCCTTACTTCCTGAGCTTCCTCAAAAAGCGACCGGCGAACAGAGCACTTGTTGTTACCTTTCCACGTTCTGTCTCCGATTTCATGCGCATTGTGGGCAGGGGATTCCGCAGGATTTGCAAATGCCCGCTGGATATAAATATACGGCGAGCTTCGATAATTCGTGGAATCCATATAAATTTTGTCATTTTGATACTGATAATCCTCAAATACGGCAGAATCCAACCAAAAGGTAAGTTTCTTTGCAGACCTCTCATTATAATCCTCATCTTTGTTAGGATTAAACGTCCTATCATAGGCACCCAACATCCCAACGGCATCACCCAAATTCCAACCAAATGAATCCGGTTTGACAATATAATTGGTAGTAATAGTGTAAGCATCCCTTATAGCACCACTATTACATTCACTTTCAAAGCCTTGTGTTTCTGGCGCTGCTCCATGAACAAGGACGACATTATAGCGATCCAATGTTTCCATCGGCCTCGGAACAGCGTACACAATACCAACAATAGCAATTATTGCATAAAGAATTATCCTCATAATTCTTCCCCTTATTTTGTAACAACCAAGTCCTCTGAGGGATAACCTATTGACAACCCTACAGAATCAACAAATTCATTGTATTCGATTCGCACAGGCAAAATAGGCGTTTTCAAAGGTTTCAAAAAATGAATATAATTTCCGTTCAAAGGATTTGATTTACCATCGAGCATCCTAGTTGGATGTTTTATCGTAAGCATTTTTCCACGTATTTCTAGAACATTTTTGGTATATATAGACCAACTGGCGTCATTCCAAATTAAAGAATCCATCAAACCATCTTTTCCATATTCATAAACCCCATATTTTTTTTCATCATACAAACCCTTTACGCACACAATTTCTCCATCAATGTACGTAAAGTCATCACATCCTTCCAGCCACGCATATTCACCTGTAAATTCCAATTTTTTCACGACACCTGTAGCCGTATCGAGTATTGCATAGGGACATTTTTCCTGCGTAACCATTTTCAGTAACACATCCCCACCAAGCCACGGGCGTCCATATTTTTCATGATTACATTCACATGGAGTTTCGCAATTCCATTTTCGAACAACTCTAGGTTTTCCGCCAACCCGCCAAAAACCGAATTCGTCATTTGCATTTGAGAAAAAAGCGGAAGAATCATTGTAAAACCCCTCAACGAAACTCATTCGGCCTTCTATCGTATCGCCCCAATATGGCGTTCTTTTTTTTCTATAATTCACCAAATATAGTCCATCGTTCGTTCCACCCTTATCACAAATATCGCTTCCCATAAAAACTTCATGACAATCTTCATATCCCCTGGAGTTCGTCAACAAAGCCAAAGAATCATCAATTATTGCAACTAGGGTTCCCTCATAACGCCCCCCCCATTGGCGATAATCACTATCCCCGCACCCCCACATGCTTACGCAAGCAAGTACCACCGGGGCTACCACAATCAGTCTTTTAATTTCAACCATCATAAAGGAGACCTCCTTTGCCACCTATCCACAGCCAGACACAGCCCAGAAATATGTGACAGCAATCACATACAAATATACTCTATATTTTGTACAAAATCAAGTATGGCGGCGAACGATTTTCACCGAAGAATACGAACAACGTTTCAAATAGCGAAATCGACTTTTTTTCTTTGATTAAAACGTAAAAAAAGGGCCGCATCGCTGCGGTCCTTTTTGCTAAAGGCGATCCCGGAACAAGTCCGGGATGACATTTAAGGATTAATCCTTCCCGTACACCTTTTCGGCGTAGGTCACGGTTGCGCCGAGGTATTCGCGGTTCATCTTGGCGATGTAATCCACGGTGATACCCTTCGGGCATGCGGCCTGGCATTCGTAAAGGTTCGTGCAGTTGCCGAAGCCTTCCTTGTCCATCTGGGCGACCATGGCCAAGACGCGCTTCTTCGCCTCGACCTTGCCCTGCGGCAAGAAGCTGAGGTGAGAAACCTTGGCAGATACGAACAACATTGCGGATGCGTTCTTACATGCAGCGACGCAAGCACCGCAACCAATGCAAGCGGCAGCGTCGAAGGCGCGGTCGGCATCGGCCTTGGGCACGGGAATCGTGGAAGCTTCAGGAGCGGCACCGGTATTCACAGAAATGAAACCGCCAGCCTGGATGATGCGGTCGAATGCGGTACGGTCAACGGCGCAGTCACGGATAACCGGGAATGCGGCGGCGCGCCACGGTTCGATCACGATGGTGTCGCCATCCTTGAACTTGCGCATGTGAAGCTGGCAGGTAGTCGTTGCATGGTCAGGACCGTGCGGCATACCGTTGATGACGAGAGAGCACATACCACAGATACCTTCGCGGCAGTCGTGGTCGAAGGCGAAGCCTTCCTTGCCCTGCTTCATCTGTTCTTCGTTCACAATGTCGAGCATTTCCAAGAAGGACATGTCCGGAGAAACATCGTTGATCTTGACAGTTTCGAACTGTCCCTTGGTCTTGGCATCCTTCTGACGCCAAATCTTCAAAGTCAAATTCAGTCCGCTCATTATTTGTAGCTCCTAGTAGCGAGGTGGACGTTATCAAAGGTAAGAGGTTCCTTGGAAAGTTCCGGTGCGACACCGTCGCCCTTGTACTCCCAGGCACCCACGTAGCAGAAGTTCTCGTCGTCGCGCTTAGCTTCGCCTTCCGGAGTCTGGCTTTCTTCGCGGAAGTGGCCGCCGCAAGATTCCTTGCGATGCAGGGCGTCGAGAGTGAGGACTTCGGCGAACTCGAGGAAGTCAGCCACGCGGCCGGCACGTTCGAGGTTCTGGTTGAAGGAACCTTCGGAGCCGAGCACGTTGACGTTTTCCCAGAATTCGGCACGGAGAGCCGGAATCTTCTCGAGGGCGGTCTTGAGGCCGGCCTCGTTACGGGCCATGCCCACGTATTCCCACATGATGTTACCGAGTTCACGATGGATATCGTTAACAGTGCGGTGACCCTTGATGGAGAGGAGCTTGTGGATGCGTTCTTCGGTCTGCTTCTTGCAGTCTTCGAACGCGGCATCGGATTCGGAAACCTTCTCGAGCTTGGTGCCCGCGAAGTAGCCGCCGATGGTGAACGGAATGACGAAGTAACCGTCGGAGAGACCCTGCATAAGAGCAGAAGCGCCGAGGCGGTTTGCACCGTGGTCGGAGAAGTTGGCTTCACCGAGAACGAAGCAGCCCGGAATCGTGGACATCAGATCGTAGTCCACCCAGAGGCCGCCCATGGTGTAGTGGATGGCCGGGAAGATACGCATCGGGACCTTGTACGGGTCTTCGTCGGTAATCTTTTCGTACATCTGGAAGAGGTTGCCGTACTTGGCAGACACGCCTGCAACGCCCATGCGCTGGATAGCGTCGGCGAAGTCGAGATAAACGGCCTGCTTGGTGGAACCCACGCCGAGACCTGCGTCGCAAACCTGCTTGGCGTTACGGGATGCCACGTCACGCGGCACGAGGTTACCGAAGCTCGGGTACTTTTCTTCGAGGTAGTAGTAACGGTCTTCTTCGGGGATCTGGTCCGGGCTGCGGGTGTCGCCCGCCTTGCGCGGGACCCAGATACGGCCGTCGTTACGGAGAGATTCGCTCATCAAGGTGAGCTTCGACTGCAGGTCGCCGTGGCGAGGAATGCAAGTCGGGTGAATCTGCGTGTAGCAGGGGTTAGCGAACAGGGCGCCACGCTTGTAGGCACGGAAAGCGGCCGTCACGTTGGAACCCTGGGCGTTTGTAGAAAGGTAGTAGACGTTACCGTAACCGCCGGTGCAAAGGCACACAGCGTCACCCACGTGGCTTTCGAGTTCGCCAGTGATTAGGTTACGGACGATGATACCGCGAGCCTTGCCGTCGATCACGACGAGGTCCATCATTTCGCGGCGGGGGAACATCTTCACCTTACCGGCGGCAACCTGGCGCATGAGGGCCTGGTAGGCACCGAGCAAGAGCTGCTGACCCGTCTGACCGCGGGCGTAGAACGTACGGGAAACCTGCGTACCACCGAAGGAACGGTTGTCGAGGAGGCCACCGTATTCACGACCGAACGGAACACCCTGGGCCACGCACTGGTCGATGATGAGGTTCGAGTTTTCGGCCAAGCGGTGCACGTTGGCTTCGCGAGCGCGGAAGTCACCGCCCTTCACGGTATCGTAGAACAGACGGTAAACGGAGTCGCCGTCGTTCTTGTAGTTCTTGGCAGCGTTGATACCACCCTGGGCAGCAATGGAGTGTGCGCGACGGGGGCTATCCTGGATGCAGAAAGACTTGACATTGTAACCAAGTTCGGCGAGGGATGCGGCGGCAGAAGCACCGGCAAGGCCAGTACCAACCACGATCACCGTGAACTTACGCTTGTTGGCGGGGTTCACGAGCTTGAGTTCGAACTTGTGCTTGGTCCACTTTTCTTCGATGGAACCACCGGGGATTTTAGAATCAAGAATCATTAGTGGGCTCCTTAAAATTAAGCGTTAAAAGAAACTTCGACGGTGCCAACAGAAGGAATCACGAAAGAAGTCTTGGCGGCTTCCTTGTCCTTCTTCATCTGTTCGTACTGCGGCTGGAGGCTGCGGGACTTTTCGATGAGGGCCTGGGTACCCGGCTGGTTAGCGAGGTAGAAGGCTGCAACGGCGGTGATACCGAAACCGAGGGCAACGATAATGCTGTAAGCGATACCGGCGATGTCGATAATCGGGGTCCACTTCTGGTGAGCAATGCCCATGGTCTGGAAGGCAGAAGAAATAGCGTGGAAGAGGTGCATACCGATCACGAACATGCTGACCACGTAGAATGCAGCCCAAGCCGGGTTAGCAAACATCTGGATGGTGGTGAGCCACATGTCGCGGACGATTTCACCTTCGGCATTCACATAGAGGTAGTGTTCGCCGAACTTGAGCATCATGAGGTGCTGCACGAGGAAGCCGAGAATGAAGAGACCGGACCAGATCATGGTGAAGGTCGCGAAAGTCTTCTTGCCCTTGCGAGCGTTGACTTCGTAGTCGATGCCACCGCGAGCCTTCTTGTTCTCGATCTTCAGCTTGATAGCAAGGAAGATGTGGAGAGCGAAAGCAGCCACCAGCACCAGTTCAACAAGATAAATCATCTTGATCGGGAAGTGGAGCGGGTTGAATCCGGTCAGGAATTCGGTGTAGGCATTGTAAGATGCCTGTGCCGCAGCCTGATCGAAATTCAGAAGCTGGAAGTTACCACACATGTGGCCGAAGATGAACAGGGCGAGGAACGCGCCTGTGCATCCCATGATCTGCTTCTTACCGATGGAAGAGGTAAGATACTTGACGATCCATTGCATTGAGTTGTGTCTCCTTGAGGGGGGTTATTTTTGAAACTTAGAGGACGCAGCAGGCCTTGAGGCTCGGCATTTCGTAAGCGTAGCGTTCGTCTTCCTTGAACCAGAAGTCCAGTTCGCGCTTGGCGGATTCGGGGCTGTCGGAGCTGTGCACGACGTTTTCGGTCATGGAAGGGGCAAAATCGTAGCGGAGGGTACCGGGTTCCGCCTTAGCCGGATTGGTTGCACCGTTGATAGCGCGAACCTTGGCAATGGCATTTTCGCCGCCGAGGGCGAGCATCACGGACGGGCCCTTGGTCATGTAGGCTTCGAGTTCCGGGAAGAACGGCTTTTCCACGTGTTCGGCGTAGAAACCGCGAGCATCGGCAGAGGTCATCTGGTGCATCTTCACGGCGCAGACGGAGAGGCCTGCAGCGATGTAACGGTCGATAATGCGCCCGATGAGGCCAGACTTGACCGCATTGGGCTTGATCATTGCAAATGTCATTTCCATAGTAGGTACCTTTTGTTTTAAGATGTGGGAAATATAGATTTTAGTAGGAAGTAGGAAGTAGGAAGTAGGAAGTAAAAAGACAAAAAAACTGCCTACTTCCTACCGTCTACTGTCTACGGCGAGCTTTGCGAGCTACTCTTCGGCTTCGATTTTCTTCATCAGATCTTCGGCGAGTTTGCCGTTACTCTTGATGTTGTCGACGAGCCACTGGGCAGATTCCTTGAGTTCGCTATTCGGATACTTCTGGAGGAACTCTTCGAGTACTTCGAGAGCCTGTTCATTCTGACCCAGGTTTTCATTGAGAATAAAGCCTCGACTGAACATGGCCTTTTCTGCATTAGGGCTATTCGGCCACATGGTGTAATAGGCATAATAGTCGCCTTCAGCATCCTGGAATTCTTCATTTTCGCTTTCGATCTGGGCCATTTCATAAGCAACATGCTCGAACAGGCTGTCATTATCGGCATAAGCGAACATGACCTTACGGTATTCGTAGTAGGCATCAGACTTCTTGCCGGCCTGATAGAGAGAATCGGCACGAGCCAGAAGAACGCTAGCAATCATGGTCGGCTTATACTCGGCAACGCCCGTGTCATAAAGATGAACCGTCGCCTTGGAATAGGCTTCAGCAGCAAATCTTTCGGACATGAGTCTTTCGACTTCGTCAGAACGGCGAGCATAAATCACAGGAATACTTTCTTCGAAAGTCTTGCCAACATAGAGCATGCGGTATCCCATGTAATATTCATGCTTGTACATATTTACCGGGAAGGCCGCAACCTTGCGAAGGTCGTTCTTAGCTTGTTCGTAATCGTAACCCACATGAATCGGGGAACCCGTGCGGTCATACAAGGCTTTAAGCGTGTCTTCGGGAATATTTTCGCAACCGAATTTTTTCTGGATGTAATGTTCACTCAAGTAATCCCAGCGAGACTGGCGGACCATGGCCCTGTATTCCCAGCTATGGTTCAAGTGAGCTTCTTTTGCAGCATCCGCAAAGGCAAACGCTTCGGCAAGCATCGACACAATGCGGTCATGAAGGTTGCGGTTCATTGCACGTTTGACAAACTTTTCATTAAAGCGGATCATGTCCGCTTCCGTGAACACGGGCTCCCCGGCCTTGGTAATCAGCACGACAGAAGTGTCTACGTCAAAGTAGAACCCCTCCTTGATTGCATTGGCAATACCCACATCGACGCGGTCAAAGGGCTTTAACCGAGAAGCGTCGATACCGGCCAAGTAGAAGACATGGAACGTATTATCGCTAGCCTTGAGCACCGGCGTTACAAAGCCCGGTTCCTTGTCCTTGAGCGTCGGCATCAACTGAGGCACGACACCAATACCATAAGGCAACACGTAATCGACCTTGACATGTCCTACGTAACCGCTATCCTTGGCCGTTTTTGCATTCTTGCTATTTGCTACAGCCACCGACTTGAACTGTTCGAGAGTCGGCTTTTCTGTAAACAGGCCAGCAAGTTTTGCGGAATCCGCCTGCACATGGTAAAGTTCGTAGCCGGGAACCGTCATGAACTTATCCTGATGTTTGTTGTAATACACCTTCGGATCGACAGGAGGAAGTTCCTTGATTTCGATATTGTGCTTTGCGAGAACATCCGTAGACAATTCCTGTTGCAGAGCGATACGGCGAGCATCAGCAAAAGACTTTTTCGCCTTCAAGGAATCTTCGGCTGTCGGATTTTCAAGCTTGAGAGAATCCTTGATATAGGCTGCGAAAGCATCGGCGTTCTTGGAAGCGTAATAGTAGCTTGCAACCAGAGGACGCACCGACAAGAAATCACCGGTAGAATCTTCGGGGAACATGCTACGGTTGGCATCATAGAACTGACGGAGTTCTGCATCGCTATAAGTCATGTTTTCTGAGACGTAGTAGCGCTGGTAGACCATCGTGAGCACGCGTGCGTCGAGGTCGGCGTAGTAAGCCTTCCATTGCTCTTCCAGTTCGGGATATTCTTCAACAGCCTTAGCCGAGAGAGCCGCCTTTGAATACAGATTGTCGTAAAGGTACTGATTCTTGACAGCCTTGAGCCCACCTGCATTTTTCAGAAGCAGTGCATAATCTTCTTGATAGACCTTTTCACCATCGATGCGAGCCAGGAGCGTATCCTTGTCGCCGATACCGTTACAGCCGTTCAATATAAACAGCGAGGCTAATGAAACGAGAGTCAGAAGTTTTGCCTTCATATATCCTCTAAAGATTTTTCATACTAACTTACAAAAAATTTAGCCCACGAACCGTGAGCCAGAGCCCTCAAGCGAAAGTTGAGGGCGGAGGCGAGAGAAAAGGGCCAAGCAAACATCATTCTTAAGCATTAGCCCTTTTCGGCTACAAAAATTCGTCCATTGCGGAAGAGCTGCATCCACGGGCCGTCTTCGCCCCATTCCGCCGGGTGCCAGGAGTACTGGCAGGTACGGAACACGCGTTCGGGGTGCGGCATCATCACGAGGGCGCGGCCGTCTTCGGAGCAGAGGCCGTTGATACCGAACGGAGAGCCGTTGGGGTTCAGCGGGTAGCGTTCGGTGTATTCGTGCTTGCCGTCCACGTAACGCAGCGCCACGAGACCGGTCTTGAGGCAGGCTTCGGCGGCTTCGCGGCTAGCGAATTCCGCGCGGCCTTCGCCGTGTGCGACCGCAATCGGGAGCACGGAGCCTGCCATGCCCTTAAGGAGCACGGACGGAGTATCTTCGACCTTGAGCGTGCAGAAGCGAGCCTCGAAGCGTTCGGAGAGATTCTGCACAAAGCGCGGCCAGTGCTTGGCGCCCGGAATCAAATCCTTGAGGTTAGAAACCATCTGGCAACCGTTGCAGACGCCCAGCGTGAAGGTGTCCTTGCGGTTGAAGTAAGCCTCGAATTCGGCGCGGGCCTTCGGGTTGAAGAGGATGCTCTTGGCCCAGCCTTCGCCGGCACCGAGAACGTCACCGTAGCTGAAGCCACCGCAAGCCACGAGACCGTTGAAGTCCTTGAGGCTTACGCGACCTTCGAGAATGTCGGTCATGTGAACGTCGATAGATTCAAAGCCAGCCTTCTGGAAGGCGGCAGCCATTTCGAGTTCGCCGTTGACGCCCTGTTCGCGCAGGATGGCCATCTTCGGGCGGCTTGCGAAATCCTTCACAATCTTGGCGGACGCCGCCACGTCGAAGGTCACCTTCGGCGTGATACCCGGATTGTCCTGTTCCAACTTGAGCTTGTATTCGCTTTCGGCACAATCCGGGTTATCGCGGAGGGCCGCGATGCGGCGGGTCGTGTCGCTCCAAATAGCGCGGAGATCCGAGAGGCCTTCGGCGTAGTCGCCGATGACCAAGTTATAGGTATCGTTGAGCGTACCGATTTCAGAAACGGTATCGCCGAGACCAGCGGCAGCAAATGCATCGCGAACGGCCGCAAGGTCAGCATTCTTCACCTGGAGCACGGCACCAAGTTCTTCGTTGAAGAGGGCGTCGATGAGGTTGCCCTTGAGGGCGTCGGCCTTCACCGTCACGCCCACATGGCCTGCAAATGCCATTTCGGCAAGCGTCGTGTAGAGACCGCCATCGCTCTTGTCGTGGTAGGCCATAATCTTGCCTGCCGCATTGAGCTTCTGGATGGTTTCAAAGAAGGCGCGGAGTTCCTTGGCGCTGTCCACATCCGGAGCCTTGTCGCCGAGGTTGCAGTAAACTTGAGCGGCAATGGATGCGCCCATGCGGTTCTTGCCACGAGCGAGGTCCACGAGAACGAGGGTCGAATCCTTGCATTGCAAGAGCTGCGGAGTGAGCGTCTTGCGCACATCGGCGCACGGAGCAAAGGCACTGATAACGAGCGAAATCGGAGCGGTCACGCGGTGGCTACCCTTGTCATCCTGCCACACGGTGCTCATGCTCATGGAGTCCTTGCCCACCGGAATCGTAATGCCAAGTTCCGGGCAGAGTTCCATACCGATGGACTTTACGGCTTCGTAGAGGTCGGCGCCATCGCCTTCGTAGTTCGGCGTGGCCATCCAGTTTGCAGACAAGTTCACACGGCCCATATCGGGCACGTAGGCGGCAGCCATGTTGGTGAGGGATTCAGCCACCGTCATGCGGGCAGCGGCCGCCGGAGAAATCAAGGCGATCGGGGCGCGTTCGCCCATACTCATCACTTCACCTTCGTAAGTATCAAGCGTTGCGCTGGTCACGGCGCAGTCGGCGACCGGCACCTGCCACGGGCCAACCATCTGGTCGCGGCAAATCATACCCGTCACAGAACGGTCACCGATAGAAATGAGGAACGTCTTGTCGGCGACGGTCGGGTTCGCAAGCACGCGGTGAGCCACATCCTTGATAGTTGCATCGGTCGGAACCACCGTGGAATTGAGCGGGCGCTTCTGGCTCTTTTCGTTACGGATCATGCGGGGCGGCTTGCCGAGCAACACACCCAGCGGCATGTCAATCGGAGTCGTACCGAAGTACTTGTCGGTAAGGGTCAGGTGCTTTTCAGGGATAGCCTCGCCCACCACGGCGTACGGGCAGCGTTCACGCTTACAAATCGCATCGAACACATCGAGCTTGTCGCCGGCGATTGCGATAACGTAACGTTCCTGGGATTCGTTACTCCAGATTTCGAACGGGCTCATGCCCGGTTCATCGTTCGGCACGTTGCGCAGTTCAAACTTACCGCCGAGACCGCCATCGTTCACCAGTTCCGGGAAGGCGTTGGAAAGTCCACCTGCACCCACGTCGTGAATAAAGGTAATCGGGTTTTCTTCGTCCATCGCCCAGCAGCGGTCGATGACTTCCTGGCAGCGGCGTTCCATTTCGGGGTTTTCACGCTGCACAGAGGCAAAGTCGAGAGATTCATTACCGGCACCGTTAGCCACAGAACTTGCGGCACCACCACCGAGGCCGATGAGCATCGCCGGACCGCCGAGCACAATCAGGTGGTCACCCGGATCGATGTGGCCCTTTTCGATATGTTCATGCTTGATGTTACCGAGACCACCAGCCAGCATAATCGGCTTGTGGTAACCGCGGACTTCCTTGCCGTTCTGGGCATCGACTTCCTGTTCGAAAGTACGGAAGTAACCGAGGATGTTCGGACGGCCGTATTCGTTGTTGAACGCAGCGCCACCAAGCGGGCCTTCGATCATGATGTCGAGGGCAGAAGCAATACGGGACGGGCTACCAAAGTCCTTTTCCCAAGGTTGGACTGCACCCGGCAGTTTCAAGTTCGAAACGCTGAAGCCCGTGAGACCGGCCTTCGGCTTGGAACCCTTACCCGTAGCACCTTCGTCACGGATTTCGCCACCACTACCAGTAGCGGCACCCGGGAACGGAGAAATGGCCGTCGGGTGGTTGTGGGTTTCGACCTTCATGAGGATATCGACTTCTTCATTGTGGAAGTCGTACTTGTTATTGCGCGGGTCGGCGTAGTAGCGGCCAGCAACAGCGCCCTTCATCACGGCGGCGTTGTCCTTGTAGGCGCTAAAGATGTTGGAGTTGTGGAGCTGGTAGGTGTTCTTGATCATCTGGAACAAGGACTTGTCCTGTTTGACGCCGTCGATGGTCCATTCGGCACCGAACACCTTGTGGCGGCAGTGTTCCGAGTTGGCCTGAGCGAACATGTAGAGTTCCACGTCGGTGGGGTTGCGCTTGAGCTCGGTGAAGTTCTTGACCAAGTAATCGATTTCATCCGGGGAAAGAGCGAGGCCCATTTCCTTGTCGGCCTTCACGAGGGCGTCGCGGCCTTCGGTAAGCACCGGAATCACGTTCAGCGGACGCGGTTCTTCCTTGCTGAAGAGGACTTCCAAGGAGGCGGTGTCGGCAAACACGGCCTGGGTCATGCGGTCGTGAATCTTGGCGGAGATTTTCTCACGGGCGCCAGCCGGTGCAGCACCTTCAAACTTTACATAGTAGGCAATAGCGCGTTCGATGCGCTTGATGGCCGGGAGGCCGCAGATGTGAGCGATATCGGTCGCCTTGGAGCTCCACGGGCTGATGGTACCCGGACGCGGGCACACCACAAAGAGTTCGCCTTCGAGAGCCTTGGGTTCGCGGGCCGGACCGTAGTGAAGCACCTTCTTCAATGTTTCGGTTTCTGCATCGGAGAGTTCGGCGGACAAATCCACCACATGCAGGAATTCAGCGTAAACGGAAGCGACAGAAAGGCCTGCGCTCTTGAAATCGGAAGAAAGTTTCTGGAGACGGAAATCCGACAGAGCCGGCGTACCACGAAGAATGAGCATTATAAACCTCGGTTTGATTTTTTACGAGGGGAAATTTAGAAATTAGTAGACAGTAGGAAGTAGGAAGTAGGCAGAAATAATCACAACAAGAAACGGCCCGCAGAGCGGGTCGTTTCTTACATTTTTATAACTCGTTGAGAGTCAAAAGATTAGCGCTTTTTGCCCTTCTTGCCTTTCTTGCCCTTGGCGGCCTTAGCAGGCTTTGCGGCCTTCTTCGGAGCCGGAGCTTCTTCAACGGCTTCTTCTGCGCCTTCTTCGCCTTCCTCAGCTTCCTCAATTTCTTCGCCCGGATTACCGACGAGAGCGTTCACGTTCACAGAGACGAGGCCAGCCAGAGATTTGACTTCGGTTTTCTTATCGACTTCGACTTTCGAGAACTTGGAGATGATGTAGTAGGCACCCGTGGCTTCAAAGCGGCGAGTCATGTTCGCAATGCTCATGGAGCCCTTGGTAGACGGGAAATACTTGGATTCCAGACGAGCCTGGTCCTGAGAAGTCTTTACAGACTGCACGGTTTCGCAAGCCAGGGACCACACGCCCTTGTTCACATCGATAGAGTTGTTCACGTATTCGATGATCTTGGAGGCACCCTTGTAGGAATTGGTGGTGGTCTTGGTGTAGTGTTCCGTAGCCTGGGACACGTAGCTACCCTTCTGCATCAAAAGTGTCGCAAGGAGAGCGATAACCAGAACGGTGAGTGCAATCGAAATATTCTTTACGTTCATTTTCACAACTCCTTATTCAAAATGGTAGGCCGCAGGGGCTTCGAGCTTAAATTGATCGGCCATGTTGTAGTTGGCAAGAGCACTGTAGTCGCTGGACTTCAGCTTGCCCTTTGCAAACGTGAACGAAATGACGCAGTTCTTACCGCAAGCCACTTCCTTGACGCCGCCTTCGTTCTTCAAGAGGAACTTGTCGGCAAGGCCGGCCTTTTCGTAAATGGAATTCTGGGCCTGGGGAGGAATGCCGGCAGCTTCGTACATGTAAGAAAGCTGCTTGAAACGGGCATCCTTGTCGCCTTCGATAGCCTTGACTGCGGCATCAAAAGCAGCTTCGGTCTTTGCAGTGGTCAGAGTTGCATAAACCAAGCGCCATGCCATACCGTACTGGTCCACGGCCTTCCACTGTTCCTGAACGGCACCGTTGGAAAGTTCGAGGTAGGCATCCACCTGTTCTTTCACCGTCTTCTGGGCCTGGTCGTTGTACTGGCCCTTCAGAACCATCATCAAGGCAAACAAGCCGATAATGAGCACAATATCGACAATCATCAAAATTTTGAATTTCTTTTTGTCCATAAGTATCCTTTTGCAAGTTTTTTGCATATAGAATTTACTTCCAAAATAAAAAAAAACAAGCAAACTTTCCGAAATTTAAGGCTTTTTTACAGAAAACACCCCCTTTTTTAGTATATTGCAGGCCATGAGCGAACAAGAAAACAAAGAAATGCTCCCCTCCCAGGTCATTTTCGAAAACCTCAAGGAGCTTATCAGGGCTAAAAACACAGCCCACGAATCCATGTTCAAATTCCACTGGAAAAAAATGTGGCCGTTCAGCCTGTTCTGGCCGCAAGTGGATTTTGAACGCATTGTTCGACTCATGAGTGAAATCCGCAAGAACGCCATCAACCAAAAAAACTTGGTCCTACAGGCAAAGTCCAAGGCAAAGCCTTTCGAAAAGACTTTCCTGAACGCTGTCCCCGCCTACCTGGACGCACTCGATATTTCTTGCCAAAAACTTTCTGCCGCGGCCCAATGGAAACAGGACATGCTCATGAAACGCATTCATAAAGATGTCAAGTTCCGCCGCGACGTATCTGAATGGAGCCGAATCCTAAAAGAATACGAAGAAGCGCAAGGCAACCTGGTTCGCGCAGGCGCCATTGTGCAAATGGGTTGGGGCGAAGTCGTTCAAGCGATTAAATAATCGCCTTCAACAAATCAAGCCGCCATTTGATTTTCTGAAAAACGCCTGCGGGAGAATTCCCGATATGCGTCGCATTGGCATGATGCTGGCGGTATTCCACTAGCGGTTCGTCGATAGACTTCACCTTAAAGTTTTTTTCTGCCACAAGGCCGAGCCATTGGTCATGCATCGGAAGATTTTTAGGGAACGGAAGCGCCTTATCCAAAATATTGCGGCGGAATGCAATGCAGCACCCCGTAAAGGTATTCTTCCACCAGTTTGCGATTACCCCACTCTTGTAGGCGCGAATACCGCTCAACTTGCCAGCGCGAGTCCAAGAAGAACCCGATATGCCGGAAGGGCGAAGCATCCATGCATCATGAATCACGAGGTCGGCTTCATTCAGCGCTGCAAGAACCTTTTCCACTTTTCCCGGAAGCCAGACATCGTCTTGGTCTGCAAGAAAAATGATTTCACCCTTGGATGCCTGCAGGGCTCGTTCAAAGTTGTAGATAACGCCTAAATGCTTTTCGGCTGGCAAAAGGCGGAGTCGGGCATCCCCGATAGATTTCACTACGGCGAGGGTTTCGTCAGCCGAGCCGTCATCGGCAATGACAATTTCTGCATCAGACGACAACTGCGAAAGAATGCTTTCCAGCTGTTCGCGGATAAACTTGCCGCCATTATATGTCGCCATGCAGACTGAAATCATTTTAGCCCTACCGTTTTAACAGGAACTTCGGAATAAACAATTTGGGCAGGCGTTTGAGGAATGCCGGACTGAACGAAGCCAATTGCGGCAAGCGTCTGAGCGCTTCGCCTTTTTGCGCATAAGCCAACATCGAGAACCAGTTCGCCTTCCAGTTCCGAACCGCCTGCGGGTAAAGCTTATGGTCCTTGTACAGTTCAATAATGCGCAGGAACTCAGCATACATGCGATTGTGATTGGCATGTAAGTTGTTTCCATGAGTGCGGTAATGGCAGCACACGACATCGGGAGTCACGGGCTGCGGACCGTACTCATACAGTAACTTCAGGAACAGCGGATAGTCTTCAAAGAAGAACCTGGAATCGTAACCGCCCACGCGGCGAACCGCCTCGACGGAAAGCATCTCGGCGCAACCATGGAGCGGTTTTAGACCCAACAGGAATTCTTCAAAATGGATTTCAGGAACCGCTTTCAAGTAAGCGGGATCCACTTGTTCTGCAACGACACCGCCTTCGCTCATGGGCTTTACCTGTCCAAAGCAGGCCACCGCATTCGGATGAGCGAGCAAAAAATCCAACTGTTTTCTCAAACGGTCCGGAGGCATGATGTCATCGGAAGAAAAGGTGCAGAAATACTTTCCCCGCGCAAGTTCCAACATTTCGTTCAATGTTGCGACGACGCCCTTGTTTTCGCGATGAATG
Organism: Fibrobacter sp. UWOV1; assembly: GCF_900142495.1. Taxonomy (NCBI): domain Bacteria; kingdom Pseudomonadati; phylum Fibrobacterota; class Fibrobacteria; order Fibrobacterales; family Fibrobacteraceae; genus Fibrobacter; species Fibrobacter sp. UWOV1. The sequence continues at coordinate 324,723 of NZ_FRBA01000003.1, read as the reverse complement.
TAGCGGAACTTGAATTCTTCGGCAAGCTTTTCCAGAATATCGGGAGACTTATCTTTACTACCATCGTCAAGGACAATCAATTCAAAGGCGACGCCCTTCTGCGACAAAACCGAACGCACCGCAGCTTCCACGTACTTTTCATGATTATAGCTAGCTAGGAGCACCGATACGACCGGCGGAAGTTCCCGTTGCTCCATCTCTTCACCTTGGGCAAAAGCTTTCACATAGACATTTTCGGTCATTTTCTGTGCAAACATGTTCGTTACGGAGTATTCCATTTAAGCCTCCTCACCAAAATGTAGAGCACCACAAAATAGACGAAGTTTTCAAAGGCATATGCCGCCATAGGGCCGTTGAAATCCAGGAACTTGATTCCCACAAAAGTGCCTGCGGCAAGCAAAAATTCAGAGCCCACTTCTACAGACAGAAACGCCACCGTTTCGCGACGGGCAATCAGCACCAGCGCAAGCGCGAAGCCGCCGGCTCTAAAGAAATCTCCCACCAGCTGCAAGGGCAAGTAATCAACCGCCCCCATGTACGCCTGCGAAAACAGCACCTGTACCAGGATGCTGCGGCCAAAATACAGAACCGCAATCATTGCAAGCGAGATTCCCATAATGCGAAGCAAGAGCGGATTAAACATCTTGAAAAATTCACCGCGGTTCATGCTTGCAGAAACCCGCGGCAAGATAATGACCGTCAAAATGGCAGACATGGCCATGAACAAAAAGTCGGAAACCTTCCAGACGCTCTGCCAGATGCCGGCGGCATCGTTTCCGAAATTTGATGCAACAGTCATTCGCATTACCGTAAGCACCACTGGCGAAAGAACCATTGGCACAAGCCCCATGAGCGCATACGAAAGCCACGGACCGCGCGTATCAAGAGCGGTTTTCCAAATTCGATTGACGCTAAAACCGGCGCGGCTAGAGATTCTACCTGCAAAAATGGCCGCCACAATCGACTGGGTCGCGATAATCGAAAGCACCGAGAGTCGCCCCGTATAAAGGAAGAAAGCCACCCAAAGCACTTGCCACACCGAAGTCACGATATTGATGAGCGCCCACTTGTGGTTTTCGCCAAGGCCGTTCATAACGGCAGCAGTAATCGTGATGATGTTTGTCGCCAAGATTCCCGGCAACGCAAAGAGGATTGCCGCCTGGGCAAGACGCGTAGGAACCCCGGGCAAAAACTTTTCTAGCGGCGCCATAAAACAGAACAAGAGCGCAATGACAAATGTGAAAAGGCTTGCAAAAGTCGTCAGGCGAAGACCGCCACGCCAAATGCCAAGCAATTTGTCCTGGTTGTTCTTGTTCTGCGCCGTCAGTGCAGTCCAACCGTTCTGTAGCGCAAGCGAAGACGTTGCAGAACCGATGCTCATGAAATTCAGGAACTGGCCTACGCAGGCAAACGCCGCCGGCGGCAGGAATACAGCAAGCAACTTGTTAATAGCAAACGCTCGAAGCGCGTTGAACAACGTGACTGCTCCGGAGCCGGCAAAGAGTTTCGCAAATTTCAAATCTGAGGACATCGTAAATCAAGCAAAAGCGTTAATGGATTCGATGACGTAGGTGACTTGTTCGTCAGTCATGGCCGGGCCCATCGGGATGCTGAGTTCCGTGCGAGCCAGTTCTTCGGCAATCGGAAGCGGGCCGTAGCGAAGTTCACCGCGAGAAAGAGCCCCGTCAAAGGCTTCTTGCAGGTGCGGCGGAATCGGGTAATGAATCAGAGTTTCAACCCCGCGGTCTTTCAAGAACTTCTGCAATTCGTCGCGACGTTCGCAGAAAACCGGAAACACATGCCACACATGGGACTTGGAATTTTCGGGAATCGGAGTCAGGCGAATGAGCGAATTCTTGATTTTAGCACAATAACGGGCCGCAATTTCTTGACGGAGAGCATTCCAGGAATCCAAATACGGGAGCTTTGCCAGCAAAATGGCTGCCTGGACTTCATCCAAACGAGAATTTACACCCACATACTTGTTCACGTACTTTTCGACAGAGCCGTAATTTCCGAGAGACTTTACCACTTGGGCAAGTTCCAAGTCATCGGTCACCACCGCTCCCCCATCGCCCATGGCACCGAGGTTTTTGGTTGGGTAAAAACTGTAGGCCGCTGCATTAGACGAGAGTTTAGGTTGATCAAGCCGCGCGCCGTGTGCTTGGGCAGCATCTTCAAACACAAGCAATCCATGAGCCTTCGCAAATTCACAAACGGCAGGCATGTCCGCCAAACGGCCATACAAGTGCACCACCAAAATGGCTCGGGTCTTTTCAGAGCAGGATTCCGCCAACCGCGAAGTATCCAGCACACAAGTGTCGCGATTCGGTTCCACAAGTACCGGCACAAGTCCCGCAGCACGTACCGCCAGAACGGTCGCCACAAAAGTATTCGCCGGAACAATTACCTCATCGCCCTGTTGCAAGCGACCCAGTTGAATAGAAGCCTTCAGCATCAAGGTCAGTGCATCAAGCCCATTGCCGACTCCAACACAAGCCTTTTTACCGCAATAGGAGGCAAAAGCCTCTTCGAACGCAGCACAACGCGAGCCGCGAATAAACCATTTAGAATCAAGGACGTCAGAAAAAGATTCGCGCAGGGCGTCGCCCAGGGTGCGATTCACATAATCCAGCGAATAAAACGGGACATTCATCATTGTTTGATGAAAATAGCAAATTAGTAGGAAGTAGAAAGTAGACAGTAGACAATGATTAGTAGTTAGGAATTTACTATTTTAGGAAATATGTACGAAATTTTGCCCTACAGCCCCGAAAAAGAATCCCGCTGGGACCTCTTCGTCATGAAAGAATCCATGAACGGGACTTTTTTGCAGACTCGCAAATTCCTGAGTTACCATCCGGAAGGCAGGTTCCAAGACGCCTCGTTCCTGATTGAGAAGAGCGGAATCATTGTCGCTGTCGTTCCCGGTTGCAATGTCGAAGGCAATTTTATTTCGCACCAGGGTTCTACTTTTGGCGGCCCCGTTATTTCCAGGGATTTTTATTCCGGAAACAAGATTCTTGAAATCATCCAGGTCATGAACGACCATATCGAAAAAAATTTCAAGGGAATCCGCCTCAAGCCCACCGCCCCTATTTTTGCGACTGCCCCCACCGAACTGCTGGAATACGCGCTAGAAAACAAAGGCTATACGCGGCATACCGAACTCAGCTGCTACACGCCGTTGATCAAGGACATCGACCCGCTCGAAAACTGCAGGCGCGAATGCCGCCACAACTTTAGGCAAGCCGAGAAGCTGAACCTGACCTATGGCGAAATTCCCGACAGCGAAATGGAAAAATTCTACGAACTTCTGGTTCTATCGAAGGCGCGCCACAACACCAAGCCTGTTCATACTTTGTCTGAACTCAAAGATCTCAAGAAAAGATTCCCCGAAGAAATCCTTTTCCGCGGTATATGGAAAGACGGCGTCTACCTTTCGGGCATGATGATTTTCGTTTTCAGGCAGGCAAAAACTTACCACTTCCAGTACCTCGCACCCGACGACACCCAGCGTGAAACCAATGCCACCACAGCATTGTATGTAAACGTCATGCGCGAAGCCGCACGGAACCAGTTTGAAAAATTCTCCTGGGGAATTTCGACCGAAGACGGCGGCAAATACTTGAACGAGAACCTTTACCGGTTCAAGGAAAACTTCGGAGCGCTCCCCTGCTTGAATGCTAGATTCGAAAAATAGATGTGAGATGTGAAATGAGTGATTATCCTCTTCATTTCACACTACACATTACACTCTACATTTCATTCACTATCTTCTTAAACTCGTCGTACTCGTAGATGTAGTCCGATGCATCGTAATGTTCGGACGCAAGCACCATACACACTGCACCCGACGAGAAATTTTCGATTTCGCGCCAATGCATGGTGGGAATATAGAGTCCGTGGTAGGAACGGTTCAGCGAGTACTTGGTGCGCTTTTTGCCATCGTCCAAAATGACATCGAAACTGCCGCTTGCGGCAATAATCAGCTGACGGAGATTCCTGTGGGCATGCCCCCCACGGGTGGTGCCACCGGGAACGTCGTACAGGTAATACACTCGCTTGATATCGAAGGGCACCAGTTCGCCCCCCTCCACCACACTCAGGTTACCCCGCTGGTCGTGGGCAATAGGGATATCGATTAATTGCGGTTCGTTGAGATTCGATTCGTTCCAAGTCATATCTATAATATAGTATAGTAGACAGTGGTTAGTGATGTGGAATGTGAAATGTGAAATGTGGGTTTATTCATTTCACATTTGTCACTTCACATTACACATTGTATATGGTGCATTTTCTGTCCTCTAGGGGTGGTTCGGGGTGTTTTTCCGGAAAAACTAGCGAAAATGGATTGCTTCGCTTCGCTCGCAATGACGTAAAAATGAAATTTTGCTATATATGGGACTCCAATGAGTGCATGTCGCGCCAAGCTCTGCCAACATGCATGTTAACCAAAGAGCTTCCTTTAACGAGGTAAAAATGTCCTCTTTCCGTGGACCAAAAGGTAAGGTAGCCCGTTCTCTCGGACTCGCCGTCTCTCAGAAGACTCAGAAGGCTCTCGATCGCCGTAACTTTGCACCCGGCCAGCATGGCCAGACCCGCAAGAAGTCTTCTTCCGTGTACAAGCAGCAGCTCGTCGAAAAGCAGCGTCTGCGTTTCACCTACAACATTTCCGAAGCTCAGTTGGCCAAGGCTTATGACGAAGCCAACCGTCGCGCCGGTTCTGCTGGTGACAACCTGATGATTTTGCTCGAAACCCGTCTTGACGCCCTTGTCTACCGCATGGGTTTTGCTCGCACGATTTTTGCAGCTCGCCAGTATGTCGCTCACGGTCACTTCACCGTGAACGGTGTCCGCAGCTACTCTCCGTCTCGCCAGATCAAGGCCGGTGACGTGATTGCAGTTCGCGAAGGCTCTAAGGAACACGTTCAGATCAAGGAAGCCATTGCTAACGCTCCGGCTGTCCCTGAATACGTGACTGTCGATGCCGGCAAGATGGAAGGCACGCTCGTGAAGCTCCCGCTCCGCGAACAGATTCCGGTCAAGCTGGAAGAACAGCTCGTCGTGGAATACTACTCCAGGTAGTAACCACTCAAACCAAGAGTTTGGGACGCTCGGCATTCGTCGAGCGTCTTTTTTTTATATTCTTTACGAGGAAGTGAGAAAATAATGTCGTCGTACAAGTCTAGACAAAATATAATGGTGATCGAAGACAATCCAGATTGTCAGGAAACATTTCAGAATGTCCTGGAAGAGTCTTACAACATCACTGTTGTCGGCAACACGCAAGAAGCTTTGCTTTTATTGATGGACGCCCCCACGACCTATACCCTTATTCTACTGGAACAAGACCTACCCGACGACACCTGTATCGAATTTTTAAAGCAACGAAACGCCCAAAGCTTTTTGCAGAACATTCCCGTTATCGTCATTACAGGAGAAAACGATGAAAACAGATGTTACAAACTGGGTGCAGACGAATTCATACGCAAGCCTCTGAGTTCCCCCGACATTATTCTGGCCCGCTGCGAACGCACCATAGCTTTATACGAAAGCAAGAACCTGGTGCAACAGACCGAAAGGGACAAGCTCTCGGGACTTTATACCATTGACTATTTCTTTGAATACCTGAAGCAGATACTCCCGCTGGACATGGGTTCTGACCGCGATGCCGTTGTCATTGACATTGAACATTTCCGTTTGATTAACGAAATTTACGGACGCGGTACCGGCGACCTGGTTCTGGCAGAAATCGGGGTCTACCTGCAACAAGTGCTTACAACCTTGAATGCAATTGCCTGCCGCGCAAGCGCAGACGTTTTCTACGTATACTGCATTCACCAAGATGACTACCAAGAACTTCAGACAGCGCTTCAGACTATTCTTACCCATTATATCAAAGTAAGCAATATCCGAGTCCGTGTGGGCGTATGGCATTACGTAGAACGAGGAATGATTGACCCCGAAACATGGTTTGACCGTGCCAAGAGCGCTTGCGACCGCATTAGCGGAAACTTTACGATTTCTGTATCCACATACAACAGTGGACTACACAGTAAGCATCTTCGCGAAGAACGCTTGATCAGGGACGTTTACGAAGCGATCGAACGCAAGAACTTGAGGGTGTACTACCAGCCCAAGTACGCTATTCAAGGCGACAAGCCGCACCTGCGCAGTGCCGAGGCGCTCATCCGCTGGATTCACCCGACTCTCGGCTTTATCAATCCGGGAGACTTCATTCCTTTGTTCGAATCGAACGGCCTGATTCAGATGGTTGACTACTACGTGTGGAAAGAAGCCGCCGCCCAAATCCGCCGCTGGAAGGACGAATATGACTTTACCGTTCCCGTGTCGGTAAACGTTTCGCGTATTGACATTTACGATCCGGATCTTGAGAACAAATTCTGCAACATTTTGAAAGAGAACAACCTCTCGCCCAGCGAGTACATGATCGAAATTACCGAAAGTGCCTACGCCGAAAACGCACAGGGCTTAATCGAAGTACTCGACAGCATGCGCAAGAAAGGGTTTAAAATCGAAATGGACGACTTTGGTACCGGTTATTCTTCGCTCGGCATGCTGACCGAAATTCCGATCGACATTCTAAAGATCGACATGTCTTTTGTCCGCAGCATGGAAAAACACGAAAAAAACAAGAGGATGGTGGAACTGATTATCGATATCGCCAAATTCTTGAAGGTTCCTTGCGTTGCCGAAGGTGTCGAAACAGAATCTCAGCTGCGCGCACTCAGAAGAATGGGTTGCGACGTAATTCAGGGCTATTTCTTTTCGAAGCCGGTGGCGCCTGAAGATTTCGCCAAGTTTATTGAAAAAGAAAAGAGCCTGTGGACTAAATAAGACCGAAGATTTTGTATCTTATGGATATGAAATCAATTGCTCTTAAAGTATTCGATTATCTCAAAAGTTATTTAAAATCCCTGAACTGGATTGTCCTTTTGGGGATTGCCGCATTCTGCATTGCGCTTGCCGTAATCAACAACATTCGCGTTGAAGATTCCAAGTCGGTCGACTGGATCGGCAGCCAGGAAATACTTGCCAAGCCGGACGAGGTGCTGTAATGAAGAAGACGATTATCTCTGCAGTACTGCTCGTTGTAGCCTCGATTCTGGTAGCTATCGGTGTTGCCGAAATTTCGTTCCCGGAATCGTTCTTGACTTTTACCGACCAGGATTGGCTGATTGACATTTGGCCGAAGGCATACCGCTACAATATTCATGTGGGCCTTGCCGCCATCATTATCGCCACAGGCATTTGCGTTCCGGCTTACCGCCTGCAAAAGGACTTTGCCATCCGTGCGCTCGAAACCTTGTTCCGTGTGGGCATTGGCGGCATGTTCATTTTCGCAAGCATCTACAAGATTCAGGACCCGCACCAGTTCGCAGTCCTTGTGGCGCAGTACCAGTTCTTCCCCGCTTTGCACTTGGAAAGCGTGAACAACTTCTTTGCGCTGGTTTACCCGCAGTTTGAATTTTGGTTTGGACTTGCCATGATTGTAACGCCGTTCGTACGTGAATCGGCCTTCGCCATTTTCTGGATGTTCGTAAGCTTTATCATCGCACTCGCATGGGCGCTCGGCAACGACCTCGGCATTACCTGCGGTTGCTTCGAGCTTGAAGACGGCAACGCTCACGACAAGGCAGAGGCGTGGACAAGCCTAATTCGCGACTTGATTCTGATTTGGCCCACGCTCTGGCTTGCAACCAGAAAGAATCACAGCCTGATTAAGGTGTGGCGCCGGAAATAGAATTCAGGAAGTCTACAACGCGCTTCGAATAAGCTTCGATTGAAACACGGTCCAAGAGTTCTTGGGCCTTTTCTTCGTTTACGACCTTTTCGCCAGCGAGCACGCGGTCCAAAACCTTGGCATAAGCCTCGGCATCGGTTGGCGGGTCAATAAGCGGGCACACGCCATCCAAGTTTTCGAGAAGCGACGTCGTTCCACCGGCAACTGCAGGAGTTCCGCAGCTAATAGCCTCGACAGGCGGAAGGCCAAAGCCTTCAAGAAGGCTCGGGTACACCATCAGTTCGGCATGATAGTAGAATTCGCGCAATTCAGGGGCGTTAAATTCAGGGAAATGAAAAACATTGTAAAGCTTTTTCGCGTTAATGATATCGCGGTAATGCTGAGTCAACTTACCCACGCGAACAAAAGCCACATCGGGGCGCAAGCGGGCCATTTCGTAATACGTTTCCACATTCTTTCGCGGTTCGGCAAGGCCCACATGAACGCACATGGCCTTGTAGTTCTTGATGCCGTAGCTGCGGCGGAAGGCTTCACGCTCTTCGGCGGTTTTCGGTTTTTCAAGGCGCTTGAACACGGTTCCATCGATCGGGCAGCCAATAACAGCACCCGGAGCGTTCGCCATTTTCGGGCCAAAGTGCTTGCACACCGCATTCTTGGTCCATTCAGAATTGTACACGAAGCAGTCGGCATTGATCGTCGGATCGATATAGAACTTGTTCAGCAAGATAAACTTGATGCTGTGCGGATACTGCGTTTCGGCAAAGTCATCGTGCAGGTACAAGACAGACTTTGCATCAGGGCCGCCTTCGCGCTTGTTCTTTTCAATCGCCTTCTTGGCAGACGAAATCAGGAATCCGAGTTCCGGGCGAATAAAGAAAACGACATCGGGCTTGACTTCTCTGACGCAATCGTAAACAGGCTTGCGCAAGCTAAGAAAACCTGTATAAAGCGACTTCACCCAGACTTCGTGAGCCGTATACGTGCTCGGATCGGCCACAATCTTGCCGCCTTCTGCCGTATGTTCCGGATTCGGGAAAAACTTGGGAGTCTTCATCCACAGAACATGCGTATCAAAGTCCTTGGCTACAGACCTCACCAAGTTCAATGTGAGGCGGCCAAAACTGGTACATTCGTTCTTATCGCAAATAAACAGGATTTTCTTCATAGTCAAATTCCGGTAATGGCTTAAAATATAACATTATATTTATATATTGTGGGCTATGGCAAAACTCTGCATCGTAATGGCAACGTACAACGGCGAAAAATATCTTTCGCAAATGCTAGATTCGCTAGTCAACCAGACAAGGCCAGCGGATTCTATCATTGTCGTTGATGACGGCTCTGCCGATTCGACCGTCTCTATTCTCGAAAGCTACGTCGACAGGCTCCCCTTAAAGATTATCAAGTTTGAACACAACCAGGGGCACCGCGCCGCATTTTCAAGAGCACTCGAAGAAGCGCAGAAGATTCTTGCCGAAAACGATTATATTGCGCTTGCTGACCAAGACGACATTTGGCTTCCGCAAAAGCATGAGCTATTGATTAAGGAAATTGAAAGCCGCGACGTAGATCTTGTCTTTGGCGATGCCGAAGTCATCGATGCCGACGGAAACAAGACGGCCGATTCTTGGCGCGCCCTCGGGCAGATTCCCGAGCACCTTTCTTTGCAAGCAATCATGACCGGCTTTACCGACGTGACCGGTTGCATGGTCCTCTTCCGCGCAAGCCTTCTCAAGGACATTCTCCCGATTCCTGTTGCAGTTCCTGTCCACGACCAATGGATTACATTCTGTGCGTCTGCAAGGAACGGCTACGCATCAATCAAGGCGCCCGTCATTCAATACCGCATTCATGGTTCTAACGCCATCGGGCTTGGTCACACGCACACTTGGACCGGAAACCTGAAGTTGAACTTGGGCTGGGCCAAAATGTTGCGTGAAACGCCGCATTACCAGAAGCTGAGCGCTACCGACCAGAAATTTTTGAACGTCTATATTTCCTATGTCGAAAGCAGGCTCACAAAGTTTATTCTGCCCGGTTACCTTTTCTGGATTATAAAGAACGCTAAGGCGCTTTACCCGCATGTATCGTCGAAAACGGCGATGCTTCCGCGAATCCTGTACGGAATCATCGGGGCAAAATTTGCAGCCAAGTTCATGGGAAGGTCGTAATGCAAACCTGCGCAGTCCTTGTCAACTATAAGAATGCGGCCTTGACGGTACGATGCCTGCACGCCCTGGCACAGGGCACTGTCAAGCCCGACCTTATTTATGTGATTGACAACGCCACTTGCGAAGAATCCCAAAAGGTTTTCCAAAGCGAAGATTTTTCGATTCCAGTAAAGTTTATTTGGAACAAGCACAATGTAGGCTTTGCCGCAGCCAACAACCAAGGCGTGCGTGCGGCACATGCAGAAGGATTCGAAGGCTTTGTTTGGCTGATCAATAACGACACCGAACCCAAGGGAACTGCCCTCGAAATGCTCTTGCAGAAAGCAAAAGAATCGGGCGCAGGCATTACAGGTTCACAGATTGTAGACGAAAAAGGCAACTACATCGGTGGCGCTGGAACGGCACACGCAAAGTTTGCATCGGTCGGCCGCCCTCAAGCACCCCAAGGTTCTAACGTTCCGCATTTTGATTATATCGAAGGCGCTTCGTTCCTGATTTCGCCAGAATGCATCAAGACAGTCGGCTTGCTGAGCGAAGAATTTTTCTTGTACTTTGAAGAAAGCGATTACTGCTACAGGGCAAAGAAAGCGGGGTTCACGCTTGCCTGGGCAACCGAAAGCATTGTCAAGCACAGAATCGGCTCAAGCACCGGGAGCGAAAACGCCAAAGGCTGCGTTCCCTTCTTTATCGATTGCCTGATGATTCGCAACCGCATACACTTTGCCAAGCGCAACGGATTCCCCGCTGTCGGCATTTGGGCAGGATTCTTGATTTCGCTTGCAATACGCCTAAAACGTTGCCAACTCAATCGCGTTCTGAAAATTATCGAAATTACTCTTTCTACGAAAAGACTTAAAAAGTTCATTGAAAACAACGGTGGCTACTATGAAATTCATGAATAAGAATCTTTATTGGGGACTGTTTTTTGCAGTCTCTATGAATGCAGCTAACGCCACAGGTTCTTTCAACGATAGCCCGGCGCATTTTACGTTTACCGATTCCGCTCGCCACCACGAGGTGAGTATTGGTGCGCAGCTGGTGGATTCCCTTGCGATTACGAACCTGACGAATGCACCGACGCATTACGACAATTCGGCATCGGTTCGTTTGTTCTTGAACGGGCATTTTACCGAACGGTTCCTGTTCAATGCCCGCGTCAAGGTAAGCACGGACCACACGAATAAAGAAATCTACGACAACTTTTACAACCCGAGCGAAGGAATCCCCTATAACAAGCAAAGCGACAACAAGCGCACTTGGGATATTTTCGCAGCTAACGCCAGCTACGACTTGGATGCCGTTAAGCTACTTGCCGGATTTGATTATTTGAGCATGGGACCCGCCCGCAGAAACCACGTGATTTTGCGCGGCGAGCAGAGCAATTACCGCCCGTGGCAAGATTCTACGAGCCGCATTTTCGAACCCACCCCCACGCCTTATTTCGGCTACCAGTTTGAATTGGGCCCAATCGTTTACTCGCAGTACGCCATGAAGCTTTTCGAGAAAAAGAACTTCGGCAAGTACATGCACGTACACCGCTTGGATTTGAACTTGCCCAAGAACATTACATTCGGCCTTTCTGAAACGGCGCTCTACGGAAGCACCACCGAGGAATTCCCGAACCCGAACGAAGACGCCGACAGCACCGGCCGCGAATTCGAATGGGCTTACGTGATTCCGTTCATTCCTTATGTTTTCCAGGAACACCTGCAGGGCGACCAGGACAACATTTCACTCGCGTTCGATTTGAGCGTAAAGACGATTCCGCATTGGGAATTCTACGGAGAACTCTTGTGGGACGACATGAAATCGCCTACGAGCATGTTCGATGACGGCTGGTGGGGCAACAAGTGGGCCACCTCGGTCGGTATCGCCCGCGATAGTCTTAAGCTCGGCAGCACGCTTTGGAACTGGTATCTGGAATACACCCGCGTAGAACCTTGGGTATACACGCACCACAAGGGCGGCGGTTACACTTACCGCAGCTATTCCCAGAGCCTCGGCTCCGATCTCGGTCCGAACAGCCGCGAAATCTATAGCGAAGTCAGCGGGCTCTACAAGGTCGAAAGCGGACTCTTGAAAGACGCCTTGTTCAAAGGAACGCTGCATGCAAGCGCCGTCGCAAAAGACACAGCCTTCGGCGGAAATATTACCGACATGCACACGCCTGAAAGCGCAACCGACAAGAAATTCTTGAACGAAAATACCACCTTGCACTACGTGGAAGTCGGCGGTAAAATCGAAATCAAGCCGTGGGAATTGATGACATTCCGCGCGGGCTATGACCGTTACTTCGGTGATTACGAAGGATTCCGCGCTATGGTCGGCGGAAGCGTGCAGTACTAAACTTACTCTTCAAATAAAGCTTTCAGGTGCTCGGGGGTTTTTGCATCTAACGCCCGGGCACGCCACTCCGGGTTCAGCAACTTACGCGCAATGTTTGCGATAAACTGCGTATGACAAGTGGCAGACTCTGCCGGAGAAAGCAGCAAGCAAATGTATTGCGGCACTTGCCCTTGCTTTACAGCGATGTCGGTAAATCCCTTGGGGCAAACAGCAAAAGCAAACAGCGGCTGCGGAAGCCCAGGCACGCGCGTATGCGGCAAGAGCAAGCCCTCGCCCATGTAGATTCCCTGTGCAATACGTTCTGACAGGGATTTCCAAGTTGCCATGGCGTCGAACTTGACCGGGCCATGCACCAGGGCATCGTAAGCAAAACCCAAAGCCCTAGCGAAGGATTCGGGTTCTGCATAATGTTTTACGTAAATAGGCTGCATTTATACCAGTGCATTGTCCATGAAGTCGAAGGTCTTCGGCGAGGTTGCCTTGGCAATCTTCTTGAATTCATCGAAGACAACACGCAACTGGCGCTTACCCGGTTCAATGTACTGTTCAAACTTCTGGATTCCCTTCACCTTGCTCAAGAAGCAGTAAGCGCCCATGGCCTGCATCACGCGCTGCAAGCTAGCGTGAATAAAGGCTTCCCAAGCGTCTTCCTTGGTGTAGGTCTTGGTTTCGCGATAAGAAACGCGCCAATATTCAAAGAAGTCCTTGATTTCAGTCAGCGAGAGTTCCACATACGGGTCCCACAAGAGTGAGGCCAAGTCATAGAACATGGCACCGCGGCGTGCGCCCTGGAAATCTACGAAGGCGATTTCGGAATTCGGTTTGACCATAATGTTCTGGCTCTGGAAATCGCGATGCATCAGCACCTTGTGCTGGGCTTCCACAGAAACCGCAATCAGGGAATAGAATTGACGCACGTATTCGGGGATTTCAGCAATGCCCTTGAAATTCTTCAAGTAGTTTTCGGTGAAGTAGTCGGTTTCCCACTTGAGGGCGGCAAAATCAAAGCGACGCAGCCAGAGGTCAGAGCGAGAACTGAAGAGCGAACGGGAAATGTTCTGCCACTTGATCAAAGAATCGATGACTTCGGGGTAAAGAATGCGAACGTTGCCCGTCTTCTTTTCGGAACCCGGCGAAACAATGTTGTCAAGCAAGTTGTGGGCACCCAGGTCTTCTTGAAGCACGGAGCAAGAGGCTTCGTCTACGCAGTAAATCTTAGGCACCGGAAGTCCAAAGGAATTGAACGCTTCGGCATAATCCACAAAACGCTTAAAATCTTCATCGACCGAGGCAGAAACCTGCAACACGGCACTCTGCTTACCGGAGGCAATTCGGTAATATTTACGGCCCGAACCGGCACCGGCAATAGAGGTGACTTCGTAGTCGGCATAGCCGCGGGACTTCAAATACTTTTCAATAACAGGCGAAACAATTTCGTTACTCATGGTCTGTAATATAAAAAAGACGAAAGACGAGAAACGAAAGACGAGAGAAAAATAACGCCTTAAAGCTACGAGAATTTGATGCGCGGGTCTACGAGGGTGTAGAGGATATCGCTGAACAAGCGCCCAATCATCGCCATCAAGCTGCTGAGGAAGATGACGCCCATGACCACGTTGTAGTCGCGGTTGACCATGGAGTTGTAATAAAGTAGCCCCATGCCATCGATATCGAAGACCTTTTCGATAAGGAGCGCGCCCGCAAACATCAAGGTGCAGATTTCAGAAAGACGAGTCGCAATGGGAATCAGGGCGTTACGGAGCGCGTGGCGAACGAGCGCCTGGTTAAAGCTCATGCCCTTCGCAAGCGCCGTGCGCATATAGTCCTTGCCCAGTTCTTCGAGCGCCGAATTCTTCATCAAAAAAGTCAGGAACGCGAATTCGCTGATCATGTAGCAGAAAATCGGCAAAATCAAATGGTGCCCGAGGTCTACCATCTTTTCGAAGAAGGTGAAGTCCTCGAAGTCATCGCTTGTGAGGCCGCCTAGCGGGAAAATGTCGAGGTACGAGCCGCCCGCGAGGAATATAATCAGCAAGATACCGAGAGCGTAGCCCGGCATCACGTAGCCCGAGAAAATCACGCCCGAAGAAAGCGAATCGAGTTTGCTCCCGTGATGCACCGCCTTCCAGAGACCCAGCGGAATACAGACAAGGTAACTCAAGAAAAACGAGGTGATTCCAAAGAACAGCGAAATCGGGAAACGGCTCGTAATCACGTCCCACACGGGGAGTCCGTAGGTGTAACTGGAGCCCAAGTCCAGGTGCAGAACGTTCCAGAGCCAAGTCAGGTAACGCTTCCAGGCGGGTTGGTCAAAACCGAAGTACGCCTGGATTTGTGCAATCTGGTCGGGCGAGAGTGCCTTCGAGGCATCGACCCCGCCCTTCATGGCCGCAGCCTGCTGCGCACGCGAAATCATTTCCTCCACAGGTCCTCCCGGCAACAGCTGGATAAGGATAAAGCATACCAGTGAAATCCCGATGAGAGTCGGAATCATCAAAAGTAAGCGACGGAGGATATAGGAACGCATGGTGTAGTAGGAAGTAGGAAGTAGGAAGTAGGAAGTAACAGTCTACTTCCTACCGTCTACTGTCTACTTTTTAACGCATCTTGCCGGAGCGGAGGACGTCCATCATGTTGAAGGGTTTGGCCGTTCCGTTTGCAATGTGGCATGCGAGGAAGTTCACGGCGTCCACGGTGCCTTCGGCGTAAATCTTGCGGCCGCAAACATTGTGCTGGAATTCAAAGTGAACCGTTCCGTCGGCGCTGTCGAGGCAGTAGGTGTGGAAGGCGTGACCGCCGAGGTATTCTTCGGGTACGTGCATGCGTTCCATCTGTTCCTTTTCATCGCGGACCTTTTCGATATCGTCAACGGTGAAGTCGAAACCCATCTTCTGGAAGTCGCCCACCACGGCCTTCGCGGTACCGCTCGTATCGGCCTTGGTCTTCTGGTGGCTTTCCACCACGGAGAGTTTGTAGCCGCTGAATGCCGTCGGGAATTCCTTAGCCAAGAATTCAATCATCATCTGGAAAGCAACAATCTGCTTTGCCATATTCGGGGCAATCACGCTCGGGTGATTTGCGTCGGCAACGAGCTTGGCGAGCGCTTCGCGGTCACCGCCGGTGGTACCCATCACGAACGGAATCTTGTGCTTTACATAGAAAGCGGCGTTGTCGTTCACGGCCGTCGGGTGCGTGTAATCGATGCAAATGACGTTCGGGTATTTTTCGAGAACTTCTGCAATGCGAGCTTCGCGATTGCTCGGCTTCAAAAGCTGGATGGTCTTGCCGGCGACTTCGGCTTCGTTTTCCACGATAATTTCACCCGTCAGAGAATACGGGACGAGTTCGAGGCCGCGGGCCACGCAGGTTTCGGCCACGATGCGGCCCATGTTGCCCGGAATACCATTAACCATCACTTGAACAGACATAATAACTCCTAGTTTTTGGGAGGAAAGATAGAAAAAATGCAAGAATGAGACTGCGAGACGCTTGATGTGAAGTGTGGGATGTGGGATGTGGGATGTGGTATGTGAGATGTGAGATGTGGGATGAAGAATTACACATTACACATTGCGGCGCAGCCGCCCACATTACACATTATTTTGTCCAGCGTTCTTTTTCATAATCATTTAGAACCGCAAGAGCATTCTTTGCCTTCTGGATTTTTTTGAGATTGGTTTGGTTCTCGGCGAGGTGTGAAAACGCAATCCGGCAGCGTTCTGCAAATTTGCCGACAGTTTCGCCGGGCTCCCGCCTAAATCCAGCGCGGGCCAAATCGCGCTCGGCGCGGTCAAGCTTTTTCGTCCATTCCAGGGCCCGCGCCGAGACATAGGTGCGATCCTTGGCACTTAATTTATACGCAATGTAAATCTTGCGGCCAGCAAAGCCTGCGACAAGAATCACGAGTACCACATACAGAATCGGGCTTTCTAATAATGCGGTCGACTGATTCTGCCAGCTATCGACGACGCGACGCCACTCGCCTTCTTTAAGGGCATGCATCACGCGGGCTAGGCGCCCGCGCACGCCCTCCCATTTGACGCTCCACCAGCTGGGCGATTCCGCAAACTGCGGCAAAATGGGAGGCGTCGGGTCGAAGATTACCCAACGATTATCCACATACGCTTCGACCCATGCATGCGAATGCCTGCGGCGGAAAATACTATAAGGCAGCCCCTCGACCACTTCAGGATTTGCAAAGCCCGTCACATACCGCGCCGGAATTCCCAGGCGGCGAAGCACCAGCGTCGAAAGCGTCGCATAGTATTCGCAGAAGCCCTGCTTTTCACGCCAGAAAACAGCCAACGGCTCATTCTTCGCGCCATTCCATCGCGTAATTCCCGGTACCGAAAGCGAATAGGTGAAATTTACGAAGTAATAAGCCAGCATTTTCTGCAACACCAGAGAATCCGGCATTGATTTTGCAAGCGCCGTCGAATCCGTAGCAGCAGAATTCGCGGAGATAGAATCCGTCGGAACGGTGTCGCGCAAACCCATCGCCGCAATCACGGTATCAATCAGCGGCAAGTACCGCTCGCCTACCAGCAAATCGCCTTCACTCGGAGCCATCAGAGAATCCGGCAACGTGCACGCCCCCGGCGTATTCTCCGCCTCACTCCGCGACGCATTCTCCGCCGAGAGAGGTTTGCACTTGAAATAATGCCAGTCAGAACGTTTTCCGTTTCCGTCCAACCCCTGCACCATGCCGCCGGCATAATAGGTCAAAGAATCTACATCTTTCGCCGCAAAACCCACGACACCGTACGGCGCAAACACAAATCCAAAATTATTGAGCGTCGACTGCACCCAAATCTGTTCCACCTCGCGCAAGGAATCGGCCTTCGTCAGCGAATCCGCGGTTTCAAATACCGCATAGTCCACCTGATAGTAGGCAGGATAAAGCCTCTTCGCAAATTTTGTCGGCAACTTCCAAATGCCCGCCACGTACTTTTCGTAGCTGGCCGCCTTAAAGTAACGCGACGGCTGTTTATCCCACACACGCAATACCACCTGGCTATTGTAGCGAGAACTATAATTGCTCCCGAAGCTTCCCAATGCCGCGACCGGATCAAAGCCCATCATTCGTTCACGCTGGTAATAGTTTTCGGCCATCTGCGCGCCGTAGCGGTAACGCTGCATTTTCCAGTATTGCCAACCACCGTAAGAGATGGCGCCGAGGGCCGCTATCACGAGCAAAAAGAGCCCGTACTTGTAAGGCGCTGTACCGCGGCGGCTATAAGCACAAAGCGCTAACAAGAATCCTACAAGGCCCACAAAGCCCCAGCCGTGCGGCACCATGTACATTCCAAAGAGCAAAGCACCTACGCCATCGAAGGCGACAAAGACTTCAAAGCCGCCATTTCCGCGGCTCCGTTCCTGCAACGCCGCTAAATACAGCAAGTAAATTCCCGGCAAGAAAATCAAATAAGGCGACACGCCGTTTTCAACGGACGGCGTCATCACCCAGAATAATGCGAGCGGCACAATCGCGCCGTACGCCAAAATCTTGTTGTAACGCGGGCGCTTCGCAAATTCACGGCGGCGCGTCGCATTCAACACACCGATAGCCACAAAATAGATGGCAAATAAAACGCTGAGCCACAAGAAATCAAACGTATGCCCCAGATTCACCGAGGCAAGGCAAAGGAATAGCACCTTGAAGGCGTAGCGTATGTCAACTTTTTCGCTAGCCATCATAAAGTCACCACCCCGCGTTCAAGGCCATCCAATTCTTCAGGCGATACCACCAGCAATTTATCATCCGTCGAGGCAGGCTGCGTTCCGACCACGATATGTTTGTTCACAAGCGGTTCTTCGTTTTCGTAAAGTCCTATGCGAAGCACCGGATCCATCGGGCGCGCCGCAGGTGCCCAAGGTACCGGCAGTTTTGCATGCGCAAGCGATGCAGGCGGAATTCTCGCCAAGGCATCCAGCAAATTCTTGCGGCTTTCGCTACCGCCATCTAGCGCAATTTCTTCGCTGTCAATAAAAAATCTTCCGAGAATTTCGCGGTCCAGGAGCCACTCGCCCACTGCCGCCGTCATGCGAATCGCCTGCTCCAAGTATTGCCGCGACTTGAAATTCGGTGTCGCCGTATCCAGGAGCAAAATAATGCCAGCGCCACGCTCAATTTCAAATTCTTTCGTGAAAGGCTTTCCGTAGCGGGCAAAAGCCTTATGGTGCAAATCCCGCAGGGAATCACCTTCGCGGTAAGGCCGCACGCCAATAAAATTCATGCCGCGGGTAAGACTCGGCATCAAAAACGGCGCAAACGCCATGCCCGAAGCGCCTTGAGTGAGGAACGGGAAATCTTGCACCTTGAGTGCACGCGGGTAAACCAGCAATTCGACCGAGCCGTTAAAGCCATAAGGCCAGCGCAAAAGTCCCATGATTTCGGGCACATTCGCCGAGACCTTATTCAGCATAAAGGAGCCGCGGCGCGTCGTACGCACATGGCATTCCATCTTGCGCGGCGGCTCGCCCTTCTTAATCTTTGCGCGGTCCGATTCAAAGCCTGTCAGCGAGGGCGGCAAACGGTTCGCTCCCAAAGTCACGCAGTCAATCGTCGAGCGCACCGCCACAAAAGCCGTTACCGTAGCCGTTTCGCCTTCGCGCACGCGATTCACCGAGACACCTTCAATCCAGATCTTGCTCCGCTTCGCCGTCACGAACAGGCTGAATACTAGCCCCAAGAACAGCAGAAAATCAATTCCTGCAAAAATCCACGCTGCCCAGAATCCAGGCACGGCGCCTGCAAACATCGCCAGCAAAAAAAGCGAGGCAAAGGCGCGACCTGCCGGAGTAAAATAGTCCAGCCACCAGAAGTATACCGCCATCAGGAGTCCCGATTTTTTCGGGGCCCGCGGAATAGAACGAATAAACCAGTGGAAGAAGGACATTGTTGGAAGTAGGGATGTGAGGTATGAGGTATGAGGTCGGCGCAAAGCGCCTTTGAGATGTAAGGTGTGGGATGTGAAATGATTAGTCATTACACACCACACATTACACATTGTTTTTATTTGGGTACGTTCACCTGCTTTAATATTCCCTGCAAAATCTTCTTGCTGGCGTCGGGGTCGCCGCTGTCCTTGGCGAACACGCGGTGTTCCATCACCGGGAAAAACACGCGCTGAATGTCATCGGGATTCACGAAGTCGCGGTCATTCACATACGCACACGCCTGCGCCATACGCACCAGATTCAATCCGGCACGCGGGCTAGCCGCCAGACGTACGCTACCGTCGTTACGCGTCGCCTGCACCAGTGAAATCACATAGCGCTCCAGCGATTCATCAATATGAATGCCGCGCACCGTGGCACGAGCCTTCAAAATTTCTTCGGGGCTCGTCACCGCCTTCAAAGTATCAATCGGGCGACTTGTACGATGCGCTCGCAAAATTTCAAGTTCCGTTTCTGCACTCGGATAGCCCACGGAAATACGCACCATAAAGCGGTCCATCTGCGCTTCGGGCAGCGGGAATACACCATGAAATTCCACCGGGTTCTCTGTCGCAAGCACCATGAAAAGTTCCGGCAGCTTATAGCGTTCGCCTTCCAGCGACACCTGCCGTTCTTCCATCGCTTCGAGCAAGGCGCTCTGCGTACGCGGCGAGGCTCGGTTGATTTCGTCGGCCAAAAGCACCTGCGTAAACACAGGGCCCTTCTTGATTTCAAATTCACCCGTATTCGCCTTGAATACGGCACCACCCGTCACATCGGCAGGCAACAAATCCGGCGTAAACTGGATTCGCGCAAAGTCCGCGCCAATCGCCGCGGCAAGCGCCTTCGAAAGCGTCGTCTTGCCCGTGCCGGGAACATCTTCCACCAGCACGTGGCCGTCCGCCAACAGCGCCATCACCAAAAGTTCCACCGTGTCCGATTTACCCAGCAGAACCCCATTTAAAGAATCTATCAGCTCTTTTACCATATTCTAAATATATAATAAAAAAGGAATCACGTTAGTGATTCACGATAAATGCGTAAGGCGAGTGAAGCAGGATTGCTTGCAAGCCTATTTCCGAGCCTAGCATTTAGTACTTTAGTACAATCCGTGTGGCCTAAGGCTATTTACTTCGCCCTTTCGCGCATCAAGGCAATTTCTTTTGCGTAGCCGGGCAATTCATTCGGCGTTTCCAGGTAAAACGGCAAATTCTTCAACGCCGCATGGTTCACCACCCGCGTCAGCGCATCCAAGCCGATATACCCCGCCCCTAAAACCTCATGACGGTCCTTGTGGCTACCCATGGGGTTCTTGCTGTCGTTCAGGTGAATCGCTTTCAAACGTTTTAAGCCAATCACCTTGTCAAATTGTTCAAGGACGCCGTCCAAGTCGTCAATAATATCATAACCGCCATCGAACACATGGCAAGTATCCAGGCAAACTCCCAGTTTATCGCCCAGCTCTACGCGGTCAATAATGGCACGCAGTTCCTCAAAAGTACGGCCCACCTCGGAGCCCTTGCCCGCCATCGTTTCAAGCAGCACAAGCGTCTTTTGTTCCGGCTTTAAAATCTGGTTCAGCGCGCGAGAAATCAAGTCTACGCCCACTTCGACACCTTGCTTCACATGGCTTCCAGGGTGAAAATTGTACATCGCCCCCGGAAAGTGATCCATACGCCAGATGTCATCGATCATCACGTCAACCGCATACTGCCGCAAGCCTTCGTCTGCAGCGCAAGCATTCAGCGTATAAGGAGCATGCGCCAGAATCGGGGCAAAATGGTTGTCATTCAGCAACTTGACAAGCGCATTTGCGTCGGCCGCGTCAAAGGGCTTTGCCGACCCGCCGCGAGGATTCCGTGTAAAAAACTGAAAAGTATCAGCGCCGATCGAAAGCGCCGTCTGCCCCATGGCCAAAAAGCCCGCCGAAGAAGATAAATGACAACCGATATGCATATACTTTAAGCAGTTAAACGAGTCGCAAATCGTCTAAAGACTTGTCGCAATACACGCAAGCCATAGGTAACCACATTCAAGTTCGATTTTTCATCGGCGTAACGCGTCGGAATCGGAAGTTCCGCAAGCTTGTAGCCCAAAGAATCCGCAATCGAAATAATCTCGAGATCGATATCGAACGAAGAACTCAATTTATCCAATTCAAGCGTCCTCAAAAACTCGGAATCGTACACGATAAATCCGCTGTGGCGGTCCGTGAGTTTCTGGTAAAAGGCAAAATTTTCGATCAAGGTCAAGAAGGTTCCGCCCAAGCGCTTGTACAAGGGCATATTTCCGGCTTTAGCTCCACCGCGAGTCAAATGGCGAGAGCCCTGCACCAAGGCAAACTTTCTTTCGTCTCCGTGGTCAACATTGTTGACCGTCTTGAGATAGTCAAAAAATTCATCCAGCTGCTCTGCCGGGTACTGTCCATCGCCATGCAAACAGGCCACCAGTTCTGCACCGGAACGAAGCCCTTCGGCAATTCCTTTCTTGACCACAGCACCGTAGCCGTTATTTTGTTCAAACCGCATATAGCGTAAACGGTACTTTTGCTCTTCGGCAAGCGAGCTCGCAAAATCTTCATAGGCGCTACGTGTATCGTCCGTAGAACCGTCATCAATAATCAAGACGAGAGACTTGTTCCAAACGTTATCAGAAATTTTTTCCAAAACCGACGCAAGCGTACCGGCAACGTTATAAGCAGGAACAAATATAAAGTAGTCGTTAGCCATAATGGTGTGCAAACCATGTTAAGGATTCTTCCAGAGCATTCTTCAACGGAATCTTGGCCTTGAAGCCAACCAGGCGTTCCGCTTTTTCGACAGAAGGTAAACGACGCAAGGAATCGTCGTACCCCTTCCCGTAATACTCTTCGCCCGGAATCACCTCGACTCCAGGCACTTCGTTTTCATGCACACCCTTAATAACGGCATACACGGAGCGCATCAGTTGAGCAAGTTCTGCAATCGAGACTTCGTTTGCCGCATTGCCCACATTGAACGCCTGCGAAAAAGCGCACTCCCCGGCAGCAAGCAGGCAGAACATAAAGTCCACCGCATCGTGCACCGAGGTAAAGCAGCGTTTCGCAACACCTCCATTTACAAGTTTTAGCGATTCCCCACGAACAAGTGCCGTCGAGAAATTCGCTAGCACGCGAGGAATCCCTTCGCCATCGACCCCCGGCATGAAATCCATAAACGGGCCCACGAAATTAAACGGTCGAACCACCGTCCAATGAAGTCCGTCCAGACCGGCCAAGTAGCGTTCGGTCAAGAGTTTTGCCGTCGCATAGCTCCAGCGACTCGCCGCTACTGGCCCAAGCACAATTTCGGACTCGTCTTCGAGAAGCGCACCCGAATCAGCCGCCGTCTTGCCGTATATTTCGGATGTCGAAAAATGAATCAGCCAACTGCCGCTTTGGGCACAGGCGTCTGCAAGTGCCCGCGGAAGGTCGTAATTGCTGCGAATCACCTCGGCTGCTTCGGCCATGTAGCGCCCGGGCGTACAAATCGCCGCCAAGTTGACCACTACAGGATACTGCGCAATACGCTTTACCACCTCGGGGTTTGCAAGGTCTGCGCTAAGGAATTCAAAGCGAGGATTCGCCAAATGCTCCTGAATGCGATAGGAATCAAGATCAACACCAAAAACGCGCCAACTCGTGCGTTCAAAGATGGCTCGCAAAAGGTGGCTACCAATAAAACCACCGCAACCCACAAGGGCTACGGTGATTGAAGAATCTTTAAATTCGAGAGTCGAGTTCAAATTACTCGGTCACCTTGAAGGTACCGGAATTTGCGCCCTTGGCAGTCTGTTCGTACGGAACCACGCGAATGATTGCCGTATTGGTCGGTTCTGCCACGTCTTCGGTCAATACGACCTTCTGTTCATAGCACTTCTTGCCGTCCGGTTTCATGGGACCGGCAGATTCTTCGAGCATATCAAGGCCAGCATCTTCTTCAGAAGTCTTGAAGACGAAACGGTAACCGGAACCTTGCACGTCAGAACCATAAATCACGGTGATGGTATCGCCCATCTTGAAGGAATCGCCCTTCTTGGGAGAAACAACCTTCACGCCATCTTCGACGGAGCAATCATTGGATGCAGAGGGTTCGTCATTGGAGCTTGCAGACGAAGAATCATCGCAAGCAGCAAACATAAATGCAGCAGACACAGCGCATACAGATGCCATCAATTTAAAAAGCTTCATAAAGCCTCCATTTTTTACTTAATATACAAAAATGAAGACATCAAGACCTGTCCATTGAGCTGAACCCGCACGAAATAACGCCCAGACGTCATTTTCGACTGATTTTGCAGCAACGAAACCGTACCGGGAGCGACATTGTGCGTTTCTTGGGCAACCACCTTGCCCATCGCATCGGACACCTGAACCATCAACATTCCACCGGCTGTCGTGATTGTCTGGTTTCGGGCATCAAAATGCAGGCTCGGAGCCGGACGTACACTGACAATCGTCGTACCGCTCGAAGACGACTCCACGTCGTTTTCAACCTTAGCCGGTTTGCAACCGGTGCGGTACACGCCCTTCATGTCGAAGGCAATCATGTCGATATTCGGGCCGCCATCACTTGTCGTCGAAGCAATCTTCATCTTGAAATCGAGAGCGTCTACCCAGACGTCTTCGATGTAGGCGGTATCCCACTTGTCCCAGCTACCTGTCGAGGGGAATGCCACATCATACGTTCCGTTGTCAATCGTGATTTTCATGTCGCGATTGGTATTCCCCTGGAACGAATAGCGAATCATGACGCGGGCATTCGATGCAGACTGGTCGGACGTCAACTTGTAAGTAGCAGTGCTGTAGGCGCTGTTTTCAATATTGAAGAAGCCCTGGCCCGTATAACCTTCGTGGTTCGTTTCAGTCAAGCCATCTGCAATTTCGGGACTTGCCATATCGATCGGAGAAGGCCAAGCTGCATCGGCAGTACCGTCAAAGCAAAGTTTCGGATCAATGGAACTCGAAGATTCCGGACCCTCGGAGCTAGAGGACGTGGGATTTTCGTTGCCGGATTCTTCGCTATCGTGAGCAATTTTCTTGCATTCGGAACCGCCCTTGAACATCGCCGTATAAGTGATATTGCGGGCCTTGGTCCTGAAACCGTAATAAATCATGTTCTTCGAGATTTCGTTACAGTCGTCGTCCACCCACTTTTCGAAGGTCTGACCGTTCGGAGTCACGCGGAGCGTCATCGGGGAACCCGCCGGGAAATACTGCGTCTGCGTGATAAGACCATTGTAATTCGAAAGGTTAGTCTGCACCTTGATGGTGTAACATTTCTTGATAGTAGAAACAAGCGTGGTGAGCGCCGCCTTTGCGTCGGCAGAAAGATTCGAATTGCTCTTGAGATTTTCTTCAAGTTCTTCGCAAATCATCTGGGCATGGCCCATCGAGCCCATCTCCTGGAAATGTGTCGTTCCATCGTTCACGCCATCCGGGTAATTCGGATATTCGCCCTTCTCCAGTTTCTTGTACAGATAACGTGTCACGTAATCCGGCATGTTCTTGTAAGTCGTATTGTAGGTATTGTACGACTTCATGTTCAAATCCACAAACGGGACCTTGTTGTTCTTCGCCACCGTCTGCATCATGCCGCGGGCATCGTAATTTTTGTCGCCGGTAGAGAACACGTTGCGGCTACCGTTCAAGTTCATCGGCGAAATCAAAATGGCATTAGCCCCCTTCGCCTTGGCAGCATCCACATATTTCTGGATATAGCCCGAAAACTGGGAGGGTTCCACATAGCGGGCCGCCTTGCTGTAGTCGCGGTCGTTATGGCCAAACTGCACGAACAGGTAATCACCCTTCTGGAGCTTGCCCTTGACTTCGTCCAAACGGCCTTCTTCAATAAAGGTTCTAGAACTGCGGCCACCGATGGCATAGTTATTCACCTTCACGCGGGACGCATCGAAGAAATAACCAAGTACCTGACCCCAACCCGTTTGCGGATAAGCGTTATCCTTGTACGTACAAACTGTAGAATCGCCAACCACGTAAATTGCGAAACTGGTGGAATCGCTTACGGCAACCCCCGTGAACACCGCTGCAGCGATGAAAAATTTGAACAACGATTTCATTTTTCCAACCATTCCTTGTGTCATCTTGAGCGAAGCTTTAGCGAAGTCGAAAGATCTCATATAAAGAGTTCCTTAGATCCTTCGACTACGAACCTTCGGTTCTGCGCTCAGGATGACACTTTGTATCCTATTTAACCTTGACCCAGTTTGCGTTAAACTTCGTGTTACCCTGCTTCACCACAACGCGGTAGAGTCCGGCAGACTTCACCATCGTTGCAAGCGAAACTTCTGATGCGTTTTCGACAATTCGCTTTGCCACCAGACGACCACTCATATCGAACACATTCACATGAGCACGTTCCGTACCGGCAAGGCGCAGCATTTCGCCATGCAACGCAAAACCAGTCACATCGCGAACCTTATTCAAAATAGTCGTCGACGTATCTTCGGTGCAGCCTTCGCTTACGCGGCAAACGCCGTCGATACTGAAACCAAAGGCATCTAGATTCGGAGCGCCATCGCTTGTAAGCGACATAATCTTGAGTTCGGCTTCACCTTGCGGAGCATCCATCACCACGTAGGCGGTATCCCACTTGTCCCAACCACCCGTCGGCGGTGCACTCACAAGGTAATCATGGTCCAAATAAGCATTGAACATACGATCCGACGATCCGCCGTTTGCATAGCGCACCGCAAGCGTCACATAGCCTGCGCCTGGGAACTTGACCTTATATGCGGCAAACGAGGCATTCGTATTATCCAGATTGTAATAGCCTTCGCCCGTAAAGCCAGTCCATTCGTTCTGAGTCCAGCCGATTCCAGCCGTATCCGGAGTGCTTGCATCAAAGAATTTCTTGATATCCTTGTCAATTTTCACCGTATCCTGCGTGCTGCCTCCAATCGGGGTAAACGGAACAAAGGTCACATCGTCAAGGCTCTTCGGGGTCGTGGTCGGGAATGCGGTTAACGCGGCACCATCGCCGGTATATTTCTGCGCCGTTCCGCCCTCGTAAACCGCCGTGAACTGCGTCGAGGCACTCCCCATCACGAACGTATGAATGTAAGGAGACTTCACGTTCGAACGGCTCGGGGCACCCACCTTGTTGCCGTTACCGTCGTACCAGCCCAAGAACTTCTTGCCGCTCTTCGGAATAGTCTTGAGCATCACGGTCATGCCCTGCGGGTAATAGGCGTTGATCGAAGTCGCTTCGGCAGCACCTTCGGGGCTTACCTTCACACTCACCTGGTACATGGGCGCCATGTAGTCACCGAGCTTTTTCACGATCGGGTCCGTATGCGCACGCATCTGTTCGGTAATAATGCGCCCGAAAGCGTTCGCACCGTTCATCTGCAAATGCACGGCGTCTGTCTGGTCGCTTCCCAAGTTGCTGTATTCAGACTTGGTCGCATAGTTGAAGACATACTGTTCCGCATAGCGTTCACCCACAGAAATCATGTAGTTCGCGACCATCTCGCTCATGTCGATAAACGGCACGTTGAGTTCTTCGGCAAGGCTCTTGTTCAGCGCCGGGTAGCCGCGGTAACTATTGTGAATCTGCGTCGGGGAATCGTAATACTTACGACGAATCGGGCTCATGATAATCGGATAAGCGCCCTTTGCGCGGACATCGCTCACCATCTTTTTCATGTTCGAAGCAAAGAATTCTTCGGTACTGTAGTTCACGTCGTTAATACCGAACTGGATCACGACATAGTCGCCCGCCTTGAGTTTTTCAGCGATGCAGTTGCCATTGGAGCAACCTTTCTTGAAGAACATGTCGTAATAGCCGACAGCGGTATTACCCTTCTTGTCAAGACCGCCGCCACCGAGCGACATGCCACCCTGGCCGCGATTCACGACCGTAGCCTTGGTCGGATCAAACCAAAAATGGAAATCCTGTCCCTGTCCCTGCTTGGGATAGTAGCCTTCGTTCCAGTCCTGCATGGTGGAGTCGCCACACATATAGATGGTCACTGCCGACCATGTGAGCGGCGCCACGACCATCGATGCGATTACGGCAGATTGCCAAAGTTTATTAAACATCTTCATAACCAAAACCCAAAATCGCCTAGCCCCGGTCCAACACTCGAAAGACCAAGGCTAGGCAGTGAGGTGTTTATAGCTTCGAGAATTTCTTCGTCGAAACAGCCTTTCCGTTAAGTTTAACCTTCACCAAGTACATTCCCTTCGGGAGCAGTTCTTGGTCGAGTGCCATCGCTGTAGATCCCGCAGAAACATTCTTCGAGATACCCAGGCGCATCGCACCGGACATGTCGTAGAAGTAAATTTCAGCAAGGCCGCCCCTCGGGGTAAAGAGTACGCCTGTGGAAGGATTGAAGGCCACACCACTCTTGAACGGAATTACCGCAAGTGCAGTCGGATTATCAATCTTCTGCGTACCGTCGTAAAGCTCCACACCGTCAATGCCGAAGGTGAACATGTCAAAGTTCGGGCCACCGTCACTTGTCATCGAGGTAAACGTAATCGTATTCACGCCCGCGACCAGCTTCACATCTACCTTCGCTTCGGAATACTTCGTCCAATCGCCAGTCGAGGCGAAACTGAGCGTGCCGGCAGAAGCGCCGTTCACGTTCACCGCCATGTTGCGGGAAGTCGTGCCACCGTTCGTGAAGCGCACCGTAAGCGTCGTCTTCGCCTCGGTCTTCGAGAAGATTTCCCAAGTGCCGTAGCTCGAAAGCGCATTGTCAAAGTTATAATAGCCGTTCTTGAGGAAGCCTTCGTTGGTCGTTTCCGTCACACCCTTGCCATCCTTCGGGGTAGAGGCATCCAGTTCGGACTTGCCGTTGTTCACCACCGGAGTCGTGTCGGCAGGTGCCGGGTCCTCGCCCACCACGAAGATGCTCGGCTGCTTGAGCGACTTCACCATGTCAGGTAGGTAGTAACCCAAGTGCGGCGGCTGGTTATAGGCCGTATTTTGAGACGCAACCGCCGTGCGGTAGGTGGCATCGTGCATCAAGGTATAAACACGGTGTTCGCTTGTCACCGGAGTCGAAACGATGTACAGCAACGTCGGATCCTTTTCGCTACGCACTACCATTTCTTCGCGCCAGTCGCCAAAGAGGTCGGCCACAAGGCTCGGCGTATTCTTGGTGCCATTGCAACCGGTAACACCGAGGGCAGATGGACCATCGAAATAAGTTTCAGATTTTTTCGACGTAGAATTGAACTTGGTCACAAAAGCGCCGTCCATGAGTTCGTCATACTCATCGCCGTCAAAATAAATGCGAAAGTTCTGAGACACTGCAGGCGTTCCAATGAGTTTGCCCTTAGCAGTCTTCATTCCACCGCCCTTTGCAGACCACATTTCATAGCCACGATGTTCAGAATCAACGTCTGCAGCCATGCCACGACCATTATCGACACCTTCGGCAGATGGCTGCGGAGTGCCCCAAATAATCTTGCCATCGTTGGCACGCATTTCTTCGGTGTACTGGGCATTCTTGTGTTCGTGCACATCCCAGGATTCAAGCCCCGGAAGATCCGGATCCAAATCACCGATGTGGTGGGCGTCGCCATGGCCAAGTCCCGTGCGGTAACGCAGCGTGCCGTCGTGGTTCAGGGCCGCAGCACCGAAGAACACTTCATCGTAACCATCGCCATCGAGGTCAGCCGCCTGGAGGCTGTGGTTTCCTTCGCCGTAAAGCCCCTTGTCCGGGTCTTCGGACTTGTGGAGCCAACGCAGCTTCAAGTCCTTTCCATCGAAATCGTAGGCAGCCACGTAGGCAGAGCTATAATAGCCGCGAACGAAAATAGCACTCGGATGTACGCCATCCAGGTAGCCCGTCGCCGCCAGGTAGCGTTCGCAGCGGTTGCCGTAATTGTCCCCCCACTTGCCCTTAGCCTGGGGCGAAGAATGGCTCAAGATATTGCGGCTCGGTTCGTACGTAACAGTCGAAATCGCCGCACCGTCAACACCGCGAAAAACTGTCAGGTATTCGGGACCATCGAGGATGGTTCCCGCAGAGCTGCGGTAATCCTTCGACTTGTCGCCAATCGCCTTGCCCGTACCGTCAATCGTACCGTCGGCAGTCTTCACGATCATCTCGGCCTTGCCGTCGCCATCGTAGTCAAACACCTGGAACTGCGTGTAGTGAGCGCCCGCGCGAATATTCTTACCAAGGTCAATACGCCAAAGGCGCGTACCGTCGAGCTTGTAGGCATCGATGAATACCGTACCCGTATAGCCCGTCTGTGAGTTGTCGTGGGCATTGCTCGGATCCCACTTCAAAATCAGTTCGTATTCGCCGTCGCCGTCGAGGTCGGCCGTACTCACGTCATTGGGAGTGTACGTACACTTTTCGCCGTCAGGCATCGTCTGTGCCGCGGGGACTTCCAGTTTAATAGTCTTATACGGGAAAGACTTTCCGCTGTTGGAGACTGTCTTGTCGAGCACCACGGAAACACCCTGCTTGGCCCCTTCCTTGCCGCCAACTACTGCCGCGACCGTATATTTGGAAGTTGTCTTGCCGGCGGCGTCCAGGTAGTTCGTGCCACCCGTCTT
Source organism: Fibrobacter sp. UWOV1 (assembly GCF_900142495.1). NCBI lineage: Bacteria > Pseudomonadati > Fibrobacterota > Fibrobacteria > Fibrobacterales > Fibrobacteraceae > Fibrobacter > Fibrobacter sp. UWOV1. The sequence goes on along the minus strand of NZ_FRBA01000003.1, from coordinate 294,940 downwards.
ACCAACGGAAGCAATTTTCTCACCATCGCGATAGAGATTGAACTCCACATCCGGAGCGTCGGTACCCAAAAGACGCCAACTCACGAGCATACCCTTGCCCGTGTTCGTGACAGCAAGACCGCGCGAAAGATTTTCCATTTGGCGGTTAGCCGAAAATGCCGGAGAAGCAAGCCCAAACGCTAGCACGACTCCTGCAAAAATTGTCGATGTTTTTAAGCCAATACCCATATAAACTCCATTTTCAATGGCCTTACTGCTAATCTATTTCTAAAAGTTCAAAACAGAACGCAAATTATTCTTATTTGTAGTCTTTAGACAACAAGACTCTACAGCAATTCCTTTTCTAAATATAATCAAAAATTCTATAAAAAGTCCACATTATTTTAAAAATTTTATAGACAATTTGGCATTTTAAAAATTGTAATAAAAATAAAAAGTCTACATTTCTTCATTAATGCCGTCAAGTGAGGACAACTACGGAATCGCCCGCAAGCCCGTCACAAGCAAAACGCTTTGTTTCAAAATAAAACACAATCTCCTTAAAGTCTTAAAAGCCGCCAAAAATGTTTCAAAACGATACTGTAAGACGCCTAAAAACACCAAAATAGACACAAATCGCCCACCAATAGAACTTGGCACAGAAATTGCTTATTTTAGGGCGAAACAAAAAAAAAAATAGTCCAACATGGACTAAAAAGTTCAATCAGGGCGCAAAAGCCCGCAAAAAAGGAAAAGTGAAAATGATTAAGCCTCTTGCAGATCGAATCGTCGTCAAGCCGGCAGAAGCCGAACAGAAGACCTCTTCGGGTCTCTTTATCCCGGACAACGCCAAGGAAAAGCCGATGCAGGGTAAGGTCGTGGCCGTGGGCCCGGGTCGCAAGAACGACAAGGGTGAACTCGTTGCCATGGAAGTCAAGGTCGGCGACGTGGTGCTTTACGGCAAGTACAGCGGTACTGAAGTCACTGTTGATGGCGAAAACTACCTGATCGTGAAGGAATCGGACGTCATCGCTACTCTGTAGTGGTTAGTAGACAGTAGGAAGTTAGAAGTAGAAAGTATTTACAATCGCGGCTTCGCCGCCTAGCTATTAAACTGTCTACCGTCTACTGCCTACTTCCTACTCTTTCAACAAAAAGTTTTAAATAAAAAAGGAAAACAACAATGGCAAAGCAACTTAAGTTTGATGTAGCAGCTCGCGAATCCCTGATGAAGGGTGTCGACAAACTCGCCAACGCAGTCAAGGTCACCCTCGGTCCTAAGGGCCGTAACGTGATGATCGCAAAGGCCTTCGGCGCCCCGAACGTCACCAAGGACGGTGTGTCTGTCGCTAAGGAAGTGGAACTCGAAGACGCCTACGAAAATCTCGGCGCCCAGATGGCCAAGGAAGTCGCCAACAAGACGAGCGACGCTGCTGGTGACGGTACCACCACCGCTACCGTGCTCGCCCAGGCGATCACTCGCGAAGGCCTCAAGAACGTGGCCGCCGGAGCAAACCCGATGGACATCAAGCGCGGTATGGACGCCGCCGTTGACGCCGTCATTACCGAAATCGGCAAGATGGCCGTGAAGATCAATGGCAAGGAACACATTGCCCAGGTCGCAACGATTTCTGCAAACAACGACCCCGAAATTGGCGAACTCCTCGCCAACGCTATGGAAAAGGTCGGCAACGATGGCGTCATCACCATCGAAGAATCCAAGACCGCTGAAACCGTTCTCGACGTTGTCGAAGGCATGCAGTTCGACCGCGGCTACCTCTCTCCGTACTTTGTCACTAACACTGACAGCATGGAAGTAAACCTCGAAAACCCGTACATCTTGCTGTACGACAAGAAGATTTCTACCATGAAGGATTTGCTGCCGATGCTCGAACATGTGGCAAAGCAGGGCAAGTCTCTCCTCATCATCGCCGAAGACGTCGATGGCGAAGCTCTCGCAACGCTCGTCGTGAACAAGATGCGCGGCACCCTGAAGGTTGCTGCAGTCAAGGCTCCGGGCTTCGGTGACCGTCGTAAGGCCATGCTCGAAGACATCGCTATCCTCACTGGCGGTATGCTGGTTTCCGAAGACACGGGCGCCAAGCTCGAAGACGCTCCGGTGACCGTGCTCGGCCAGGCCAAGTCCATCACCATCACGAAGGACAACACCACGATCGTCGAAGGTGCTGGCGACGCCGCTTCTATCAAGGGCCGTATCGCCCAGATCAAGAAGCAGATCGAAGCTACCACCAGCGATTACGACCGCGAAAAGCTCCAGGAACGTTTGGCCAAGCTCGCTGGCGGCGTTGCCGTGATCAAGGTCGGTGCTGCTACCGAAGTCGAAATGAAGGAAAAGAAGGACCGCGTCGACGACGCTATGCACGCAACCCGCGCCGCTGTCGAAGAAGGTATCGTTCCGGGTGGTGGCGTTGCCCTCATCCGCGCCGAAAAGGCTATTGACGCCCTCAAGTTCGACAACGCCGACCAGAAGACTGGTGCAGCCATCATCCGCCGCGCTATCGAAGAACCGCTCCGTCAGATCGTCACCAACGCTGGCCTCGAAGGCTCTGTCGTGGTGAACAAGGTGAAGGAAGGCAAGGACAGCTTCGGTTACAATGCCAAGACTGACACCTACGAAGACCTCATCAAGGCTGGCGTGATTGACCCGGCCAAGGTGACCCGTACGGCTCTCAAGAATGCATCCTCCATCGCTTCGATGATTCTTACCACTGACTGCGTGATCGCAGAAAAGAAGGAACCGAAGCCGGCAGCTCCTGCCATGGATCCGTCCATGGGCATGGGCGGCATGATGTAATCGGCTAGCCGCTAGATTCTACTCCTTATGGACGTCCGGTTCTTTGAACCGGACGTTTTTTGTATAAAAAATATTTGGATTATGAAGGCGGGAGTCTGCTCGGCAAAGACGCTTTCTCGGCGGGATGCTTCTCCGCTTTGCGGAGAAGCTCCGGCTTCGGCTCAGATATGCCGGCAAGCTAGCTTGCCGTCGCATCTTCGCCTTACGCCGTGGTCGAACATGAGTTCTCCCGTTGCGTCATAAGTATGAAAAAGAGGTCCCCGATGGGGACCTCTTTTTCATACTCACGGCGGGAGTCGAACCCACGACCCGCTGCTTAGAAGGCAGCTGCTCTATCCAACTGAGCTACGCGAGCGTTGTGGCGCAAATATAGAAAAAATTTTTCAAGTTTTCATTGACTATTTCATAATTCCAGTTGCCGCTTTCAGAAACATTATCTATATTTATGCACGTATCAACATATTTGCATAAACCTAGGACGCCGGTTTGACCCGCCCACGGAGAGATTATGAAGATTGTAGACATTCTGAAGCAAGATAAGATGAGCCTTTCGTTCGAAGTGTTCCCGCCTAAAAAAGAGACGAGCTTCGAAAACGTGAAGGCGGCGACAGAATCCATTGCGGCGCTCGGCCCCGCATTCATGAGCGTCACCTACGGTGCAGGCGGCGGCGTGAGCCACTTTACCCTCGATATCGCGAAAAACCTCAAGGAAAAGTTCAACATCCCGATGCTCGCCCACCTCACGTGCGTTTCGAGCAGCAAGGAAACGGTGCACCAGCGCATCGAAGACATGAAGGCGGCGGGCATCAAGAATGTGATGGCTCTCCGCGGCGACCTCACCCCGGAACTCATTGAGAAGGGCCGCGACAACTGCGACTACCACTACGCCGTCGAGCTTATCCGCGAACTCAAGGCATCCAATGCAGACTTCTGCATTGGCGCCGCCTGCTACCCCGAAAAGCACCCCGAAAGCGCCAACCAGGCCGAAGATATCAAGCACCTTAAGGAAAAGGTGGATGCCGGCGCAGACTTTTTGACCACGCAGATGGTTTTTGACAACAACCTGTTCTTCAGTTTCCTCTACAAGTTGCGCGATGCAGGCGTCAACTGCCCGGTGCTCCCCGGCATTATGCCGATTACCAACGCAAACCAGGTGGAACGCGCCATCAAGCTTTCCGGCTCCTTTATGCCGCAGCGTTTCAAGTCGCTGGTCGACAAGTTCGGAAGCGACCCGGAGGCCATGAAGCAGGCGGGCATCATCTACGCAAGCGACCAGATTATCGACCTGTACGCGAACGGGATTACAAACGTGCACGTGTACTCGATGAACAAGCCCGACGTGGCGGAAGGCATTCTGAAGAACGTTTCTGCAATTCTCGGAAAGAATTTTGCCGGTTAATTTCGCAAGTTAAAGATTAACCGTCTTTAACCATTCGCGCATTTCATAGACATCAACTTTCGCCCGCAAAGACTTGTGGGCGATTCTTGCACCCGGAGTGGTAGCCATCTTTTTAGGATCCAGATGCATACCTACGCGGCCGAGGTCTAGGCGGTCGGCATCGTAGCAGGTGTTGATGGTCGGATTATCAGTCTGATGTTCCTTAGTGTGATAGAAGCAGGCATGGTACAGTTGGTCGAACTGTTCCTGCGTAATATCGAGGAGTCCCTTTTCGAAACATTCCTTGGCAAAAGCTGCGCTGCGCTCGCCATGTTCGCCATCGTAGCCGTCATCTTCGCGCTTGCAGTCGTGAAAGAGTGCGAATAGCCGCACGACTGTCACGTCGGCACCAGTAATGGGTGCGAGAAGCAAGCCGTTGAATTCCACCTGCCGCCAATGAGAAAGCCCATGAATCGTCGAATCCACGATCCGATTGCTATAGACAAACTCTTGTAAGGCAGCAAAATCTAGCATAGATCTAATTCAGATTTCGGAGTTCGGAATTCAGAATTACCTATATAAAATTTAATTCATAATTCTGAAATCTGAATTCCGAATTATTTTCCGTAGTGTTCCTTCAGGTCCATCAGGCACTGGAGCGCCTGCATCGGAGTCATTTCTTCGGGCTTTAAGCGGCGGATTTCTTCTTTAAGGAGCTGCGTGGATTCGTCGGGGGGAGCGAACAGGTCGACCTGCGGCTTTTCCATGAGCTTCTTGTGGGTCGCGCCATCGCTCGGGTCAATCTTCTGCTTTTCGAGGCGCAAAAGAATCTTGCGGGCGCGGCGAAGCACGTTATTCGGGAGGCCCGCCATTTCCGCCACGTGAATGCCGTAGCTGGAGTCGCAGGCGCCTTCCAAAATCTTGTGCAAGAATATCAGTTTGTCGCCCTTTTCTTGAACGCCCACCTGGAAGTTGCCGGCGTGTTCAAGGCTTTCTACAAGGCCCGTAAGTTCGTGATAATGCGTTGCAAACAGCGTGATGGCGGCTCGGGCCGGTTCATCGTGCAGCGTTTCCACAATCGCCCACGCAATCGAGAGGCCGTCAAAGGTACTGGTTCCGCGACCGATTTCGTCGAGAAGCACCAGGCTGTGCGAAGTCGCATTGCGCAAGATGTTTGCGGTTTCAATCATTTCCACCATGAAGGTCGAAAGGCCGCGGCTCAGGCGGTCGCTGGCACCCACGCGCGTAAAGATGCGGTCCACCACGCCGATGCGGGCACTTTCGGCAGGCACAAAGCAGCCGATTTGCGCCATAAGTACAATGAGCCCTGTCTGGCGCAGGTAAGTCGATTTACCGGCCATGTTCGGGCCTGTAATGAGCATGAGGCGCGTGGCTTCAGGCGAAAGATTCACATCGTTCGGGATAAAGTCCAGGTCCGAATTCACCGCGACAATCACCGGATGGAAACCGCCCTTGATTTCGATACCCGAGCCTTCGAAGACTTCGGGGCGAACGTAATTGTACTTGCGGGCGGCGCGGGCAAAGCTGTAAAGCGTATCGACATGCGCAATGGCATTTGCGATTTCCTGCAGTTCGGCACGCCAGCTGTTCACGCGTTCGCGGAGTTCGCAGAAAATCTTGTATTCCAGCGCGTGAATGTTGACTTCGGCGTTACTGATGATGGATTCGCATTCCTTCATCTCGGGCGTAATGTAGCGTTCGCCGTTCACCGTCGTCTGCTTGCGAATGTATTCGTCGGGAATCGGGCTCGTGGCCTTCGCCATCTGCGCCTTGGTAATTTCGATGTAGTAACCGAAAACGCGGTTGTAGCCAACCTTCAGGCTCGGGATTCCGAGGCGTTCTCGCTCGCGGACTTCCAAAGAGGCAATCCATTCGCGGCGTTCCTTGATGTCTTCGTTCATGGCATCGAGCTCCGCATTTGCACCCGCGCGAATCATGCCGCCCTCGCGAACCGTCAGCGGCAAGTCATCGTTAAACTGCGAGAGGAGTTCTTCGCCGCGGCCTCGGGCGGCAATGAGGGCCGCTCGCATCGGTTCAAAAATCGGCGAATTCAAACCCTCAAGCACATCGGCCACCTTGGATGCCTGCGAAAGCGAACGGCCCATGCCCGCCAAGTCGCGGGCATTCGCGCGGCCAGAACCGACGCGGCCCATCAGGCGTTCCATATCGAGAATCGAAGTCAGCGATTCCTTCAGTTCGTCAAGAGCGACCGGATTATTGACAAGTTCTTCGACGGCTTCTTCGCGTTCCCTGATGCGGTCCACCGAAATCAACGGGTGACTCACCCATTCCTTCAAGTTGCGCCCGCCCATCGCGGTCACCGTAAAGTCGAGCACGTAGCAGAGCGTGCTGCTGATGTCGTCGGCATTCAGCGGACGCACCAGTTCCAGATTACGCAGCGTGCTCGGGTCAAGCGTCATGTAGTCGTCGAGATTCAGAATCTCGAGCGTCGTAAAGTGCGAAAGTTCGGACTTCTTCTGGTCCATCAGGTACTGGAGAAGCGCTCCCGTCACCTGGGTTTCGACCACTCGCCCATCGAGGCCGAGACCGTCCAAAGCCTCGACCTTAAAGTGCGTAAACAGCACATCCTTCGCGGAATCTTCGCCGAACAGGAATGCCGGAAGTTCTGTCACCAGAATGTTTTCGGAGCGAATCAAGTCCATCACTCCGCTAGGAATCACGGTTCCTTCGGGCACCACAACTTCTTTCGGCATGCGGCGGCAGAATTCACATTCAAAAGCCTGCACCGAGCTCTTGCACGCTGCCAAGTAGCCAGTCGTCACGTCGGCAATCGCAAACGAGACCGAATCCTTTTCGGGAATGAAGGCGCAAAGGTAATTCGCCTCTTTCGCATTCAGGTTCGACTCGTCCATCGCGGTGCCGGCACTGATGATTTCCACAATGTCGCGCTTGACGATTCCCTTTGCGAGTTTCGGGTCTTCCACCTGTTCGCAAATGGCGATGCGGTAACCCGCCGCCACCATCTTGGGCACGTAGCGGTCCGCGGCATGGTGCGGGAACCCGCACAAAGGCGTTGCTCCCGAGGCGCCGTTGTTGCGGCTCGTGAGCGTAAGTCCTAAAATTTTGGAGGCAACCACGGCATCGTCTTCGAAAAGTTCGAAGAAGTCGCCCATTCTAAAAAACAAGATGCAGCCGGGATTCTGTTTCTTGATCTCGTAATACTGCTGCATTAACGGGGTCACAGCCATTAGGCATCTCCCATCGACAATTCAACCTGGTCCGGATTTTCTTCGGGCTGCTTGGGTTCTTCGGGACTCACCGATTCGGGTTTCGCATACTGCGGCACCAAGGCGCCCGCTTCCAGAAGTTCACTGAATTCGCGGAGGCGCGGCAAGTCTTCCGGGATGCGGTTGATGCCAAAATACTTCATGAATTCCTGCGTGGTCACGTAGGTATAGGGGTTACCCACCGTATCGGCACGGCTACCCAGCGCAATAAAGCCCTTGTCGAGCAAGTTACGGATCGGGCCGTCCACCGACGACACGCCACGCACCTGTTCAATCGCCGCCTTGGTAATCGGCTGCTGGTAAGCAATCACCGCCAAGGTTTCAAGCGCCGCCTGGCTGAGCCTGCGGGCGTTTGCTTCGGGGAACAACTTGCGCACCCACGGGTAATACTTGGCGCGGGTCCTAAAGCGGTAACCGCCGGCCTGTTCCACAATTTCGAACGGGGAATTAATCTTGTTCAGCGAATCGTTCGCCGCAATCAAAGCATCGGACACCAAGCGCGCATCCAGAAAATCACCCAGAATTTCACGCAGCTTTTTAAGCGTCACAATGTCAGGAGACGCAAATACGAGCGCCTGGATAATGCGGGCCAAATCCTCTTGGCTCTCGACTTTCGGGAGTTCCGCCGATTCTTCGGCCAAATCGTCCAAATTCTGATTTTCTTCCATACGCTTACCAAGATACAAATTTTCAGTTCAAGATCTACCAATAGATCCCGGCTCGGGGGCCGGGATGACATTCTAAGCTAGAACACAACCAAGTCATTCTTGTGGATGAGTTCGTCGGCGACATCCTTGCCCAAGAGTTCGTGAATCTGGGCGGTCTTCTTGTGAAGCACAAGTTTCAAGGTTTCGCTGTCGAACTTCGCGACACCGCGTGCCACCGGCTCGCCGGTTTCGCTCAAGACTTCAATCAGGTCGCCCTTGTCAAAATGCTTTTTCACCGCGCACACACCCACGGGGAGCAGGCTGGAATGCTTTTCGCGCAGAGCCTTCACGCCACCTTCGTCCACCACCACGGCCCCGCGCGGAGTCGTAATGAAGCTGAGCCAGCGCTGACGGCTGTTGAGCTTTTTCTTGGAGCCAACAAACAAGGTTCCTTCGGCGTTTTCAAAAATCACCTGATGCGGCAACACCTTCATGCCGCTCGCGAGGAACGCGTTGCAACCACTCTTGGTCACGTTGCGAATCGCTTCGAGCTTGCTACGCATTCCGCCGGTACTTACAGCGGAGCCCGTCTCGCCGGGCTTACCCGCGAGTGCAAGCACCGCAGGCGTAATTTCAGGCACAAAGCGCAAAAGGCGTGCATTCGGATTCTTCTTCGGATTATCATCGAAGAGTCCGTCTTCGTCCGTGAAAATCAAAAGCAAGTCGGCATCAAGGAACAGCGCCACATCGCTCGAAAGTTTGTCGTTATCGCCCACCTTGATTTCGGCAACAGCCAGCGAGTCGTTTTCATTGATAATCGGAACAATCTTGCGGGCAAGCATCGCCTTGATGGTGTTCTGCAAATTCTTGTAGCGGTTGCGGTCGCGGAAGTCTTCGGCAGACAAAAGAATCTGGCCCACCGAAAGTTGCATCCAACGGAACATTTCGCGGTAGGCGTACATGAGGTCAATCTGACCCACGGCAGCGCAGGCCTGCTTTTCGGCAAGCACCGTCGGCTTTTCCTTGTAACCGAGCTGGCTCATGCCTGTTCCCACGGCACCGCTTGTGACAATCACAACTTCCTTGCCCGCTTCCATGAGGCGAGCAACGGAATCTGCAAGTTTCTGGATATAACGGGTGCGAACGCCGCCCTTTTCGGAGTCGACCAAAATACGGGACCCGATCTTTACGACAATACGGCGGGATTCATCGAGAATATTCTTTCTTAATTCACTCATGAGTTGTAGACAGTAGGAAGTTAGAAGTAGACAGTTGTTTATGGTTCATTGTTAACGGCAAACAAGCAATCTAATCGCGTCTAGGCGAATCTGCGGGTTTGAAATAATCTTTTTCCATTCCTGCGCGTTCTTGCGGAGCTGTTGCAGCTGGGCGTTGTTGCCCGCCTTGCCACGCATGCTCAGCAAATGGTTCATGCGCTGGTATTCCTGTTCGGCGCGGGCTTCGACAGCTTCTGCTGCCACCTCGGCGATTTCTTTTGCCTTGGCAGACACAATGCGGCGTGCAATGGCGAGGCCTTCTTTGCCAAAGTACTTGAGCGTCATGTTCACGGCAGCGTTCCCCTGCGGAACAGGCACATCCTTGAAGTTTGCGTTCTTCAGTTCCGGCACCTTTTCGGTCAAGTCTTCACCCGTCGGGTTCACGAGCACGCTAATGTAGCGCGGGCCCGCAAGGTCAGACACGCCCCATTCTTCGGAGACCGAGAAGTCCACCGCAAAGTTGTACTGCATCACAAGGCCACGCATTCCGGAATTCTGCCAGATGTTGCATGCCACGGCACCATTGTCGAGCGAAGTTTCAAAGTCAATCACGCCCTGCGAAAGCGGGTGTTCCAAGCTCACGAAGTCCACTTCGTCGTGCACCATGGCTACGTTGCGGTCAAAGGTCACAGTCAAGCTAGACGTATCGCAGAAGCGAGCATCTTCGTCGCCACCGCCCGAACTTTCTTCGAAGTTTCCGACAGCCTGCGTCACGCGGCCACCGCCACCGGCGCCCGCCATGCCAACGCTTTCCGGCATACCAGGAATCGAGCCCGATTCCACCTGCGTGCCCATGCTAATGATGTAGCAGCCCTTGATCTTACTCTTTTCGATTTCAAGACCGCGGTCCATCAGCGACGAGAACACGAGCGTTTCCAAATCCTTGTCGGCGTCAATCTTCAAGATGGCATCGGTGATTTCTTTAGCCTTCGCCGGATTGCGGGAATTGAATTCCAACAGACGGTCACGCCCCTTCTCGATATTCTTGCGCATGGTATCGCAATCCTTCTTGACCTTAGGGATTACGGTATCGACAAAATTCTGGAGCAATGCCTGCGGTTCGGCCAAAGCGGCAATCAGTTCGTCGGTGTACTTGAGGAAGAGTTCGCCACCGCTCATCATCGGAGTACCGAAGGCATTCAAGCCGTTGTGGTACCAGCGGAACATGACTTCCTGACCGGAGCCCTTCACATACGGCACGTGAATAATGATGTTTTCGGTCTGACCGATACGATCCAAGCGGCCAATACGCTGTTCCACCAAGGCTGCATCGAGCGGCAAGTCGAATAGAATCAGGTGATGGGCAAACTGGAAGTTGCGGCCTTCGGAACCGATTTCAGATGCAATCAACAAGTTCGCGCCGTTTTCTTTACTGAAGTTTGCGGCAGCCTTGTCGCGGGCCATAATCGTCATGTTCTCATGGAACATCGAGAACGCACCCTCGCCCATGTATTCGTTCAAGAGCGTTTCAAGAGCTTGAACCACCTGGATGGATTCGCAAATCAGGAGCACCTTGTCGCCCGCGTGTTCCTTCAAGAATCCCTTGAGCCACACGTAGCGTTCGTCGAGCGCCCAGGCGTCGGAATAGCTCGTGCACAAGAGGCCATTTTCCTGAATGTCGGTGGACATGTCCAAATCGTTTTCGGCGGCCACGTTCACCATGTCGCGGTAATTCTTGTTCGGTTCCAGCGGAATTTCGTCGAGCACGCGCTTCGGGAATCCGCCCACGCCCTTACGGGTATTACGGAACACCACCGAGCCTGTACCCACGGCATCTACAATGCGGCGGATCCATTCGTCGGCCGGCATGCTCTTTGCGCTTTCCTGTTCAAGCCACGGGCGGATAATCGACTTCTTCGGCACGCATTCGTTCAAGTCGTCCCAGCTCATGGTCTGGCCGGGGTCCGTCGACAACTTCGAAAGTTCATTCACCAGTTTGCGGTAGGCATCCTGGTCCTTGATAAAGCTGTTGTAGTCCGCAAAACGCACGGGGTCGAGCATCTTCAAGCGGTTGAACTGTGATTCCGGATGGAACTGCAGCGGCGTACCCGTCAAAAGGAGCACGCCCTTCGAGCGCTGAATCACGGCGTTAGCGAGCAAGTATTCGTGGCTCGTGAATCCGTCTTCGCAAACCAGGTGGTGCGCTTCGTCAATAATCACCATGTCCCAAGTCGTCTTGAGCAAGTCTTCGATCAGAGCGGGCTGCTTGATCAAGAAATCGATGGAGCAAATAATATCGTTTGCAATCGTGAACGGATTCGGGCGGTCATCGTCGTCGTTCACGAACAGGCCCTTGATGTAGCCCTCGTCCACCAGCGTGAACAAGTGGTTAAAGCGGCGCTTCATTTCAACAAGCCACTGGTGCTTGAGCGTTTCAGGCACGATAATCAGGGTACGGGTCAAGCGGCCGCGGGCCTTGAGTGCATGCCAAATCATGCCGGCTTCAATCGTCTTGCCGAGGCCCACTTCGTCAGAGAGCATCAAGCGCGGGAGCGTAGAACTATCGCAAGCGCGGCTGCACAGGTAATACTGGTGCGGAATCATCGAGGTACGCGGACCAATCATGCCACGCACCGGCGACGAAATCCACTTGCAAGAAAGTTCCATGGCCGATTCACGGCGACCGAACTGCACGCTGTTCGACACGCGGTTTTCCATGAGGGCCTTGAACAAGTCCGCAGGACGCGCAATCGAAATCTTGCCGCTCAGTTCAGATTCCTTCATCTGTCTGCCGGCACGACCCGTATACACTAACAAGCCGTCCACCTCTTTCACCGATTCCACGGTAAAAGACATACCCTTTTCGCTCTTGGCGGTATCACCCACCGAAAGTTCAAAGCGGTCCACAGGGGCACCCATGGAACGGTAGCAACGGACATCACTTACAGCGGGGAAAGAAATCTTAACAATACGGTCTTGCACCTCGGTGACTATACCAAGCCCGAGAGTAGGTTCCGATTGACTTACATAGCGTTGGCCAATCTTGAAATTCATCATACCTCCTAAATTTAAAAAAGTTGGCAGAACTTAGTTGGCAGAGCTTAGAGAAAATTCAAGTTCCAAGCCACAAATTTTATGTTCTAAGTTCTATGTTCTAAGTTCTAAGTTCTATATTTACCTCGTATGATATGGTATTTTATAGATGAAACCGTAACAGACGGTGAACGACGCAAGGGTCCCTTTAATATCGACGAAATCAGGGACTTTGTAAAAGACGGCACAATAAAAGACGAAACTTTAGTGTGGCATTCGGGCATGGAAGCCTGGGTCGCCTGGAAAGACACCGAAGAATCCAAGGAAGTTCCGCTCTCCGAAGAAGAACAGATCAAGCAGGCCCTGGAAGCCATTATTGCCGAGCACAATAAAGGCAAGCATTACGCCGGATTCTTTGTCCGCGCTATCGCCTACTTTATCGACAACGTTATTTTGTCTGCAACAGGTGTCTTGATTCTGATGATCATGAGCGCCGTTCAGGCGATTGACCTGAACGCCCTCGCCGACGCCATGAACGCCTACATTAACACGCCCACCTCCGAAGAGGCTTTGAACAAGGTGATTGACGTTCCCGGCACGCACCTGTTCCTGATTATCTGGGGTGTGGCACAGGCCATTTACTTTATTGCGTTTACAGCCATCAAGTCGGCCACCCCCGGCAAAATGCTCGTGAAGATTCATGTCGAAGTCGCCCACGGTGAACCAATGAGCTGGGTGAGTGCCGCACTCCGCTTTATCGCAAGCCTGATTACGCAATGCACGCTCATGTTCTACGGCCTTGGCTACCTGATTGTCTTTATTGACCCCAAGCGGCGCGCCCTCCACGATTACATCGCCCGCACCAGGGTTGTACATGACAAGCTCAAGAAGTAATGTGAGATGTGAAATGTGGGATTAGACATTTCACATTACACATCACACATTATATATCGTTCCTTGAGATTGCAAATTTCAGAATTACTATATTTTCCTCGGAAAACAATTACGAGATCCGAATTCATAATTCTGAATTTATTATGTACCAGTTTATTGTACCTCAGGTTAAAAAGCCGCTCGACGGCGAAGTTGAAATTTCCGGCGCCAAGAACGCCGTTTTGGCCGTCATGGCCGCAGCCCTCTTAGCCGACGGCGTCTCCGAAATCACGAACGTCCCGCACCTCAAAGACATGAAGACCATGTCCGACGTGCTGCGCGTGATCGGTTGCCACATCGGTGGCGAAGCCCACACTTTAAGAATCGACACCCGTGGCGCCGACCATCTGGAAGCCCCTTACGAACTCGTGAAGACCATGCGTGCAAGCTTTTACGTGCTTGGCCCACTGGTAGCACGCTTTGGCCGCTGCCGCGTGTCTCTCCCGGGCGGTTGCGCCTGGGGCCCGCGCCCGGTTGACCTTCACTTGAAAGGGCTCGAGGCGCTCGGTGCAAAGATTACGGTAACGCATGGCTATGTGGAAGCCACCTGCGATGGGCGCCTACCGGGCGGTACATTCCATTTCCCGATTTCGAGCGTGGGCGCCACGGTGAACGTGCTGATGGCCGCAACGCTTGCCAAGGGCACCAGCGTCCTGCAGAATGCAGCCCTGGAACCTGAAATCGATAACCTCGTCGATTACCTCATCGGCATGGGCGCCAAGATTCAAGGTCGCGGCACGCGCACCCTTACGGTGCAGGGCGTAGAAGCTCTACGCCCGGGTAATGGCGTCACCATTCCCGACCGTATCGAAGCAGGCACCTTCCTCTGCGGCGCAGCCATCACCCGTGGCCGCGTCAAGGTCACCAAGATTATTCCCGAACATATCGCCTCGACGCTCGATGCCTTCCGCGACATGAACTGCAAGGTGTCCGTCGGCCCCGACTGGGCCGAAGTCGACGCCCGCAATGTAGAACTCAAGCCGATTACGATTCAGACGCTCCCGTTCCCGGGCTACCCCACCGATATGCAGGCACCCCTCATGGCAACGCTCCTCTCGGTTCCGGGCAACAGCGTGATTCAAGATACCGTCTACAATGACCGCTTTAAGCATGTGGCCGAAATGGAACGCCTGGGTGCAAACATTACACTCAGCGGTAACACCGCCACAATCAAGGGCGGGCTCCCGCTCGAAGGTGCCGACGTCATGGGCTCCGACCTGCGCGCTTCCGCCGCGCTCGTCCTCGCCGCGTTAATCGCCGAAGGCGAAACCAAGATTAGCCGCATTTACCACCTGGACCGCGGTTACGAAGACTTCGAAGCTAAAATGGCTAAGCTCGGTGCCGAAGTCAAGCGCGTCATCATTGACGCGGACGAACCGTAGACAGTAGACAGTAGGAAGTAGGAAGTAGGAAGTAGACAGTAGACTGTAGGCTGTTAAAAGAAAAACTCCGGCGAGGCAATCGTCGGAGTTTTCATTTTGAAAGATTTTTGAACTATTACAGAGCGGCTTCCGTAGATTCGGTCGTTGCGCTTGCAGTCGGTTCAGAAGCATTATCGGTCGTCGACTTGCGGGAGGTCGGCTTGACCGGTTCGCGAACCACAGGCACGCAACGTTCCACAGGTTCACCGGCAGATTTCTTGTCTTCTTTTTCCAAGATTTCCTGCAACATTTCGGCAGCCTGTTCAAATTCGGCAGACTTTTCGCAAGACTTGGTAGAAAGAATCTTCTGCAGGTACTGCTTCTGCATGTTGATGTCGCATTCTTCGCCATAAAGGCCCGAAAGCTTGAACAATGCGGGGCAGGTCTTCTGGCCGTCGGGGAAGGCTTCCGACATGCGTGCAAAGACCTTTTTCGCCTTGTCAACCTGGGCAACATCAATCAGGCAGAGAGCCATCCAGTAAAGCGAATTCTCGGCGAGTTCACCTTCTTTCATTTGTTCATAAACCTGCTTGAAACCGCTGTAGGCCAGCTTGAATTCACCGCGATGGTAATCGGAGCGGGCCGTATTGAACATCGCTTCGGCTTCCACGAGCTTTTCGGCTTCGCGTTCCAGGCTATCCATGGACACGGGCGCTGCAGGCGCACCGCTCACGACCACCTTCTTCGCCAAGATCTTGTCGGACTTGCCGAGCAACATATCCAAGCGGTAGATGATTTCTTCTTGCCTGGAATCGTTACGTTCGGACTCGTCTGCAACGCGGCGAGAAAGCATAGTGATTTCGGCCTGCATGCGTTTTTGAGCAAGCTCAGCCGCATCAAGTTCTGCACGCAGAGAATCGTTTTGAGCCTGAAGCCGTACAGCGACAGAATCAAGGTTGGCCTGAACTTCAGCGCCGACAGCCTTCATTTCCTGCGTACGGAGTACCGTCATCTGGCTACAACCCGTCAGGGCTGCGACCATAAGCAAGGGAAATACGATGTTCAATTTTTTGTTTTTCATATAACAAGTTCTTTTTAATTACCCGCAAAATTCCTCGCCTGCAGTAACAGGCAAGACGAGGACGAAATTTAAAGAATCTTATTCCTTGATGTTCACGCGGAAGTTGGCGCGACGGTTCTGGGAGTAGGCTTCTTCGGTTGCACCTTCAACCTTCGGAGCTTCCTTACCGTAGCTGACCGATTCCATGCGCTTGGCGTCAATGCCGTAAGCAACGAGGAATTCCTTCACTTTCATGGCACGCTTTGCACCGAGAGTGAAGTTGTAGTCTTCGGTACCGCGAGCATCGGTGTGGCCTTCGATCGTAATCGTGAAGCGTTCTTCCTTAATCAGGAGTTCGCCCACCTGAGCCAGGAGTTCCTTAGCCTTTTCGGTGAGTTCAGAACGGTCAAAGTCAAAGTAAACGTCTTCGCTCATGATCTGGTTGATGAGTGCTTCCAAGCGGGCACGTTCAGCTTCCAAGCGGGCGCGTTCAGCAGCCAGGCGTTCGGCTTCGAGGCGAGCCTGTTCAGCTGCCAGGGAATCTGCATTAGGTTCTGCAGCCGGAGCAACCGCGGCCGGAGCCGGTTCTGCATCCGGTTCAGTCTGGGGCTGCTGCTTCTTGGCGCAAGCAACGAGGCAGAGGGCTGCGGCAGATGCCACTACAGCGAGTTTAACGAAGTTCTTCATTTTTTACCTTCCTTTTTTGGTTGTTTAAAATCGTCATAGAAGAACGACCAAGTGGGCGAAGTATTTTCACCGGAATTGGTGATTCGCGTAACGTTGGAACCGTCCTTTCTCATAATGTAAATCTGGTACGAACCGCTACGGTTGCTCGCAAAGGCAATCAGTTTGCCATCGGGCGACCAAGTCGGGTGTTCGTTGTTACCGGCGTTGTTCGTGAGCTGCACAATGTCAGAACCGTCGAGAGCACAGGTATAAATGTTCATGTGTCCGGCATCCATCGAGGTGTAGGCAATGCGGTCCCCTTCGGGCGACCAGGCGGCGCGTTCGTTATAGCGACCCATAAAGGTCACACGGCGCAAATCGGAACCATCCTTGCTCATCGCAAAAATCTGCGGACCACCGCCACGGTCACTCGTAAAGAGCACTTCCGAGGCATACGGGCTCCAGGCCGGACTCGTCTGGTTCGACTTGAGGTAAGCGAATTTCTTGGCCTTGCCCGTTTCGGGGTTACCGATATACAAATCCGTCTTGCCGTCCACTGTGCTCGAGAACAAGAGCTCGCCAGTCTTCGGGTTCACAGCCGGGCTATAAGTCTGTTCCAACTGCGGGAACACCGACCTTTCCACACCTCCAAAAGTCTTGGAATAAAGCTTCGGACGGTGCGTCTTGAAATTCACATAATAAAGACCGGCATTGCCCTTCATCCAAACAGGCATCATGCTAATCGTCGTGTCGCGGGTAATCTGGCTGCGATGGAATCCGTCATAGTCGGACACCACCACCTGCTTGACGCCGTCCATCTTGGACACATAAGCAAGCTTGGTCGAGGCCACGCCGCGTTCGCCCCACAGGCGGTAAATCACCTGGTCAAAGAACTGGTGCAAGGCACGGCGCATATCCTTCTGTTCTACCGTATAAGATTCACCAAGCAGAACATCCTTGGTCTGCGAAGCATACAAGAAGCATTCCACCTTCAGCATCTTGCCGACAGGCGTTACCTTACCCGTAATGTAATGCTTGGCATGGGCCTTACTGAATTTCGGCAAGTCAAACTTGTCCGAAGAAACAACGTCGAAGCGGCCAGAAAGGTTTGCATCGCGAGTCACAATCAAGTGTGGTTTTTCTTCGATCCAGTCAATGGACTTCTTTTCTGCAAAGGGAACAACGCCAATGGGCATCGTCTTGAAGACAGAAATACCCACGTCTACGGCAATCGTATCGATGGTAGCATGCGATGTCACCGGCAGCATGGCCAATGCAAAGGCAGCGACGCTTACAAGAAATCTCATTTTTTCCATTCTAATCCACTCGTTTGTTCAATATAATACAATTTTTCGCTACCCCAGACCACAATCACCTTAATTCGGTGTGAAATTAAAGTGAAGCACCAGCGAGGGGGCTCTAAAATTGGGCGGAAGTTCCGGAACCTTCGAAATCTGCACAGCACGCACCGACAAGTGGTCCCAAGTTTTGTTACCGGAACTGCGCTTGAGGGTAATCGCCGTAATGCCACCAAAGCGGTCCACCGTAAACTGCACCGTCGTCTTTACGTCGCGACGCACGTTCAGGTTCGAGGGCGGATTGAAATTGCTCATGATAATTTGTTTTAAACGTTCCAAATAAACTTGCATCAGCGGGTCCATGTCTACAGACCCGACCGGGTTCAGGCTCGGGGCCTCCACCGATGTCGGCAGATCCAGGTCGTCTACTTCAAAATCATCCTGCGGTTCCGGTTCAGGTTCCGGTTCCGGCTGCGGTTCTTCCACCGGCTCCGGTTCGGGCGGTTTTTCCTCTACCTTGGGTTCAGGCGGCAGCTGCGGGTCAACCTTCGGTTTAGGTTCCGGCTTGGGTTTCGGTTCCAACGGCTTGGGTTCAGGCGGTTTGGGCTCCACCGGCTTAGGGCGCGGCGGCTGTGGGCGCGGCTGTACAGCCTGCTGTACCTGCACCATCTCGAACACGGGAATCGGTTCCGGTTCATGCTTAAAGTTCACGAAATGGAACGCGACACAAATACCTGCAACGAGCAAGTGGAACACCACCGCACACACGATGATCTTCGTCGTCATTCCATCGTCTTGCGACGAGAAGTATTGGATGTTTCTTTCTTCGCTCACCTACTTCCCCGGTTTTTCCTTGGGATTCATCGTCAGGAATCCGAGCTTGGTCACCCCGAGCTTTTGCACCTGGGTCACCACTTTCATCACCAGGCCGTAGTTCACAGACTCGTCGGCATTGATGACCACCGCCATCTCGCCGTTCCAAAGCGACTTGAACACGTTGTTGAAACTCGCGAAATCGACCATCATGTCGGCAATGTAGAGTTCCTCGTTTTTGGTGATTGAAACCTTCAAGAGTTTCTCTTGTTCCATGGTCGGGGCTTCTGCCTTAGGCAGGTCCACCTTGACACCCTGGCTCATGAGTGGTGCAGAAATGATGAACACAATCAGAATCGCGAACACGACATCGATCATGTTCGTGAGGTTCATCTCCTGCTTAAGTTCTTTACCGCGACTGCGCTTCACAAAGCCTCCTAGCCGGCCACTTCTTCAAGGGCGAGCAAGTCACCGCGCTTAAAGAGACTAAGCACCTGGGAGCCAAAGTTGAAGTACGAAATTTCGTTCTGACCGTTGCGGGCAGTAAAGTAGTTATAACCGGCAGAGGCAGGAATTGCAACAACAAGGCCTGCAACCGTGGTAATCAAGGCCATGGCGATACCCGGAGCGACCACGGTAAGGTCTGCCGAACCATGCTGACCAATCTGGAAGAAGGCGACCATGATTCCCCACACCGTACCCAAAAGTCCGAAGAACGGGGCGAGGTTGGAGCACGTGGCCAAGAAGCCTAAGTAGCGGTCTTCGGTAAGACGCAGGCCTTCGATCGAACGCTGGATAGTATCTTCCAGGAGCGAGGCGCGATGCTGGATCGAGTCATAGCTCACAAAGTTACTGAACTTGGAAGCTTCCTTCAGCACTTCAGACGTGAGGCTCTTCAGCGCACTGTCATCGGCGGTTTCGCAGAGGCCCTGCAATTCCACGAACTGGCGCACGTTAATGAATTCGCGGAAGAACACGACGTTTGCGCGCTGGTTCTTGCGATTCACGATGTACTTTACAATGATAATGCCCCACGAACCGAGCGACATGACCGCCAAGATGCCCAAAATCACGATGGTCGCGATATCGGACTGTGCAAGCATTTGGAGTAAAGGTACCGAATTGTTCAAAATCACCTCCCGTTAGCCGGAAAAAGACTCGTATCTTGTTGTTTGACAACAATATAGCAAAAGACCACGGAAAAAATTCCGGGGTCCTAGGTAAAATTTGCAACAATATCGTAAGAAACAAAAGTTTACAAAATTGGGGCTTTTGCAGAAAAGCCCCAAAACAAATGTTAAGGGGCAATGGGGCTTACTTGAGCGTCACGCTCTGGCTCATTCCGTTCACGCGAACAATGTAGTTGCCCGGAGTTTGCAGGGTGATGCTTGTCATTGTTCCGGCAAGTGGCTTGGCTGCAACCAAGTGACCAAGGCTATCGAATATGCGAACAACGCCACCCTGCGTGTTAGAAAGCGTGAGCGTCATGCCGTTTACCGCAAGGTTGAACGTAGGCTGAACGTCGTTCCAAGCGACAGTCGTATGCTCAGAAGAACTGCTTTCGGCCTCCGATGACGAGGACGGCTTGGCCTCGCTTGAAGAAGATTCCGACTTCGCAGAAGAACTGCTCGATTTCGTCTCAGAACTGCTGGACGGTGCCACGGACGAGCTGGACTTCACCGAAGAACTAGAAGAAGCAACGGAACTGCTAGATTTCGCCTCAGAGCTGCTGGACGGAGCCACAGACGAGCTGGACTTCACTGAAGAACTAGAAGGTGCGACAGAACTGCTCGATTTCGCCTGAGAGCTGCTGGACGGAGCTACCGACGACGAAGACTTCGCTTGGCTCGAAGACGACACAACCGAGCTGCTTGAAGAACTTCCCGTGTAAACAGGGATTTCAGCAAATGTTGGAGTTTCACCTGTTGCAAGCGCTTCCAAAGCACCCACAAGGTAAGCAAGAGGAGCATTCCAGTTGATAGCCACTTCATTAGTCGCATAGCTACAGCTATTGTCATAATAAGCCGTCGCCGGATAAGTCCTGGAATAACTACAGCTAGAGCCAACATCGCTATTGTCCTTATTCTGCGGACCACCCACCAGCATACCGGGCACAGGAGCCTTGATTCTGTCAGCCTGGGAAATTCTGTGGTGCGGATTTTGTGGAGAATTAGAACCGAATCCGGTGACAAAGCTCATACCAAGCGGGTTTTCGCCCAATAGATAGTCCACCACATTAACAGCAGCATTATAATACCTTTCATCTTCTGTCATATAGTATGCATGAAGCAGCCACACGCCCTGATTGGCAGCGACGGCGTTCGAGCCCCACACATAATCATCCGAAGTCATAGGAACCATAAAGCCCTTACTTGCATTTTCAACAAGTTTGTCCGCTGTAGCAATCAATTTTTCGTAAGCACTTGCACCATACTTGTCCTTATAAACGGACTTGTCGTAATTGGCGAGACCATAGACATTCTGCCATGAAGGAACATCTCCCGAAACTCCAACCGTTTTGTAATCAGGATTTCCTGTCACAACATAAAGTTCCGTCGAAGCAAATTGATATTCGTCAGAAGCGTCCGCATCTTCGTAAGCACCCGTTTCCACTCCTACGGGATTCGCATAATAAAGCGCTTCCGGGTTGAATCCGGCCCAAGCATACGCCCTTTCCGCGGCAGACAGACATTTTTCTGCAAACACGGCATCAAACTTTTTGTAAACGCGATAAGCCTTCGCCATGACCGCTGCAAAATCATAAGTAGCAGTTACACTCTTACCTATTGCATACCGCTTACCCGTATCATCAACCGGCATCACCGTCTTGGGGAACGCAAGTCCCGAAACCTTATGATAAACGCCTCCATCAGGAGCCTGCATCGTAAGCATCCAATCCAAATTGTACTTTATTTCAGCAAGCAAATCGGGCAGATTTCCTTCTTCCGGAATATTCCACTTGAGAGACTTGAAGTAGTTGGGATAATGTTCGTACAAAGCGAGCAACGTGTAAGTGGTTATACCCGAATTGACGATATACTTTCCATAATCGCCGGCATCGTACCATCCCTTGCCACTGTTAAACACGCGATCATCCCCTGTAGAAGTATGCGCACGGACAGCCGTATCCAAGTGGCCCGCACTACGCTTGTAGACTCCCGCATACACCGAATCCAAATCCATGGACGCTCGTTGATAGTAGAAGAATTTGAGAGACGCCTTTAATATATCCTCATAAGGGGCATCAGTCACAACAAGATCCTTATAGATGGTATCTGCGCCCTGCCGCACAATATAAGAACCAACCTTGTCTAAACCAGTAAATTCTACGGGACGCACTCGAACACCACCCGCCGCAAAGAAGGAAGATTCACCAGGAATAGCGGAATAAGCAACCTTGCCATCCTGATCTAAAAACTGAACCACATTATCGTTTCCAAATCGCAGGAGGAATTCCTTGAAGCCATTTTTCCTATAAGCAACCTGGTTCGCATAAACCTCTCCCGGGCACTGAATTTCACGTTCTTCAACCTTGACATTTCGAATGGCAAATCCGCCATAACGTGCACCACCATTGATATAGAATGTGGCCGAAGTGGTGGATCCGCAATAATCATAAGTATCCGATTCAAAATTTCCATTCAACGAAAACAGATGTTCAAAGTATACCGTATTCGGAGACGTTGACTGCATAACGCCCACATAAACAGAATCCCATGTAGCATCGTCAAAAAGATACCCGTTCCCGACAATCTTATAGGAATGTCCCTTCGTCAAGGTTATCGTATGGCGAGCTTGCAGTGCATAGGCTTTGTTGCTTTCATAAGAAGACCAGAACTTGAGCACCTCGTAGCCGTCGTCATCTATTTCAAACTCCACTGCACCCGCCGTTCCCGCATTAACGGTCCAGCAGCTGCTTAAATAATTATATGTATGTTCGCCATCAGAAAAGTTTCCACAACCTTCCAACGCATCACCCACCCAGTCAGGGTCATGAATTACTTCCGCATAATTAAAGCTAGAGGAGCTACTCTTTGCACTAGAACTGGAAACAGCTGAAACAGAACTGGAACTTACGTAATAGGCGAAGCTATAAGGTTCTGCGTTCGGATCTGTAAAGTAAGCCATATAGCGAACATCTCGTGTTGCAGGGGCAACAACCGGATTCCAGCCAGCAAACTCGTAATCCTTGCTTACGGGAGTTTCTCCCTTATATACGGGAAGTTCACCATAGGAAACGGAATCGTTCTGCAAAACATCCAATCCGTTCATAAAATCGATGGCATAGCGACTGTACTCAAATTTTGCAACAAGAACCACCGGAGTCGAAAACGAGCGACTTTTCCCTATCGTTCCCACAGCGGTTTCACCATCATACCAACCTAAAAGCTTGCGTCCCGGAGTATCGTCCGAGGGCATTGTGATCGAGGTACTCTTGCCCGAAAGAACATACCTTAAAACCGTATCGCCTTCTACAACGAATTGGACTAGCCCAGGTTCTGAGGATATCTCCGAGAACACAGCGTAAAGCGAATCATCGCCCGTCATGACGTCATCCGTCTTAAAGGCTTTCCCTTTAGATACCCAATAATCAAATTTCAATTCGTCATCAACAACGGTCGGATCCGGTTCACTTATGGGACTTGCCAAATGGCCTGTATAATCCGTGTAGGATGTACCGATATAATAAGTCTTTACGCGAATAGTTTTCGAGGAATCCAGAAAAGACACCTTATATATGGGACGATTCTTGTCATCTGCAAAGACCGGGTAGCCGGAACCATTCCAGCTCCAAAATTTCTGATTCAAAGTTTTTCCGTTACAGGTATTCAAAAGCCATGCAAAATCCAAGTTTTGCATTTCCGATGTGGTTTTGGTGTTTGTGCCCATGGAATCAATTCCAAGGCGACTTCTATCCATGTACGAGCATGTATTGACCGACGCTCCCGCCACATTCTTGCCACTAGCCATGATGGAATCCGCAGTGCTGTACGCTCCCGCAAAATATGCATTTTTTCTTGAATCACGATACAAGGCAGCAACATTAGAATCGTTACTGGCCCAACGAACAATCACATTGCCCCTATTGATGTTAGCGCCCGCCACCAACGTGTATTGAGATATTCCCGCCGCAAGGGCACTGTACGACTCTTTTCCAACAATTTCTATACGTCCCTCGTTGATGCAGTAATCAACGGTATCCGGAAAATAGCCAACAATGCCACTAGCAAAATAATGTTTTCCGGAGGTATCTGCCGAAGGCTGGACGTAAATATTTCCGTAATTATTGCTTCGATTCACGCTCCAAGTCCTATAGCCAACTAAGCCGCCAAAATAACCCGTCTTAGTCGCCATGCCGGACTCGTCAATATAGTCGATATTGCCATGGTTTTCCGAATCAAGAATTTTCGTATAATACCCATAACCAACAATACCGCCATAATAGCCATTCCCGCTACAATAAGCGCCCGCTGGCGACGTATAGATAAAAATGTCGCCATAATTTTTCACATTGGTCATAACCGTAGACGAATCGGAATTATACGACAGGATTCCACCGATGTCGCATCCCCCCTTTGTCACAAGTGACAAATGCCCGCGATTCACCACATTCGTCAATTGATGGACATAGTTACCATGACCGGACTCGCTTATGTTAAATATTTTGCCAACAATACCGCCCACATTTGTCATACCCGTAAGATTGCCTTCGTTTACCGCATTCTTCAGGTTCAAAACAGAGGTATAACTATTGCTATAGGAATAGCGTCCTCCCCTAAACACACCAACGATTCCTGCGACTAAGCCACCAACAATATCTACCTTGTTGACAACACCGTCAATAGTGAATTTTCCTGTGGCATTTGTTACAAACCCACTATTGGTCTGACTAGACGAAAGAATGCTGGAACCAATTTGCCCTTCGTTTACGCAATCCTTAATAAGATAAACTCCCACAGAATCCGTCTTTCCAATAAAGCCCGCACTACGTCCTGCATAGACATTCCCCTTATTCACACTCCTCGTTATAGAAACATTATTTCTGCCCCAGCCAACAAAGCCTCCGCCAACCCCCGAATTTTTTTTATTTTTAGACACTTTGCCTTCGTTTACGCAATTGTCTATTTCCAGAACACCCTCGTTCACGGCAACAAAGCCGCCCACAACAAGTCCTTCTTTGGACTCATACCCCGAAACCACATGTCCCCTATTTACAGAATTCTTTATGGAGGTCAAGGAACTATTCTTCGCTATACCATAAATAAATCCTCCAGACGACCCTGCGGAATCAGTCAACACATCGCCATTGTTCGCGCAACTATCAATGGATACCTTACCATAAACCATTCCAATAAAGCCACCATTGTCGCGTCCACTCACGCTACCGTCGTTTACAGAGTTCTTAATTGTCGTTGATGAACCCTGTGCGGCAATTCCTATAAGACCGCCAGCAGAGTAAGCTCCCTCAATGGTGCCATTGTTACGCACATTGCCAATATAAGATGTACCAAGAATAGCACCAGCGATACCCGCCGCATAATTAGTATCTCTTACAAAGCCGTTGAATTCACAATTCAAAAGAGAATCACCTGCAAAGCGGGCCACAATTCCACCAGAAAAGGAGGTACTGCTGCCCATGGTGGAGCTTGTGATGGAAACATTTTCCAGGGTCAAATTTTTGATGACACTCCCCTTTGCCACCGCACCGAAAAGCCCTGCATAGAGTTGGCTTTCAGCAATGTATATGCCAGAAATCTTGTGACCATCGCCGTCAAAAACACCAGCATATTTGGAATCCGCTGTTCCTATGGGAATCCACTCCGTAGTCAAAGCAGAAACAGGAGTTTCCCAAATGACAATATCGTCCTTGAGGATTGCGTTGTAGTCCACGTTGCCCTTGTTCACCTGCATCGCAAACCAGGCTAAATGCTCCGGAGAAGAAAGCTCGTAAAAAGTCTTGCCGTCTATATCGCAAGACGTAGGCTTAAGCAAATCGCCTTCCCAGTTGGCAAAAACCAGGGGGCATACAAATAAAAAGGCTGCAATCAGTTTTTTGAGCATAGAGTCCTCGTTGTGCTATCGAGATAAATATAGCTTAAAACGGCTAGAAAGTAAAGAAAAAAAAACAATTACGTAAGGAATGTGAGCTAAAGCAAATAATCAAGGTCGCTTACGGTTCTACAGCAATCAGTCACCAAAAGTTAGCCTCCATTTGGATACTACCAAATTTTCCATCATCAGTCATAAAACCTCCACGATTTTCCCAAAAAATCTTGAAATGTGGGAGGATGCGGATTTTTCTTTCCATTACAGGTCCCGCCAGATGAAATACTTTGCGCCATGAAATTATCCGCATTACTTTCCCGCCATAAGGGACGCGATTTTTACGACAGCATGTTTTTACTCCAGCAAACAGAGCCCTGTCTAGATTTTTTGAAAGCCTTGCACGGGATCAAAACGAAGGGCGAACTGAAGAAGGCTCTGCTGCAGGTTGCCGACTCGACAAACTTGAATGTAAAAAAGCGGGATTTCGAGCACTTGCTGTTTAATGTGCGATCTAGCGAAAAAATTTTGCATTTCAAGGAATTTATCGAGAGCCGTTGGTAGCCGGTTGAGTTTCCAGTGTTTGGATGGAATCGGTTGCATCAGCTTTGTCGGTTTGTGTCCCGTTCTGTGTGTCTTTTGAAACTGTGATTTCCTTGATGCACTTGTCAAATTCATTGAGGCCTTTCGTTTTCAGCATGTTTGCGTCCCTGAAATACAGTGGATATTGAAAGTCCCGTTCTTCATCGTAGTATCGTAGGCCTTCTGTAGTCTGGTCCTTGCAGTTTTCTTTTGTTGCGTTCACCTGCTGCTCTTCGTAAGAACATTCCTTGTCGCCCGACTTTACGCTGATAGCGACTCTATAATCCAGGGAATCCCTTTCGATGTCCGTAATCTTGAGTTCAAATATTTTTCCACCCAACTTGAATTTTTTCATCGTTTTTGTTTGTTCCAGAACTTCAATCTTCCGTTCTTTTTCCACAGCCTTTATGTAAGATTCCTGTTCGGGAGAAAATAGAGCGCCGAATGACCCGATAGTTGGGTAAGCATAATTATTTTCAAGTACGGCATAAAGGTCGGACAGATACATGGAATTCATGTAGTCGTCGTATTCAAAATATGCGGGCTTATATACAATCTCTTCCTGGAATTTGTTTTCGGAAATTGTCAAAACAAATTCGTCATATTGTTCCCTAAAGTCGCGGTCCTCTTGGGACTGGCAATATACTTCATCCTGATATTTAGAACAACCAATGTTAATCCATTTACCATAAATCTTATCGGTGGAACCGCCAAGATAGTAATGCGGATCATACGTATTGCCGTAGAAGAAAACGATTAGCGTGTCACCGTGAATCTCGTAGGTTGTCGGATTTGAATCTTGATACGCTTTGTAAGAGACTTCACCCCAATTAAAAGAACCTTGTTCCAAGATGCAATATTCTTCGGTGTGAGCGTCTTCGTTTACAAAGATTCGACGGTTTTCTTTGTCTATGGACACATGCTGGTATCCGGCTGTTTCTTGATTTTCCGACGGACTTGTGCTGTTGTCGTCAGAGCAGGCGAAAATGAACAATGCTGAAGCCAAAAGATAAAAATAGCGATTCATGTCAATCCTTCTTTTAGTTTTTCTGAAATATAACAACTTACTCAAATTGTGTCGTGACGTTCAGCGAGCCGCCGCGACCATACTGGTCCATGTAAAGCAGTTTCCATTGGAATGGGGTTTCTGGAACTTTGTCCGAAATATTGATAAGGCGGAAGGAGTATTCCTTTTCTAGGTCGGGAACTTGCCATCCGTGGCAGTAGCCCGCTATTGGGTCTGCTTCGTAAGAAAACGAAACGACCCCGCAGCCAAAGTTGTTGATTGCAGCCGTGTATTTGGGGTCAACGTAGGCGTAATACGGATAATCGGCGTAGTCCTCTTCGCTATAAAGCTCTTCGCAGTGTTCCCTTAACCATGCGGTATCCGAAACGCTCTTTTCAACAGTGTTGAAATCTTCCTTGGAAAATAGCATGGTATAGGATTCGGTTGAGATTTGTCGTTTGTCGATATCCGCACCGTCGCGGTAAAGAATGATTCCTTCGGGAAGTCCTTCTGCCTGTAACTGGTAGTGCCCTACAAAGCGCTCTAATGTCGTGCAGGTCTTTGCGGATAAAACGGCGAGGCGGCTTAATGCGTCGGCGGTATCAAATTCGGGGATGTTGGCGTAGGGAATGAATTCCGTGAGTGCACTGTCACCCAGATTGATATCGATAAGTTGAGTTTTTTCAGTGCTTGCGTGAAAATAGATGCCGAGTTTTTCATGGTCTTTGTAACTTGCCGGATAGGAGGTATTATTAATCTTTATGCGTCCGCCAATATCCTCTATGCAACTCCGCTGCTCGCATTCAAACGAACCGTCCGCTTTAACGGTGCATTCTCCCGTGGCAAAGAATCCCGTATCGAGAGTTCCTTCGGGTGTCGGGTATAAAAGTCGATATACCGTTTCGCGTGTCGAGTCTATCGTTTCTTCTCGCGATAGGCTGTAACTGCTTGACGAGCGGGGAACAGGTGTGAAAAGCGATGAAGACGAAAGCGGGTCGCTAGAAGATGAAATGCTTGAATCTATAACGACAGAATCAACAAATCTAAACGGAGTTTCCGCACACATGAAAGTCATTACACTCGGAGGCGGTGGATTGCACACGCCCTTATTTGTATATGTGGAATCTCCATTTCGTATGTTTATGGTATCTCCAAGACTATTGATCGAAATGATTCTTTCGATAGTCCATTCCCCGGAGCAGCATCCGCTTATATCGTATTCTTCTTTTTGCGGTTCCGACGACGAATCGCTACAGGCCAGAAGCCACAGAGAAACGGCTATCAGGTAAATTAGGCTCTTTTTCATAAAACGTCATCCTCTTCAAGGTTGTCGCATGCGGCAGCCTTTTCATTGATTTCCTCAAGCCGACTTTGAATGATGCTCCTCTCGTATTGGTCGTTTTCCAAGATGGCCTCGATGTATTTGTCGCCGACAACGACGCTACCAGATTCGCATTCGGTAAGATTGTATTTTTTTAAGTAGGCTTCGTAACGGGCTTTATGTTCCTCAATGAAAACCGAGTCCTCGTGGGTAGATGGTTCGAAAGCCTCTATTTCCAAGACATCATAGCATGGTGAAACCCCGTAGTCCGGCATGAATTCAAGCTCGATTAAGTCTTTGTAGCAGGATTTCTTTATGCTTGAAAATAGGGAACTTTGCGGTGCGTTAAGAAGGGAATCAATTTTTTCTTGAGCAATACTCGAGGCCCATTGTCGGTTGTAGTAATATGCGTTGAAATCTTCGATAGTTTCGCAGAAACTGTATGCCGAAATGCACTTTCCCCTTAATCCGGTCGTATCGGGTTGCGATATTTTAGACAATTCCTGTTCTATGTCGATAAACGGCGTTGGTTCCGTCGGCGAGTCTTTCGGGGCACTTGCCGTATCGTTATCGCATCCGAACCATAGAAACGCGGTAGAAGAAAGGAATATTTTTCCCAGAATTTTACGCAGCCTTATGTTCATGGCTATAAATATAATATTGTAAATCTAGTCCTTTACGCAGCGGACTGATAATCCGTCGTTTTCGTTGTCGCTACAGACGCTTACCATTCCTTCGAAACCGTCGCCAACATGAATCATTTTAGGACAATTATGATTGAGTTTGTCTATTGTGGATGTCCAAAAGAATGCTAAAAGGCCCGGCTCAAGAAAATTTTGGAATTCTGCTTGATAGTTCCCTGCGGGCAAAATTGCGAACCCGTATTCGTCTTTTGCATTTCCCCAACCCTCAACGCCATAAGCGTAAAACGCCGAGTAGCCACCATTCCCCTTTGTGGGCCACTCATCAACTGAAGGCAAGTGCCAATCGGGTGGGCAGGCTGTCTTTGCGGCGGCGAGTGTGTATAGACGACCGTACTTATCGCAGTTTTCGCCTTTGTTTCCGTTGCACCAACTTTGGACACCATCTTCAATTTCAAAGTTGAGATTTTCGGCCATCCAGGTCTGTTCGCCGAGTTGAATCGTCTTGTAAACTTGTCCGTCTCGGGCATCTGTCAGTTCAGGGCCTTCGTCTGTTTTTTTTACTTTTTTCGAAGGTCCTGGAGCGGGGCCGGGGTCAATTTCGTAGATTTTTCCGCTGAACTTGAAATACCTGATGTCCTTGTTTTCGGGGGCAATATCGAACCAGTGGTCGCTATAGCACGTGCATGCCGATTCCACACGGTCGGGGCCATATTCGATTTCCAAGGTGTCGCCTGAACGTTTTGTCAGGAGATCCGCCTCGACATAGCAGAGGTCCATCACTTTCAAGACGAATACCTGGTAATTTCCGTTGCCGTCGTTAAGAATATACGCCTTGGGTAAACCATTGGAAGAGTTTTCTGCGATGGTTGCTGCTTTGGCGGCTCGCTTTGCCAAAGAGGGTGAATCTGCCAAGCCGGCGAGACAAGAGCCTAACTTCAGTCCATTTTTCGTATCCGAGGCGAACGATTCTGATGCCAGGCCGCCGTCATCCGGTGCCGAAATCTCGCCGGGGTTTCCTGCCATCGTGTTCTCAATTTCAGTGGTTCCCGCTTCGTTCGGCTTTTCGGTGCATGCCCAGAACAAAGTTGTCGATAATGCGATTAGGATTTTTGTCGTGTTCATTTGCGTCTCCTTTTATCTGAGGTGGTCGCCTCGTCTGTAAGGGGAAACACTTGCAAATTCATTTGATAGACCTGATCAATATCTCGGCATTCGTTTGCGATGTCAATAATCTTTTTGCGGAAGATGTCAATTTCCTTGGTAATGCGGTCGTAAACAGATTTGTTTATCCCCATGGTGATTCCTGAAAAATTGCGCTCTTCCACGGAATCTTTGGCAATGGACTGAACCGCCAATTCGGACATTTTTCGGTTCATCGTGCGGATGACCAGGGGAATCGTTTCCTTGGAACCCTTGACGGCTTTTTGTGTTTGCTCGTAAGTTCCGTCGTCATTCTTTTTGAGCAAATCTGCCTTGACAAGAAACTGGAGTATGTCGCGGACTTGTGCAGCCGTAATTTCATGTTTTACTTTGGACGCAATTTCTCCAAATGAAGCGTTTGGCATAAGGGGGGCGAGTTCGCGAATAATCGGGTAGGCTGGATTTTCGTAATAGCGGAAGGCGTCTGCATCGACGATGCGAATCTTGTTCATTTGCGCTTCGCGTTCGAGTTCCCGGAGAGCCGATTCTTTTTCGCTGTCGTTTTTAGCGTTTCCGAATTTCACAAGCAAGGTAAAATAGGTGTAGTCAAAACCTTCGAGTCCCATGGCTCGTGCCGCTTTTGCTATGCCCGGCTTACTGAGACTCGTTTTCCCATCGCTGACCAGTTTCAAGTATGCCGGAGAAGCGAATCCGGCGAGACTTGCAAATTTTCGCCAAGTGAAATACGAACTTCTCTTGCGCTCGGCATAGAAATCTCGCATATACTCACGGTAATCCTGATATTCGGTAATAGGCCTCATATTCTTAAAAATAAAACAAAAATGTCGAATACGCAATAAAAATGGCGTTTTTTTACAAATTTTTCATCTGAATTTAAAATATGATACAAATGCGTTTCATAAAAAGTGCAGTATTGCAAGGAAAGGTTTCGCAAATTGCGATAATCTTTCAGCAGTTACCTACCAAAAAAGTTTCGGTGAAGCCGCGGTTGCCTGCGCCAAGTTCGGCATACACGCTTACGCGCGGGAACAGATCTTCATGTAGAGGGAATATACAAAAATCGGAGGAAATGTCGCATTTTCAACAGTTGTTGTATTCAAAATATTGACATCTGGAATAGGGCGTAAGTATATTTTATATAAGAATCGTGATACGGTTACTGTCATGAACAAAATGCCTTCTCATACACACATTTCTATCTTTATCTTAATTTTGGGAATGCTCTACCTAGAAGGGTGTTCTCTTTATCATAACTACATTTGGTACGAACCGAGATTATTAAATGAAAACGATGAAGTTGTTATACCAGAAAAAGACGATTACGAAATTTGGCGCTATTACACTAAAACAACCGCCAATGCATGGCTCATTTTCTTTTTCCCTTTTATCCCTCTAGGAGAAGATTTTGAAGGTCCACATCCATATTGCCATAAAGGGGACCTTGTAATATGGGTTAAAAAACAAGAAGAATGTCCCGTGGTATATGTCGATAATAATCCTGTTTACGGAAAAATACGTGAAGACGAACCATATGATATTACAGGGAAGAACAAAACCCACGACCTGTGTCATTATGGAAAATTGCCGATTGAACAACAACAGATATACACTATAAAATACAAGGGCGAAGTGAAGCGGTATCTCTTCAAAAAAGAACAGAATAAAGGATACACTCCCTTTTGGTTCCCAAGTGCCTAATGGAGTTTGTGGATCTATTGCCCACCCATACAAAAAACTATATTTGCATCTATGACCAAATCCGTTTACATTCCCATTCTTTTCGCTACAGCACTACTGTTCGCATTTTTCGGTTGCGCAGAGGACCGCGAAAGCATCGTTGAAACATGCGACGACTGTATTTCTTCTTACTCTCGTTTTCCCGAGTTCTGGGCGCTTGTCGATTACTCGCCTTATGTGTCGAGTTTCTTTGGCGATACTACACGTACGGAATGGCCCGACAACGTAGTCGAGATTGGCCACCCTGAAACCGACACTCTCCTTGAGGCTATGCGGATTACGTTTCCCCTAATCGACACAATCTCGGGGGCGTGGTACAGGGATTATCTGACAAAGACCAGTTTCATACGCAGTTTCAGGCTTGTTGTCGCAAACAACGATACGATGGATGTCGATTCCGTATTCATACAAATCACCACCGAGACGGAAAACGAGGAACTATACGGCGACATTCAGCCAGTCAATATGGTATTCTACCAGGTCGAGAAACTGGATGACCGAATCTATTTTCAAAACTATGTGAAAAAAGGCGAGGAACGCGGCAAACCGGTATTCTTCTCGGGCACTCCTGCAAACGTTGGCGACTTCGACGAAGCATACGTGCTTGTCATCAAGGAAAAAACAGACCGGTTACGCTTTCGTTATGTGCTGATGTCAGAACCGATAATCGCTCCGGAAGACACCTGCAAGAAAGTGGAATACTGCCGATACGTCGATATACCGTTTTCGGAGCGGCGTTGTTCGTCTGATTCTGCCGAGTCGGATTCATCGAAGGCTAACTCAACCAATACAGATGTTATTGAGACTTCAAACCCCGTTGATTCGCTTCCAACTTCGGACTCCACGGTCATTAGAAAAAGCGCTGACATATGCGTGTTCATAGACGGAATCCGTAACGAAATGCGTTGCGACTCCGTATGCAAAGAATTTGTTCCAAACAAAGAAAACTAAATTCATTAAGAAAAGAACATGAAAAATCAGATTCGCTTGCTTTGGGTGACGCTTGCGTTGGTTGCATTTGCCGCTTGCAGCGACGACAACTCTATCGGACCGCACAACTACACTGTCGGCTCTTTTACAGACGAGAGGGACGGCGAAACTTACAGGACCGTAGAAATCGGAAATCAGGAATGGATGACAGAAAATCTTAGGTATAACGCCAAGGGGAGCGTCTGCTTTGACTATGGAAACGCAAACTGCAAGATATACGGACGCCTATACAGGTGGAGCATCGCTATGGATTCGTCCGAAATGGTTCCGTGCGGCGATGGCGTTACTTGTGACTTGGCAGATTCACTGACCCAACCGCATGTGCAAGGAGTATGCCCTAACGGATGGCGTTTGCCGACTTACTCCGACTGGCTGACCCTACTGAAAAAGGACGGTCTGAAAGCCCCTGATTTGGATGTAAAATACTATGGATTCCAGAGGACTGACGGCAGTTTCAACCGCTTCGGATTATCCGCGTGCTTCACATGCTCCACAGAAAGCAATGCCGATTGGG
Source organism: Fibrobacter sp. UWOV1 (assembly GCF_900142495.1). Lineage (NCBI taxonomy): Bacteria > Pseudomonadati > Fibrobacterota > Fibrobacteria > Fibrobacterales > Fibrobacteraceae > Fibrobacter > Fibrobacter sp. UWOV1. Next base: position 261,472 of record NZ_FRBA01000003.1, on the reverse strand, counting down.
CTTATCATTTTTCGTTTAGCCCCGACATGTACGATTCCACCGGAGTTCCATATTATGATGTAAAAACAGGGGCATGCAGCATTCGCTGCGTTAGGGATATATAGGGCGCAAGACAACTAGAAAATCACCTCTTGTTCTTGGGTAACTTTACTTCATATTCCACTGCTTTCACGTCGCTATCCCTTACGTACCTGACAACACCCGAACGGTCAGGCAAGTGCCGTTCCCTGAATCTTTCGTATTGTTCGCGAATAATATAGTCTGCACGGCGGCTATAATTGGCAATGATAAGCGCCGAATCCAGACGAGGCTGGTCGATATGCTTGTCAAGATTTTCGTAAATCCATTTATCGATTTTACTTAATGGGCGATGCATAACCACCGTTTCAGGGCGGTAATAACGGCTACGGTCTCTATTCAGAATCATATCGAATCGGCGAGTCAAGAACGAAAGGCCGTAATACTCCTTTTCGGAATACAGCTGTCTATACAAAAGAAAATGCACCGTATCGGCATAGTGCATGCTTTCGTCTATCAGCGGCGGAATAGAATCAAATTCACCATTTTCCAAATGGTTTAAAATTTTCTTTTTCAGGCTCAAATTTTTATTTATAGGAAGCGGGCCGCCAACCTGAAAAGGGACAAACGCCAAAGAATCCCCAAATGAGTCGCTGACGGACAATAATTCCTTCTTCGTAAGCACGGGAGTCCAGCCGTCATCAAAGAAAATGCGGTTTCCTGTAGGCCCTGGAAGAAAAAAATCCTTTTCAAATAATGCAACGGCAGAATCTGATTTCGCAGAATCGATTTCCGCAGATGCTCCCCGATAAAGGAACTTAAAAAATGTCTTGCGTTTTTCTTCAGGTGATGGAGCAATCCATTTTTTCGTTTCGACATCATATTTCTGTTTAACGTCAATCACCATATGCAGCAGAAAACATTGTGAACCGAATCCTGTAGAAATTTCGTTATAATCTTCAAAAGTTTCCTGCGTCTCTAACGATGCCATGGCGACATTCGCTTTATATTCCTGTTTTTTATCATTGCACCATTTCGCAAACGACTCGGAATATTCTGGAAAAACATTTTCGATATCCTTGTCAAGAATCTTTTTCTTGACGATAGAGCCAAAAACTGGTGCGTTCTGCGATGCGTCTTGCACAGTATTCAGCCTAGTCTTTGCTCTTGGGTAGAACTTTTTCGCATACTTGACAAAGCTATCTTCACGCTTCTGGGATTGAGCCATCTTTTTCTGAGCTTCTTCGTCGGTGTCATAGGACCAGACTGAAGACAATCCGCAAATACTGCGGTTGCCCCGGTGGTTGCTTTCATGAGCAAAAGCTAGACCTGCAAGCAAAAGGATTACGGAAACAGGAAGCGACAGACATTTCATAAACGACTTTTTTATCAAATCATTTAAATTTCGTTGTCATGTCAAGTGTATCGCCACGGCCATATTCGTCGCGATACACCAACTTCCAAGAAATAGTCGTATTGCGAAGCATCTAGTTCGAGCAGGCGCCGTACTTGCCGATCTTGTGAATTTTGATGCTATTGACGGACGTAGTAACGCAGTTCCCTTCCAACGAAACCGGACAAGAAACGCCAGCCTCGTCATTGGAATACTTGAAGTGGATGGCTAGGACGCTTGCCAAAGCACCTTTGAAAGTCGGGTAATCGAGATCTTGTTCGATGGCCCAACTGGGTTGATGGAAAGTTTTCGTGTTAAATGCAAGATCCACCGTTTTGACGGTACCACTCGGCAAGGTCGCATACCAGGAGCTTCTTCCGTCACCAAAGCTCCTCAAAGTAAACGCAACCTTCTTCGTTGCAGAATAGGTGACACACATTCCTTCCCAATCGGACATATTTACGGAGGTTCCCGACGGGGACATATTGAAACCGATGGCGGCATAGGGATACGGAACGGCTTCCATATATTCCCCATTATACTCCCAGTCGTATATAAGGTCGATTTCTGCCGTGTACGCGCCCATCTCGGATCCCGTGTATACGGTGGAATATCCTCTATCAGCACTATCATCAAAACTGAACCACCAGCCCGAACTATCCTTCGTTTCCTTGTTGTCGTCAAAGAAGGTATATTCGTCAACCGTGTTAAAGAATGTACGTACGCGGTCACCGTAGGTGGATGTGTACATGATACCGTCTTCGAAAGTTACGACTTTTTCCCTTGGTCCAGAGCTGCTAGACAATTCGGGTTCAGAGGATTCCGAAGAATTGGTTTTGGAAGAGCCGGAAGAACCGAGCTCGTCATCATCACCATCCTCATCGCCATCATCATCGCCAATATCAAGCGCGGCCCCCAAAGCCGACCATTTCCAAGTCAAGGATTCAGGATCCATGGAACACGTATAAATCTGTTTTTTGGACTTGTCATAGGCATAGGTCTTTTGGGGATTTGCGATGGCCCAGCTTTGCGAGCATTCGTCCATATCCTCTATTTTGCTAACGGCAGGCGCCCACGTGTATGTCGTCATTCCCATACCCAAATCAATAGAAGCGCAAATATAATCGGATTTTTCTCCGGTCACTTTGACCGTTTCGCCAGAATTAGATTCAGCACAGGGGGACTGGAAAAGTTCAACCAGGCTTTTCACGGATTTAGAAGAGCTTTCGCTGGAGCCACTGCTGCTTGCTGGCTTGGCGACTTCGTTAGTTGCTTCACAAACCGCATTTTGGGTATCGTATATTTCGTCCAACGTTCCAACCAAGCCAACGGTCTGAGTAACAGTACACTTCCCCGCTTCGTAGGTAGCGCTGAAACCCTCTACCGTACCCGAGGCTTCGCAAACCGTCTTGGCGGTGACATCATCGCCCATTTGAGAATAATCGGTGATTGTGGATTGCGAAACCATATTTCCATCCGCACCAAACACATAAACGGTAGTAGTGGTAGCCCCACCAGCCGTCGTTTTCATGGTAACGGAATTTCCCGTCTTGGTAACGGAGCATACATCGCTTGTCGCATCAGGACCGCTACTGCTGGAATCACTTCCGCAGCCGAAGAGTCCTATGCTAGCAGCACAAAATAAGGAAAGGAAGGCCGCTTCTTTTTTTTGTTTGCAAAAATTTGCAACACTTTTCATAGAAAACTCCTTTATTGATTAGCTTCAAATTAACAAAAATTTTCTAAAAGTCAATAAGAGAACCACTGATGATATGCGCTACATCACAATTGTACCTTAAAAAAGATCCAGCTCGGTCTGTAAACTCTTGGGGTGAAAGCTTTTACGATGTTCCGCAGTCATGCCGAGACGGCGGATTGCGTCAAGGTGAGCCTTGGTTCCATAACCGGCATGCTTGTCGAAACCGTAGCCGGGGAACTTCTTTTCGAGGTCGTCCATGTAGCGGTCACGGAAGACTTTCGCCAAAATCGAGGCCGCCGAGATGCTAGCAATGCGTCCATCGCCCTTGACCACGGGAATCTGCATTTCTTCGGGGATTCCGTGAATCTTGAGGTTACCGTCGACAGCAATAAGAACTCGCACCGTTTTGTCATCCTGAGCGGAGAGCCCCTGGCTCGTAGTCGAAGGATCTCTACTAATGTTGAGACATCCCTTCTTAAAGATCGGGATTTGAGGGGCGGATTCATGCAAACCGGGCATACCGAGAGCCTGCAAGGCTCGACGCATGGCTAAAAAGTCGGCTTCCAGGATATTCATGCGGTCGATTTCCTCGACCGAGGCGCTCGCTACGGCAAAGCAGGCGCAAGCATCTTGCACGTCCTGGTACATGGCTTCGCGCTTCGGGCGCGTAAGTTTCTTGGAATCGTTGAGTGTCAGGAGTGCGTCGGGCGTCTTGAGAACAGCAGCACACGCCACCACGGGGCCTGCCAAGGGGCCGCGGCCCACTTCGTCAATACCCACAACCACGGCATTTTCCCCCATCTGGGATGCAGCGAATTTGCGCATGGCCACTTCGCCATCGACAGGAGCTTCAATCCCTTCCAAAAATGCCGGAACCTTGAATTTCATGAGTTACAAGCCCATTTGAGCCGCATATTCCTTAATCGTCTTCCAGTAGAGGGCATGTTCCTGCACCAGCACGCGAGCAGCAAGCGTTTCCGGCGTGTCCGCAGCTTCAACAGGCACGCGGGTCTGTGCCAGAATGCGGCCCTGGTCGATTTCTTCGCTGACCAAGTGAACTGTCGGGCCCGATTCCGTATCGTGCGCGGCAATCACCGCCTCGTGCACATGAATTCCGAAAAAACCCTTGCCGCCATACTTGGGCAAAAGCGACGGGTGAATGTTCAAAATACGGTCCGGGAGCCTTTTAATGAGGCTTACCGGCAAGGCCTTCATATAGCCCGCCAGAATCAACAAATCAATGTCGTAGCGATCGATGACTTCGAGCAGCGCCGCTTCGTAGGCAGCCGTATCGGGGTGCGTCTTGCCCGAAATGTGGAAAACGGGAATCCCGTAAGATTCCGCATGAGAAACAGCCCCGCAACCACCGTTGTTGGTAATCAGGAACTTGCATTGGGCTTCGAGGTCGCCCTCGCCAATGCGGTCAATTATCGCTTTAAAGTTACTTCCACCACCGGAAGCCATCACGCCTATTTTAAACATGGCGCCAAAAATAGAAAAATAATCTAGGATTGTTTGATGCTAGCAGATATTCATCAGGATCAATCCAACCGCCCAGAAGGCAAGCAGATAGTTCACGATGAAGTGCCAAAAGATGTGCGTCCTTTCAGAACTCGTCATAGCATGTCTCTTAACCATGCCCCTAATTTAGATATAACATAACTAAAATTAAAGAGACGGAAATCACACTGCGACAAGCATCACAAAGTGATAAAAAACTTACAAAGGTTACTTTGTTTTTTCTTCGATTTTTACGACCGGTTCGTCCATCATCTTTTCGGCGATAACTTCCGGCGTTTCTTCGGCAATTGCAGCGTTGGATTCTTCCGGCATCCACGGCTTGTCGAGGCTCTTTTCCCAAGAAACGGTAGGCGCCTGCGGCATTTCATGCGAGGTATCCACAATCGGGAGGCCCAAGAGTTCGCGGGCGCGGTTGAGAGCGGCATCGATGTTACCGAGGGCGTTTTCTTCACCGAGTTGCTTAAGCACTCCGGCGCGAGTAAGCGCTACCACCGGCTGAGCATGCACGCCACTGAGCAACAGCTGCGTCCCTTCGCGGTTGCAGCGGTTCAGCAGGTCCTCGATCATCTGGATGCCTGCGGCATCGATGCTCGACACGCTACGCATGCGCAAAATAAGAATCTTCGGCTTGTCCGAGATGCGGGCCATCGTGTCCTTGAACTTGTCGACCGCGCCAAAGAACAGCGAACCGGCCAACTCATAAACCACCACGCCCTTCGGCACCTGGCGGCTGAGCTCGTTGTGCGCGGCCTCCTCGTCGTCATCCTTGAGGGCCTCGGTCACCGTCTCCATCTCGGACACATCGCTCATGCGCTTGATAAACAGCACCGCCGCAAGCAACACGCCCACTTCGATAGCGACCGTAAGGTCGATAATCACGGTCAAGAAGAAGGCCACAAGCATCACAGCAACATCGCTCTTCGGGGCCTTGAACATCTTGATAAAGCTGCGGTAGCCGCACATGTTGAACGCGACCTGAAAAAGCACGGCGGCAAGCGCTGCCATCGGGATCATTTCGGCATACTTACCGAGCACGAGCATGATGAGCAGGAGCACAACCGCATGCACGAGGCCCGAAATCGGGCTCACGGCACCGTTACGGATGTTGGTTGCCGTACGGGCAATCGCACCCGTAGCCGGGATACCGCCAAACATCGGGGAAAGCACGTTGGCAACGCCCTGACCGAAAAGTTCGGTATTGGAACGGTGCTTGGTCGAGGTCATACCGTCGGCCACCACGGCAGACAAAAGGGATTCAATGGCGCCCAAAATGGCAATCGTCAAAGCCGGCTGGAACACTTTTTGCATCATTTCGAGGCTAATGTTCGGCAAATGCGGAACCGGAAAACCGCTCGGAATGTGGTTTTTCATGCCAATGGTCACCACGCCGTGGCCCGTAATCGGATCATCCCAGCCCAAGACCTTCACCATGACAGTCGCCACGATAATGGCAATCAGGGAACCCGGAACTTTCGTCGTAATCTTCGGCCACAGAATGCAAACGGCCAAAGCCACAAGGCCAACAATCACGGCATAAATATTAACAGTATCAAGCGAAGAGGCGTAAAGCTTGATTTTGCCCACGGCATCGGCCGGGTCTTTGGAAAGGAAACGGAGGCCAAAGAAGTTCGGCACCTGGCCAAGAGCAATAATAATAGCGATACCGGCGGTAAAGCCCACAGTAACCGGATACGGAATAAACTTGATGATAGCGCCAAATTTGGCTAAACCGAAGATAATCAGCAAGATACCGGCCAAAAGAGTGGCCGAGGCAAGGCCATCGTAGCCATATTGGCTCACGATGCCATAAACAATCACAATAAAGGCACCCGTCGGGCCGCCAATCTGGAAACGGGAACCGCCCAACAGCGAAATGGTAAAGCCAGCGATAATGGCCGTATAAAGACCCTGTTCCGGACCCACACCCGAAGCGATAGCAAACGCAATGGCAAGCGGAAGCGCCAGAATGCCCACAATCAGGCCCGACATGAGGTCGCTTACGAAGTTCTTTTTGTCGTAGCCCCTGCGAATCGTGCGGAACAATTCAGGAGTAACGGTCGTCTTGACTCCAGCAAGGAAATTCTTGACGGAATCTTTGGCGTTAATATTGGGCATGGGGGTCTCCAATCTTAGGAACGCGGCCAAATTTAGGAAAATTTACACCCTTTGTTAAGGGTAAAAAAAAGCAACCAAATAATTTTCTATCTTTACGCCCGAAAATTCAACCTATAACCCCAAGAGACTATGCTTTTCAATTTCGACATGATCCAGGGCGTGTATGCCCGCATTCCCGCCCGCGTTGAAGCTGCCCGCAAGCAGCTGGGCCGTCCGCTCACCCTCGCCGAAAAGATTATCTACAGCCACCTGATCGATGGCGCCGAGAACAGGACTTACGAACGCGGCAAGGATTTTGCCGAATTCCACCCCGACCGCGTGGCCATGCAGGACGCTACCGCCCAGATGGCCCTCCTCCAGTTCACCACCGCCGGTAAGGCCCGCGTGGCAGTACCCAGTTCCGTGCACTGCGACCACCTGATTATCGCCCGCGAAGGTGTCGAAAAGGACCTCCCCCGCGCGAAGGAAGAAAGCAAGGAAGTTTACGATTTCCTCCAGTCCGTGTCTGCCAAGTACGGCATTGACTGCTGGCTCCCGGGTGCAGGCATCATCCACCAGGTGGTGCTCGAAAACTACGCCTTCCCGGGCGGAATGATGATCGGTACCGACTCCCACACCGTGAACGCTGGCGGCCTCGGCATGCTCGCCATTGGCGTGGGCGGTGCAGACGCTGTGGACGCCATGGTGGGCCTCCCGTGGGAACTCAAGTACCCGAAGATGATCGGCGTGAAACTCACCGGCAAGCTCCAGGGTTTCGCAACCGCGAAGGACATCATCCTCAAGCTCGCAGGCATCCTCACCGTGAAGGGCGGCACCAACGCCATTATCGAATACTTCGGCGAAGGCGCACGCAGCCTCTCCGCAACAGGCAAGGCAACGATTGCAAACATGGGTGCCGAAGTGGGCGCTACCTGCTCCACCTTCAGCTACGACGATTCCATGAGCCGCTACCTCAAGGTGACCGGCCGCGCCGACGTTGCCGCCGCCGCCGACAAGATTGCAGAACACCTCAAGGCCGACCCGGAAGTCGAAGCAAATCCGGAAAAGTATTTTGACCGCGTTGTGGAAATCAACCTGAGCGAACTCGTGCCGCACTTCAACGGCCCGTTCAGCCCGGACCGCGCCTACGCCGTGACCGACATGGCAGAAAGCCTCAAGGCCACCGAAACCAAGCCGGAATCTACGCCGGTCGTGAGCGCCGCCCTCATCGGTTCTTGCACGAACTCCAGCTACGAAGATTTGTTCATGGCAGCGAACATGATCAAGCAGGCCCTCGCGAAGGGTCTCAGCCCGAAGTGCCCGCTCCTCATCAACCCGGGTTCTGAACAGGTGCGCTACACCGCCGAACGCGACGGCCTCATCGACCTGTTCAAGCAGTTCGGTGCCACCATCATGACGAACGCCTGCGGTCCTTGCATTGGCCGCTGGGACCGTGCCGGTGCCGACAAGAAGGAACTCAACACCATCGTCCACAGCTTTAACCGCAACTTCGCAAAGCGCGCCGACGGCAACCCGAACACGCACGCCTTCGTCGCCTCCCCGCTCATGGCCGTGATTGCAGCGCTCAGCGGCGACATCCGCTTCAACCCGATGACCGACACCCTCGTGAACAACGAAGGTAAAGCAGTCAAGCTCGACCCGCCGGAACAGTGCGAACTTCCGCCGAAGGGTTTTGAAGTCAAGGATGCCGGCTACCAGGCCCCCGCCGAAGACGGTTCCAAGATCACCGTTTCTATCAACCCCGAAAGCAAGCGCCTCCAGGCCCTCACGCCGTTCGCGGCTTGGGACGGCAAGGACATCGCCGGTACCCCGCTCCTCATCAAGGCCAAGGGCAAGTGCACTACCGACCACATCTCCATGGCTGGTCCGTGGCTCAACTACCGCGGTCACCTCGAAAACATTTCGAACAACATGCTCATCGGCGCCGTGAACGCATTCAACGGCGAAACGAACAAGGTTCTCTGCCAGTGCGGTGAATACAAGGAAGTCCCTGAACTTGCGAAGATTTACAAGGCCAAGGGCACGGGTTCCATCGTCATCGGTGACGAAAACTACGGTGAAGGTTCTAGCCGCGAACACGCCGCCATGGAACCGCGCTTCCTCGGCGTGAAGGCCGTGATCGTGAAGAGCTTCGCCCGCATCCACGAGACGAACCTCAAGAAGCAGGGCATGCTCGCCCTCACCTTCAAGAACGCCGCCGACTACGATAAGATTCAGGAACAGGACGTGTTCGACATCGTGGGTCTCACCAAGTTCGCCCCGGGTTCCGAGTTCACCCTCGTCGCCCACCACAAGGATGGCTCCGTCGATAACATCGCGCTCAGCCACACCTACAACGAACAGCAGTGGGCATGGTTTAAGGCGGGTTCCGCCCTCAACCTCATCCGCGCGAACAACAAATAAGAGCTTTATTCCGGCACCCGCCCAAACAAACGAAAAAAAGTGCCATTTTTTGAAAATTTGACAAAAACGTGACACTTTTACAGGTTTTGTTTATATATATTGAGGGTATGGTGCCGGAGTAGCACCCCAAGGTTTTTAAAAAGGATCATTATGCTTTCTTACGCTGAAGCTTATAAAATCGCCGCCGAAGTCCACAAAGGTCAGACAGACAAAGCAGGTGGCCCCTACATTGATTTTCTGCAGAATGTCGCAGATTACCTCAAGAACAAGGGTGAATCCGAAGAGGTTCAGACACTCGCCATTTTGCAGGACTTGATTACCGACACTACCAAGAAAACCCCTGAAGAAGTGATCGCCATGGGCGTTCCGGCCGATATGGTCAAAAAAATCCAGAAGATGACTTACCACAAGAACCAGGGCTGGATCGACGAATACAGCTGCAAGCTGATGGCCGAAGGCGTCCCCGCCGAAGAAGCTAACTACGAAGCCCGCGAAAAGGAATTCGTGAAGTTCATGGGCACCCTCAAGGACGACCCGCTGATGGCCAAGGCCAAGAGCGCCATTCTGAACGTGCTTTTGGAAGACAAGTACATCAAGCGTCAGGAACGCCGCGAACTCAAGACCAAGTTCCGCCTCAAGAAGTACCAGGCGGCTATCGAAGCCCTCGGCGTGTAATAGTAAGAAGTTAGAAGTAGACTGTAGGAAGTCCTTCCTAGGTAAACTTATAAGGAAAGTCCGCCCCTGTGCGGGCTTTTTTCTTTTTCACCTTCCTACTGCCTACCGTCTACTGTCTACTACAAAATTTTTTATTGCTTTCAATGTAGCCGAAAAAGCCGTATTTTGCTATTTTTACGCGCGTAATTTAAGAGTCCCCGTAAACCATGCGGGGCAAAACAAAAAGGAACACAACCATGGCAAATAAAGTCTATAACTTTAGCGCAGGACCGTCTGTCCTGCCCGAACAGGCACTCAAGGAAGCATCTGCTGCATGCATCGACTTCGAAAACAGCGGCATCAGCATTCTCTCCATGAGTCACCGTTCAAAGCCGATTGAAAACATGTTCGCCCAGACGGAACAGTACCTCCGTGAATTGATGGGCATCCCTGAAGACTACGACATCGTTTTCCTCGGTGGTGGTTGCTCCCTTCTGTTCTGCATGCTCCCGATGAACTTCCTCAACCAGGACGCTACGGCAGACTACGCTCTGACTGGCGTTTGGGCAAACAAGGCTTACAAGGAAGCCAAGCAGTTCGGTAACGCTCTCGCCGCTTGCGACACCAAGTCCGAAACTTACAGCCGCATCGACAAGAACCTGAAGCTCAGCGACAACGCCACGTATCTCCACGTGACTGCCAACAACACCATCTACGGTACCGAATGGCACAACTTCCCGAAGCCGAAGTCCGGCTTCCTCATGGCTGACGTGAGCTCCGACTTCCTCGCCCGCAAGATCAACGTGTCCGACTTCGGCGTTGTGTACGGCGGCGCCCAGAAGAACATCAGCTGCGCAGGCGTGACTGTTACCATCATCAAGAAGGGCCTCCTCGGCAAGGTGAACCGCACCATCCCGACCATGCTCAACTTCCAGACCCACATCGACGCTGCCAACATGTTCAACACTCCTCCGGTATTCGCCGTGTACGTGATGAACCGCACCCTCAAGTGGCTCAAGGAATTCGGTGGTGTCGAAGCTATCGAAAAGGTGAACCGCTCCAAGGCCGCTCTCCTTTACAGCGCCCTCGACAACTCCAAGGTGTTCGTCGGTACCGCTGCCAAGGAAGACCGTTCCATCATGAACGTTCCGTTCGTGTTCAACAAGGACGTGGTCGCTGCAGACAAGGCAGACGATCTCGCCAAGGAATTCCTTGAATTCGCTAAGGCCCGCGGTCTGCAGCAGCTCAAGGGTCACCGCTCCGTGGGTGGCTTCCGCGCATCTATCTACAACGCAATGCCGGTCGAAGGCGTGCAGGCCCTCGTTGACTGCCTCGGCGACTTCGAAAAGAAGGTGCTCGGCTAATTAGCCCTATCAAAACCATTCAAAAAGCCCCGGTGAAAACCGGGGCTTTTTTGCAAATAGCTTTTTCCGCCCGCCCGTTCGCATGCTCAGGGCAGGCTCCAGCAGGAATTTTCAAATATTAGTCTTCGCTCTTCTTGAACTTGTTCACCACGTCTGGCACAATGTCCATGACCTTAGAAACAAGCGAACTGTCCTTGCTAATGGGCATCACGCGCACGTCGTCGCCCTTGATGACGAGGAAAGCGACCGGTTCCACCGAGGCGCCACCGCCAGAGGCAGAAGTATCGCCCTTGGACTGGTGACCGCCAAAACCGAAGCCCACGGACACGCGGCTCACGGGCACAACGGTAGATTCACCGGCCTGAATGGGGTTACCGATAACCGTTTCAGCCTTAGTGATGAAACGGAGCTTTTCCAAAAGAGTTTCTGCAAGTTTTTCAATAGCCATGACTTTAATATAATAAAAACAGATATGGGGTATGAGGTCGGCGCTTCGCACCTTTGAGCTATGAGCAGCAATAATCGCGCCGAAGGCGCTAGTATCGCGCTTCGAAAATGCGGTCGCTGGCGGTAAAGAACGTACGTTCCAAGTCGGACCAAGACATATAGCCCCAGACAACGGCGACTCGCCCGCCAGACAAGCGGCTCGCGATTCCGTAAGAGCCCTCGCCCGCTTCAAAGTAAACACAGTCATTTGCCGGAACAATTTCGCTCGGAGTCACCTGCTTAAGGCCAGTCACCCACTTTTCAAACGCATCCGATTCCACCTGATCCCAGCTGCGAGCCACATTCCAGCGTAGGTTACCGTCGCGGTAACTTTGCACCAGCACCGGGAAGGTCGATTTGACGCCTAAAAAGAATTTGGTCTGAATCGAAGCGCGGCCCTGCTCACGATGCTCAAACGGCAAGCTCAAAAAAGCCTGCGGGAATCCGCCATGGTAACCCGGGAACTTGCGCACGTAATCTTCGAGGTCGGCGCGCTCGTAACGGCGGTAGCTGTCGTGCCTAAAGATAAAGATGCGCTTGTCGGCGCGAAAACTCTGTTCCAAGAAGTTACCCCTCAGAATCGGGATGCTGCCTTGGAAGTGTCCGCTGTTCATGTAATAGTCGAGTGCATACACATCGCTTTCGAATTCAAGTACAGTCACACCGAGCGTATCGCCAAGCATAATCGCGTAGCGGTAGTCGTAGCGGCGTTCCAGCGAAGGAATTTCGGCATTCTTCGAAGAATCTTGTGCAAAGGAAACAGGCTTCAAAAATTTGTACGCAATCGCGGAATAGTCGACCGGGATTTCATCTTTCTCCTGGCAGCCAGTCACAAGCGCCGCAATACTCGCCGCAAGCACAAGCCCCAAAGATTTACAAGAGAAAAGCATACGAGAAATGTAGAAAAAAAAGAGTCAAAATTTCAACAGTCACCAAATCTAAACAACTCCGAAATCTGAATTCCGAAATCCGAATCAAATAGCGTAGCTGCAATATTCCCGCAGGGGACATTTGCGGCAACGGTCCGTCACTGTACGGCAAATAAAACCGTCGGTTCCGTCTTCTAAATAAAACTGCAAACCGTGCGCAGCCACGTAGGCGGTCAAGGCGTCGACCTTCGATGTTTTCACCTCGGCATTTTCGGACTGTTCCATCAAATGCTGCACAAGTGCCACATACATGTCGGTTGCAAGTTTCTGCTTTTGTGCGGGCTCCAAGTCCGCAAAGCCGTCGCTTGCAGGCCCAAGAATCGAAAGGTAACGGCGAGCGCCCATCGTTAAAGGCATCGGTGGCCATTTGGGCGAGGGCGCACAATCGAGCGAAAGCCCCACCGGCGCGGGCGCGAGCAAGCGGTAAATGGCTGCGCAAACTTTCGGGCGCGGGTTTCCCTTGCCCATAAAGTAAATTTCGCCAAGGTCACGCCAAAGTTCTTCGGGCGTGCGCGACTTGAGCCATTCCTGCAAATCCTCGTGTCGACGAACAAAGAGCCCGACACTCCAGAAAATTCCCGCCACATTTTCAAACAAACTCCAGGTGCGGCAACCGAATGCTGATTCTACGCATAATTCAATATCCTGCGCCTTCGGCACCGGCAACGTCCAGAGTTTTTCGCCAGGGAATTTTTCGTTGAGCGCCCGCAAGAGCTCCACAAATTCAGGGTAGCTCACGTCTTGAAAAAGCGCCGTGCCTAAAAGTGTCCACGCGATGCGTTCATTCACGCCCTTTTCAAGCTTTGCGACCGCAAGCACCGGGTCGTCGATTCGGGCAAACAACCGCACAAACTCCGCCGTCGCCTTGAACAACGCTGGTTCGTCGTGAATAAAACGCTTGACCGAAACCATCGGCAAACCTAAAGATTAAAGGGCCTCGCCCACCTTCACGGCTGTTCCTACGCGGCTCTGGAAAAGCCCCGGATTCCTTTCGCGAATCTTCTTGTCGACCACGAGAATTACGGTGCTGCCCATTTCGAAGCGACCCAGTTCGCCGCCCTTTTCCACGGTAATTTTCTGGGCGGGTTTCCAGTCGTAACGTTTGCAGTTGCGCGGGAGTTTGCCCGCATTCACCAAGAGTTCGTCCGTGTAGGCGACTCCGATGCGGCCCACGTTGGTTGCACCGACCTTCACCACCAGCATTTCGGAGCCGTCGTCCAAGCGCAAGTGACTCGTAAGGCGTTCGTTAATGCAGAACAGGCCTTCCACGCGTTCCACGCTACCCACATTCACCGGCCAGAGCGTACCCGGGCAGTAGCTGGCATCAACCACCTCGCCCTTCACGGGGCTATGAATGCGGTGGTAGTTAAACGGAGCCAAGTAAATCGTCGCGAAGGCTCCACCTTCAAAGCGGGCAGCCATTTCTTCGTCGCGAAGCAGGTCCTTGAGCGTGTAAGTTTTGCCCTTAGCCTGAATCAGCTCTTGCTTTTCGTCGAAAGTTGCCGTCTGCGAAAGCACGCCATCCACCGGCGACACGATTTCGGAATCGGCAATCGGGCGCATTCCCGGCTTGAGCCTGCGGATAAAAAGTTCGCCGATGTTCGCATAATGTTCAAGCGGATATTCCGACTCTTCCATATTCAGCTTGTAATAAGCGGCAAAAGCGTTGCGTGCCTTCTTGGAAATCACAGGCAACTTGAGGCGGGTCAACGCACCGAAGGCGCGGCTAGCGGCATTCTTCGGCAACAACTTCATAAAGACATAAAAAGCGGTATTCATGGGGGTAAAGATAGAAATTTAACCTGATATTCCCGAATCCACCACCTAGACCCATGCTCGCATCGCTACAATTGAGCATATGTAAAAAAGACTTTTTACTGCACGCTTGCGCACTACCATTATTTTTTGTATATTGTGTCCGGAACGATTTTGACACCTAGCTGTCAAAAAAAATGTTTATCTTTGTACCGACAAAAATTTTAACGAGAGTTTCTAATTACTATGGCAGCAGCAAAGTATACCGAAGACAGCATTAGAACACTGGAATGGAACGAACATATCCGTGAACGTCCGGGTATGTACATCGGCAAGCTCGGCGACGGCAACAGCCCCGACGACGGCATTTACGTGCTGGTGAAAGAAATTATCGACAATTCCATCGACGAATTCGTGATGGGTGCCGGCAAGCAGATTATTATTGATATCGAAGACCACAGCGCCCGCGTGCGCGACTTTGGCCGCGGCATTCCGCTGGGCAAGGTCATCGACTGCGTATCGAAGATTAACACCGGCGGTAAGTACGACTCCGAAGCCTTCCAGAAGTCGGTAGGTTTGAACGGTGTAGGTACCAAGGCGGTGAACGCGCTTTCGACCAAGTTCATCGTGAAGAGTTTCCGCGACGGCCGCGTCAAGGAAGCCGAATTCAGCAAGGGCAAGCTTGTCCGCGAAGAACGCGAGAAGAACACCACCGAAAAGAACGGTACCGAAATCTACTTTGAACCGGACGCCAGCATTTTCAAGAATTTCCGCTTCTTGCCGGGCTACATGGAAGAAAAGGTATGGAACTACGCCTACCTGAACAACGGACTTTCGCTCGTGATGAACGGCAAGACCTACAACAGCCCGAACGGACTCTTGGACCTGTTGCAGAACCACGTGGACGATTCTATCCGCTACCCGGTGGTCCACTTTAAGGCAAATGATATCGAAGTCGCCTTTACGCACGGCAACCAGTACGGCGAACACTACTACAGCTTTGTAAACGGCCAGCATACCACCCAGGGCGGTACGCACCAGCAGGCCTTCCGCGAAGGTATTGTGAAGGGCGCCCGCGACCATTTCAAGAAGGACCTGGACCCGGCCGACGTGCGCAACTGCATTATCGGCGCCATTTCCGTGCGCATCCAGGAACCGGTTTTCGAATCGCAGACCAAGACCAAACTCGGCTCGACGACGGTCGCTCCAGGCGGCGCCCAGTTGCGTACCTGGATTGTAGATTACGTCGCCTCGCAGCTCGACAACTACTTACACAAGAATCCGGAAACTGAAAAGGCTCTTTTAAACCGCATTACGCAGAACGAACGCGAACGCAAGGAAATCGCGGGCATCAAGAAGCTTGCGAACGACCGCGCGAAAAAGGCAAACTTGCACAACCGCAAACTGCGCGACTGCAAGATTCACCTGACCGACACGAAGAACGCCTTGAACCGCGAAACCATGATTTTCATTACCGAAGGTGACTCTGCATCGGGTTCTATTACCAAGGCCCGCAACGTGCAGACGCAGGCCGTATTCAGCCTTCGCGGTAAACCGCTGAACAGCTTCGGCATGACCAAGAAGGTCGTGTACGAAAACGAGGAATTCAACCTGTTGCAGCACGCGCTCGATATCGAAAACGGTCTCGAAAACCTCCGCTACGACAAGGTGATTATCGCGACCGATGCTGATGTGGACGGAATGCACATTCGTCTGCTCCTCATGACCTTCTTCCTGCAGTTCTTCCCCGAACTCGTGGAACAGAAGCACCTGTTCATTCTGCAGACGCCGCTTTTCCGCGTGCGTAATAAGCAGGTGACCAAGTACTGCTACGACGAAGTGGAACGCGACAGAGCCGCCAAGGAAATCGGCAAGACCGGTCTCGAGATTACTCGATTCAAAGGTCTCGGCGAAATTTCTCCGGAAGAATTCGGCCAGTTCATCGGTGAAGACATGCGCCTCGAAACGGTGGTGCTTCCGCCCGATGCCTCGTTCGGCAAGATGCTCGCCTACTACATGGGCAACAACACTCCCCAGCGTCAGGACCACATCGTGCAGAACCTCCGCGCCGAAGCAGTCGAGGAACTGTAGAGAATTCGGATTTCGGAGTTCAGATTTCGGAGTTCGGAATCAGTCTATGAAAAAAGCAGCATTAAAATGCTGCTTTTTTCTCTAAGGGGCTTGGCCCCGAGCCCATGACTCAGTACTAAACCACCTTGAAAGCCTGCGTTCTAGGCACAGCCTTGACGTTCTTGGTCTTGCCCTTGCCAGGCTGGATCATGAGCACCTTTTCCATACGGGTGCCGTCCATCTTGAGCACGCGGAAGGTGTAACCCTTGATAGTGACTTCAGCGCCGGGAGACGGAATAATGCCGAGCGTTGCCTGAATCAGGCCCGAAAGCGTTTCCACGTGGGAATTTTCGGGAGCTTCGAGTTCTACGCCAAGCTTGTATTCCAAATCGGAAAGCGTAATAACCGGATCGAGGATGAATCGTCCGTCCTTGAGGCGCTGCACATCTTCATCTTCGTCCACGTCGTCTTCGTCCTTGATTTCGCCCACGATTTCTTCGAGAATATCTTCGAGCGTGACAAGGCCCGCGGTTCCGCCATATTCATCGACCACGATGGCGAGCTGGTTACCCGTCTTGCGCAGTTCGGTGAGCATGTCGTCAATCTTCTTGTGGTACGGCACAAAAACCGGCGGCATCACGAGTTTCATGATATCAAACGGTTCGTCGCGGTGTTCGGTGTACCACTCCAAGAAGTCGCGGTTCGAAAGAATACCGACGATATTGTCAACCGTATCCTTATACACCGGGAGTCTAGAATGACGTTCCGTATTCAAAACCTTCACCAAGTCTTCGAGCGGGGTGCCGACTTCGACCGCACACATATCCACACGCGGCGTCATGATTTCGCGCACCGGGGTTTCTACGAAGTCGAAGATGTTCAGAATCATCTGGCGTTCTTCTTGTTCCAGGCCTTCGGCATCAGGGTCCGCCTCGTCCGAAAGGTCAGCCTGCGCCTGCACAGCGTCGCGGCGTTCTTCGGGCAAGAAGCTGAGTTTGGAATCGTAGCCCAGGCCCTTCAGAATCTTCACGAACAGCAAGTGGCAAATCTTTGCCGGCAGTGCAAACGGCAGGCGAATGAACTTGAACAGCGGAATCAGCACGACTGCAAAGGTGTCCGGTTTCAAGTTGCCGAGCAGATTCGCCAAGAATACCGTAATGGTGTAAATGCCGATGCAAGCGACCACCAAGTAGGCGGCAAAAGCCAAGAACCAGTAGTCCTGCACCCAGTTCCAGGGAATCATCTGGAACAGGTAAAAGCCAAGAACGCCCGCACCCACGTTACAGAAAATGCGGCCGATCGAAATCGTCTCGTTAAAGCCAGGCAGTTCCACCAACGAGGCTACCACCTCTTCGCGACCTTCGCGGTCGCGGGCATCGCGCTTGGCGTAAATGGCACTAAAGGCAGCCTTGATCAGCGAAAACGAGAACGATGTCAGGACAAATACAACAAGGAACGCGACGGCATAACTTTCAGAAGATTCCATTAGGCACCTTCCTTGTACGGGTCAAGTCCCAGGAATTCGCATTCGCGCTTGCGCATTACCTTGCGGTCGGCGGCCTTGATATGGTCGTAGCCCGAAAGGTGCAAAAGCCCGTGTACAATCACGCGCTTCATTTCGGCATAGAACGTGTTGCCGTATTCGGGAGCCTGGCGGCGCACCTGCTCGCGGGCGATGTAGATTTCGCCGAGCATGGCCTCGTCTTCAGGGATTTCGACACCGAGTTCGTTTTTCCATTCGAACGAGAGAACGTCTGTTACCTTGTCGAGCCCGCGGTAATCGCGGTTCATGGTGCGCACGAACTCGTCGGTGCAGAGCACGATGTTCACGTCTTTTTCCTTGCCTTCTTCGGCAAGGAGCTTGCGAGCCATCTTTTCGAACTTGTCCTTGTACGGAAAAGCCTCGATGTCCCCCTCGCAAAGGAACTCGATATTATACTTTTTCTTTCGACTAGCAGGGTCTGGCATTAAATGTTATACCACTTCTTGAGGACGTCTATGATAGCTTCGGCCTGGGCCTTGCCCGTAATCTTGAACTTGCCCTGGGGTTTGAAATTGCCCGCCATCTTGCGGTAGCGGCGCAACGACACCTTGGGTTCGGTAAATTCACCGGACTTCGGGTCACGTTCCTGGTAAAAGAACATCACGGTCGGCCACGCACCCTTCGAAAGGATTTCCTTGCCGATTTCCTTGATGACTTCTTCACCGGTATCTTCATCGCTATAGGCAACGGTCAGTTCTTCAACTTCCATATTTAGTCCTGTAGTTATAGGTTTTGACCTTCTTCCAAAAAACTTTGAAAAAAGTCACAGTCTTGTTACCCCGAATATACAATTCTGTATCGGGCCTAAAAAAAATACATATATTTGCGATGGGATGTTACACTAAAGCGAGGCTTTATGTCCTTTTCACGTTTTTTTAGGCTTATAGCCCCCCTACTTTCCATCCTAGTTGGGGTTTCTTTTGCCGCTAAATCGCAATCGGGTAGAGTTCACTATGCCGTAGGCGAAGTTTTCGTACTCCGTAGTGGCTCCGAAATGGTCATCAAGAGCAGCGATCCCGATAAGAGCAAGCTCAAGAAAGCCAAAAACGTCAAGGAACGCGACGACATCATCACCAAGCTGGAATCCGAGGTAATTATCGGCCTTCCGGACGGCAGTTCCTTCAATGTTCAAGAAAACACCGTCGTTACCATTACCAAGCTTTCCTTTGAAGACGGCGAAAACAACTTCATCACCGAAGTCAAACGCGGTAGCATGAAGTTCGACGTGCAGAAGCAAGCAAAAACCAAGAACAAGATCAAGTTCAAGACCGGTATCGCCACGGCAGCTATCCGCGGTACGGATGGCTTTATCGGCAAAACCGCTAAATGTGAAATCGCATCTCTTTCAACAGGAAACCTGGACTTTGAAATCAGCACGACAAAAAAGACTTATGCAATCACTGGCGGCCAGACGATCTTTTACTGCAAGGACGCTGCTATCGTTGTCGACCTGGAATCTTCCGGAAACGGCGAACTCTTCAGGGAACTAAACGCCGTTTTGACCGACACAACCCTTTCTGCAGACGCTATCCGCAAGGCTGCCGAAAAAGCAGACAAGAAGATTTCCGAAAAGCAGAAAGAATTGAGGGCAAAAATCAATTGCCATATCGACCCCCTCCCCGATATCGTTTATTCTGCCAAGCAGACCATTTCAGCCACCTGCTCCGAAGGTACGTACATCCGTATTTTCGGCGAACCGCAGCGTTCCAACGGAAACGCACTCCTGCTACCCGTCGAATGGGACCCCAGCACCATCGGTCAAAAAAAGGTTCCATTCACCTGTTTCTATGAAGGCGACCCCACCAACACTATGCAGTGCGGTCTGCTAACCACCTATTTCGCAGGCTCAAGCGACACAACCACCACAGGAGACCAGGCTCTATTGACCATTATGTCCAGCATGCCTATCAAAGTGTGCGACCCCGCCATGATTACCATCGAAGGTGTATTTGACACCACCGACCAGAACGCAGTCCTCACAGTTACGCTCGGCAAGTACACTTCTAAAAACCTTGTGCCCCTCAGTGCAAAAGGACGATTCCTGCATTCCATTCCCGTGTCCGACAAAAACGGAAACTGGAACGAAAATACCCTCTACGTGAATTTTGAATCTAAAAATGGTAACAAGAATGTAGAAGTACCCATCAGAGTGGTTAAGTCCTGCAAGACTGTGAACCTGATTCCGCCTACCCTCGCACTTTACGCCAACCAGTGCAAGGCCGCACTTGCCTTAGGCCAAACAGATGGCGACAAGGCTATTTACACGCTGTATATCGATAACGTCGCCCAAAAGGAAATCTACTTTGACAGCGACCGCAAGTTCTACGAAAAACTGACCAGCGGCATCCACACGTACAGATTCCATGTGGAAGATCTCGCCGGCAACAAGGTTGAGTTGAAACAAAGACTGCAATGCTACCCGCCCCTCAGGAACGCAAAAATTGTCATTGACGGTGGCGAAGAACCGGAATACATACCCGTGCCGCCACCGCCCAGAGGTATAAATACCAAGATTCACAGACAGCTTTCGTTCTCGGTCAAGAACCTGCCTCAAAACGATCCGACATACATCAAGCAAATTGATATCACCCTGCCCGGGAACCACATTCAACTCCGCGGCACCGATTTGCAGTCGAACAGGATTGACCAGCAGATTGAGCTCCCTCATGGCACTTCGACCAAGGTCAAGATTACCGTCACCCTGAAGAGCGGTGAAATTCTTACTGCGAACAAACCATACACGGTGCAATAATGAAAAAAAATCATCTCATTTCAATTATCGCTCTGACAACCGTCCTGGTTTACGCACAAGAACCGGCTTCCCTAGCTCAAGACACCCCGCTCAGCGGCAACGTTCACGGATTTATCAGGGTAGAACAGTCCCCATACGTGGTGACCGACAACCTGACTGTCGAAGAGAACCAGGTGCTCGTGATAGAACCGGGTGTCAAGTTGCAGTTTGCTCCGGGTACCGGCCTTTATGTCAAGGGACAGTTTGTCGCGGCAGGAACAAGCGAAAACGAAGTCGAATTTGTCTCGGCAGCAGGCGATTCCAAGAACGGCAGCTGGAAAGGTGTCTTCATTACCGGTAGTGAAGAATCTGAAATCAGAAACGCAAGCATTAGCGGTGCAGAAAACGGTATTGCGGTCGAAAACAGTTCCGCAACCATTCTATTCAGCAAGTTTGCGAACACCTCAAGCCGTGGCGTCTATGCCAAGAACTCAAAAGTTTCTATCAGCGGATGCCTTTTTGAAAAAAATGACGGCGCCGCAGTCCATACCGACAGCTACAGCGACATGAATATCAACGACGTAAAGTTCGACGGCAACAAGGTCGCCCTTTACAACGCACAGCTCGCCATCACGAATGTTCAATCTTCCAGTTTCGAAAACAACTCCTACGCCGTCTTGGACATGGGCAACAGTCAACTGACCTTTGACAATACCCAGGTCAGCAAGAACACGGTGGGTGTAAGCGCAGGCGACGTTCTTGAAAAGAACGTTATCGAAAGCATTAACGGAAACGAGACCGACTTCAACAAAGATTACGAAGGCGTCGCGCAGACTTTGCCCGCAAGCCCCGAAATTCCGGGCGTCGAAAGTCGTGCCGTTGACGCAAACGACAAAATCGGCGACCTGCTCGTCCAAAAAGAAGAAGAGGAAGACGCCAAAGCACCGAAGTCCTGGAATGTCATGGGCAGCGTGATGGTAAACAACTACTACCACAAAGTCCTTATGCGCAAAGACCGCAACGGGAACCGTTACAAGAACATCTTCCAAGTTCCCGGTTTCGGTACTGAAGCAAGCGTTTACTTGTTGATGCAGTCTCCGGACGGCAAGTCCATCGAATTCAGCGGTGACTACACCGGTGACCAGTGGAACCGATTCTCACCGATTCCGGTTACCTTGACTTACACAGACAGCTACAACAAGCTCATCCTGGGCGACTTTACCAAGACCGCTGGCGAGACATACATGGCAAGCCTTCCCATCTTCGGTGCCGGCTACACGCTTTCGCTCCTCAAGAACAACGTGAACCAGCCTCTGCTGGAATTGAGCGGATTCTTCGGCGAAAACCGCAAGCCCTACTTGATTGGCGAGCGTCACCCCTATATTTACAAGAATTACATTGACGAAGGCGAAGCTCAGGCTCAGCGCCTTGCTTATGGCGGATCTATCAAATGGTCGCCGCTCCGCCGTTTTGACGCAACCATCGGCGCGATCTATGCCGACGATGAAATTCACAATCCTCTGCTGCGCGATGGCGGAAGCCGAAGCTCGATTACAAGCGAGCCCCTGCAGAAATCCTTTACCGTATTCGCCGATGGAAACTGGCTGTTCTACCCCGGCAACATCGAACTGAATGGTCAGATTGCCGTTGGCCGCGCCGACACCGCAGACGTTTACAGGGAACGCGCCATCAACAAGGTGTTTACCGAAGCCGGAATCAACACCGCATCGATGACGGTGCTCCGCCAGCTTATGGCTAACGAGAACAAGATCAATTCGCTTTCGTTCGCCCAGCTCGAAGAAATCTTCGGCGGCAACACGACTCTTAACCGCAGCCAAATGCGCGATTCCTTGCGCACCCTCATTCGTGAAGCCAAGAACTTGAAAAAGGAATACGACAGCGACCGCGACAACGACCGCGTAATGGGACTCAATTGGGGCAGCCAGAATTTCGCCATCGGGGCATCACTTTTCTGGAACATTTACAAGACCACGATTTCTGGCCACTTGAAGTATGTGGGCGAAGACTACTACAGCGCCGGTTCTCCGGACCAGCTCGCCGACACGCGTGAATTCGGCGGCAACATCGAACAGATAATTACCAACTTCTGGACGCTCAACTTTGGCTATATGCTCAACATCGAAAACGCAGCCAATGGCGACAAGACAAACTTGTTTGGCCTTGGCGAAGGCTCCCGCTGGGGACTCTTCAATAGCAACGATTCCAAGTGGGTTGAAGAACATGAGCTGGATTACGGCCGAACCAAGTACATTCAGAACTGGTCTTTGGGCAACGACTTCAAGATTGGCAAGAACGTAGACGTGAGTGTCGGTTACAATCTGGAATACCGAACCCAATACCGCCCCTACCAGCTCCACGCCGACCCCATTCTGAAAGACGGAATTTATAGAGACGGATGGTTTGCCGCTCGCCAGGGCAGAGCTACGACCGAAATCATTGACGGCGAAACAACCACCGTGTTGGATTCCGCTCGCTGGGCCGATTACATGAATCTTTCCGGTGAAGACTATCTCGCATCCAAATTCCAGGAAAGAATCTACAAGAACACTTGGGCTTTGGACTTGACCATTCGCGGCTTCAGCACCACATTCAAAGCCGGCGGACGTTGGATTCTCCGTAGCGACGATTCCAAGTTCTACAAGGACGCCTTGATTAGCGGCATGGATCTTTCCAACACCACTTGGGCCAAGCTGGGTTACTACTTTGGCGGTGCTGACTACTTTGAACACGCCTATCCGCTCTCTGCAACGACGACTCTAAAGCGCGTGCAGAACAGTTTCAGATTTACGCCGCGTTTCAAGAACTACGAACGTAACGACATGACCGAACACGAATTTACAGTCTCCGACGAACTCGAAATTTCCTTCCTGAAGCGATTCTTGGTTCTGGGGCTTTCTGGAGAATTCCGTTACATGACCATTGACTGGGAAGAAGACGGCATTAGCGAAGACGAGACCGAAACGGATGTGCTGGGTAACGTGAATCTGCGCGTGAACCACTCCAAGCGACTGAGCACCGATTGGTATACGGGTACGGCACTTTACTACCGTCCGGACAACTTGAGCGACGAATACAAGGATATTTACGCCGGCATCCGCGTGAACTACGTGTTCTAGAAATAGTTGGCAGAGCTTAGTTGGTAGAACTTAGAGAGAAGAGATTGTTCTAAGTTCTAAGTTCTAAGTTCTAAGTTCTAAGTTCTAAGTTCTAAGTTCTAAGTTCTAAGTTCTAAGTTCTAAGCTCTAAGTTCTAAGCTCTAAGCTCTTTTTTCTACATTATAGGGTGATGTTCACCTACCGCTACAGAGAACTAAGCGTCGCGCTTGCCAAGAAAGGCAAGTACCGCGAGGCATTGGCCAAGGAACTCCGCCTGCACCCCGAAGAGATTTTCAACTTGCAGGTGGAGCGTTTCTCGTTGGATAGCCGCCGAAAAGGCGACCCCAAGTGGTCTTACAATGTGATTTTTGACTTGAAGCGCGAAGTACGCGCCACGGGGAATCACGCCAAAGGGCTTGTAGCGGCCACGCGTGACAAAGAAAGTTTAGAGACCGATCCGCAGAAAAACAGCGTTGCGATGCCCGGCCATGTCGATGTGATTGGCGCCGGCCCGAGCGGACTCTGGGCAGCATTGCATTTGCTGCGCAAGGGTTTTGCCGTTGATTTGTACGAGCAGGGCAAATGCGTCGAAGAGCGCTTCCGCGATATTCGTCGGTTCTTTGTTGACCGCAACTTCAACGCCTACAGCAACGTGCTTTTTGGCGAAGGAGGTGCGGGGGCCTTTAGCGATGGAAAGCTGAATACCCGCACCCGGAACCTGTTCGTGGAACAGGTTCTACACGACATGGTGGACTTCGGAGTCGACGAATCTGTCGTGACCTTCGCCAAGCCGCATATCGGCACGGACCGACTCGTTTTATTGCTGCGGAAACTGCGCGCAGAAATAGAAAGGCTCGGCGGCAAGATTCATTTTAGCACAGCGCTTGAAGACATCGAAATTAGGCAAGGAAAAATAAGCGCTATTAAATTGAGGAATGTCATTCTGGAGCGAGGCTATGGCCGACCGATAGAATCCAAGGACCCCATCACAAGAGTTAGTCCGAGTGAATCAAGGCAGTCTTCCGCAACGTCATCCTGGAACGAAACGAAGTGTAGTGACGGGATCCAGCGCAGCGTTTATACAGTATCATCGAATTCCTACTGGAAACCCTGCGAAGCGCTGGTGCTCGCCGTCGGGCATTCTGCTCGGAACATTTACGAAATGCTCCACGCCCGTGGCGTCGCACTCGAAAGCAAGGCATTTGCCATGGGCGTGCGCGTCGAGCACCCGCAAGCGCTCATCAACATGCGACAGCTCGGCCTGAATGTAGACACCAAGCTCACGGGTTCCGCCGAATATTTTCTCGCCACCCCGACACTGAACAAAACAAGCAGCGCCTACAGTTTCTGCATGTGCCCGGGTGGCGTCCTGGTGCCCTGCGCCTCGGAGCCCGGGACCCTTGCCACCAACGGCATGAGCTACAGCCGCCGCAACGGTCCCTTCGCCAACGGCGCCATCGCCGTGCCCATTGCCGCCAGCGACAAACTCTTTGGCGGTCTTGAATTCCAGCGCAAAATCGAAAGCGACGCCTACGCGGTCGGCGGCAAGAGTTACGCCGCTCCGGCCCAAACCATCAAGGCGTTCCTCGCCCACAAAGAAGACAAATCGCTTCCGAAATCCACCTACCCCTGCGGACTCGTTCAGAGCAATCTGTGGGACTGGATGGACAAAACCATTTGCAAGAGCCTCGCCGAAGGATTCCAGAACTTTGACAAGAAGATTCCCGGATTCATCGAAGAAGGCCTGATCGTCGCCCCCGAAACCCGCACCAGCAGCCCGCTGCGCATGAGTCGCAACAACGAAACGCTTGAAAGCGTGAATACCAAGGGCCTATTCGTGCTCGGTGAAGGCGCCGGATACTCCGGCGGAATCGTCACCAGCGCTGCCGACGGCGTTCGCCTCGCCCACTACGCGAAAAAGGATAAATTGGTATGAGCAATGAGCTCGCTCATAAATTCGCTTTGAGGTCACTCCGCTTAAAGCCAATGCACCTTAAACCTCAAAGGCACGTAGTGCCGACCTCTTACCCCACACCTCAGGTTAGCCTATGATTACCCGAGTCATTGACCGCAACTTTGCCAACATGCGCCTCGACCGTTTTTTGCGCAAGGCATTCCCCGACGAATCGCTGTCGGTATTTTTCGCCGTCATCCGCAAGAAGAAAGTCCGCGTGAATGGAGTCGTGGGCAAGGCAAATCAGATGTTGCAGGAAGGCGACACCGTCTGCATTTATGAGAATTTTAAGTCAGTCAGCGAAGATGAGAGAACGCTCGCTAGCTCGCTACAGACGAGAGACGAGAGAGAGGCTAGTTCGGAATTCGGAGTTCGGAATTCGGATTACAAAGAAGGGTTCGCAAAAGCCAAGTCTACCTGGGGCAAAACAGACGAGAGACGAAAGACGAGAGACGAAAGAAACGCTTCTTGGGGCGCCAAGGAACTTGACCTCATTATACAAACCGAAGATTACGTTATCGTCAACAAGCCCTCGGGCCTTGCAAGCCAGCCAGGTTCCGGCACTCGCCCCGGCGAGAGCCTCGTAGAATATCTGTGGGAATGGGGCCGCCGCGAAGGGCTCGACTTCAAACCCACTATAGCCCACCGACTCGACCAGGAAACCTCGGGCATGATCATTGCCGCCCTCCACGGCGACACGCTCCGTGATTTCACGCGCATGATTCGCGAACACGAAGTCGACAAATTCTATTACGCGCTCGTCAAAGGCAACCTCAAAAAAGACAAGGGAACCATAAACGAAACGCTCACTCGCACCGACGCCGCCAAGGGTAGCAAAATGAAAGTCGGCGAAACCGGCAAGGATGCCCAGCAGGCAATCACCCACTACCGAGTCAAACAGCATTACGAAGGCTACGACCTGGTAAAAATCAAGCTCGAAACCGGCCGTATGCACCAGATTCGCGCGCATTTTGCAAGCATCGGGCATCCGCTCCTCGGCGACACCCGCTACGGCGACTTCGCCCTCAACCGCGAAGTCAAAAAGACGCTCGGGCTCAACCGATTGTTCCTGCACAGCTGCCGACTGGAGTTCACTTGGCACGGCGACAAAATCGTACTCGATTGTCCGCTCCCCAAGGAACTGCAAAGCGTCGTGGACCAGCTAAAGCCAATCCGCCACGAACACCGATAAGAACTTCTAGGCTTTTCTCCACCTCCAAAATTTTTTTTGTACTTTTACAAAGGGATCGGGAGGTCTAAGGAGAAAATATGAAGTTTCTTTTGGCACTCATAGTGTCCCTCTATTTTGTTGCTTGTAGCAACAGCGAATCGTTTACGCCTCCCGTAGACGAGACGGCCGTTTTGCCCATCGTTGACACAACCGAGGATTCTACTCAAGAAATCGAAGGAATGCTTCGTCTCTCCGGCGACAAAGTCATGCTGGGAACCAATGACAAATCTTTTAAAGCCAACGAACGCCCCGCCATGAAAGTCACTCTTGATTACGACTTTTACATGGACATTCATGAAGTCACTTGTGGCGAATACGCAAGCATTGCCAAAAAAGCAGAACTCAAGACCTTCGGCAAATGTGAAAACGACAGTCTCCCCCTCACCGATATTACCTACTACGATGCAGTGCTATATGCCAACGCCAAAAGCAAACTTGAAAAACGCGATACGGTATACACCTACCGAAGCGCGCTCTTCGACGGGGAAAAACACTGCACGAACCTGGAAGGTTTCGCATTTCATGCAAATGTTGATGGTTACAGACTCCCTACCGAAGCAGAATGGGTCTACGCAGCGACACGAGCCTGGGATGTAAAGAAAAGTTGGAACAACAGCAACTCTGAATACAAGCTTCACCCTGTTTGCAGCATCGGCACAGATTCTGCCGGATTCTGCGACATGGCAGGAAACGCGATGGAATGGGTGAACGACTGGCTCGGACTATTCCGCGACACAACCGTCACCAACTACGCAGGAGCTCCCGATGGCGGAGACATGGGAGAGCGAATTGTCAAAGGAGGAAACTACTCTTCTTCAGCAAAAGAACTAAACCCCTACAGCCGTGGTGATGTCTACACAGTCACGTCTTCAACAAGAGCCGAATACGTCGGTTTTCGTCTAGCATTCGGAAGCATCCCCGACGCTCTTTGGATGAACGACGATGGAGCATCAACCTCCAATATCGTGACATCTCTCGTCGGGTCAGAAGCCATCAAGAATCTTATTGGGACTTTCAACGCAAAGCTCACTTTCCGCAACGATGTCAGCGGAAACATCGCCTACCTGGACTACAGTAACGGAACACTTTCCGTTAAAGAGATTACAAAGGGAATTAACGCCTACCACCCCGAAATTTCTCCTGACGGAGAATGGGTCGCCTTCAGCACCGGCTACGAAGGAATCAATGGGACTTCTTCCGTTTACGTACAGAGCCTCGACTCAGAAATTCCATCAGAACCGATAAAGTTAAATGTTAAAAGTGCGGCCATTCCCCGCTGGCGAGTCCTTGGAAACGGCGACACAGTCATCGTCTACGTAAACGACGCCGGGAACAACAAGGACGAAGCAATGTTCAAGAGCAATTCGACTTGGCAGGTAAAATTTGCGAACAGCAAATTCGGCACCCCACAAAAGCTCTTTGACGGAGCATACCACGGCGGCATCAGCGAAGACAATACGCTCGCCGTCTCTGGCGCAAGAATCCTGCGCGCCCGCGTCGCCAAGAAAGATGTTATTTGGTACGATTCCGCCCAGGCCTGCAACGTGTCTCTTTCTCAAGACGGAACCAAGCGCACCGCATTCCTCGACTTCGCCGGAAAACCAGGCAAGGAATTTGTAGGCGAAACCTACGCAACGCATCAACGGGTCTTTATTGCAGACAGCACCGGCAAATTGATTCAATCCATCAAGGCGCCATCTGGCTACACCTTTGACCATACAGAATGGGCTACCAACGGCGATAAATCCGTTGTCGTTGCAACGCTCACCAATGCAAACGGCGCCCACACAAAGATTGCCATCGTCAATCCAGAAGACAGCTCCACTACCGAAATTGTCGAAAGCGAAGAACTGTGGCATCCGAGCCTGTGGCTTAAAGAAGTTCAAAAGACTATTCCATCTACAGAAGATTCTACCGAGAACGACACGACATTCCACCTTGACCCGGACAGCGCTGGCGTTTATTACAACACCTCAGGCAACTACGTCGCTGTACAATGGCGCTATAAAATGGAAATGCTTTGGCAGTACATGAATACAGCCAACGTCGTTGTATTGGGAAGTTCCCGAGCCATGTTCGCTGTAAATCCGCTCTACTTCAACAAGCCCTTTTTCGTTCTCAATCTTGCCAATTCGGAAAACACAAAATACGGTTCCAAATACATCTTCCACAACTATGTCGTTCCACATTTCAAAAAGCTAAAATACATCATCATTTCTATGGATCTTGACCGTTGGTACCATGACAACGACTACAACTTCTTTTATTCAAAATACAAGAATTTTCCCGGCTACATTTATGATGAAAACCACAATTTTTGGATTGACGGCATCCCCCAGGACCTTTTGGACATGACTTTCGAATCCCTTGGCCAGGAAAGCTATGCACAAAAGTTCCGTCCGGCACGGGGATTCCAGAAAAGCGCATCAAAGGGATGGGAACAAGAAAATGTTCCTATAAAGAGGGATTCCATGTGGTACTCAAAGAATTCGACAGTTTATTATAAAAACTACGACCTTCTCGTAGACATTATCAAAGAGGCGGCAGAGCACAACATCACCGTTATCGGCGTAGAATTCCCCCAGAGTCCCGCATTTAAGACAACAGGATGCTACGCACAATTCGGTCTACAAAGAAGCCAGATGCCGCAACTGTTTGAAGAAATAAACAACATCAGCAAGACCTACCCAAACTTCATGTTTGTCGATGAAAATAAGATGGGTGATCATGACTACCCTGAAGAGATGGCCCAAGATGCAGGCCACCTATCAACTGATGGTGCAACGAAAATGTCTATCCGTCTCGACTCCCTATTGAGAACTTTGGAATAATTTTTCTAAATTTACCACCGAATTTTAAGCAGGCACGGATACGACACCGTGTCATAAAGGATAATACGATGAAAGTTTCTTTGAATTGGCTCAGACGTCACGTTGATCTTCCGGAATCTGCGGAAGAAGTTGCAAAGGCATTGACCTCCATCGGCTTGGAAGTCGAAGGTACCGAAGAACCGGGCAAGGTTTATGAAAAGCTCGTTGTGGCAAAGGTACTCACCTGCGAACCCCATCCGGATAGCGACCACTTGCACATTACGACCGTCAATAACGGCAAAGAAACTATCCAGGTCGTTTGCGGCGCCCCGAACGTGGCCGCCGGCCAGACCGTGGTGCTTGCCCCGATCGGTGCAGAGCTTCCGCTCCCCGATGGCGGCACCCTCAAGATGAAGAAATCCAAGATCCGCGGCGTCGAAAGCTTCGGTATGATTTGCGCCGAAGATGAAATCGGTCTCAGCGACGACCACGCCGGCATCATGGTTCTCGACGACTCTATTCCTGCAGGCACCCCGTTCGTAAGCCTCGGCCTCTACGACGTTTGCTTCGAACTGAACGTGACCCCGAACCGCCCGGATGCATTAAGCCACCGTGGCGTGGCCCGCGAACTCGCCGCCAAGTTCGGCCGTCCGCTCAAGCCGCTCGCCTACGAACTCAAGGAAGATTCCGAAGCCGCTAGCTCCGCCGTAAGCCTCGAAGTGGTTCCCGGTTGCGGTTGCTCCCGCTACGTGGGCCGCGTCATCAAGGACGTGAAGGTCGAAAAGTCCCCGGCATGGCTCGCAAAGCTCTTGCACGCCGTGGGCATGAACAGCATCAACAACGTGGTCGACATCACGAACTTCATTCTGATGGACGTGGGCCAGCCGCTCCACAGCTTCGACATGGACCAGTTGCACGGCAACAAGATCAAGGTCCGCCGCGCCGTGAAGGGCGAAAAGATCGAAACCATCGACCACACCGCCCATGAGCTCGTTGAGAACGACCTCGTGATTTGCGACGGCGACCGTCCGGCTTGCGTAGCCGGCGTGATGGGCGGCGTCGAATCCGAAATTGTTGACACCACCAAGAACGTGTTCCTCGAAAGCGCCTGGTTCAACCCGACCATCGTCCGCAAGCAGGCCAAGCGCCTCTGCATCTCGACCGATTCCAGCTACCGCTTCGAACGCGAAATCGACTTTACCACCCAGGACGAATACAGCCGCTACGCCTGCGCCATGATTCAGGAAGTTGCCGGTGGCCGCATTCTCAAGGGTACCGTCGAATACACGGGCGACGACCACAAGAAGGCCCTCAACGAAGTCACGCTCCGCACCGCCCGCGCCGAAAAGGTCATCGGCATGAAGATTGATGCTGCCGACATCGAAAAGTACCTCACGGGTATCGCTCTCGAAGTCGTGAAGAAGGACGCCGAATCCATCACCTTCAAGATTCCGAGCTTCCGCCCCGACCTCGAACGCGAAGTGGACCTCATCGAAGAAGTCGCCCGCCTCGTCGGGTTCGACAACATCCCGTACACGCTGCCCTCCTTCAAGATGCAGCCCAACGAGCTCCCGCCGATTGAAGTTCTGAACCGCAAGATTCGCAAGACCCTCTCTGCGATGGGCCTGCATGAATGCCTGAGCCTTCGCTTTACCAGCAAGGCCCGCACCGAAGCATTGTTCGGCGCCGAAAATGATGACCGCCGCAGCAAGCCCGCAGCGCTCCTCAACCCGCTTTCCGATGAACTCGGCGTGGTTCCGACCAGCCTGCTCCCCAACCTCCTCAAGAGCGTCGCCGAAAACGAAAAGAACCGCCCCGGTTCCGTTCGCCTGTTCGAAGTGGCCAAGGGTCAGTTCAAGCGCGACCGCAAGGACGTGCGCGATCCGGGCTTCGACGAATCGAACCTCGTCGCCCTCGCCGTTGCAGGCGCCTTTGACGTGAACCCGCTCAACGACAAGCCCGCCCAGATTGACTTTGCAGCCTTCAAGGGCTTGGTGCAGAGCTTCCTCAAGCGCGTGGGCCTCGTGGTGGAATTCCGCGTGCCTGCCAAGGCTGAAATCTACCTGCACCCGGGCAAGCAAGTCGAAGTCCTCGCCGACGGCGTGGTGCTTGGCACCATGGGCGAACTCCACCCGACTGCCATGTCCGCTTTCGAAATCGGCTATACCACTTACGTGATGGAACTCGACATGGACAAGATGGAACACGCCACCCACAAGAAGATCGTGTTCGAGCCGTTCAGCCGCCAGGTACCGTCTAGCCGCGACATTTCCCTCGAAGTCGACAAGACCATGACTCACGAGCAGATTCTCGCACGCATCAAGGGCCTGAACCCGAAGAACCTCGCAAAGATTACGCTCAAGAGCATCTACGAAGGCGACAAGATCGAAGCCGGCAAGAAGAACCTGGTCTACAGCCTCACTTACCAGGCCATGGACCGCACCCTTACCGACGACGAAGTCAACAAGGCCCACAACAAGCTGCGTGACAAGCTCGTCGCAAACGGCGACATCGTGCTGAGATAGGTGTGAGCTCGGGCCTCACGGCCCTTTGAGCTATGAGCAATGAGCGCGCATTCCTTCGGAATGCTGTGAGATACAAAAAGAGCCCCTTACAGGGGCTCTCATTATTTAGATACTCATAGCACACAACGTGTGCGGCCTCACAGCTCAAAGCGAAGCGACCTCAGAGGCGGTTACGCCGACCTCATCGCTATTCCAGCGCTTCCCTAATCTGCTGAATGAAGTCCATTTCTTCAGGGCTGACGTTGCTTTCGTTTTCGTCTTCCTTAGAGGCGTTCGCTACACGGAGCATCGATTCAAGAACCTTGCTTTTGAATTCACCGGACTCATTCTTGATTGCTTCTACGCAAGCAGTGGCACGGTCCTTGGCGGACTTGAACTTGGCGTAAGTGCTATTGAAATCGTCCCAAGAAACATCCGGGGTCAATTCGTCGTGAATCGCATCGAGCATATCGCTTTCGGCTTCGGTCGCCGAAGTGGAGCCTTCCAAGAGTTTGTCGGTTTCGTTTTCATGGAAAAGGCAAGCCACCTGCCAAGAAAGAATCAACAGCGCTAAATTCGGATTCATGATTACCTCGTGGTTTTATTTACAAATAATAAAAAAAAATGTGAAATGTGGAATGTGGGATGTAAGATTACCCATTTTTCATCAGCCTTTCGTCATTTCTCATTAGTCATTACACATGTCACACCTCACACTTCACATTTCTGACTTTTTACTACATTTAAAGTCATGGCATACGTAGCAATGGCCCGAAAGTGGCGTCCGCAATCTTTTTCCGACATGGTCGGTCAGGAACATATCGCAAAGACTCTTCAAAACGCAATTGAAGGAGGTCGCTTGCACCATGCATTCCTGTTTACCGGAACCCGCGGTGTCGGTAAGACCACCAGTGCCCGTATCCTCGCCCGCACGCTGAACTGCAAAGGCGGAGACCCGCTGCACCCTTGTGGAGAATGCGAAAGCTGCAAGGACATTGCCGGCGGAAACCCGATGGATGTGTTCGAAATAGATGCCGCTTCCAATACCGGCGTCGACAACATCCGCGACGTGATTGAACGCGTGCAGTACCCGCCTGTCATCGGCAAATACAAGATTTTCATTATCGACGAAGTCCACATGCTTTCGACGGGCGCCTTCAACGCGCTCCTCAAGACGCTCGAAGAACCGCCTGAACACGTGATTTTCATCTTCGCGACGACCGAAGTCAACAAGGTGCCGCAGACAATCCTCAGCCGCGTGCAGCGTTTCGATTTCAAGCGTTTGTCGATCGAACAGATCCGCAGCCGCCTGCGCTACATCTGCGAACAAGAAGGCATCAACGCCACCGACGAAGCCCTCGACATTTTCGCCGAAAAAGCCGACGGTTCCATGCGCGACGGCCTCACCTACTTCGACCAGGCATACGCCTTTACCGGCAACGAAATGAACGCCGACGCAGTCCGTGGCGTCCTCGGCATTCCGCCTGTAGAACTCTTTTTCTCGCTGATTTCGTCTATCGAAAGCCACGACCTCAAGGGTTGCTTTAAAATGGTGGACGATGCCTGCAAGCGCGGTATCGAATTTACGCCCTTGCTCGACGGATTCGGCAAGTTCTTGCGCAACCTGCTTTACGCCCGCCTTGACGCCTTTACGCCCGACGCCCTGAACATTTCCGAAGAAATGTTCACCAAGTACAAGAGCGTAGTGCCCGAACTCAAGAACGGCGACATTCTGCGCATCAGCAAACTCTTGATTGACCTGCAGGGAACGCTACGCTACAGCACGAACCCGCGCCTGCTGGTAGAAACCACGTTTGCCCGCATGGCATGGCTCGACAGGCTTACGGACTTGAGGCGTGCGCTTGCCGCCATCAACGACCCGAAAAGCGCCTCCGACGAGGCGTTAAAAAAAAAAAGTAACTGATGTCCAAAATATGCTTGACGCCGAAGAAGAAGCCAAGGCGTTACAGCAACAGGACGAAAATCCCTTCGCAGCCCTACAAAACGGCATCGCCAGCGGATACAATGGCGACGTTTACAGTCGTTACGAGATTTCTGCCGCCTGGGGTTCTATCAAGACCCGCATTGCCGATTCCGGCGATTTCGCGTTCTCGGTGGCCCTGAACGACACCGTGCTCGAAACAGGCGATTTGAAGGCAACCCCCTTCCCCATCGCGCTCACCTACTTGGGCGACAACGCAAGCGACGCCTGGGGCGTAAAACAAATGGAAGACCACCCCGAATACATGGAACGCATCAAGCAAATGCTCGAAGAAATGCTCCAGACGCAGGTGGATTTGACCCTCAAGACCAGAGCCTTCAACGAATCGGAGCTCCAAATTCGCAAGCAGGCACAAATGTCGCCTTTTGAACTGGACATGGAAAAAGAACCTGGGCTTCGAAAGCTCAAGGAACTTTTCGCCGCCGAACTGATTTACAGCATCAAGAGCACTCGCCCCGTGGCAGCCCCCCAGCAAGCCGAAGGTTGCGACACCACGGAAAGTGACGAATAGTTTTCTATATTACCCTAAAAACATTTAACGAGGAAAACACTATGGACATGAGCAAAATGCTTCGCGATCTCCAGAAGATGCAGAGCAAGGTGATGAAAGCACAAAGCGACCTTAAGGCACAGAGTTTCGAAGCCGAAGCCGGTGGCGGAATGGTGAAGGTCGCCATGAACGGTAAGGGAGTCCTGACCATGATCAAGATCAATCCCGATGCCGTCGACAAGGACGACGTGGAAGCCCTCGAAGACCTGCTCATGGCAGCAATCAACGCTGCCGTCAAGAAAAAAGACGACGCCACTCAGGAAAGCATCAGTGGTATTACCGGTGGCATGAAAATCCCCGGCCTGATGTAGCCAAAATTACACAAATGTTCACCGCAACAGTCTGTCCCTCCGGCAGACTGTTTTTCGTCCCCAAATAAGTGCAATTCATCACTTAAAACACCGTTGCTCCCTTTTATATAGTGCAAGATTTTTTACATTTGTTGCGCAAAAAAAGTGTATATAGGAGTAAGAATGCCCAGGCATTTAGCAGCATTATCGGCTATGGCATTGAGCCTTGCAGCCCCGCAATGGGCGGGTGCTACAACCTACACGCGCGACGAAGCCGTCAAAATAGCCCTTGAAAAGTCCTCGGACGTCAAAACTGCCGAAGAAGAAGTCATTTCGGCAAATTCCCAGGTTGATGCCGGTTACGGCAACGCATTACCTTCAATCGATCTTGATGCCACCGTCACCCGTATTTTCGGTTTGGACGATGTAAACAACAAAAAGCCCATATTCAACGCGCTGAACCAGACCCAGTCTCAGTTGAATGACGGCTCTGAGCCTTCTGCCTACGACTACGTGAACGCAGGCGCCATCGACGGCCTGATTTACGGCATGTCCCAGCAAGGTTACCGCTGGCAGTCCAGCGTGGGCCTTACCGCCACCCAGATCCTTTACGCCCAAGGCAAGGTCGGTACCGGCATCGAAATCGCCAAGGCCTATAG
This sequence comes from Fibrobacter sp. UWOV1, assembly GCF_900142495.1. Classification (NCBI taxonomy): domain Bacteria; kingdom Pseudomonadati; phylum Fibrobacterota; class Fibrobacteria; order Fibrobacterales; family Fibrobacteraceae; genus Fibrobacter; species Fibrobacter sp. UWOV1. The sequence goes on along the minus strand of NZ_FRBA01000003.1, from coordinate 225,675 downwards.
GCACGTCAAGGAAGTCAACCTTGAAAACACCAAGGCAAACGTCCGCTACGACGTGGAAAATGCATTCGACCAGCTCATTTTCCTGGATTCATCAATCGTTATCCTGTACCAGTCCAAGGACATGCTCCAGGAAAACCTGGACTTCGTGGAACAAGCCCTGAAAAGCGGAATGGCCACCGAACTGGACCTGATTCGCATCCAGCTCAAGATGGACCAACTGAACTCACAAATCAACAGCACCGAAAAGAAGCGCGTTCTCGCTCGCAACGCCCTGCTTAACACCATGGGCCTTGAATGGGATTCCGAAGTCAAGTTCCAGGGAGACCTCCGCGATCCGTTGCAGGGTTACACCTATCCCGACACCTCCATGGCGAACGTGAAAAAGCGCCGCAAGGAACTCGTGATGCTCGAAGCGAGCGAAGAAATGCTCCAAAAGAACGTTTCGATCGAAGAAGGCGGCTACAAGCCGACACTCGTTTTGGTTGGCGGACTCAAGTACACCAACAACAAAAACCACTTTTACCAGTGGGACGCCCCGGACTGGGACGAAAACATCAACAAGTACATCGCCTTGAACCTCAAGCTGAACCTCTTCAACGGCATGAAGACCAAGGAAGCGGTCGTTCAGGCAAAGTCCGACTTGCGTAGCACCCAAATCAAGAAAGAAACCGCCGAACGCGGCTTCCGCATGCAGATTGAATCTTGCGCCAACACGCTCGAAGATGCAAATTCCCAACTTGAAATTGCCAAGCGCCAAATCGACCTGGCACAAAAGAATTACGACCTGACCAACGATAGCTACAAGCTCGGAAGAGAAACCCAGCTGAACCTTCTCACTGCAGAAAACGACCTTCGCACAGCGAAGATCGGCTACATGCAAGCTATCGTGAATTGGAACCAGGCTTACAACGCCCTCCTTCAGGCCACCGGTGAATATTAATAAGAGAGACGAGGAAAGAAATGAACAAGACAGTTAAAACCCTCCTGACAATCGCTGTCGCATCGCTGATGCTTGTCGCCTGCGACAAGAAAGAAGAAAATACCGAAAAGAAGGCGTCGACTATCGAAGAAATCCAGAAAGAAAAGGGTAAGCCCGCCCGCGTCGTCAAGGCTGGCACCTCCAAACTGATCGATGTCCGCAAGTTCAGTGGCACTATCGAAGGCATCAACCAGAACAGCGCCATTTGCAAGATGGGCGACCCGATTGCAAAGATCAACGTACAGGTCGGCTCCACCGTCCAGAAGGACCAGGTAATCGCCGAATACCTCTTTACGGGCGACAACACCCAGTACCAGGAAGCACAAGAAAAGATTGCCGTTCTTGAAAAAGCAACTGAACGCATGCGAGAACTCCATGCCAAGGGCGGCATTAGCCAACAGGACATGGACAGCCAGGAAATGCAACTCAAGGTCGCAAAGATGGGACTTGAAACCGCCCGCCGTGCCACTTTGATTCTTGCTCCTGAAGCAGGCGTGGTGACCGAAATCAAGTTCAAGGTTGGCCAGACTCCGGGACAGGGCGCTCAGTTTGCAACCATTGCAAAGCTCAACAAGGTTATCTTGAAGTTGAACATCACCAGCAAAGACATCGGATTCTTCAAGAAGGGGGCATCTGCCAAAGTCACTGTCGCCGGCGAAACGCTCACGGGTAAAGTTTCCTTGATTCCGCTCGCAGCCGACCCGGCCACCCACTTCTTCCCGGTCGAAATCACTTTCGACAACAAGGCCAAGAAGCTCCTACCCGGCATGTACGTGACCGCAGAACTCGATGCACGCCAGGTGGAAGGCATCGTGGTTCCTGCCGAAGCAATCGTTTACCGCAATGGCATTAACGCCATTTGGACCGTTACCCCCGAAGGAAAGGCTCTCCGCAAGATTGTGAAGATCGGTGTCCAGACCAAGAACGACGTACAGGTTACCGAAGGCCTTGAAGGTGGCGAAACCGTGATTGTCGAAGGCCAGTCCAAGATGAACGACGGCGACAAAGTGCTGATCGTTGAATAGGAGATGATTCTGAATGATTAAGGCCAGTATCTATAAACCGATAACCATGATCATGGTCATTTTGACCGTGGTGGTTTTCGGTCTTTATACCTATTCTATGATGGTGGTGGACTTGATGCCGAAATTCGACGTCCCCGTGGTCACCGGCACCATCATTTACCCGGGTGCAAACCCCGAAGAAATCGAGACGACCATCATCAAGCCTATCGAAGATCAGGTGGAACTGGTGGACGGTATCGATTACGTGCAGTCAATCTGCCTTGAAAACTACGGTATCGTGATCGCCATGTTCAACATGGGTATCAACGTGGACGTGGCAGCAAACGATGTGCGTTCTAAAATCGAACTTGCGGCAGCCGACTTCCCGGATGCCGTGCAGGCACCGATTATTTCGAAGGTGGACATCAATGGTGCGGCCATCATGTCCATTTCGTTTACCGGTCCGCTGAACTCCACGGAACTCCGCCAAAAGGTGGAAGACGAAATCGAACCGCTGTTCACCTCTGTTCCGGGCGTGGCAAGCGTAGACATTTTCGGTGGTACCACACGCCAGATTTCCATTGAACTTGACAAGGACAAAATGATCGACCGCAATGTAGACATTGCGACCATCATGGGAATTTTCGGACAAGCTAACGTCAACAACCCGATTGGTGAAGTCATCGGCAAGCACAAGAACACGACCGTGCGTACCGCAGGTAAGTTCACCAGCCTCGACGAAATGCGCGACTTGGATATTCCGACCAAAACAGGCGTGATCAAGCTTTCTGAAATCGCCGACGTCAAGGACACGATTGAATCAATTACTTCTGCTTCCCGCTTCAACGGAACGAACTCCGTGTCGCTCGACATCAAGAAGCGTTCCGACGCTAACGTGGTTGAAGTTTCGAGAGGCGTGCTCAAGCGCATGGCCCAGATTCAGCAAACACTCCCCGAAGGATTCGAACTTCACCTGGTTTACGACAAGTCCGAAGCAGTGAACGAAGCTATCGATAACGTGATTCAGAATATCGTTATCGCAATCGGCCTTACGGCTGGACTTTTGCTCTTGTTCCTCGGCAAGTTCTCGACCATGTTCATTGCGGCCCTTACGATGCCGATTTCCGTGATTGGTGCATTTACCCTTATGTATTTTGCGGGCTTTGGCATCAACATGATGTCGCTCATGGCTCTGTCGAGTTCCGTGGGTCTGTTGGTGACGAACTCTATCGTGGTGCTTGAAAACATTAACGAAAAATTAAAACTTGGACTTGACCCGAAAGAAGCTGCTTACCGAGGCACCAGTGAAATCATGGTCGCCATCATGGCTTCGACACTCACCAACGTTTGCGTGTTCGTGCCGATTGCCTTCATGAAATCCATTGCCGGTATCTTCTTTAGAACGTTCGGTCTGACCATGGTGTTTGCAACCTTCGTGTCGCTCTTGGTGACATTCACCTTGACACCGCTCATGGCAGCCTACCTGTTCAAGGGCAAGAAGAAAGACGAAAACGGAAACATTATCGAAGAAAAGCCCTCGATTCTCGACCGAATTCTCTCCCTCTTCCCCAAGGCCTTGAATGGAATTCGCTTTGTGTACCTCAAGACCCTTTCGTTCTGCCTTTCTGTTCCGGGCGTCATATTCCAGGTCGTCGCTCTTGGCGCAGGAATTTTCTTCGTGGGCGTTCTTGCCAAGAACTTCCTCACGGTCGAAGTGATGCCGAAACAGGACCAGGGCATGATCTCGGTGAAGCTCGAAATGCCTGTGGGCACCAACATCGAAACCACCGACAGCGTAGCACGTATTATCGAAGAGAGAGTCAAGGGTGTTCCCGAAATCGTGCACTACAGCATGAACGTGGGCGGTTCCAACGGTTTTACGACCGTAAACCAGGCTACCATGCGTGTCAAGCTCCTGAAAGACTGGGAAGGCCGTACTCGTAGCACCGACCAAATCGTCGATTCGCTACGCCCTTACCTTGCAAATATTCCTGATGCATTTATTTCGATCAAGTCTACTTCCGCCTCCGAAATGAGCAACAACTCCGCTGGCGACGTGGTTCTCGAAGTGAGCGGCCTGCATGCCGACTCCGTGGTGAAGGCTTCCGAAATCGTGATGGATAAAATAAGGGAAACCATCGAAGGTGTCGTCGACGTGAAGATGAGCTACGAAGCAGGTAAGCCAGAAATCCGACTTATCCCGAACCGCCAGGCTCTCGCTGATTACGGCATTACGCTCCAGACCGCCGCCAACTACAACTACATTGCCGTGAGCGGTTATGAAGCCGGCCAGTATACCGACGACGGTGAAGAATATGACGTGTACGTGCGCATGATGGAAAAAGACCGTCAAAGCCACGCCGATATCGAAAACCTTCCCATCTTGACCCCCAAGGGATACGTAAATGCCAACGAGCTGTTCTTCATCGAAGATGGCGCTGGCCCGACCCGTATTGACCGCAAGCGCAAGATGAGACGCGTGGACGTTTCAATGAACTTGTTGCCTGGACACACGACTGGTGAAATCATGGGCAAGGTCGGAGCGCTCGCCGCAGAAATGAAGGATCAAGTTCCCGAAGGAATTTCGTTCGGCTTTGGCGGTAACGCAGACATGCAGAATGACATGGTGGACGAATTCAAGACGGCCATCCTGATGGCTATCATCCTCACCTACATTCTATTGATTGCACTCCTTGAAAGCTTTGCCCAGCCGTTCATTATTATGACGACAATCCCGATGGGTGCTATAGGCGTGATTCTTTCCCTTATCGTTACCGGCAAGGCACTTTCGATGATTGCCTTGATGGCTATCGTGATGCTTATCGGTGTGGTGGTGAACAACGCCATTCTATTGCTTGACGAAGCAAACCGACTGTTACGAAGTGGTGCCATGGGCAGACGATCTGCCATTATGACCGCAGGCGAAACCAAGTTCCAGCCGATTGTGCTTGCAACGTTTGCCTCTGTGGTGGCTCAGCTCCCGCTGGCATTCGCCCTCGGTGGTAACGTGGCTGCCATGACCCAGCCGATGGGTATCGCCTCTGTGGGTGGCTTGATTGTGTCTGCAATCCTCACCATGTACTTGGTGCCGACCTTCTTCTGGCTCCCGAACGCCATCTTCCACAAGGCAAAGAAGAAAGCCGGAAACATCAAGAAGAATTTCCAGCGCCATAAGGCATAAGATTTAGACAATAGAGAGAGAAGTAAGTCCCGACTCACTAGAGTCGGGACTTTTTAATACCGTTCGGCTCACCGGTTCCGTTCGGCTAAAAATCTTGCAAACAATGTGTTGCACGCTTGCGCGGGAATGTTTTTTATTTTCGAGGTATGGAGTTTTTACTTTCTACGAAATGGTGTCGCGAGCACGAGGTTGCCCTATTGGGCGACTTGAGCGATTGCAGGCCGGGACAGGCCTATCCTGTTGCGGTTACAAACGACTGCGATGAATTTTTGCTGCAGAAGGTGCGAACGGAACTTGGCGCGCCTGTGCAGGCCTGCATCAAGAGCAAGGCCGAGATTTTCCAGCTGTTGAGCAAGTGTTCCGAAAACTTCGACGATGATTTATTAAAGCCCGAGAACGCGCAAAATGCCTCTTGGGAGTCCGAACCGATTGTGAATCTGGTCGACAGCCTGATTGAGCAGGCGATTGATTTAAAGGCGACCGATATTCACCTGGAGCCTGTGTCACAGGCGTTTCGTGTACGGCTGCGGCAAGACGGATTGCTGAACGATTATAAGAGATTGCCTTTATGGATTGGGGAACCGGTTTTAGTCCGGCTGAAGATTCTTTCAGAAATTGACATTACAGACAAAAGAATTCCGCACGACGGCTCGTTCACTTTTAGCGGGTTCCGCCATAATGCAAACATTCGCGTGAGCACGCTTCCCGTACAGGGGGGCGAAAAAGCGGTGCTCCGGATTTTACCGACAGCGGGTAGCCCGATTGCGTTTTCACGCCTTGAAAGCGAACCATACTCAAGGCTGGAATCACTGCGTTTGAGTTCAAGGAATCTTGAGTTTTTGCGGAAAGTATTCCATAGCCCGCAGGGATTGTTCCTGGTAACTGGGCCGACTGGGTCCGGGAAGACGACTACGCTCCACGCCGGTTTGCAAGAAATCGTGCATAGGCAAATCAACGTGACAACGATTGAAGACCCAGTAGAGTATCCGCTAGAAGGTGTGTCTCAGGTGCAGGTAAACGAAAAATGCGGATTCACGTTTGCCGTAGCGCTCCGGGCCATTTTGCGCCAAGATCCCGACGTGATCATGGTCGGCGAAATCCGCGACAAGGAGACCGCGCAAATCGCCCTCCGCGCAGCCCAAACCGGACACTTGGTCGTATCGACCTTGCATACGAATTCTGCCAAGGCCGGATTCGCCCGTCTCAAGGATTTGGGCATTTCGCGAACGGCCCTGCAGGAATCGTTCCTAGGCATTATGGCGCAACGCCTGGTACGCTGCCGCCCGGCCCAAGCGTTCCCCTATTCGGGCCGCCAAGCGGTGGTCGAGATTCTAATGCCCGACGGCAATTACGTTGACGGCACGCTCCGGGAAAACGCAAGGAGACTCGTTGAAAGCGGATATACCGACATAACAGAAATAAAAAGAGTTTTTGGCAATGTGGAATGTGAGATGAGTGATGTGTGATGTAAGATAGTTCATTTCACATTTCACACTTCACATTTCCTCATAGAGGATAACTCTACTAAGGTACTAAAGTACCAAGTATCGTTTATAACATTTTTTACTATATTCTCGGCCATGAAGATTTCCGATCGTGCATTGGGTTACATTTCGCTGGTAGCGTTGTTTGGGCTGTTCGCCCTCATCGCTTATTGCATGTGGGATGCCCATCATGAGGAATCATCCATTATTCAGGTCGATTTCGACGAGCTCGGTTCCCTGCAACCCGAAGATCAGGTGATGATCCGCGGCTACACGGTCGGAACGATTGGCAAGGTCCTGTGGCTCGGCGACCGCGCCCGCGTTGAAATCAAGTTCAACGAACCTATCGTGATTCGCGAAGGCACCCAATTCAACAACATCAACCATGCGATCATGGGCCAGCGCAGGCTCGAAATCATTCCGTCCAAGACAGGCAAGGTGCTCCCCGAAAGCTACATCCACACGGGGCATTTTGAACCGGGTATTGCCGAAGTGTTGCGCTATATCGAAAACGTGAACGAACAGGTCGAAACGATCCGCCATATTGTATACCTGGTGGCAAACGGCGACTCGACACACCGTTCTGCAAGCGCCTTGGTGGAATACGTCATTCAAAATATCGAAATGGCGCTGTCGAACACCGAAAGGACTCTCCAGACTTTGCAACCGGCATTGAACAACCTGTTCAATCAGGCCGATGTCGCTAGCCGCAACTTGCACATGGTTGCAAACCAGGCCGATTCAGCTATCGAAACCGTAACCGGTACCATTAACGAAAAGATTGCTCTTGCCGAAAACGCCATGAAGCAGATTTCGGAAGGCGCCACAAAGACAAACGAGTTGATCAACACCATCGAAGCGGACCCTGTATACAGCAAGATTCTGTATTCTTCCGAAATGGTCGACAAGGTGAACGAATTGGTCAACAAGCTGAACGAAATCGTACGCGCCATCGATACCAAGGGTATCAAGATGCTTGACGAAAACGGCAACCCGATCAAGCCCTTCACCTGGAAGAACTTGAACCTTGTCGGAAAGACGGCCCGCGTGAAGGCGCGCGAACGTGCTGAACAGGCCCAAAAAGAAAAGGCCCAGAGCGAAGCAAAGTAAGCCATGGACTTGAACAACCTTCCCAAGATGGGTCCAAAGAGTCTCGAGGCCCTCAAGTCTGCGGGTATCATTTCGCTTGCCGATTTTCTATTCAACATTCCCCGCACCTACCTGGACCAGACCAAGGTGACCGCCATCGGGAACCTGCACGTGGGCGACCGCGTGGTGGTGATCGGAAAGATTTTGCGCGGAGGGATTATTCGTGGGCGCGGCAGCCGCTATGTGGCAACCTTGGCCGACGGCACCGGTGAACTGACGCTTACGTTTTTTCAGGGCGCGCAGTACCAGAGCAAGCGTCTGAAACCGGGAACCCGCTGGCTTGCCACAGGCGTCGTTGGCGAATACCGCGGATTCCAGATGACGCACCCCGACATGCAGCCCATGGACGAAGACGAAGAGTTCTGCGGCCAGATTCTGCCGGTGTATTCCATGACCGAGGCGATGATCAAGGCCCGCATTACGCAAAGGGCGCTTCGCAACTGGTTCAGCGTGATTTTCCATTTCCCGGCGCTTACGCTTTCGGGAATTTGCCCGAGGGAACTCACCGATTACCTGCATTACAAGCCCGTCATAGACGATTTGCGCATTCTGCACAAGCCCGCCGACTTCGATTCGATTCGCAAGGCGAAGCGGGAGCTCAAGGTTTTGGAACTGCTCCCCTTCTGCTTACGCATGGTGAAGCGGCGCGAGAACCAGAAGGTTCGCGGGCACGAAAGGCAAATTGACTTGGGCCAGGTCATGCTCGCCAAGTCGCGCTTGCCGTTCAATTTGACCGGCGGGCAGGATGCGGCGCTGAACCGCATCATTGACGGCCTGAACGGCAAAAAGCAGTTCCACGCCTTATTGCAAGGCGATGTGGGCTGCGGCAAGACGGTGGTCGCCCTGCTCGCCATGCTGGCCGTGTGCGGCGCTGGCGAGCAATGCGCATTGATGGTGCCGACCGACATTTTGGCCAGGCAACACTTTAAGCAGATGAAACCGTTTTTCGAGGCCGCAGGAATGCGCATTCAACTTTTAGTTGGGGCGACCCCCGCCGCCGAGAAACGCCAGATTCTGGGTGAACTGCAAATGGGACTTTGCCAAGCGGTGATTGGCACGCATGCGCTGTTCTCGAAGGATGTGACTTTTGCCAAGCTCGGGTTCGTGATTATCGACGAACAGCACCGCTTTGGCGTAAACCAGCGCGAAGCACTGCTTTCGAAGGGCGAATATCCCGACATGCTCGTGATGAGCGCCACCCCGATTCCCCGAAGCCTCGCCATGACCATGTACGGCGACTTGCAGGTGATTTCAATTAAAGAAAAGCCCGCAGGCCGAAAGCCCGTGAAGACGCGCCTTGTAAGCCCCGACAAGCGCGGCGACATGAAGAAATTCATTTGCAGCGAGGCGAAGGGCGGAAACTTGTGCTACTGGATTGTAAGCCGCGTCGGAAGCGACGACGAAGGCAACGCCCGCAGTGTCGAAGATGTGGTCAACGAACTCCGCGCCTTTGATTCCAGCGTCGTGGTAGAAGGCATTCACGGTCAAATGGACGAAGAGCAGCGCGACGGCATTTTAAAGCGGTTCGCCGCCGGAGAAGTCCATATTCTTGTGGCCACAACCGTCATCGAAGTCGGCGTGAATGTGCCCGAAGCAAACATTATGGCTATCGATCAGCCGGACCGTTTCGGGCTTGCGCAACTGCACCAGTTGCGCGGACGCGTTGGCCGTGGCGATCAGCAGGCCTGGTGCTTCTTGATGTTGCCCGATGGCGAAGCTGCCGAAAATTCGCTGGAACGCCTCACCCAATTCAGCCACACCGACGACGGCTTTGAAATCGCAGAACTCGACTTGCAGACTCGCGGCGCCGGCAATCTGGAAGGCAACGAACAGAGCGGCAGCTGGGTATTCCGCTGGTTCGACTGGATTGCCGACCAGGAACTCATTGCGCAAACCTTACAGATGGCAGAAAACATTCTAAAAGACAAAGACGCCTTTGATGAAGACGCCCGCGAAAAAATCCAGCTGTGGTATAGCGAAAAGAAATCCGCCAACGAAGACGGCGTGCATTAATTAGACGAGAGAACGGCACTTCGTGCCTACAGACGAAAGACGAAAGGAATTTCGTACTATTCTAGCATCGGGGCGACCGTCAAAATGACAAGCCCGACCAGCACCGCATTCAAAAAAAAGAACGAACGGCGCACAATCTTATAGAACAGCGGCAACCAGTGGAACACATGGTCGCTCGGCTGCACCAGTTCCTTGAACCCGAGGAATACGCTGATTGCACCCGTGACAATCATCATCATAGCGCCCACAAAGTAACCCTCGTTCCAAACGGCAACCGTAAGGATTGTTCCCATGAGCATGGCGATTACGCCAATGGTTGCCTCAATGCGCAGAATCAATTTACTCAGTTTTTCTTTATTCAAAATATTTCCCGTACGTTATAATGCAAATATAAGATAAAATACAACGAGCGCTTTCGCGATTGTTGTATTTTTGCAATGGGAAAGGAGGGTTTTAGGGAGGGCGGAGCCTTCCCTAGTCGGAGAATGCCTCCGCTGTTAGCGGAGGCATTCAAATAAGGGGCAGTTGTAAGCCGGGTTTTGTTCCTTCTTGCGAAGGCGATGACCATCTCTCTGGACGAATCGTTACCGACCGCCTCAAGCAACCTACCCGAATTCCAGCTGGTGCGGGCCGCCCCAGGTTCACTTGCGTGAACGGAATTCTGCTTGGTCTTGCACCGGATGAGGTTTACCATGCCACTCCTGTCACCAGGAGCGCGGTGAGCTCTTACCTCGCCATTTCACCCTTACCTGCCTTGCGGCCGGCGGTTTACTTTCTGTTGCACTTTCTGTCGTGTTTCCACGCCTGGACGTTATCCAGCATCCTGCCCTGCGGTGCCCGGACTTTCCTCCAGCATTGCTGCCGGCGGCCATCCGCCACCCCACCCCAAATATAGAAAAACGCCCCTCGAAATGAAAGGGCGCTTCAAAAAGTTTGAAATTTGACGTTTTTTAGCGAGAAATACCGAATCGGATGGCACGTTCACCCTTTACGCGCAGCACATACACACCGCGTTCAAGGTCAGCAAAATCCACCGTTTCTCCTGCAGAAACCACGCCGTTTTTCACCATACGGCCACGCAAATCCGTCACGGCGTAAGCGAGGTCGCTACCCTTCGACACCGTAAAGCTCATGTTGTTTTCGCCCATACGGAGTGCAGACGGCTTAACCAAAGCCACCACAATACGGTCGGCGCTTGCAGGTTTCTGGGTCAAGTCATAAAGGAAGTCAAAGACTTTCTTTTGTACCTTCACGTCATAATCTTCGTAATCATAAAATTCATGGGGTTGGCCATCGACAAAGTAGGTGTCATGTTCCACGTTGTTTGCCGTAAGCACCGAGTCAATCACATAGCTACCGTAAAGGGTCGGAGTCGCCACATGGAATGCAAGCGCGCCAACCGATGCCGCAGTCGCAGGCATCAAGTTTTCAAGAACGGCGGCAATGTTACTCAGCGGGCGTCCTGTCTTAAAGACGACCGTACTGTCGGCTTTACCATGAACCAAGAGAACCGGCTTTTTCACGTCTTCGATAATTTTCGGATCATGCACAGCGCCCCACAAGGCCGCCACGGCATTCGCCTGAGAACCATAGCCCTGCACACCATAAGCATCGAGTCCGCCCAAATCCGGAGCATTCTTTGCTGCCGGCGGAATTTCGGATTCCTTGTCCATGTAAATGTTTTCGAGCGAAAGGATTGCGCCTGCGCTATTGCCAATCAGGTAAATGCGATTCGGGTCAATGCCCAATTCGTCGGCGTTCGACCTAACGTAACGGACTGCGGCACGGATATCCTGGATTCCACGATACACCGTTCTCGAGAAATCGAGGCTATCGATAGTGAGCGCCTTGTCCTTGATGACAGCCGTAATCCCCAGGCGATACTCCACCGCCGCAGTCACAAAACCACGGGCTGCCAGAGAGTCGCAATAAGTCACCGTGTGCTGGTCATAATCGTTCTTGGAGCCTGCCGCAAAGGCACCGCCATGCATCACCAAAACAGCCGGGCGTTTCTTTTCAGTATCGTTTTTCGGCTGATAAATATCCATCTTCAAACTGACTTCCTTAAGGTCAGTCTCGTTATCAAACAGGTAGACAGGCATGCCATCGTTCAAAACGGCATACGTAATAATCGCAGTCGAGATGGAATTGAGTGTCTTGAGGTGTTTTACGTTAGAGGCATAAATGACATCTCTCTTGACCGAGACGTCAAACATGCGGTCTTTGTAACGTTCTGCGGCACCGGCAAAGGCTACCGCGCTGGCTAAGAAAAGGGCAATCTTCTTCATATAATCTCCTTACACGCCAAATATAGCTAAAGGAGATAATTTTGTCTGCAATCGTACAATTAAGGATTCGGTTTATTTTCCGACGCCTTTTTAGCCTCCAGTTCCTTTTGCTTGCGTAAGATTTGTTCGCGGGCAAGTTCAGCCTTTGTCTTCTTTTCTGCGAACAAGTTATCCAAAGCGGATACGGCCTTGCCGTCGGCATCTTTCGCACGGGAATTAAAAAACAGCGCCAGCAAGAAGAAAACAACCAGGTAGCAAGCTACCGCCGACAAGAGCGCCACGATTTCGGAACCCGAGGCCGCCTCTACCTTGAGGTAGAGGACAATCGACAGCGGGATTGCAAGCATGAACAGGAAAGCCGGGAGTTTTTCTTTCATGACCGCTAAAGTAGAAAATTACTGGGCTCCGCTTTGCTTCTTGACTCTTAAAGCAAGCTCTGCATCGGCGGAATCAGCCGTATACTTGTAGTCGGGCTTGTAGCCGCGAGCATCGGTAATGAAATCTTCGCCGCCAGCGGTATGCCAGTTGGATTCCATGTCGGCAAAGCCCACCGTAGAATCCACCGGAGCACCGTCTTCGTAATACCAGCGGTATAACGTCACAGGCATTTCGTTATTGAAGATGTTCTTTTCTATCAGGCAGGTAGCGGAATCTGAACATACCACGCCCGACAAATCTAAAGAGTAGAAGAAGTTGTTGTAGGCATGAAGTTTGCCTCCATGAGCAAGAATTCCGTCGCGAGAGAGCCCCTCGAAGTAATTGTGATGCATTGTCAGGCTTTGGGCCGTATCCATAATGATATCGCCGGCAAGTCCGAACAGCACACCCGTCTGAGCATTTTCAAAACGAGACCAAGAAATCGTGACATTATGCGAGCAGCGCTTCACATCGAATTCCACCAGCGGGTATTCCTCGAAGGTGCAATGGTCCACCCACACATGATGCGTACGGTTATGGATCGAAAGGGCGCGGCGAGAGGTCGTATCTTGCGCTGTAATAGACGGCGCCGTAAAGGTCAGATTTTCAAAGATCAAGTTGCTTGAAGCATCGGTAAGCACACCCATGCCCGAAATGCGGATATCGCGACCGCGGCCATCGAATGTCTTGTCGGACTTCAAACGGAGCGGAGCCTGCAGGTTATAAGTGCCATCTTTTTCGAAAAGCACCCATACCGGGCCTTCCTTGTAAGCACATTCACGGAGCGACCCCGGTGCAATCACCGCCGTCGTTGACGCCGAATCCGTACTGGTCGTGTCTTCGACAATAATGTAGTCTTCGGTTGTGGTCACAATACAGACTTCGCCCTTCTGCTTGCTGATATTGCCCGCAGAATCGGTAACGCCCGCAGCACCGAGCACGCCTACAGCATAGCCGTCGGCCAACTTAATCAAGGCATCGTGTTCGTTCCAGTCGGCATCGGGATATTCACTTGCAGCCGTTTCCTTAGGCTTGACCACATTAATGCTTGAAGTGGAATCAGAGCAGTCTACATACAAGGTATCGCCCGTCGTCGACTGCACCTTGGCCGAATAAACCTCTTGCGGGTCGCCGATTTGCACGTCAAAATCGCCCACCGGGAGCGAGTCAATCACAAAATGCCCCGTACTGTCCGGAATCACGTAGCGGTCAAGGCCCGCAATACGGACCACCGGCATCGAATCACCGAGCATCACGTAGCCTTCAATCGAAGAAAGTTCGCCGAGCTTGACCGTATCGATTCTAGCGGCCGACTTTTTCTCCAAGTCTACGCTGCGGATGGCGCCTGTTGCCACTGTTCCATCGACATGGCGAGCCTCCACCGTGTAAGAACCCGGTTCCATCGGAATCTTGACAAAACCCGAATCATTCGTTTCGAGCCAAGGCACCACGCGGTTGCCTTCGGGTAAAAAACCTTCCGGGAGCGCACGCACACGGCTATAAGCGGCTGGCTTACCGCTTGCCAACTGAATCTGCAACGCGATCGTCGATTCGGCTTCGGTACCGCCCGCGACATCGCGACGTTCAGAGCAGCCCACAAAGCTACTGCAAAGCATTCCCGCCACCACGGGAGCTAGAACTGCATATAAAGATTTTCTCTTAAGCATTGTCCGCACCCCCTTCGGCATTTTCACCGGCGATATCATCACCGGCAACTTCTAATTCGTCGCCGTTCGTCATTTCCATACCGCGAATACGGCGCTTGCGCCCGCGGCGCTGCGGAGGCGGATACGGGTCCGAAAGCGGAAACAGCTGCATGCCGAGCTGGAATACCCGATTAGGCTTTGCACACTGCCCCACCTTCGCGAGAATTTCACGGCGAAAACGGCGCACCATTTCTACCAATTCCTTATAGGTGTCCTCGTCACAGGCAAACGCAAGCGTCGACAGGTTTCGTTCATTTCTGTCGAAGCGGTCCATGGCGTCTTGCGCCACATTCAAGTTCTGCTGGATGTAAGAGTTGACCGCCGTACTGAAAGATTCAGACCCGCTCGAAATCAGTCCCTGCGTCTGTTCGTAAAAGCCCGTCACCTCGTTCTTCTTGATCATCGACAAACGTTCCAAGAGCGCAATCGAAGACTTAACCTGCGAGGCCGTAATCGGCGGACGCACCATCAAGCCGAGTGCCGCGTCATCGCCCACATACGGGTAAAAAGTTACCAGTTCGCGAATGACCGCATGGTACCAGTGGTCAAAGTATTCAAACTGATCCTTGGCCACATTTTCGACCTTGCATTCCTTGGTGGCCACCAGCTTTTCCAGGTACTGACGGCTTTCGGAATGGTTCTTCGCCTGGTTGAACGCCACCATGTCGGCAAAGTAGGCCTTTTCGCGGTCATCATTGCAAAAGATATCGGCAAACACCGAAACCAGACGGCTGGTCAGGTTACGCTTGCCCTGCAGAATCTTGTTGAACATCGACGCATCGAACCCGGCACGGTCGGCAATATAGCGGTGGCTAAAACGCCAATCGCCCTTATGGCGCTCTTCATAGGCGTCACGCAAAAATTCGCGGTAGTTCAAGTATTCAAAAAGATTCACCATATTAAAAATCCATAAAAAAAACCGAGCGCAAAAGGCTCCCGGTTATCAATATAATAAATATTTCGCCTAAAAGTCTACATTTTTTAAATAAAAATGTCTACAGTACATAAAAGAACTTAGTTGACAGAACTTAGAGCTTAGAAAAAAGAAATAACCTAAGTTCTGCAACTATACGAAACTTAGAACTTTAGCTCTATAGTTGAGTTATCCTCTATGGGGAGCAGCGATCTAAGTTCTAAGCTCTATTTAACGGCTTCGAAACCACCGGGCGGATGCGTTTGCCGCACAGCGTCACGATAATTCCCGCCTGCGCAAACATGTAGTAAGCCGTGTCGCGGCTGTTGTTCAGCGTGGACTTCGGGTCGTAATCGTCCTTGGTCACGAACACTTCGGCAACGCCCGAAAGGCTCACATCCAGGGCGCAGCGTTCGCACGGAAAACCAATCACGTAAAGCTTCGATCCCGGAGGAACTTTGCCGCGGGCATAGTGCAACGCGTTGATTTCGGCGTGAACCATGAACGGGTACTTGTTCGCCTCGAACTCGTGGTGGCTCAAGAGCTCGCCCGAATCGGCATCCAGCAAATCGTACGCCAGCAGTTGCTTTTCGCGGGTGTACGGCACCGTCTCGTCGTCGAAACCAGCCGGAGCGCCATTGTAGCCTGTGCTGATCACGCGACCGTCGGCACTCACCAGCACCGCCCCCATCTGGGTATTCTGGTCTTTAGAAAGGCGCGCCTGCGCGCACATCATCTGGGTATAGACTTCGTCACGAAGCTTGCTGCGAGATTGAGAATTGTTCATGTGAGATAATATAGTAAGAGTAGACTGTAGGAAGTAGGCAGTAAACAGTGGTTTGCAGGCTATTGAAAGTTCGAATACAGAAAAAGCCCGCCGGGCGCGTACCCGACGGACTTCTTCAATTTTCATCCCGCTAAGTATAAGCGAGTGAGACAAGGCGCGAGCCCCCGTAGCATCACTCTTTATCCCGCTAAGTGGAACCGAGCAAGACAAAGAACGATTTGGCGTAGCGTACTAACGAGACCGTTCGGCTCTACAGCAAATAGGTACCTACGACATCGCCTCACTCTCGCAAAAAACGCCTCGTTAATACGAGGCGCTTTATTGCTCACAAACGTACGTGAATATTTATCCGCTAAGTATAAGCGAGCAGAACGAGGCGTGGTTGCGCGTAGCGTACTAAAACGTACGTGAGCGCAACCGCAACGAAGTTATGCGAAGCTTAGACGACGCGGGTCATGCCGGACATGCGTTCGCGCAGCCAAGCACCGACTTCTTCCACCGGATGCTGACGGATGCTCTTGTTCACCTTGATGAGTTCTTCGTTATCCACAGCGGTGGTCTTGCCTTCGCCGTAGATAGCGCCGATGTCGTCCTTCTTCACTTCGTTCTTCATGAAGTCGGCGAGCAGAGGCACGCACTTGTTGGCGAACAGGTAGCAACCGTATTCGGCGGTGTCGCTGATCACGCGGTTCATTTCGTACAACTTCTTACGAGCGATGAGGTTCGCGATAAGCGGAGTCTCGTGGAGAGATTCGTAGTAGGCGCTCATCGGCTTGATGCCCACGGAGCACATGGTTTCGAATGCGAGTTCCACACCGGCCTTGATCATGGCGGTCATGAGAACGCCGCGGTCGAAGTATTCCTGTTCGGTGATCACCTTGTCGGTAGCTTCGACCTTTTCGAATTCGAGCTCGCCCGTTTCGCCACGCCACTTGAGCAAATCCTTGTCGCCGGCTTCCCAGTCGACCATCATGGTGCTGGAGAACTTGCCGGAGATGATGTTGTCCTGGTGTTCGCAGTAGAGCGGCTTCATGATCTTCTTCATCTTTTCGGCGAGTTCCGTGGCGCGGATCTTGGCCGGGTTGGAGAGACGGTCCATCATGTTGGTGATGCCGCCGTGCTTCAGGGCTTCGGAAATGGTTTCCCAGCCGTACTGGAGCAGCTTGACCGCGTAAGCCGGTTCAACGCCGAAATCCTTCACCATCTTGTCGTAGCAGAGGATGGTGCCGGTCTGGAGCATACCGCAAAGGATGGTCTGTTCGCCCATGAGGTCGGACTTCACTTCGGCGACGAAAGAGCTTTCGAGAACGCCCGGACGGTCGGCATGGAGGCCAGCGGCGTAAGCCTTGGCGTAGTCCCAGCCCTTGCCTTCGGGGTCGTTTTCCGGGTGCACAGCGATAAGGCAGGGCATACCGAAACCGCGAACGTATTCGCTACGGACTTCGGAACCCGGGCCCTTCGGGGCGACCATGATCACCGTGATGTCCTTACGGATTTCCTGGCCTTCTTCAACGATGTTGAAGCCGTGGCTGTAAGAGAGGGCGGCGCCCTTCTTCATGAGCTTCATGATGGCCGGGATCACATTGTGGTGCTGCTTGTCCGGTGTGAGGTTGCAAACGAGGTCTGCATCCGGAATCATTTCTTCGTAGGTACCGACCTTGAAGCCGTTTTCAGTAGCGTTCTTCCAGGACTGGCGCTTCTGTTCGATGGCTTCCTTGCGGAGCGTGTAAGAGACGTCGAGGCCGCTATCGCGCAGGTCAAGCCCCTGATGGAGACCCTGGGCACCGCAACCGACGAACACGATCTTCTTGCCCTTGAGGGCTTCAACACCACGGCTGAATTCAGAATGTTCCATGAAACGGCAGTGGCCAATTTCTTCGAGTTGGCGACGCATAGGGATAGAATTGAAATAATTCATTTTTTGAACCTCTGTTAAATAAAATTGTTCCGGGGGAAAATTTAGTAAAGTAGGAAGTAGGAAGTAGGAAGTAGACAGGAAAAAGATTGGTTTGAAGGGGGAAGAATTCCCCGAAAACCCAAAATCAAAACGCCCACGGCTCCAGAGATATACGAAACTTGGCAACTTGTTGCCTTAGTTGAGTTATGCTCTATGAGTATTAAGCTCTCCTCACTCACATGGCCGTTCCGGAATGTTCGCTCGGAGACTTATCTTCCTCCGCCTTAGGGCCCGCAGCTAGGCGAACCTAGTCTTTTACACAACGAACAGATAATCCATAATAGTTCTTTTCCATGTAATACACCATATATTCATTATGGTAGTTCAAACTCAATCCACACGCGCGATAGTCATTGACCTCAGTTGAACTCCAAAAATTCACGTAGTCGCCATCATCCATATATCTACCGAAAGAACCATAATTGTCGGACCTTTCACCAGCAGGCAATGCAGAAAAACCATAAGCATCCGTGCCTTTACCGCCATACCAAACGCTAGTAGACTTGAGCATCATGCCTGCTATTGACGCCCCTCCAGCTGCGATGAAAAGCATATTCCACTCTGTCGTATCCGGCAAATGCCACCCCTTGGGGCAAATACCGCGCACCGGATATGTCGGCAAGCATGGCTTATCATAGCCACAACCCTTACCGTTCGTAGACCACGTTCCCACACTGTCCATTGCAGTAGCCCAGGTATAAAGGCGGCCATACTTGGTGCAGTATTCTGCCGAATCGTTATAGCACCAACTAGTGGAATCTGAGGTGTAGCTGAGGACATCATAGCCAACCAAGCCCCTATATGTATAGGTTACGTTAAAGGGAACGCTAGTGTACGCATAATTCAAGTTCTCCGCCATCCAAATATGTTCGCCAATCTGAACTGTCTTATAAACCTGGCCATCACGCTCATCTAAAATTTCCCCATATTTACCCGCTTCAAGAAATTCCTGATTCAAGTATTCTGTCGTGAAGCATCTGTATTTGGAACAGTCGTATGTCCCCGATGGCATGACCATCGCTTCGGCGTAACTTTTCGGCGTTTCACCTGAACTTGAAGATGCACCCGACTTTTCCGAACTTGACGAAACCTCATTCTCACTACTGCTAGAATTTACTGACTTTTCGCTGGAGCTAGACTGTACATCAACAGAACTGCTGGACTTATCCTTCTCGCTGGAACTAGATTGTTTTGCGTCGCTCTGGGTGTCGCTGGATGAAGACTTCGCCCTTTCACTGCTAGATTCCGGATCGTTGCCTGGAATGACGGAGGAGGATACACCTCGTTCAACCGAAGAAGACGATTCAACGCCCGGCTCATCATTTGGCCCAGCAGATGCCGACAAGCTGTCATCGCACCCGACAAGCGCAAATGCCACCATGCTCAATGCCACAAAAAACTTTTTCATAAAACCTCCAGCAGGCCGATATAATAAATCCACAACAAATGTAATTTATTTCGCCTAAAACGACAAAAAGGCGGCCTCACAGAAGACAAAAACTACGCCACGGTTTTCAGCAATTCCCTGCCAATACGGCGGAGTTCCTCGTCAATGAGTTTCTTCCTTGCCAAAGAGGGTTTCTTCGTTCCGTTTACGTATGCGGCGAACAGGGGCTGAGGGATCCCCAATCGGCGGGCAAACGCCGAGGCGTTAAGTTCGGGGAACAGCCAAAATACGCGGCCAATGGGATTTGTCTTTTTCGGCGAAAAGAATCCCGAAAGTTCCAGGCCTTCGTCCAGATCGTCAAACCACACGCCATCGTAATCTACGCGGCAGTTCTCCAACTGCTTTCGCGAAGCCTTCCGCAGCGGTTCGTAATCTCGGATGAGTTCACGCCCGATTCGGCCATCTTTCAGTTCCACGCAAACAGCGTCCTTTTCTACCCAAAGCCTTTTTACATCCTTTTCCGTAATCTCGTTCATAAAGAGATTCCACCCCTTTCAAATATCTTCGGCATAATTAATATAGGTTATTATTTAATAACCGTCAATAGGTTAAATATTTTTATTGCCATACTCCTTCACTATTACTAGACAAAAACCAAGGTTAAGGGGGTATATCTTGCAAAAATAACAGAATTTACACCCTTAAATGGTTTTATTAATATAGTGGTGTGGAACCAGTGTTCGCCGCCGGCCATCATGGTCAACGGAAAATCTTTCCGCATAGGTAAAGCGGTAAATGCAACGTTTCCGTTTGTCCGTCATTCGTCACGGCGATATTCTTTTGCGAAAGTACGAATCCTTTCTTAGGCGAAAACCTCTTGCAAAAGACGCCATAGCTTTTCGCTTTCGTGTGTTCTTCCGCCTTGACTTCAATCGGCATCAACTCGTTTTTAATCTCAATCAGAAAATCGAGTTCAGCCTTGTTCTCGGACCGCCAGAAATAAGGGTGCAGCCCCTGCTTCACAAGTTCATTCATTACATAGTTTTCCGTAAACGCACCTTTGAAAGTGGCGTACAGCGGTGTTTCTTCAAGAATCGTGCTGGCGTCAATTCCAGACTTCACGCGCAGTAACCCGACATCGCTCATATAGACCTTGAAAACCGTGCCGTTGGCATTGTTCGATAGCGGCAGTTCCGCATTCGTCACACATTCTAGTTTGTGCAAAAGTCCCGCATTAAAAAGCCATTGCAGCGCATCTTCCAAATCAGCAGCACGCTTGCCCGCCTTCACATGCGAGAACATGAACTTGTTGTTGTCCTTTGCCAGTTGCTTGGGAACGGAATCCCAGATAAGCCCTAGTTTCGGAATATCCGATGGCGGAGCATGCTTTGAAAAATCATCTCCATAATCCAAGAGAATGTTTTTCAGGATTCGGTCCACTTTTTCAAAATCATTTTCCTGTACAAACGACGCCACCGCAGCGGGCATGCCGCCGACAACATAATAAAGTTTCAGATAATTCTGTAGCGGAATGGTGTACATTTCCGGCAGCGCACGACGCAGGTCATAGTTCGAAAGACCTTCGAGCAAGGACCGACCGTCATCAATCGCCATCAAGAATTCCTCAAAACTCATGGGGAACATCTGCAGACGTTCCACCTTCCCCACTGGGAAAGAAATTTCCGACTTGCGGATAACCACTCCCAGGAGAGATCCAGCAGCAATCACATGAAGCCCGGAACGATCTTCGCAGAAATACTTGAGGCTCGTTATGGCCTTGGGGCACGCCTGGATTTCGTCGAAAAAGACAAGCGTCTTCCCATCCGTAATTTTCTGCTTAGAATAGCGCTCCAGTTCCATCACAATGCGAGAGACATCGAGATCGTACTCGAAGATGGACTGCAGGGCAGTATTTCCTTCGAAATTGAAATACGCCAGATTTTCAAAAAAACGGTTCCCAAAATCCTTGATTGCGTAGGTTTTTCCGCACTGACGTACCCCGGTCACCACCAGCGGCTTACGCCCTGGCTCAGACATCCATTCTATGAAATTTTTCAGTATTTCGCGTTCCATGCTCCAAAATCTACATTATTCATATCAATTTTGCAATAGTTTCTGCATTTTTCATATGAATAAAGCAAGCTCTTCCGCATTTTCCGCATTTTACCCTTCGAATTTCCAGCCGCAATCGTTGTGGTAGACCATCTGGCGGGTCATGCCGCCATCGATGCAGATGTTTTCGCCGGTAATAAAGCCGGCTTTTTCGCTTGCGAGGTAAAGCACCATGTTCGCGATGTCCAAGGGGTTCCCGACGCGGCCCGCGGGCTGCTGCGTGGCATCGGGGCCTTCGTAGGTTTTGAAATCCGTATCGATCCAGCCCGGCGAAATGGAATTCACGCGCACGCGACCAGCAAAACTCACGGCCAGCGCATGGGTGAGGGCTGCAATCCCGCCCTTCGCCGCCGTATAGCTTTCCGTTTGCGGTTGGCTCATGCGGTCGCGACTCGAGGAAATGTTTATAATGCTCGCACCTTTCGCGAAATGCGGTGCGAAAAGCTTTGCGAGGTAGAACGGAGCCGTCACGCCCACGGCGAGCGCGTAGCTGAATTCCTCGTAACTGCACTCGTCTATGCCCTTCATCAGCGGCAGCGCATTATTTACCAGCACATCCATGTGGCCGTATTTCTCGATAACGAACTGAGCAAATTTTTCAAGAACATCCTTCTTGGAAAGGTCCCCCACAAAGCAAGGATTCTCGCGGATGTCGATATACGCGACCTTCGCACCCTCTTTCTCGAATTCACTCACGACGGTCGCACCAATCCCGTGCGCCCCGCCCGTCACCACCACCACTTTATTTTCAAACGATTTCATATCGGTAAATATACCTTTCTCACCGCAAAAAAGGTATTTTTAAAGCTATGGAACCAACAGAACCGTTATTCGCGATTATTGCAAAGATTGTACTTATTATCATTTTTGCCATTATTCCATTTGTATTTGGCATTTTTGTCAACATTTCCACCAAACACCGCAAGGCATTTCTTATTGCAGGACGAGTCGTTTCAATTCTGTCAGCCATTTTTATTGCAGTGACTCTTACGGTCGGAACACTTTATGCCACAGAAGATTCATACGAAGTACGACCATTCTATATTTATGCATGCTACTTTTGTGGACTGACTATAGCATTCCTTCCTTTATCCACATTTTACTTCATCACATGCCAAAAGACAAAAAAACGAAAGGCCTGTTATCTCACCATTTCATTTATCGCATTCTTCTTAATTCTATCAGGACTTGAATTTTTGTACAATCGAGCTTATGGATTCGCATTTGAAACGGAACGCCAAGAACTTTCCATAAATGATTTCTACACGAACAATCCTGAGGCTGATAAAAATAGCGATATCAATCTTCACATTTTTATTCAAGATTGGGGTAGCGGCAAATGCCTCAGCCTCATAGCGAATATATCCGTATATAAAGATTCCATCACACTAAAAACAGAAGAGAGTTGTTTTAGCGGGAACAACACATCAGAAACCAATTCATGTTATCGCAATGATTTGCCGCCAGACCTGGTCCAAGATATTATTGATGAAATCACCTATTACGAGCCAGAGATTGAATACAGTTGGTTCACGGACCTATGCTTGCATCCATCCCTATCTATTGAACTTGCTGACAATAAAAAAGCGACAGCAATAGAATTGAACCTTCCTGACCTTGACGGATTTCACCCCAACGCGCAGCGTATAGCAAAAAAAATTAACAATCTTATAGAAGATTCAAATGTCGACCCAACAAAGGGCTGTAGCAACGACTAATTCTTATGCTCCATTTTTTTGACGTCACAAAGAAATCACCGTGGTTGCCGCAGGTCAAGGCTCTGTACGAGTCAGCATTTCCAGCCAACGAACGCATTCAGATAAAGCACTTGCTCGACGATAAAATCAAGCGGGAATTTTGGGCGTTTTTTGATGGAGATACTTTCTGCGGGTTTTCAAATTCCATTTCATACGGGAGCATCACGAACATCGTCTATTTCGCCGTCGTTCCAGAACTGCGCAGCCGCGGGTACGGCTCGAAAATTCTGCAAGCCATCCGCAGGCAACACCCCGACACGCGCATCGTCGTCGATATCGAAGTCGAAGAAGATTCCAAGGACGCCGAAGAACTCGAACGCAGGAACCGCCGCCGCGATTTTTACTTGCGCAACGGCTTTGACGCCGCTCCCGTCGAATACCACTGGCAGGGCGAACACTACCGCCTACTCACCGCAGGCGGCATCGTCACCGAAAAAGAATTCCGCGACTTTTGGAAAGAAATCCTGAAGGATATTCCCGGAGCAAAGTATCCGTAAGATTTTACAGCGGCTCTTCGCACAATCTTTTCTCTATTTCCTCAATAGAGGGCATTGTACCTTCAACCTTTTCAGGGTAGAATTTCTCCAGTTCGTATTCAGAGATACTGATAGGTTGCGTACTTGATTCCAGAGCGTACTGCGCCTGCACCTTGTCCTTTTCCTTGCAAATCAGCAGACCGATTGTCGGGTTGTCGCGCCCTTCCTTTTTAAGGATGTGGTTGCACGCCACCATGTATCCGCCCAATTGCCCGATATCGGCAAATTCAAAGCGCCCGATTTTCACCTCGACAACGACATAGCAAGAGAGATTCAGGTTGTAAAAAAGCAAATCCATGAACTTTTCCCTTTCGCCTACCATAATGCCATATTCCCTGCCGACATAGGCAAATCCCGTGCCCAACTCCACAAGAAAACGGGTAATATTGTTCAGCAGGCTATCTTTCAGCAGTTTTTCGTTGTAGCGGCCCGTAATACCCGTAAAAGCGAAATTGTAAGGATCTTTCGTCAGTTCCTGGGCCAAATCGCTTGTTTCGGCGGGGAGAGTCCGTTCAAAATTCGTCAAAGCCTTTCCCTGGCGCTCGTAAAGATCGGAAGAAAGCGCATTCAAAAGGGACGAACGGCTCCAGCCATTTTCTACCGTCTGGCGGGCAAAAAACAGGGCCTTTTGAGGATTTTCCTTGAACTTGTCCATTAAGACAACGTGATGTCCCCATGGAATTGAAAAGATGTCATGGGCAATTTGCTCAACAACTTGTTGAGTAATTGGAAAATCTTCCTTTTGTTCCCCGATCTTGGGTGCATTTTCCAAATAGGGGCGATACATAAGATAAAAGTTCTTCATGTACAGAATGTTCGTGGGAGAAAAACAAGTGGCACTGGGAATCTGAGCCTTTAAGTCTCGGCTCAGATTCTTCATGAAGCCGCTGCCCCATTTGCTTTCGGCCTGCTTGGTTACAATATCGCGCCCCAATTCCCAGTAGTAGCGCAACATTTCGCTATTTACCTTCACCGCCGCCTTGATCTGGCTCTTGCGATAACGGGAAGAAAGTTCCTTGACCCAGTGAATGTAATCCTTGTCCAAGATATTGATAGATTTTTTCGACATAGATATCCTCTTAAAAATGGTTGCACAACGGTGCGAATACACCGTATAAACGATGCACTATACGCCCTTGCTTTTTTGCTTTGTAATGGAGTTTCCACGATTTGCGTGGAATGGGATAATCTTGCAATTCTGTTGGCGAGGGCTTTCTCCCCTAAAGGGGACCATGGCCCACTAAGTGCTAAAGCACTAAGTGGTTGCAGCCCCGGCGTTACCTGTCACTCTTTCGAATGAACCCGAGTAGGGTATTTTCCTACCAGCTATCCAACAGGACCGTCAAGAAGGTTGATGGGCCCCGCCGCGAATGCACGTACGGACCGAATGGTCTATGTCGACTGTCGCGAGGATTATCGAATTACGATTGTAATATAAGTAAATGCGTACTCTCAGTCAAGGGGCACGCCGCCAGTTTCAAACCACTAGAGTTTCATCTTCTTCAAGAAATCCGCATCCAGTGGCCACCCTGAAGCATCGGGGATTACGGAATCCACGGCGCAATAAAGGCACAATGCCGTCCGACGACGAATCGCCAATATAATCGAGCCCCGCTCCACGGTCTGCCTGCTGAGCGTCACAGACAGAGAGTTCCTGGAAATCTACAGCCATTTCGGCAGTACCAGGGCTCCGAAAAAATGGCCCAAATCGCAGGATTTTATCCAATTTTTCTGATTTTTTTAGCGTCAAGCCGCTTGCGAACCCGCATAAAATAAGGTATATTCAAAAAGTAGGTCTTATAGGTGCTCTTTATGAGCCGAGGTAAAACATGAAAAAAATCATCTTCGCAATCGCCTGCATCATGCTTTGCGCATGCGCCGAAAACGGTGTAAGTCCTGAATCTTCTTCTCAGCCGGTCATTCAACAGCCGTACGATAACGAAGGCAATGCATTGTTGCTTTGCGGTACTACTCTTGAAACGGCCGAGTTCGTCGAAATCTGTACCCGCGACAAGAAGATTTATCCGGTAAATGGAAAATGCGTTTGGGGAACGTCTATAAGAACATGGAGTAACGGGGAAACTACATGTGTTCCTGAATGTCCGGCTGGTAACTACTGGAACAAGGGCAATACACCGTATGTCGACGTGTACGGTAATTGCCGTTCTCTATAAATAATTCATGTGGCTAGGACAGAAGATAGAGAGATATTTGGGTGACGAGCTTTTCGACGAGCTCGATGTCACCCGATCCGATTACGAGACATTACCCGCTGCGGATTTTTACGACAAGGTTGAAGCATCGTGTCGTGAACTCAGGCCTGACATAATAAACGAACTCGAGAAAGAAGAAATCGACGCTAACGCTCCATGGAAAGTATTCACTGACGAACAGTCGGTACGTAAGTTCTGTAACTCGTACGCAAAGGGTAAGTTCTCGCTGTGCATGAAAATCATGGACGAGTCTTATAGGGGCTCTTTACGAGCAGAGGGAAAACTATACCTTTGAAAAAGTGGTATATTGTCCAAAAAGAGGTTTATCTTGTTTAGTTAAGTTCTATAGGGATTCTTTAAAAGCCGAGGCAAGCAATGATAATCGCGATCAACAAAGATGAACCATGGTGGGAAAAGACGCGCGCTTTCGCGAAAGATTGCCCATGGCAGCCGGGGCGTCGTTTAGCCGAGCGAATGTCAAAAAACGATTTCCTAGACTGGGAAAAAATTTTCGTTGCTGTACACGGTGAAGATGTTGTCGGCTTTTGCGTTCTCGAGGAGAACGGGAACATTCCTGCGAAATTCAGTTGCAGCCCCTTTATTAACCTCGTTTACGTTGGCGAAGAATTCCGGGGAGAGCGGCTATCCAAAAGCTTAATTGACGCGGCGCTTGATTACGCCCAAAGGCTCGGCTACAAAAAAGTTTATCTTAAAAGCGAGCACCACGGCCTATACGAAAAATACGGGTTCAAGAAGATTGCCGATTTCGAACCAACGGTCGGGCTTGCGAACCAACTGTTTGAAATCAAAATTTCAATTTAACATTAGCTTTTAAGCATTCCTTCGCGGCAAAAAAATTTTTGACTTTCCGCCTTTTTAACCTATATTAAATGTATGAAATACGTAAAAATGGTTTTGAGGGTTCTGCTGGGCATTTTTATATTCTTTCCGTGAAAGAAATCCTGAAGGATATTCCCGGAGCGAAGTACCCGTAAAATAAACCCCCCGATGAAGAGCGTCCTGAAAATATTCCTGTTTGCCCTGGTGTTCACAGGGCTTGCCTTTGCCGAAGCGCAAGACAGCGACGAGCCCTCGGTTTCCAAGTTCCGTGAACGGTTCTCGCTGCGTTTCTTGTGCGATTACAATTTCGTGGCCATCTGGAATTCCGCCTACAACAACTCGACGCTCAATTCGAACCGCCCGATCAATGTGGGCATCGGCTTCGGTTACGACAACCTGTTTACCACATTCGGGATTTCGTGGGACGTGTCCGCCGATTTCAAGTACAGTCTCCCTTTTACCACTTCAAAAGAAAAATCAGACACCCAGGCTTTCGAGACAGGGCTCGACTTTTTCCCGGGAAACTGGTGGCTTGCGGCAAAGCTCCGCTTTTACAGCGGCTTTACCACGGAAGTCGAACGCGACGGCGAAAAGGAGCAAGAATTCATTGATCTCTGGTTTGCGGACATGTATTTCTCGATGCTCTGGATGGCGACCGCGAAAGAAATTTTCGCCCCCAGGAGCGCCTACTTTTTGGACAGGCGTCAAAAGAAATCTGCCGGGAGCCTGATTATTGGCGGGCGCCTGCAGCGAAACATTGCCGAAGATAACGACGGAGTGCTCGGTTACGTAAACGACAAGCGCGACATCACCTCCATCTGGGGTGACGTCGGGTACACCTACACCTTCGTTTTCAGCAACGGGTATTTCTGGAACCTCTGGGGCGTTGTCGGTATCGCATACGGCCGCGAACACGCTAACGACGGCAACCTGCTGTTACCCGAATCGGACATAAAGACCGCATTTGGCTACATCGGGGAAAAATGGGCATGGAACATCGTTCTTAAAAGCGGATATTCCGCCATCGCGTTTAGCGAACATCTGGAGCAAAAATACGTATCTGCCTTCGAAATCCTTGTGGTACGCAGGTTCTAGCCGCACTCGGAGCACATCCTGTTCAGGGGCATGCGCATCGAAGACCTTTACCGTGACGCCACTTTCACTGTAAATAAAAACGCCCCCGAAGAGAAGTTCATCAAGTTCTACCTGCAATGGGATCATAACTTCTGGGCAACTAGGCAAGAAAAGATGAAAAACGGTAAAGTCAGCGGTCCCACCTTCAACAGCGAAAAGAAATACGGCATCATCAGGACTGTGAACGGCGAATCGTTCTAAGGGCGATTGTTTCGGGGATTTAACCCATTTCGCAATAACCTGTGACATTTAGCATGCGTTTTTGCATGTTGTTTTTTAGGTATTCTTTTTATCTGAAAAAGAACTAATTTTGTTTTATAAGGGTCTCATTATGAGACCCGGTTATCTTTTTTCGACAAGAGGGGCCCTATGAAATCCAGATTTTTATTGACTGCAGGTTTTGCGCTCAGCATGTTTTTTGCGGCCTGCAGCGACGACAGCGCCAGTGCAAATCCAATTGACGCGGGCAAAGACGACGGCCAAATTGCAGACGAGACCCCGTCTGACACAACCACGCATAAAAAGTCCTCCGTCGATACCGAAGACGGAGCTACCTTCGAAACAAAAGGCAACCCTTCCTATAGCGATTACGGCATAAGCGAATCTTACGAAGGCGGCATTCGCATGGTCGACGCCGTCTATACCGCAGAACCGACTTCTGTCATGGTGCCCGGGGAAGTCGCGGACATGACAGTTCTCGACGAGTACATTCCTATAGACTACGCCCCCGGTGGAGGAGATGGCGGATTTAACGGCAAGACTTATGGTCTCCTCACGGCCTCCGAATGGAACGATTTGGACAATTGGAGTTCCTGGACAGAAATAATGTCTGGCGAATTTGCCTCCAAGGCAGACTACTGGGATTTTGACCCGCGCAATCTCGCAGCGGTACAAGTGGTAGACGAAAACGGCACCGGCTTAGCCAACGTTTCGGTAAAGCTATTGAAAGGGGATAATGAGGTTTTCGCCACGAAGACCGATAACAAGGGATATGCCTACTGCTGGGTAAACCTGTTTGACGGTGGCACCGAAGAAGTCTTTAAAGATGAAGATTTTTCGTTGAAAATCAATGATGAAGTATCAGAAGCCCCCGTAAAGCTTACCTCTATCGGCAACGATTCGCTCAAAGTGAACGTGGTTACAAGCGACGCCAAGCAAGCCGACGCCAAGGCAGACATAGCCTTTATCGTTGACGCCACCGGTTCCATGGGCGACGAAATCCGATTCCTCCAATCGGACCTCAAATACATCATAGACCACGCTCATTCTGAAACCAAGGTCGCATTACGTACGGCAGTGGAATTCTACCGCGATGAGGAGGACGAATATATCATCCTGGGTAAGGATTTTTCCACAAACGTCGCCAACACCCAAGCATTCATCGATGAACAGTATGCTAATGGTGGTGGCGACTACCCCGAAGCTGTGCATACCGCGCTTGAAAACTCGCTGCAAAAATTCTCTTGGAACGAATCGGCCCGTGCACGCATCGCCTTCTTGATTCTTGACGCCCCCGCCCACCACCAGGACGACGTCATCGAAAGCCTCCAGAAATCGATAACCCTCTACGCCAAGCATGGCATCAAGCTTATTCCCGTAGCGGCAAGCGGTGTCGACAAGGACACAGAATCCATGTTGCGTTTCTTCGAGATTATCACGGGCGGCACCTACGTGTTCCTCACCGACGACAGCGGCATCGGTTACTCGCATATCGAAGCTTCTGTGGGCGACCACGACGTAGAAAAGCTCGCCGACCTGATGATTCGACTGATAAAAAAATACGTGGAATAACTAGAAATGAACAAAATCATTTTATCACTCTAAAAAAGCGAAAGGGCGGTCGAAAGGCCGCCCTCATTATTTTGTACGCTTGCAGTTTCACATAAAATAAAGTATATTCGGGGTGTTTAAAGATAAATAAAAAGGAGAAACGCAATGAGTCAGTGCAAATCCGAAGACATGGAAAAAATTTGGATGAAGAGAGTCCGTAATCTGGCGGGCCTGATGGGGATGATTCTGCCTTGGGTTTCGTTACTCGGAGCCATTCTCGTTGCTCACACCAAAGGGTTTCCTGAAGATTTCTGGGACCTTCTGTCCATCTCGGAGACCTACTATGTGACGCCTCCGCTGGTAGGAATCTTGACGACAGCCGCAGTCGTGTTAATGTGTTACAAAGGCTATAGCACTAAAGACCACGTCATTTCGGCCCTAGCAGGTCTATTCGGCTTGATGATCGTCCTGTTTCCATGCGATTGTCCTGCAGCAAGCGACATTGTCGGATTTTTCCAGTTGCCCGTAAAGATTTCTAACATCATTCACTGCGCATCTGCAATCGCGTTCTTTTTGCTTTTGTCGTACATGAGCCTGTGCCAGTTTACTCAAGGTAAAGATGACACTCGCAACAAGCACATCAAAAACATCATCTTCAAGATTTGCGGCATCGGCATGCTGGCCTCGTTGGCCTTGATGGTCATTCCCGTTGAATTTTTTGCCAAGACGTTCATTGTTGAAGCAATCGCACTCACCTTTTTCGGTGTCAGCTGGCTTGTGAAAGGAGAATTTCTCGGATTGCTGTCTGACGAAAAGTCTAATTGATGATTCTTCGCAAGCCCGATTTTTACGACCAGTTCAAATGCATTGCCTCGCGGTGCAGCGACACTTGTTGTGTCGGCTGGGAAATCGATATTGACGAGGCGACACAAGAGGTTTACCGCAAGGTGGCGGGAGCCTTTGGCGAGCGGCTCCGCGCAAATATTGAAGACGGGCATTTTAAATTACTCCCCCACGACCGTTGTCCGTTTTTAGACAAAGACAACCTTTGCGAAGTTTACCAGCACTTGGGCGAAGACGCCCTGTGCGATATTTGCACCGAGCATCCGCGATTCGTCGAGGTTTACGGCGACATTATGGAGCGGGGGCTCGGGCTTTGCTGCGAAGAAGCCGCGCGCTTGCTGCTTGAAGGCGAAGGCCCGCTGACCTTTACCCGCGAAGAATGCGATGAACCCGAAGACGAATTGGATGACGACGACCGCGATGTCCGCGACCAGGTTCTTGGGGAACGCGAATGGATGTTCGAAACGCTTGCTGACCAAGGCTTGCCTTTCGCCGAGAGACTCTACAAAATTTTCGGCTATACGGGCGAGAATCCGTTTGCGCCGTTTGAAAGTGCGAATGCCATGTTCGAACTTTTGGCGAAGCTTGAAAGCTACGGCCCGGATTGGGACGCCGCTCTCGAGCGCATCAAAGCTAGGATTGATTCTAGCGAACCGATTGTAGACCAAGGGTTCTTTACCGAAAACGAAAGCGTGCGCCTGCTCGCGTACTTGATTTACCGGCATTACGCCAAATGCCTTTTTGAAGGCCGTGAGCAAGGCAAGCGACAATTCGCGCTTTTATTCTGGAACCTGGCCCGATTCTTTACCAAGGAACTTGCAGGCGCAAATTCCGCCGTCACACCTAGCCCGCGGATCAACACAAAAATAAACGCGGTCAAGATTCTTTCGAAGCAACTGGAATACTGTCAAGAAATTATGGAAATCGTCGAGATTTCTCTGGACGAATAAAAGCTAGGCCGCCAGGCGGTCTTTATCCATCACGTGCTTACGCCATTTACCGCTCTTCCAGCGGAGCCAGAAAATAAGCGGAGCCGTACTATACACGGCAACGACCGTGATCCAGGCGTATTGAGGCGGCAGGTGAAAAATGTAGGCCGCCACGTACAAGGCACCCGCCACGCACCAGTTCATAATGGCACACGCGAACATGACCCACACGGTATCGCCCGCACCGCGAAGCGCACCCGCATAAATCACAAGCAGGACTTCCACAAAAATGTAGAAGGTCGCAATCCGCAACATGAATATGCTCATAGGCCGCGCTGCAGCGAAAATGGCAAGCGCCTCGGCAGAAGCTTCAGCGGCATCGGGTTTAAAGATATCCGTCAGTATGCCCGGCAAGAAGATAAAGAAAACGCCCATCAGCAAAGAATATCCCCAGCCGAGCTTGAGGCCGGAATAAGTCGAACGCGATGCCGCGGCACCGTCGCGCGCACCCACGTAACGCCCCACGAGGCTCGTGGACGCCACTTCAAGGCCCATCAGCGGAACGTAGGCCACCATGTCCCAGTTGAACATGACCGAAGACGCCGTGGCCGCCTCGGGCCCGAGCGCATGGAACATGAGAATCAGGAGCTGGAACGCCGCCATGTTCAGGCACATTTCGACACCGGAGGGAATGCCCTTCTGCAAGAGTTCCTTGGTCAGGGGCCAACTGAATGCAAACGCATAACGGGTGCGGAAACGGTTGTGACAATTCTTGCCGAAAAATTTTGCGAACAAAATCACCGTCGAAACCAGGTTCCCGATCAAGGTGCCATAAGCAGCACCCGCCACGCCCAAAGCAGGAATCGGGCCAAAGCCGTAAATCAAGAAGAAATTGCAGACGACATTCACGAGCATGCCCACGAAAGCAGCCTTCATCACGATCTTGGTTTCGCCGATACCGCTAAAGAAACACGGAGCCGCATTGCGCACCAAGTTAATGATGCCGCCGAACATCAGAATATTAAAGTAGGTCTTTTGATACTGCAGCTGGTCTGCCGGCAAGTGTTCCATTCCAAATGCTACATGACCCAGCGGAATCGTGAGGTACAAAAGCGGCACCGAAACAAGCGACAGGTACACCGCCTGCATAAACACGCGGGCGCAATCCCAGCGCTTTTTGCCACCCAGACGCTGCGCCACCATAGCGGTCGTGTAACTGATGGCACCGGTAAAGAACATGGTGAGCGCAAGCTGCACCGCCCCCGCCCCAAGCGCCGCATTCATTTCGGCAGGGCCAAGCTTCGAAAGGAACAGACGGTCGATAAAAGTCATGATTGTGTCGAAAGACATCGACATGAGCATGGGAAGTGCCACTACGAGCACATCCTTTACATCACCGTTTTTCTTGAATTTAGACGGTCTGTAGAACTTATTGAGTATCGCGTCGACCATATTGGGCGACAAATATAGAAATTTTTACAATTTATGCAAGTTTCTATCGAGCAACACTTTCAAGTTTCTTTTTTAAGGTTGAAAGGACTTCTTTCTTTTCGGTATCAGGGCGAGCATGGAGGCTACCTGTATACAGGGCATCGACAAGCCCGTTTGAAAGCGCTTCGGATGCCTTACCCTGGTCACCCAACTTTTTTACCTGGAGTTGGATTCCTTCGCTAGAAAGCGAAGCCGACACTTTTTTCAGCGTTGATTCATCTTCTACGTTTACGACGCCCACCGTCACGGTCACTGCAGTCACTTCTTTTTTGAGGGTTGCATGCTTACGGGCGCAACAGTCAAATCGAGCCGCAGCAAAAGAACTTAATAAAGCACATAATAAAAGTATTTTTTTCACAGTCCCCCCTAGAAATCGAACATAACTTCGACGCCGAATATCAGAGAAGGATCGTTTTTATTGCCTTCGGACGGCCAATCTTTATCGTCAGGGATATCGGCAAGAACCATCGAGATAATATTTATTTTGTAACCGGGAACATTAAAGTAGAACCGTCCACCGACGCGCCACGATTGCAAATCTTCATCTTTGTCTAAAGTATTCGTATGGTATTCAAGAGGGATACCGATACTTAAGGATTCCAGCAAGGCTACGCTCGGTTCTACCGCTACAAAAAAGTATTCCGGACGAGTTGTCATTTCCAAGAATGTACGTTCCGGGTCATCGATAACCGCATAGAACAGAGAACCTATGATGCAAAATCTCGAAAATTCAAACGACGGTTCAGCCAAGAATACATGATTCGATACCGCATCATCGCTAGCCAAGAAGACCGAATGAAAGCCGTATAATCCATGCAAGGCAAAATGTTCCGACGAAAGCGAAATATCTAGCCCAGCATAAAGTTCATTAAAATCCTTTCGCTGATAGCTTTTGTAATCGGCATAAGGGCGAAATACCTGGTCTGCAATTTCAAGATCGTAAGCGGCATGAATTTCGTACGTAAGGCCTTCTTTGCAATCCATTCCCATGTATTCGCCAAACATATAGTGGTAATAGCAACTTTGGTCGTTACTTCCGCTACCAAAGCCGGCATTGAGTTGCAAGCCTTTCCACAAGAATTCAACGCCGCGAATAGACTTTTGCCTTATGCCCGCAGCATCGTCCCGAGGGTCGCCAAAATCATAATAATTTTTGAACAGACCTTCGAAATAATTTAAATCGCCAATACGAAAAGCCAAGTGTTCAGAAGGCGCATATTGAACATAAGCTCCGTTAAAAACGACAGTCGGGTGCACAGGATCCATGGTTGCGTCATCGCCCATATCCATGCCTTCCATCTCTTCCATTCCATCCATCGCCATTCCCATAGCCTCAATTTCGAGCCATGCAGACCAACGATCGTTAAAACGGACATCGAAATCCAAGTCTAGCATAGATTCATAACGATGCACGACGTTCGATTCATCAGTATTCCAATCGGCATAAGCGTGAACCATAATCATTCCCGAAAGGTCCAGCTTAGGACGCTCAAAGGCAAGCGACAAACCGACTAATAGAAGGACATATAGTAATATTCGTTTATTCATACAAATAAATTCTGGCACCCATCACTTACAAGATTACTTTTTCAAACTCTTAATAAATTCATCGATATAACCCGTTACCGTTTTCACGTCTTCGGCAGAACCCCAATGGGTATTGTGGTCGGCACCTTCGACTTCGTGGAACACAACACTTTTTGCTCCAGAAAGTCCCTTTTGCAAGGTTTTCTGAGATTCGCTGTCGAACAAGGCATCCTTGGTGCCCCATATAATTTGAACATCCGTCGCAATCGAAGAAAGACGTTTGGTATTATCAATTTTCAAAAGATTCTTGACCAGGGATTTCCACACATAGTAGGGAACTTGTTTCAGGTGTTCCAGATTGGCAGCCTGGAAATCCTTATCCGGATTCGTGCTGTAGCCCCACGCCTGAATAAAGCTTTCAGGGAGTTTCTGGGTCGAATCGTATGCATAAATGCCATCGAACGATTCGTCACCGGTACCGTTCACAAGCCAATCCAGCGTGGCATTTTTCTTGTCGACCGAAGCGCCCGAGCCAATCAAGGTGATTGAAGAAACAATTTCTGCGTTCGTGATGGATAATTCCTGAGCAATAAAGGCTCCAAGCGAATGTCCCACAATGTGAACTTTTTTCAGGCCAAGTTTTTCGACAAAGGCTGCTATATCGCTTGCAAGTTCAGCGACAGAATACGAAGATTCATCAATCGGCTTGTCCGTTTTTCCGTTGCCGCGGTATTCGGGTACATAAACGCGATAACCCTTTTTGGCAAGTGCCGGCGCCACCTGCGACCAAGAAACTCGGCCATCGGTAAGTCCGTGAATCAATACGACCGGAGTTCCCTTTTCATCACCCGTCACTGTATAGGCCAAATGTATTCCCGTTGCAAGGTCAACCGATTTTTCTGTCCAGTCGACATTCTGGTATTCGGCAAAGCTCTTTGTCGTAAAGGTATTGTTCTTGCCCATAAAATGATGCCCGTTCACCTGAGCTTCATCTTCAAAAGCATAGACATCCGTATTGTTGCTCCCCACATGAACAACATCGGCACTTCCAGAAAAATCGACACGGCCAGAACGCTTGATGAGCAAATTTCCGGTCACCTTGACATTCTTTAGGACCGTTGCACCTGGCGTTGTCGTAGAAACCGTCAGCACACCATTGATTGTTGTATCTTGCAAGAAAATGAATCCATCTTGAATATCTTCATCTCCAAGCGTCAGGTCGCCGGCGCTAGGTTCTTCCATATGATGGCCATGGTGCTCTTCGTGAGAAGCATTTTCTTCGTGGGAAGTTTCTTCTTCGTGAGAAGATTTTTCTTCGGGGGCGCTACTAGAATCATCAGAGCAAGCGGCAAAGAAAAGTGTAGAAGCAAGAATTGCTGCCGAGAATAAAGCAAAATTATTATGAATTGTCATTGAAGCCTCCGTTTGTAATCGTTTTAAATCGGGCTCAATATTAGATTTTACGGAGGTTTACGTCCAATACTATTTTTTCATGGCAATTGATAGCTTTTTTCTATAACAAGTTCATTTTATCGTGAGCAAACGGCTTACCTCAAATTCAAAGTCCAAGCAAGAAATTACTATATTTGACCCACTATGTTTTCACAGCTGACCGACTCTCTAGAATCTACTCTCAAGAACCTGCGCGGGCAGGGCAAGCTCACCGAAGAAAACGTCGCCGAATCGCTGCGCGAAGTGCGCCGCGCATTCCTCGAAGCCGACGTGAACTTCAACGTGACCCGCGACTTCGTTAAGGCCGTCAAGGAAAAGGCCATGGGCTCCGAAGTGCTTTCCTCGGTGACTCCCGGTCAGCAGATTGTGAAAATCATCCACGACGAACTTGTGGCCGTGATGGGTGGCGAAACCAAGGAAATCAACCTTTCCGCTCCGGCTCCGGTGGGCATCATGATGGTGGGTCTACAGGGCTCCGGTAAGACCACCTTCGCCGGCAAAATCGCCCTCTGGATGCGCAGCAAAAAGAAGAGGAAGCCGCTCCTGGTGGCCGCCGACGTGTACCGCCCCGCCGCCATCAAGCAGTTGCAGGTGCTGGGCAAGTCCATCGGCATTCCGGTGTATGACGAAGGCCAAGGCAATCCGGTCGAAATCATCAAGCACGGTTACCAGTACGCCAAGGACAACGGCTTTGACTTAGTGATTTACGATACCGCAGGCCGCTTGCAAATCGACGAAGAGTTGATGCAGGAACTCGAAAAGGCCCGCGACGCCGTTCACCCGGATGAAATTTTGTTCGTGGCCGACGCCATGATCGGTCAGGAAGCGGTGAACGTGGCAGAGACCTTCTGGAACCGCCTGAACTTTACGGGCGTTTGCCTTTCGAAGATGGACGGCGACACCCGCGGCGGTGCAGCGCTCAGCATCAAGAAGATGACGGGGGTACCCATCTGCTTTATCGGTGTCGGCGAAAAGCTCCCCGAAATTGAACTGTTCCACCCCGACCGTATGGCCAGCCGAATCCTCGGCATGGGCGACGTGGTGAGCCTCGTGGAAAAGGCCCAGCAGGTCATCGACGAAAAAGACGCGAAGGACCTGAAGAAGAAGATTCTCAACAACACCTTCGACCTGAACGATTTCTTGAACCAGCTGCGTACCATCAAGAAGCTGGGCCGCATCAAGGACATTCTGAGCCTGATTCCTGGCCTGAACAAGCTCCCCATCGACCAGATTGACGAAAAGGAACTCGTTTACGTAGAAGCCGTACTCAGCTCCATGACGCCCAAGGAACGCAAGAAACCGCAGATTCTGGACGGCAGCCGCAAGGCACGCGTAGCCAAGGGTTCCGGCACCGAAATCGGTCGCGTGAACGCGGTGCTCAAGCAGTACGAAACCATGAAGGAAATGTTCAAGAAGGTCGGCGACATGGCCCGCAAGCAAAACAATGGCGGAACAGTTGGCAGTAACTACACGCCGCCCAAGGACAAGAAGAAAAAGAAGAAGAAATAAAAATGAAGCCCGCTTTAAGCGGGCTTATTTTATGATTTTGCGAATTTAATTTCGCGGATTTTAGAATTAGTGATTCTCTAGCTTGCTCAAGTCAGTCGAAAGCATTTTCCAGAGGCGGGATGCGAAAGGTTCCGCCCATTCTTTTTCGGGCGCCACACGGCTCGTAGTGGCAGCGGTAAATTCAGAATACACCAGGAACACAAGTTCCCCGTAGCGGGCATCCCACAGCGTCCAGAGCGTCTGCCAGGTGTAACCACCGCTCTTGCCGAGGTCGGTATCCATGCGCACATTCAGCACCACCGGAATCGAAAGGTAACGCAGTTCGTAGCGACTTGCAAGTGCGTTCAGCAAGTTCTTGAAATTCTTCGATAGTTCGCGGGAAATGTCCTGCTCAACACCATCGCGTTCCAGCCACGGGCTCATATCGCTCAACTTTTTACCGTCGGCAAAGACCGAATTCAAAAGCAGCTTGGAAAGGCTATCGACGTATACGGAATCGGCATCGGGCAGGCGCATGCCCGGAAGCATAAGTTCGCGGCGCATCTTGGGGAACGCTTTGACCATCAGGGAATCTTCGACGCGGGCTAGGTCAAAATCCAGGGCGTCTGCACTATAGCTGTGGCAGAACTTGCATTTTTCGGGGCGGTCGGCCTTGACCGAAAGCGCCGGGAACACGCCCCACACCGCCGAGGAATCCATGCGGCTATAAGCCTTCTTGTTCCATTCGCGGTAGGTCTTTTCGTTGCTGATTTTGAGTTCGATATCGCCGCGGGTGCCGCATTCCTGACACGGAGCGTCCTTCATGCTCGCATCGCCCGAAACGTCTTCGCCACCCTGGCTGCCGGCGCAACCCGAGAACGCAAGCAAACCTAGCATCAATACAAAGCTGAACAAGCATTTCGTTTTCATATTTTAATACCTAACTATTTTAAGCTCCGAATTCCGAACTCTGAATTCTGAATGAACTAGACCTGCCTCGGTTTACCAGTCCAACCAAGCTTTTCGCGAAGCGCACCCACAAATCCCGTATGGCGCAAGCGAATAAACGTCGTCACCGACTTGCTTTCGGCAAGAGTCAGCACATCGTTCGGTTTTAAAACTATCGTGGTACGGCCATCGAACACCAAGTCCAGCGGGCCATCAACTGCAGATTTCATTTGGAGTTGTTTAGAAGAAAGCGAAAGCACCAGCGGGCGCACCGAAAGACTGCTCGCCGCCACCGGAGTCAGCACCACCGCGGGCGTTGCCGGATGAATAATCGGGCCGCCAGCCGCCAGGTTGTAGGCGGTAGAACCCGTCGGAGTCGAAACGAGCACGGAATCGGCCCAGTAATCGGTCAGGGCAGTCCCATTGTATTCCACGCTCACGTTCACCATGCGCTCGGGCGCGTGCGCACGAACGTGCACCTCGTTTAGCACCGTCTGCTTTGCCACTTGCTTTTTACCATGGTAAACGACCGCGTCAATCATCATGCGCTCGCGGGTCGAAAAGTCGCCGGCAAGCAAGCTATCCAAAGTCTGCGAAAGGCCTTCGACACGGGTCTCGGCCAAGAACCCGACTCGACCCGCGTTCACGCCCAGAATGGGCGTGTCGTGCCCGAGCGCCATATGCGCCGCCGAAAGCACCGTGCCGTCGCCGCCAATGGCAAGCAACAAGTCGGACTGGCAAAGCGCATTTTCCTTGACAATCTTGATAGGCTTGCGCACCAAATCCTTCAGATTGTTCAACACGCAGAACGTCACCTGCGGATGTTCGTCGGCCCAGCCCGAAATCACATCGAGGGCGAGAGCCAAATCCGGATTCTTGTCTTTCCAGCCCACGATACCAATCGTGCGGAATTGGAATTTTTTGACCTTGTTCACTACGACGCCTCCGTTTCAGGCTTTGCCGTGGCCTGCTCCAAAAGCTGTTTCAACTTCTGCAAGACACCGGGGTAAGTGCTTTCGACAAGTTCGGAATTGGCCACAGGCTCGTCGTTTTCAAGTGCAATCGAAAGCACCGAAAGCGCAAGGCCATTCTGCGGCACCTCTCCGCCGTCAAAATCGCTTCCGTTCACAATCGTTTCTAGCCCGCGAATCACAAGGCCGTCGTCATAGACGCCCACTTCGGCGCCCGTCTTGCGCAAGTTCTCGGCCAAGGCTTCGTTGGTGGAGCGCATTTCTTTACGCAGTTCCTTGGGGATGCGCAAAATGGTTTCGCCTTCGGCAAAGCAGGCGGCCACCGCCAAGAACGGGAATTCTTCGATTCCGGTCGCCATCGTATCTTCCGAAAAGCGCCTGCCCTGCAAGCGCTTGCCCGAAGCGAGCGGATAAACCATCACATCGCCATAGACATCGCCAAAGCGTTCGCGACGGCTCACGGTTTCAAAGTTTCCACCCATGCGCTTGAGGCAAGTGAGGGCACCGGCGCGGGAGCTGTTCAAATCCACATTCTTGAGGCAGACTTCGGTATTTTTGGGAATGCCCGCAACCGTCGTCAAGAGAACAAAGGCCATCGCTTCGGTCGCGTCGCCAGGAATGTAGTAATCGCGGCCCGTAATCACCTGGGTTTCCGAAATTTCGGTGAACTGCGAACGTTCCACCTTCTGGCCGCGCGCAATCATCATGCGGCGTTCCAGTTCTGTCAGTTGTTCCATGCCGCGGCTTTCGTACTTGACATTCACGCCAAAGTACATGAGCATTTTAGTCCACTGGTCGTGTACCGAGCCCTTTTCCTCGAACGACAGGTATTCGCCACGAATGAGCGTGCGCAAAAGCAAGCGGTTACGCATGATGGTCGCTACGTTGCCCAGCGAATCCTTTTTAATCGCCACTTCTTCGGGCGCAAAGGTAAACGTAAACTTTGCCGGTTCATCGTCGACAGGCTTTACCTTGAAATACTTCTGCAAAAGTTCCTTGGCACGTGCCACCTGCGCAATGCCCGTTTCGTCATTTTCGGCGGCAAACGTATAAATCTGCTCTACATCCTTGGAAGCTAGCGTCCAAAGCATCACGCAACGAGATTCGCCCAAGTCTATCGGGAGCATGCTCGGGAGCGCGTACTGAAAACCCTTGCCTTCGAGCACCAGTTGGTGGCCTTGCTGCGTATAATTCAGGCCAAATTCCTTGAGGGCCTCGGCAAAAGGTTCTACACCCGCGGCAAAAGAGAAATCTTCAAAAACGGTACGACCATTTACAAGCAGCGCCATCACCAGCGCAAGCTCCATGCGTTCGCGGTCGGGGTTTAAAACAAATTCCATTAGCGTTCCTTTACGTCGTAACCAAGCTGCAACAGAATCTGCATGGCACGGCGGGCCTCTTCAGGGGTCTTAAACGCAAGCAGCAACGTGCCTGCAATATTTTCGCGGACTTTCATCAGTTCAATATCGCGAATGTTCAAATTGTTGTCGGCTAGGGGCTGCATCACCTGCAGCAGCGCACCAGGCACATCTTTCAGGGGAACCGTAATTTCGGAGAAGGCGGCTGCGGCATTGCGGCCCGGCGCAAACAGACTGGCACGGCCATCGTTACCGGCCTTAAAGACGGTTTCCAATTCGGCAGAATGGTCATCAGCGGCGGGTTTGCCGTCGCACACCACCTTCAAATTTTCCATGGCCTCGACCGTCTTGTCGATTCCGGCGCGGACTTCTTTAAGCGCAAGCACCGTCTGGTCGCGGTTAGTGACGGCGATATCGTGCCACATGTTCCAGCCAGAGGCGGCAATGCGCGTCATGTCTCTAAAGGCACGGCCTGCGTAATGCTGGTAGTTAGGCTTCACCAGGCGCTCCGGCATGCTCGCCGCAAGCGTCGACGAAAGCATCTGCGGCATGTGCGAAACCCAGGCCATGGTGCGGTCATGATGTTCCGGCGGGAACACCACGGCATTTGCGCCCACGAACGAAATCAAGTTCAAGAGCGGCTTGTACACCGATTCGTCGACACCTTCAGGCGGGCACACGAACCAGTAGGCATTTTCAAAAATCGAGGGATCGTTGTATTCGAGCGTACGCTTTTCGGAGCCTGCCATCGGGTGGCTACCCACAAACACGAATGGTTCCGGGAGCTTGGCGCCCGCCTTGCAAATTTCCACCTTGGTCGATCCGATATCGCTCACCAAAATCTGGTTCTGGCCCGCAAGAGCAGCCAAGTCCATCTGCGAAAGAGCATCGATGGTCTTAAGGATATGCA
Organism: Fibrobacter sp. UWOV1; assembly: GCF_900142495.1. Lineage (NCBI taxonomy): Bacteria > Pseudomonadati > Fibrobacterota > Fibrobacteria > Fibrobacterales > Fibrobacteraceae > Fibrobacter > Fibrobacter sp. UWOV1. The sequence goes on along the minus strand of NZ_FRBA01000003.1, from coordinate 184,131 downwards.
GAATCGGAGCGCACAGCAAAATCACATCGGAACCGGGAACCCAGTCCTTGATTTCGTCGTAGCCGAAAAATTCATCGGCAAGCCCCAGTTCCTTTGCACGGGTAAGTGTAGCCGGGCTACTCACCGCACGCACCACCGTAGGCAACTTAGCCTGCTTAATAGCAGCGGCTACCGAACTTGCCAAAAGTCCAAAGCCAACGAAGGTAATCCGCATTATTCTTCTACCTTGCAAGTTTCGTCAATAATGGTTCTAAAAATGTTCTTGAACGATTCTGGAGGCAAGGGGCCATTCGCCTTTTTCGCTTTTTCGGCGACCCCGTTCAAAACAGCCTCTTCGCGCGCAGCATCAAGCACGGGGAGTCCCTTTTGCTTCTTGATTTTACCAATTTCCACTGCGAAACTCGCCCTCTTGTTCAAAAGGGCAATCAGTTCATCGTTCAGTTCATCAATACGGTTGCGCCAGTCTTCAATATTCATACTTTGAATTTAGAAAAAAGGCTCAATGGTGTCGCTTAAAACTCCACCTTGTACTCGTCAAAAGCCTTCTTATTGGCCTTCATGTTCGGGCCATCCCAGTCAAAAAGCGCTGGCCCCCAGGCTCCACTCAAAGTAGGTTCCCAGAAAAAGGCGCCAATCCAGCGGTCTAGCCTGCGAACCATATCTACAGCCTTCTTGCGCGAGCCATCGTAAGAATATGTATTATCCGATTCACCGCCGTTGTATTCAGCCACAATGAATTCCAAATTCGGATAAGTCGAAATCAAATTTTTGAACAAACTATTCCATTTGTCCGGTTTGTCGTCACCGTAAGCGGTATACGCCGAAAATCCCATCACGTCAGCAGGAACCTTCTGGTTCTTGAAGATTTCATTCATCCACCAATCGACCGTACTCGTCTTGCGAATGCTTTCGATATGAAGAACCGTCTTGATGTTTTGCGACACCGCCTTGACGGCGCGAATGCCCGCCTTAAAGTACTTGCCCGCATTGGCCTTGCCGGCACTTGTACCCATATCACCATTGATTGCAGTAGATGCCTTGTCTACCCCATTGCCCCAGCAGTCTGTTTTGCTGTTCGGCACATGTATCAAAATGCCCGGCGTGGTTTCGTTACCGATTTGCACCATCTCCGGTGTCGCATTCACCTGCTTTAAGGAATTCAACAAGTCGTATGTATAGTTGTACACCGAATCGGCCATAGCATCGGAACTTTTCACGTTGCGCCAGCGAGAGGGAATAATCTGCTTGCCTGGATCGGCCCAGTTGTCGCTGTAATGAATGTCGAGCAAGAACGCCATGCCCGCCGCCTTGATCTTTTGGGCGTAAGCGATAATGTGGTCCTTGTCGGCATAACTTTCGGCATCATGATCGCAGCCCGACGCCGCATAACCGTACTGCGCCTTCGGACTCACAAAAGTTTTCAAGCGAATCGCATTGAATCCGTGGTCTTTCAGGAGCGTAAAGATGTCTTTTTCGGAGCCGTCGACATCGTAGAATTTGGCACCCCAGCGCTCGTATTCCTGCACCGTCGAAATGTCCGCACCGTTATAGAAGCTAAAGTCAAGCGCAGGCCCCTTGCTCGAAGAAGAGGGCGGCTCCATTCTAGAAGAAGATTCCGGAGGGGGTTCCATCTTGGAAGACGAAGAACGCGGCGGCCTCGAGTCCGAAGATAAATCAGGAAGGATTCCCGACGAAGACGATTTTGGCGGTTCCACAGCCGAGGAATGAGACGATTCCATTCCTGAAGAAGCACCCGGATTGACTTCAAGCGCCGACGATTCCGGAGTATCCGCTGTAGAAGAACTCAGGTAAGCAAGCGTATCCCCGCCTTGGGGCGGATAAACTAAGACCTCAGGCGGAGGCATATGAATGGTATCATAAATCGTATCGCGAACAGTTACCGCAGATGAATCGCGTTCATTATCTATGACTTCGTAGTCATATTCCGCAGCATTGTTAGATCCGTTATCGCAACCATTCACGACAAGTGCAAATAGCGTCGCAAAAGAGACTAGACCAAATTTTCCCATTCGAATTCCCATGCCCCTAATCTATACAAAACACCCCGAAAAATCAACAAACGAATTCTTTACACTAGGCCTTGCGCGGCAAAAAACAGCCCCACAATACAGCAAAAGGCCCCGTCAAAGCGGAGCCTTTCGCTAAATTCAACAGACAGGGCTAAGCCCTATGCCGTAAAATTACTTGACCTGGAAGTAGTAGGTCTGCAGGGTCTTGCCATCCTGGGCGAGCTGAAGAATCTGCTTGCCAGACGGAAGAGTGCCCGTCACCTGGAACAGGTTTTCGGCCTTGTATTCCACATTCAGAGTCGTGCCCTTGGACTTGTCTACAAAGAGACCTGTCTTTTCGTCGGCGCCGAAGCCCTGGCAGTCGGAATGGTCAGCCACCTTGCCTTCCACAGCCGGGTAGGTGGTCGCAACCAGCGGAGAGGTCACGGAGCTTGCATTCACGTAGAACACGTTGAGTGCAGCGTCCACGGCCAACGGAGCCGGGAGGCTAGAAACCTTGGCTGCGCCCTTATCGGCCTTCTTCTTTTTCTTCTTGTCAGCCTTCTTGCCCGGAACCTTGGCGGCATCGGTAGCAATCGGCATGGTCAAACGGTAACCGGCAACGGATTCGCTGCAGCTTGTAGAATAGACAACCCACTGGTTATCAATCTTTTCAGGACCTTCGGTCGTACCGCTCTTGTAGAGACCCGGCTTGATCTGGTCGCTGTATTCGTACAGAGTCACAGAGAGGTTCGGGTTCTTTTCGTCGGTAGCAATCTTCTGCTGGCCGAGAATGTACTTGGAACGACGGGCCTTGATCAGGTATTCGCCAACGGGAACCTTTTCAAACTTGAACTTACCCTGCTGAAGGTCGCCCTTGTAGGGGTACTTCGGGTTCTGCGTACCGAAGATGGTTGAATCCATCCAAACGGTCGGCATTTCAATAGCCTTGCCAGTAAACGGATCGAGGACGACACCTTCGATAGTGCCAGTCTTCTGGCAACCGGTCATAGCCATAGCCACGAGAGCGGCTGCACCAATAAAGAGTTGCTTTTTCATTTGAATCCTTTTTTTAATAAAAGGGCCCCCTTACGCAGGGAGCCATTCATTTATCTGTAATTATTCGGCGTCTTCAGCCTTGGCAGGAGCAGCCTTGCGGGTCTTACGCTTTGCACCAGTGATGTTGCCAGCGAAACGCTTGTTGAAGCGGTCGATACGGCCAGCCGTATCCACGCGATGCTGCTTGCCCGTCCAGAACGGATGGGTATCAGCCGTAATTTCCAAGGAAATTACGCTATATTCAACACCATCGATAGTCTTCTTTTCGGCGGAAGACTTCGTGGAGCGGGTGATGTATTCTTTACCCGTATTCGCATCGACGAACACGACCGGTTGATAGTTAGGGTGGATACCTTCTTTCATTTTTAAACTTCCTATGAAGTAGTTAGATTTTGAGAGCCTAAATTTAGAAGAATTTCGCCATTTTGGCAAGGGAAATAGTATTTTTGGGAACATGAATAGAATTTCTGTGGCATTTTTTACAATTATCCCTTCGCTTTTCATGGCCTGCGGGAACGACGCTCCCGTGGCAAAAATCATCGTAACCGACCAGAAAATGCCCCTTACCGAGTGGCCCGACAGCGCCTACATCGCCTCGCTGGACTCTATTTTGGCACTGGAGCCCATTAAAAAGGGCGCAGACACCGAAGCCAAAATCAACATGAACGTGTTTGAAGCCCCCGTTTTCAAGCTGCCGGGGTCGGTCACCGGCAAAAAAGAGGCTTCCGCGAAGGCGAACCACGCAGGCAAGTCCGCGGGGGCAAAACAGGCAAACACCCCCAAGGCCGACAATTCCGCCGAACTTTTTGCAGACCGGTTCGCGACAGCGCTTTCCAAGTTGCAGTCCGACCCCTCTAACGCAAGCCTGTACAAGACAGTCACCGCAAACGAAGGCGACGACCTGTTCAAGCTGTTAAAGCGTACCTACGGCGCCGGAGTCCAGGGGCTCCCCCGTTTCTATGTTCTCTCGGCTCTACAATCAGTAAACGCCGGCGTCATGCTAGAGCACTTGAACGCCGGCGATAAAGTCCGAGTACCTAGATTATAAATTCAGATTTCAGAGTTCGGAATTCGGGAAAAATAAAAGTTACGCACCAGTTTCCAATTCCGAAATCCGAATTTCTAATTCCGAATTACAACACGCCCTTGCTGCTGGGGATGCCTTTCACATTCCTGCTCGGGGCAATCGCCATCGCCACAGCGCGGGCAAAAGCCTTGAAGATCGACTCCAGGCAATGATGGTTGTCGTTGCCGTAGAACAGTTCCACATGCAGGTTCATGCGGGCATTTTCGCACAGACTCTTGAAGAAGTGTTCGAACATGCTCGCTTCGATACCGCCAGCCATGGCAGCCGGGAGCTTCACGTTCCACACAAAACCAATGCGGTTGCTAAAGTCAATGCACACGCGGCTCAAAGCCTCGTCCATCGGGACAAAGTAGAATCCATAGCGTTCGATTCCCTTCTTGTCACCAAGGCATTCCACCAAGGCCTGACCAAGCACAATCGCAATGTCTTCCATGCTATGGTGCATATCGACATGGACATCACCATTGCAAGTCAAATCCAGATGGATTCCACCATGGATTTGGAACAAATTAAGCATGTGATCCAAGAAGCCGTTTCCGGAATTGATAGAACCCGGAGTGGAATCATCCAAGTTGAGCGACAAGGCGATATCTGTTTCGCCGGTCTTTCGTGTGAGAGACGTGCTACGCATCATAGTCCTCTACTTTTTAACAATCACGCCACCATACACGCGGAAACGCGTCACGCGGCCAAACTTCATTTCAGGAAGCGGAGTTTCGACACCGTTCAAAAGCATCTTGGCGATAGCCGTCGGATCGCCGATAGTTACGCACAAAGTATCGTTCGTGTTGTAAACCATGCGAACACCGGCCCTAGAAATATTTGCTTCCTTCAAGAAGGAATCCGCATCTTCGCGACGCTTGAGGCCCACCCAAGAAAGGGATTCGCCAGAACCAATCAACACGAAGTTCGTCTTGCTGGTCTTGGGAGAAGTCGGAACAGCAGCCTTTGCAGTATCCTTCTTGGAGTCAGACGAAATGAAAATTGTTGCAGATGCCGGCAGGTCCGATTTCTTGATGGCAGAATCCACCACAGCCTGGCTCACCGTCGTATTGGCAGCGGCCAGCTTTGCAGAATCCTTAGCGACAGAATCAGCAGCCATGGAATCAGCCGGGACAGCCTCGGCACCATCCGGAATTTCCTGGGTCATGGAATCTTCGACTGCCACCGGGAGCTTTTCAGCGGGCTGCTGTTCGCTAGACTGCTGGGCCAGGGATTCCAAATCCAAGAAATGGGAAGCGACTAGGAATGCCAGTACGAGAAGTACAAGCACCACGGGAACAGCCATACTCTTTTTCTTGATTTCGCCCTCTTTGAGGGGAGCAAGCTTGCGGCCAGCCGACACATCATTAAAATCCGTTTCGACCGGAGCACCGCTTTCGGCATTGTAGGCCTTGAGTACCTGGTCGGCATTCAAATTCAAAACATGAGAAATAGAACGTAAATAACCACGCACGTAAGCGGCCACCGGGAACGTTCTCCACTCGCCAGCTTCAATCGCCTTAATATAAGAGACTCCAAGCTTAATTGAATCAGCAAGTTCCTCCACCGTCATCTTGCGGCTTTCACGAACTCTTGCAATATACTGACCCACTTTCTCTTCGGGTCGCATTTCTTCTGCTGGAATAGACATTATACCTCTACCTTCATATCGACCAACATCTCGAGCATCCGCGCTACAGGCAAACCCACCACGTTGTAGTAGCACCCCCGGATTTCCTTGATAAGCCTTGCGCCACCGGTCTGAATCCCATAAGCACCAGCCTTATCCATCGGGTCCCTAGAATTTACATATTTTTCGAGCTCTTGTTTGGAGCAGTTTCTAAAAACAACCTCTGTTTCCTCGCATTCCGCTTTAATAATTTGTCCGCCATGGGCAATGGCCACGCCGGTTATTACTTTGTGCGATCTGCCATTCAGCTTTGTAAGCATTTCCAAAGCTTCCGCCTCGGAATGGGGTTTGCCCAAAGGCTTACCGTCCAGGAACACCAACGTGTCAAAGCCAAGCACGATTTCGGAGGGCATCTTGCGCGAAACGGCAAGTGCCTTTATGGAGGCATTTTCTTTCGGAAAATCCAGCGGATTCGTCGACGTCGGCTTTTCTTCTTCGTTCGAAACCACTACTTCAAAATTCACACCGATTAGCTGCAGAATTTCTTTGCGCCTCGGCGATCCACTCGCAAGAATTACTTTAGTCATCGTAAATCCCTCATCCCTCACTGCTCATTACACACTTCACACTACACATTGTTAATTCGTTTCCGTACTACCCGCATTGAGCTTGATATCCGGCAAATCTCTCACGTAAATCGAGAAGCTCCAGCCTGCGGCAGGCCCTGTAGGAGTCCAGCTAAAGTCAAGCTGCCAGCAGTGCAACACGCGGTTAAATGTAAAGCTATGCGTCACAAATCGTCCTTCGTTATAGTTATAACGGGTGCTGTAAGTCATTTCCCAGTTCTTGGTGGGTTGCAGACTTGCACTAATGCCGGTTGAATGCGTCACGCGGTCCTGAAACAAGTCGCGCGCCACGCGAGTGCTGCTAAAGCTGTAGCTATAGTCAAAGCCAAAGGTCCACTTGAGCATTTCATACTTGCCCAGCTGCGACGGCAAACCGCCATTGAATTCACCGCTCCAGCTAAAGCGCTTCGAAAAATCGTAACCCCAGTAAATGAGTTCCGGCATCTGCACCTTGTTCGGGTCTTCGGTAAACTTGTGGTACACGCTATGGCGGGTATTGATCGTGAACAGGTAATCCGGCAAAATCTGGAAACCGAACGAAGACGTAATGTCCGAGAACTGCAGCGAATCGGCGGCAAAGTTATACGAAACGCTGTGGCGAGTCGTAAGCAAGCGACGTGTGCCGTACTGGTCTTCCACCGCCTTTGCCGTATCGCCCTTCGTGGTATCGGCCGCATGGCCCACCACCTTCAGGTACTTGATATCAAAGTCGTTGTTGAGTCCAAAACCAACAGTTTTCTGTTCAATCTGGTACGGAGTCTGGCCCAATAGCGGATGCGGAGCGAACTTTTTCACTGTATCAATTTCCGGTGCATACGTATACGACACACTCGGCGATAGCACATGCCTTGCGCCTGTAAAGCGACCAATCTCGGGAACCCAGATACCGTAAAGTTTCGTATCGGCCGTAATGCTGTAATTGTGGTTGTAGGCCACCTGACCATATTCATCATGTTCGGGATCAAGGCTCATGTAGCGCTTGCGGTACTTCAGGGAATCTTCGGGATTAATCCAACCCGTTCCTGTCCAGTAGCCCGTAAAGGTCGCGCGAGGCGTGATGTTGATGACATCGAACAGCGTGCCCGAGTAATCCATGGAATACGTACCCGTATAGCCCACATATTCTGCGGTCGTGTCTACGGCATTGACCGTATCGCGCGCACGCTTGGTGTAATAGTTGAAGCGGTTGTTAAAGTTGTAGTTGAACTTTTCAAGATAGCTTATGAACGAACCGTCTTCGTACGCTTCCTCGTCTTCATCGAGTTCAAAGGTAAAGAGCTGGCCACTCATGCGGTACTGGATATCCGGAATTTCGCGCTCCATCATGTCCGTCACCAAGTTGTGGTTCTGGCGGGCCTTCACGGTAAGGCTCTTGTTCGTTCCGAAGCGGCCCGAGTAAGTCAACTGCGCATTTGCTTGCTGGTTCAAGATCGTTTCTGCATCGAGCGCCTTATCCTTACGAATGCTCTGGCTACTGACGAACGAGCCCGAACCGCTCAAAGTCTGCTTGCCGTCGGGAGTCAAGTTCTGGTTGTGCGTAAAGCGAATATCGTAGCCGCTGTTCGCCATATCGAATTCTTCGAGGTACGACGTATAAGACACGTTTCCGTCGAGCACGTAACGTTTCTTGTATCGCACTTCGCCCGTCAGAGTCGAGCGTTCGAACCTAGCCTCGTCACCTTCGATAATGTCGCCCTTGACCGTTGCATCCCAATAATCGTTTGCCGCGTAATAGAAACCGAGATTACTCATGTAGTAACCCTGTTTCTGGTCACCGCCGAACTTCGGAGTCAAAAGGCCCGACTTACGTCCACTCTTCAAGGGGGCAACAATCATCGGGAGCACTGCCACCGGCACATCGGCAATGTTCAGTACCACGGGGCGCGCGGTAATCGTCTCCTTGGGCTTTACCACCATGCGCCGTCCGTAGAAATAGAAGTGCTGGTGAGTGGAATCGTTACAAGTACTGAAGTCGCCACGCGCAATCTGAATTCGTTGGTCAGGGAGCCTTCGGACTTCCATGCCGTTCAGTTGCTGGTTATCTTGATATGTCGTTGCGTAATAGATTTCACCGATACGGCTTTTCATGTTGTACTTGAGCCGCATACCCGAAAGCGATGGATTCTTGGTTTCGCGCAGCACCGGATCGCCCGTCGCCGCCAGGATGCTGTTTTCCTGATCAAACAAAATCGTATCGGCATCCAGAGTTGCCGAACGATACTTGAGCTGGGCACTGTTATTCAGGTTAAAGGTCGATTTATCGACATCGTAAACCAAGTCCACGGCGCGGTATTCAATGGTATCTACACCGGTCGTGTCGTTCATCCAGTCAACCTCTGTCGTATCCTCTTCTTCCTGAACACGCTCTTCGAGTTCAAAGCGAGTCATCTCCTGGCCGAAAGCGGCCGGAGTGGCGATGGCAAAAATCCATAATGCCAAAAAAGCCCACAGAATACGATGGGTTCTAGATAAAATCACGTTGGGGCAAATATAGGAAGTTTCACTCCCTAAGATTCACTTCTTTTTCATTTAAATTCAATTATTATGCGGGAGGGGACCCAGCTCAGAGTTGCGAAGGCCGCACGGTCCCCTCCCTGCACCCTCCCCTTCCTTGGCCGACGCTTTTTTCACAAACAAGAATCTTATTTTATACAAAAAAAAATTCTCTGATGCACTCAGAGAATTTCTTAAAAAACATTAGTCAAGCGTTTGAATTACTTGAGCACGGCGTTCTTGCCGGACACAGAACCGTTGTGGTCAATACGAACAAGATAACGGCCGCTCGGAACGTTTTCGCCATTCCAGCGAAGCGTGTTAAAGCCCGGCTGAGCATTGTCGGCACGGAGGGTTGCCACTTCGGCACCGTCAGAATTCAAGATCGTGACGATTGCAGTACCGGCTGACTTGAGGTCAAAGCTAATGGCCTTGCGGCTAAAGCCCTTGAGCAAGGCGGAAGCTGGCTTCACGTTGCCATTCACCTTGGGAGCCGGAGCAAATTCATTTACGCGTTCCACATAAATGCCGTTCAGGTTCGTTGCGCGCACCTTGGCGTCAGAAGCAACCAGCGAGCCCTGTTGGAGCACGGCAACCAGCTGCTTGTTGTTGCTCTCGGTTGCACTCGCGTAGGTTTCAAGTTCCTGAGCGTTGAATTCAGCCTTGTTGTACCAGGATTCCACCTTGGCGCTTTCCAGATCCTTCACGGTAATCTGGGCACGACGGATGGTTGCAGTATAAGTTTCGCCTTCGCTCACGTAGGTAATTTCGAGCGGTTTATTCACCGTACCGCGGAGCATCGACTTGGACTGTTCAATATCGTTACCCTTGAGGCTCACACCGTCAACAGCGGTAATCACGTCGCCCGCCTGGAGCTTGGTTTCGGCAGCGGGGGTACCCGGAATCACTTCGACCACCTTCACGCCATCACGAATCTGGTAAATTGTCACACCGATACCGCCGAATTCTTCGTCGGCCATAATCGGGGCTGCAAGCATAGCTGCAACAAGAGAAGCCTTGATAAACTTGTTCATAGGAACTCCTTATAAATTCTATACGTTCTAAATATATAATTATTAATCGTTTCGGCAACTCCAATTGACTAGATTATTCAAAAATCAGCCTCATTGGAGCCAAATGTCGAAAAAAAACGCTGAAAAAGCCCCTATTCGAACATGGTGCCGTCTTCTTCGTCTGCGGCGCCATCGTCGTAATCTTCGATCGATTTGCCGTTGCCAGGCACAATAATCAGGCCTAGCGTCACCGGGTCGCCCTTCATGTTCAGGTAGGCTTCCAGCCACAAATTCGTTGAAAGGCGCAGCAGGCGAAGGTCGAGCATGGTGCCGCCCTTGTGAATGCTTTTCGGATTCCTGTTGAAGAACAGGAACTTTTTATTGATATATTCGAAGCGGTCCTGGTCGTAGTTGATGGACCATTCGGAATTGCCGTCGTTTTCTTGGCGGTAGGTGCAACGGTCGTTATCGATGTCGCATTCAAAGCTTGCACTTTCATGGTAACGTTTGTTCCATTCGCGGCTAAAGGCGCAGCTCTGTACGCGGCCAGCACCATTGCGCTTTTTATTCAGCTGGTCGTTAATGACCACAAAGTCCATTTTCTGATTCTTGACCTGCTTGTAGACATCCATCAAAATGATGTACGCTTCAATATTGTTGGGGCATTTACCCGTCAGGTTCACGTCTTCGTGCGCCTTCAAGAGCGTCTGCTGCATGTCAATATCAATAGCATCGGGAATTTCACTTTCCTTGATTTTATCGAGCACCTTCTTGGGCGGAACAAAGACAACCTTGTCGCCCTTCTTGATGGCATAACCCAACTGATCGCGCACGTAGTCCAGGCACTGTTGCACGTGAATGTGCACCGTATTGGAACCGCCAGACACGAAGTCCACGCCGATCCGCACATTCCATTCGCCCGCGGTGCTGCCCGCGTTCTTGTCGATTTCGCAGAAGGGATCTTCGCGAATACCGTCAATAAATATCACTTTCGCATTGAGCTTAGTCACCACCGATTCTTCTTTGTCCAAGGCTCCACCCAAGCTCCAGAAATTCGGATTCAAGCGCAACACTTCGGCAAAGGCCTTGTCGCCATCGAGGGCCGGCAACAAAGAATCGTTGCGGGCATTCTTTTCTTTCAAAAGTTCAGAATACTCCGTCGTAACGTTCATATTGGTAAAACCGTTACGCTTTGCCGGTTCAGGCATAGCCAGCGCAAAGGATACCGCCAAAAGGCAAATCAAAGCAATCAGTGAAACATTTTTCATACGCATATAAAATACAAAAATTAGTTAGAAGAACTTAGTTGGTAGAACTTAGAGATTTCATCCTAAGCCTTAAACTCTAAGTTCTAAGCTCAAAGATCTAAGTTCTAATATATGCGGAATATGGTAATCCACATAGGGAGCGCTATCGGTGGTCGGATTCACGAAAACCGTAGTCCAGCCGCGGCGGTGCGCAGGTTCCAGGTTGCGAAGACCATCATCCAGCAACACAATGTCGCGTTTGTTCTCGGGCATTTCTAACCCCATGGTAGGGAGCTTTTGCGCAAGCCACCTTTCCATTTTGTCGTAAGCACTTTCGTGGGGTTTTCCTTCCCAGCCGAGTAACTTCAAGTCAAACACGCCGTCAATCGCCGAATCAATCCCCATGTGCGACATGCCCGCCTCACTCCAGTCGTGGCGGCCATTGGTAAATACAAAATGCGGACCCTCCAGGCTTTTCAACAGGGCCAGTTTTTCAGGAGCCTTCTTGGGGTAAATCAAGTATTCCGGCTCATGGATGAAGTCGAAAAATTCGTCGGGATCGGTACCGTGCATCGCCATCAGCCCAGCAAGCGTCGTTCCGAACCGTTCCAGGTAATCGGTACGCACCTTATGGGCCATTTCAAAATCGCAGCCGACCGTTTTCTGCACAAACAGTGAAATGCGGTGGTCCAGGGAATTCAGCACGCACCGTTCTTCGGCTCCGTATAAGGTCAAGTCGTAGTCGAACAGCCAAACCATAGGGAACTAGTAACCCATGGCAAGGCCGCCAATCTGACGCGCCAGATACGTTGCGTAGTTATCTGTCATGCCGCTCACGAAGTCGAGCACCTGGTGGTACGCTTCGGCAACGGTCACACTCTGGCCAATTTTCGCTTGACCGATGAGTCGTACAATGCGGTCGGCGCGGTAGGAATTGTTGCCGTTCAAGCGAAAATCGTAAACGCCGTTAATAAAGGCATCGAGCACCGTTGCAAGCGTGGTGTAACTACCGACTTCGAGTTCAGTCTTGCGGCGGTCCGGGTAAATGCGTTCCACGCCCAAGCGCTTTGCAATGCGGATACCTTCCATTACGTCGGAACGGGACAAATTCGTCAAATGCTTGACACGTTCGCCGCTCATGATCGCTTCGTAGTTATTCACGAAAGTCACGGCCACATCGTCAATCAGATTCTGAATGGCAAGCCCGCGCACGCTGCTCAGAAAATCGCGGAAGTTCTGACCATTTTCGCGGTATTCGCGGTCAATGTCTACATCTGGTCCGCACAAGTAGCTGAACATGCCGCGTACATCGCCGTAGCTCAAAATGCCAAGTTCAATGGCATCTTCCACATCCAAAATGCTGTAGCAAATATCGTCGGCGGCTTCCATCAGGTATACCAGCGGATGGCGCACCCACTTGCCCGTTTCCACTTCGGGAATGCCAAGCGTGTAAGCGGTAACGCGGTAAAGGTCTGCCTCTGTCGCGAACAAACTTGTAGGCGAACCGAACTTGGCAAGCTGCGGATACTTGATCATGGCACCGAGTGTTGCATAAGTCAAACGCATACCACCGTCCAAAAAGTGATATTCCAGCTTGCTCAAAATGCGATGGCCTTGAGCATTGCCATCAAAGTTTTCGAAATCAGCCATTTCGGTATCATTCAGGTCGCGCATTGGGGCAGAATTGCGGTTTTTGCGGAACCATTCGCGAATGGCGGCTTCGCCGGCGTGGCCAAAAGGCGGGTTGCCAATATCGTGGGCCAAGCATGCCGACTGAACAATCGTTCCGAAGTGGTATTCGTTGATGTACTTGGGCAGATACTTTTTAATCAGGTGATACACCGTAATGGCAAGGCTTCTGCCCACGCTCGATACTTCGATGCTGTGAGTCAAACGGCTATGCACATGGTCATTCACCGAGAACGGGTGCACCTGGGTCTTGCGGCCAAGACGCCTAAAAGCCGTCGAAAAAACAATGCGGTCGTAATCGCGGTGAAAGTCAGAACGGTTCGGGTCCAAATCGGCAGGGTGCCCGTAACGCGTCGCAGAAAGCAGAGTATCCCATTGAAGCATGGGTAAAAGATAGAAAAAAGAAGTAGACAGTAGGAAGTAGGAAGTAGACAGTAGACTGTGGGCAGTAGGCAGAATGATGAGCGATTAGGATTTTCGTAAGCCGAGATACGCAATTACCATCGAATCAACCACCACAAACACAGCGAGCCAAATCGCCGACCCATTCTGGAATCCATAACTATGCAAGCCCACACCAAGCAAGTTCACCCCGAACCAACAGAGGAACGTGACAATCACATTGAGCGCATTCAACAAAGCAAACACCCGCGGCGAGATAATCTTGCCCGCCCACAAATGGAGCGAGAGCAGCGCCCAGAGAATCACAAATAGCGCACCGCATTCCTTCGGGTCAAAACCCCAGAAACGGCCCCACGCAAAATCGGCCCATACGCCCCCAAGAAGCGTTCCAAGAACCGTAAACACCATGCCAAAAACGAGCGTTCCATACATCAGCGAAAAAATCGGAGTCTGCTTTGCTTTTCGGTAAAGCACCAAATGGGCAACCACCCCCGACAAAATCATCGAAGCAAAGCCAAGCGCAATCGCAAACACATGAACCGTCAGGAACACCGAAGAGTTCAACACATTCGGAATCGGTTGGAATGTATCGCCCGGTTCCAGCACGAACTTGGCAAAGAACAAAAGAGCTGCAGCCATAAACGTCACGGGAATCATCAAGGTATAAGTGCGACGCTTACAGAAAATAAACGCTCCCGATTCAAAAACCATCAGCATCAACGCCACCAGCATCACAATTTCGTACAAACTAGACATTGGAGGACGGGCAGCAACATAAGCGCGCATCGTAAACAACGCCGTCAAAATGACTGCTGTAACGATACACACTATATTGGCTACAGCATCTAGCTTTAAAGAACGGAATACCACATTCAGCGAAGAAAGAATACATGCCAGCAAAGCGCCCACAAAGGCAAATAAGGCAAGATTCAGCCAGTGGTACAAAACTTCAGCCTTTAACCGGCGAGGGTATACATTGGAATGCGTCAGGGAATGCTTAGCGATAATCGAAAACGCTGTACGATCCGCAACCGATTCATACAGAAGTACATTTGAATAAAGACGCCGCATTTCGGCAGTCGCCGGCAAGTCATCGTTGCGCGTCGCATAAAGTTTGAGGATATCTTTCAACGGGGCCAGCTCCGCATAGCTCACGTAACGTTTTTGATGCGGCAAGCGAAGAATCACGGACACATCGCTACGGAGTACCTTGAACAAGTCATAATTTCTGGCCGTTCCGGGTGTGACAAGAATATGGCGAACCACATTTGCCGCCGTATGTTTCTTATAGGTCACACGGCCGCTCAAGTCGTCAAGAAAGCCTCGCGCAAAAGAATCAAAGGGACGCACCGCGTTTTCAACCAAAATCGGAGTATCCGAATGCAAAGCCTCCCAAATCGGGACCGGGCGCTCCGAAGCATGAGCGTCCATGGGGAAAGCCGCAAGAATGGCCACAAAGGACAAAGCCTTAAGCACTTCTAGCTTTTTTGACGTCTGCTTACAACGGACCTTTATCGCATAATGAACAAGCGCCCCTAAAAGGAACAACGCCATAAACGCATAAGGCACAAAACGCAAGGGGTCGTAGGTTGCCTTGTACAAATCCACCGACGTTCCCATTACATCGTCTACCCTGCCATGATAATGAACCGAGTAAGCATATTCTTTTTCATTTACCTCGACCGGAGTCACTCTCAAGCTGTCATCGACGGCGAAAAAAGAAACCGTCGCGTTGGAAATAGACACATCTCGATACCCGTTGTATTCCCGCTTGATTTCACTTTCGGCAATTCCGCCAACAAGCAAAACCAGCAGCGCGACATGCATTATCCACAGTCCCACATTCTTCAGTCCGCGAGGCATGCGGAACAAGAGCGACGCGAGGACATTCACGGCAGACAATACCACAAGGCCTTTAAATGCCGGCAGCGGAATGACACCTAAAATCCAAATGAAATAGCTACCAAAAAAGCGATCCACCGCGAAAGATGCCGGAAGTCCGGCAGACTCGGCATGGGCCTGCGCCAATACGCCCCAAAAAGTCAGCAGCAAAAACGCCACCAACAGCACGGCCGTAAACTTCAAGGATGCCAATTTCTTTATAACGACGAGGCTTCTACCCATACGAACTTACTTTCATCCAGTTTCTGTTCGCCATCAAAGCGATAGGCCACCAATCGACCATTTCCGCGGTATCCGGCTACACTAAAATCGAGACAGCACACATTATCACGAATCAATTTCGGGAGTCCCGTCAACCAATAATGTCCAAAGAATACGGGGCGTTCGCTTTCGCCGTAAAAATTCCGCTGACGTACTTGCGGCAAGACTTCCGCCTGCACATCCATCGAAACTCCGGGCTGGAAACTCAGCTCGCCGAAGCTTACCTTTGCCGGGTTCACCCACCAGGCAATACGAGTCTTGACCCGGCGTACCCCTTCGGCATCGGTAAAGTATTCGCCTACGGGCAAGGGCATTTCGGGACCCTTCAAAAGCGTACTCATGGGCACAAAAAGGCTGTCTTCATATTCAAAATCTTCGTCATTGGCGCGGGCAATGAGTTCATCAAAATTGCAGTCGGCAAAGCAGGTAATGCCTTCACGCCTTAACGCCGCAACGGCATTGACGTCAAAACAGGCATGTTGCGCCCTGAAAGATTCTGTTTCCAAATAAATCGGCAGCGTTTTCACGAAATCAAGCGCATCCAAGAATTCCTGCTTACGCCCCACAAAAGAGGTCACCGTCCGCGAATGGATTGCAATCTTGTTAAAGCTGTGTTCGCGTAAAAAGCCGTCTTTAAAGCGGTGCAGAAAATGCCCACCACCAGCGCCATTCTTTTGCCAGAACGAAAGCATATTGAATTCGTGGTTGCCCATTAACGCAATCGCCGACCCGGCATCGCGCATGGCACGCACCAAGTTCAACGTTTCGCGCACCTTGGGCCCGCGGTCTACATAATCGCCCAAGAAAACCGCCGACCGTTCGCCGCCCGGATACCGGAACGCACCTTCGGACTCCACATAGCCAAGCTTTTGCAGCAGGGCGCGGAGTTCATCGCAGTGTCCGTGAACATCGCCGATAAAATCAAGGGAATTATTCATGCCTTGCAATATAACTAAATTCAAAAAAGGTATCTTTGCAAACATGAATTTCTGGGACCTGCTCACCTCTACCAAGATCCAAGGCTTCATCGAAGAAGCCTTTTCCAAGCGGCTAGATGCGTTGCAAGTTTCCACCTACCTGAATAAAGATGGTTTCAGCAACGAAGAGCGAGCCGCCATTATGGACTACATGGCACTTGTTCCCAAGTTCCGCGAAAAATTTTTCGGCGACGCCAAACAAAAAAACGCATTCTTGCTATGTGACAAGCTTGCCCTGGAACAAAGTACCGCGAAGGATATCGGCCGCTGGAAGGCAAACCTTTGGCCAAGCGAAGGCTCCGTTAACGACCTCTGCTGCGGCATGGGCGGCGATAGCCTCTTCTTGCCCGAAACCCTTAAGGTTACCGGCTTCGACCTCGACGAAGACCGCCTTTCCATGTACCGCTACAACATGCAGGCACTCGGCAAGACCGTAGGCACCCAGTGCTGCGACGTGCGCTCGGTCGAAAACGGGGCCGACTACTTCACCATCGACCCAGCCCGTCGCGCCATCGAAGGCGAAAACCAGCGTGACTTGCGCAATCTGACCCCCACGCTCGAAGAAGTCGTTGAAATCAGCAAACATTACAAGGGCGGCATGGCCAAGCTCCCGCCCGGATACCCGCCGGCCGAAATCCCCGACGGCACCGAGATTATATATATAGGCGGCCACAGCGACTGCCGCGAATGCCTAGTGCTGTTCGGCGCTCTCGCCAAGAATCCAGACGCCGTACGCGCCGTTATCGTGGACAAATCGGGCAAACTCCTTGCTGAATGGAGCCGGCCCCGCAACCGCGCCGACGAAACGCTGGACGACGACCTTCAAGAAAAACTTGACAAAAATGATTCCCTCGAAGGCAAAGACCGTACTTACCGCACCGCCACAAGCAAAAGCGATTTGCCCCTCGGCGACATCAGCCAGTACATTTCGGAGCCGGCGCCGGTTCTCATTCGAAGCCATCTCTTTAACCAGGCAGTTCTCACCTGCGACCCAAGCGCGCACCTGATTTCAGAAGGAATCGCCTACGTTGCAAGCGCCGCGCCGCTACCGGTCCCCGGGTTTGCCTGCTACGAAGTACTCGCCCACACCGAAATTGCAACAGGTGCCGTGCGCGCCATGCTTAAAGAGCACGACATCGGCAAGATTACGCTCAAGCTCCGCGGCGTAAAACTCGACCCTGATGCCGAAATCAAGCGTTTAAAACCCAAGGGCAAAGAATCTGCCATATTATTCTATACCCGCGCTTATGGTGAGAAGGTTGCTATACTTGCAAGGAGAACCGAGCCATGAGCACACTCGTGTACACTCGCTCCAAATTTTTAAACCACTTCTAACCGTCTACTTCCTACTGTCTACTTCATTATGTCCGTTAAACTCGAAGAATCCTGGCTGAACCTGCTCGCAGACCAATTTGAGCAGCCCTATTTCAAACAAATTAAAGAAAAACTCATGCAAGAAAAGGCTGAACACCACGTGGTTTACCCGCCGGGATCCCAAATTTTTGCAGCACTCGATTTTTGCCCGGTCGACAAGGTCAAGGCGGTCATCATCGGCCAAGACCCCTACCACAACCCAGGCCAAGCTCACGGACTTTGCTTCTCTGTACCTATGGGAATCCAACCGCCGCCCTCGCTCATCAACATTTTCCAGGAACTGCACGACGACCTGGGGATCAATCCGCCCCCGCACGGGAACCTGGAAAGCTGGGCACACCAGGGAATCCTTTTGCTGAACGCATCGCTCACGGTTCGCGCGCACATGGCGGCAAGCCACGCCGGAATCGGTTGGCAGCAATTCACCGACACGATCATCAAGCGCCTGTCCGAAACTCGCGAGAACCTGGTATTTTTACTTTGGGGTAGCTTCGCCATCAAAAAGCAGGAACTCGTCGCCAAGAACCGCGGCCATCTGATTTTAACCGCCCCGCACCCGAGCCCTCTTTCGGCTTACCGCGGGTTCTTCGGTTGCAAGCATTTCAGCAAGGCAAATGAATATTTAAAGAGCAAAGGTCTCGAGCCCATCGACTGGAGCATCAAGTAGATGTGGAATGAGTAATGTGAGATGAGTAATTAAGCATACAGAAATGTAAAATTAAATTTTTCATTCTACATCACACATTACACATCACACATTATACGCATCCCGCTGTCTTCTATTTTTCTATATTACCAGCCATGAATCGAAATAATACTTTTGGCCGTTTATTGGTTTTTATCGTACTTGGCCTGATCATCGGCGGTATCCTTGGCGAATGCCTCGGTATGCTGTTCGGTCAGCTTGGCGAACTGATGAATGCTGGTGGATACAACAACGTCGTCCACAACTTCTTCGTTTCGTCCTTTAACCTCAACATCGGTTTTGCCGACAGGCCCGAACCGGTGATCCTTGACCTGTATCTCGTCAGGTTTGCCTTTGGTGTTGGCATCAAGCTGAACGTGGTAAGCGTTATCGGCATGATCCTCGGCATCTACATCATGAAATGGTCCGGAGGAAAGTAATGGAGACCATCCAAGAATTGAGCGACAAGCTCGCAAACGGCAGCAAGACTGCCGTGGCCCTCGCTGAAGAATCCCTCGCAAAGATTGAATCTACCAAGAATTTAAATGCATACATTAGCGTATTGAACGAACGCGCCCTTCAAAAGGCTGCTGAATCCGACAAGCGTCGTGCAGAAGGCAAAACTTTGGGCGCCCTCGACGGTATCCCCGTCGCCGTGAAGGACAATATGTGCATCGAAGGTACGCGCACTACGGCAGCCTCCAAGATTCTTGAAAACTTTGTTGCCCCCTACACCGCTACCGCTATCGAAAAGCTCGAAGCCGCCGGCGCCGTGATCGTCGGCAAGACGAACATGGACGAATTCGCCATGGGTTCCAGCAACGAAACTTCTTATTTCGGCAAGGTCGTGAACCCCCTCGACGAGTCCCGCGTTCCGGGTGGCTCCAGTGGCGGTTCGGCCGTAGCCGTGGCCAGTGGCACGGTCGCCTGTGCGCTCGGCTCCGACACCGGTGGTTCCATTCGTCAGCCCGCCGCCTGCACAGGCGTTGTGGGCCTCAAGCCCACCTACGGCCGCGTATCCCGTTACGGCCTGTTGGCTTACGCAAGCTCTTTGGACCAGATCGGTCCCTTCGGTGCAACCGTTAAAGATGCCGCCACCCTCCTCGGCGCTATCTGCGGCATTGACCCGCACGATAACACCACCAGCACTCGCCCGACCGAAGACTTTACCGCAAAGCTTGATGCCGGCGTGAAGGGCAAGGTGATTGGCGTTCCCAAGGAATACTTTGGCGAAGGTCTCGATGCTGAATGTAAGGCGGCCATTGAAGGCATGCTGAAGAAACTCGAAGCCGAAGGCGCTACCCTCAAGGAAATCAGCCTCCCGCACATCAGCTACGCCGTGTCCAGCTACTACATCATCGCAACCGCCGAAGCAAGCTCGAACCTTAGCCGCTACGACGGCGTTCGCTACGGCTACCGCAGCAAAGAAGCCCGCAAGCTCTTTGACCTGTACGCCAAGTCCCGCAGCGAAGGTTTCGGCAAGGAAGTCCAGCGTCGCATTCTCCTCGGAAGCTACGTTCTTTCTGCAGGCTTCTACGACGCCTACTACGTGCAGGCCCAGAAGGTCCGTCGCCTGATTACCGACGACTTCAACAAGGCATTCGAAAGCTGCGACGTAATCGCAAGCCCCACCATGCCGGGTCTCCCGCTCAAGTGCGGCATGAACGAATCCGACCCGATGGCCGTTTACCTCAGCGACATCTACACCGTGAGCCTGAACCTTTCCGGTCTCCCGGGCGTAAGCGTGCCGTGCGGCATGGCCGGCGGACTCCCCGTGGGTCTCCAGTGGATCGGCAAGCCGTTTATGGAAGCCGACCTGCTCAGCGTCGCCGCTGCAACGGAGCGCTTGAACAAGTAATTGCGACGTAATAAAATTTAAAGACCTGTTCTTCGGAACAGGTCTTTTTCGTCTGCTAAAAAACGATCTTAAATCTCGCAATCTTTAATTGCTGAAAGCGAACCTGCCGAATACGCCTTCCGGATGCATTCGGCAACGGATTCTGCAAGATCAATAACTTCTTGCGGGATAGCAATGGAGTCTCCATCGCTACCGCTGCTATCAACAGTATTCGCCTTGACAATAGAATCAGCTACAGCTTGGGCAATTGAATCGGCGACCGCCTTTTCTTTGGCTCTGCGTTCTTCGGCCGCTTCATAGACTTTCGCCGGAACACGATTCAATGCGACACCATTCTTGCTCACGACTCTGACAAGGCCGTCGTGGACGCCGTAATAGAACGCCGAAATATTGCACAAGTTATACGAACTGTCAGTCGCATTGAAAACTACAATATCGTAATACGTGGAATCCCCCACTTTGAGGGAATCCTTGAAACTCAGCTTATAGCCATTCTCTGTCGCCGGGAAAACAGGGTCGTTGAAGACGAGTCTTTCGCTCTGCGCCGGATTACAAGTAACGACGATGGAACCATCACCCAGGCCCGGATACACCTGCAGTCGCACATCAATAGCAGACGCAAGAGCCTTGGCGACATAGTTCATCTCAGGATTGACTTCGGTACCGAAATCAACATACTGACTGATCTTGTCGACAAAGTTGACAGTATCCGCCAAATAGATGACAGAATCTTCGCTAAAGCCGTTCTTGGAATCCAGCAACATCTGCACATCCTTGGAAAGTTCCGAAGAACTATCATCATCACCACAGGCCCAAAGGAGCGACAAAAAAGCAAGGAAAAGCACCTTTTTCATTAGTCGTCCTCCTCGTTGATTGCGATGTAGCTACCGTCTTCCATCTCAATTTTCAGAATGCCCGTCTTCGTCTGGTAATACAACTTGGCACTTGATTCAACAGTCTTTGTCTGATAATCACTCTTATACGGCTGTTCGTATTTGCGCCCCTTGGCAACAGCGACATCGGCATACGCGACTCCATTTATTTCCATCTTTTCGATATACGACGAATCACGTACATAGGCCAGAGAATCCTTGCCATCAGCATTGATCAAAGCCAACTCTTTTTCTAGTCTCTCGGGATTCCTGAGCGAAAAGATATACTGTCCGAACTTCACCGTTATAGATTGATTCAATTTATCATCTTCATTGTAGTAGAAAGTCGTCGTTTCTGCAGAAAGAGAAATGGAATAGATGGGATACGCCGATTCCAAAGTTGTATTCAAATGCTTTTGGCACGCATCGTCAATAAAGTTGTCCCTATCGGTAACCGCGAACGAAAACAGATAACCGTCCGAATGCTTAAACGGGATGGTCTTTCCTTCTTTATAGCCACCAAAATCTGCCTGATATCCCTTGATTTTTGAAGTGTCGCTACACTTTTGAAAATTAGGTTCCGTAGTTGATTTTTCGGAGCATGCACATAAAAGTCCAAGCGTAGAACAAATCAAAAGCAATGATTTAGTACAAAATTTCATCATATCACAATTATATATTATTTTCGACAATGTATGTACAAAAAATGCCCCCGGATTTTCTCCGGAGGCATTTTCTAAACGCTCATCGAAAGCGGAACTAGTCTCCCGTACGGTAGTTCGGGGCTTCCTTCGTAATCGTCACATCGTGCGGATGAGATTCGCGGAGGCCTGCGCCCGTAATACGGACGAACGTTGCCTTCTTGTAGAGTTCTTCGAGGTTTGCTGCACCGGCATAACCCATAGCAGAATGGATACCGCCAATCAGCTGGTAAACGGTGTCACGGAGCGGTCCCTTGTACGGAACGCGGCCTTCGATGCCTTCGGGAACAAACTTGCGCGGCTCCTGAACGCCACCCTGGAAATAACGGTCGGCAGAACCGGCCTTCATCGCACCGAGGGAACCCATGCCGCGGTAGCTCTTGTAGCTACGGCCATCGGCGAGAATCACTTCGCCCGGAGCTTCTTCGGTACCGGCAAAGAGCGAACCCACCATCACAGCGTGACCGCCAGCAGCGAGAGCCTTCACGATGTCGCCAGAGAACTTGAGGCCACCGTCAGCGATAATCTTCACGCCGACCTTGCGGGCCATCTTGCCGCATTCCACGACAGCGGAGAACTGCGGGTAACCGACACCAGCCACGATACGGGTCGTGCAGATAGAACCCGGACCGATACCCACCTTGACGATGTTCGCACCGCACTTGGCGAGTTCTTCGACAGCTTCCGGCGTGCAAACGTTACCGGCGCAAATCGTGAGCTTTGGATATTTCTTACGAACGGTCTTCACCATGTTACGCACACCGATGTGGTGGCCGTGAGCCGTATCGATAATGAGCAGGTCAACACCGGCATCCACGAGAGCAGCGACGCGTTCAAGAGTATTTGCAGAAGTGCTGACAGCGGCACCGACGAGCAACTGGCCGTTCTTGTCAAGGCTAGCGTTCGGGTTGTTTTCGCGCTTCAAGATGTCAGTCATCGTAATGAGGCCCTTCAAGGCACCGGAAGCATCCACCAGCGGGAGCTTTTCAATGCGCTTTTCGGCGAGAATTTCCTTCGCCTTGGCGAGGCTCACCTTCGGGCTTGCCGTTACCGGATTCTTCGTCATCACGGTGCGAATCTTTGCGTTCATGTCGCTCACGGTGCGCAGGTCGCGGCTCGTGAGCATACCAACGAGCTTACCCTTCGAAAGAATCGGGAAACCGCTCACCTTGTTGCGGGCGCGGAGTTCAAAAGCGGCGGACACCGGTTCGTCGGCATCGAGCGTCACCGGATTGGTGACGATACCGGATTGCCAACGCTTGACCTTGCGGACTTCTTCGGCCTGGTCTTCGATAGACATGTTCTTGTGGATAATGCCGAGACCACCCTGCAAAGCAAGGGAAATAGCGAGCGGAGCCGTCGTCACGGTATCCATAGCGGCACTGATTATAGGAATGTTCAGCTTGATATTGGGGGCGAGCTGGGTGCTCACATCCGTCTGAGCCGGAAGAACAGAAGATTCAGCGGGAACAAGGAGGACGTCGTCAAACGTCAAAGCTTCTGGCAAAAGTTTCATATAGTACCTCTTTTGCGCATAGAATATAGTAATTTTCAAGCGCAAATCCTAGCTCAAAAGCGCTATAAATATGTAAAAAAGAGCGTTTTAGCGATGAGCAGCGTCAAAGTCCCCCTATTTGCCGTTATAGCGTTCCATGCACTTTTCGATGCCGAGCTTGAAGTAGCATTCCACAAGCGCGGGCACTTTTGCAATGGCCTCTTCGAATATGGGGCGGTCTTCGGGCGAGAACTTCGCAAGCACCCAGTTGCTGAGGTCAAATTTCGGAGGACACTTGCCCACGCCGAAGCGGATACGCGGGAACTTGTCGCCCACGTGCTCAATAATGTTGCGGAGCCCGTTCTGGCCACCGTGACTGCCGTCCTTGCGGCAACGGATACGGCCTACATCCAAATTAATGTCGTCGCTGAATACGAGCAGGTGGTCCGTTTTCACCTTGTACCATGTCATCAAGGCCTGCACGGCTTCGCCCGAGAGGTTCATGTACGTCTGCGGCTTAGCGAGCAGGCATTCCTCGCCCGCGATATTCACCTTCATAGTGAGCGCCTTGTGCTCGCTTTTCCAGTCCTTGTTCGGGTCGGCCAGCTTTTCGACAGCCATAAAGCCCGCATTGTGGTGAGTGTTAGAGTACTGAGTACCAGGATTTCCGAGACCGACTATAATGTACATGCCCCAAATATAAAAAAAAGACGCGGTTTTACCCGCGCCTTTTTTTGCTTCACAACATAAGACTCTAATTAAATCGTCTCGAAACTCTTTACGTCGGCGCTGTAATCCACGCCTTCGATGTCAAAGCCGTTCGTCGCCAAGAAGTCGTGGCGGTAGCCTTCGAGGTCACCCACCTGCGCCAAGTTTTCTTGCGTGATGGTCGCCATGCGTTTGTTCACTTCTTCTTGCACCTTCGGGTCGAGTTCCCAATCGTCAATGCGAATCAGGTGATTTTCGTCCGTCGGAACGGCGCAGCCCGTATACAGACGTTCGTTCATCAGGCGTTCCATCTGCTCGATGCAACCTTCGTGGCACCCCTGTTCCTTCATCACCTTGAAAAGCACCGAAAGGTACAGCGGGATAATCGGAATCACGGCGCTCGAACGCGTCACCAGCCCCTTGTTCACAGACACATAAGCTCCGCCCTTCAAGTCGCGTTCAAGTTCTGCGTTCAATTCGCGCGCGGTTGCTTCCAAGTGCTTCTTGGCACCGCCAATGGTACCGTCGCGGTAAATCGCATGAGAAAGTTTCGGACCGATGTAGGAATATGCCACCGTCTTCACACCTTCGGCAAGCACGCCGGCATCCTTGAGCTGACGCACCCAAAGCGCCCAATCTTCGCCGCCCATCACCTTCACGGTGTTCGCCATTTCTTCTTCGTTGGCGGGTTCTGCGCTAATCGTGCTAATTTTGCCCGTCATGCAGTCAATCGTTGCACCCGAGAAAGTTTCGCCAATCGGCTTCAAAACGCTGCGGTAAAGGGTTCCGTTATCCGGATCCACACGCACGCTCGATGCCACGCTGTACACCAACAAGTCTACCTTGCGGCCCATCTTGTTGAGCGTATTGATCACGTTCCTTCGCATTTCATGGGAGAATGCATCGCCATTAAAAGTCACCGATTCAAGCCCCGCTTCATGAGCGAACTTGTCAAAGGCCATGTTGTTGTACCAGCCGGGAGTTCCCGTTTTCTGTCGTTCGTCGGAACCTTCTTTTTCAAAAGACACGCCAATCGTTGCAGCACCGAATTCAAAGGCTGCAGAAATGCGACTAGCAAGTCCATAACCGGTCGAGCATCCCAATACCAGAACCGTCTTCGGAGCTTCTTTCGGAGTTCCGCGTTCAGCGCGCTTCTTTTGTACGTATTCAATCTGGCGCTTCACATCCATGGCGCAGCCTTGGGGGTGGGCATTCACGCACATATTGCTGCGGATCATCGGCTCAATCACCATAAACATTTCCTTTTGTTTACATTTTTCGCGGCCAAATCTAGAAAAGAATGGATTTTTTTGTACCCTTTTGGAGCCCTTCCCTTGTTTTTCGCAAGGAAAAGATATTTTTGTAAGCTTTTTGACAGATTCAACAATCGAAAAGGCCGCTATAGAAAAATTTTATTATTTTACAGGCCTATGAAATTCCTGATTCAACGCGTTTTGAACGCCCAAGTCGATATCGACGGCGAGACCGTCGGAAAAATCGGCAAGGGCTACATGATCCTTATCGGAGTGGGCGAAGGTGACTCCAAAGAGGTCGCCGACCGCTACATCCGCAAAATGCTTGCGCTGCGTATCTTCGCCGACGAAAACGGAAAGACCAATCTTTCAATCAAAGATGTCGGCGGCGAACTCCTGCTGGTTTCACAATTTACTTTATACGCAAATTGCAACAAAGGAAACCGCCCCACGTTCAACGGAGCCGGAAACCCCACCCTAGCAAGCGAGCTATATGATTATATTATAGCGGAATGCAAAAAGGAGATTCCAAACGTGCAAACAGGGCGCTTCGGCGCCGATATGCAAGTGAGTTTAACCAACGACGGACCGTTTACGATTATGTTGGAATAAGCTATATTTATGCATATGAGTGAATTTTTGCATAAATATAGCGTCGGCCCAGTGGTGCCCCAAACCTTTACGAAGGATTACGGGGACGAGGGTTTTAAGCTCGAAAGTGGCAAGACCCTTCCGGCGCTGACCATCCGTTACGAAACGTACGGAACGCTAAACGCCGACAAGAGCAATGTTGTCTGGGTGTGTTCTCCACTTACAGCTGACGCACACGTTGCCGGCTACTATACCGAAAACGACAAGAAGCCCGGTTGGTGGGATGCCCTGATTGGCCCCGGAAAACCGGTCGATACAGACAAGTTCTTTGTCGTGTGCAGCAACATTTTAGGTGGTTGTAAAGGCACCACAGGCCCGGCAAGCATCAACCCGCGCACCGGCAAGCCTTACGGCAGCACCTTCCCCATGATTACCATCGGCGACATGGTGAACGCCCAGCGAGAACTCGCCAAGGGACTCGGCATCGATCAGCTCTGCTGCGTGATCGGCGGTTCCATGGGTGGTTTCCAGGCCATGAAATGGGCCATTTACTACCCGGACCTTGTTCGCCGTTGCATCGTGATTGCAAGCTCTCCGCGATTCAGCAGCCAGGCGCTCGGTTTTGAAATCGTCGCCCGCGACGTGATTACCCAAGACCCGAATTTTAACGGCGGCGACTACTACGAATCGACTCACCCCGATGTCGGCCTTTCGAACGCCCGCAAGCTCGCCCACATTACCTACCTCAGCGCCGTGGGCATGGAACAAAAATTCAAACGCGCCCAAGACCAAGAAAGCCGTAACCACGCCGTCACCTACAGCACACCTTTCGATTTGAACCTTCCGCTCGAAAGCTACCTGCGTTATCAGGGTGCGAAGTTCGTGGATCGTTTTGATGCCAATAGTTACTTGCACATCGCTCACGCCACCGACAGTTTTGATCTCGAAACGGAATACGGCTCATTAGAGTCCGCATTCAAAGGCGTGAAGGCGGAATTCCTGAACGTGAACCTGAGTACAGACTGGCTTTTCCCGCCGCACGAATCGCGCCGTATTACAAGCGCTCTCTTGAATGCAGGTAAAACGGTTACAAGCCTTGAGCTCGACACTCAATTCGGCCACGACGGTTTCCTTATCGAAGTCGGCGACCTCGGCAAGGCTGTTGGCCGTTTCCTCGACAGTAAGATTATTCCGACCAAAACCGAAACGCAGGTCATGCCTGTTTTCCACGACACCGAAGATTTCGACTACATCGGAAGCCTGATCAAGGAAAACAGCAAGGTGCTCGACCTCGGCTGCGGTAACGGCGAACTTCTCGATTTCTTGAACAAGAAAAAGCATGTTGAAGTTCTCGGTATCGAGCGCAACTTCAAGAGCATCATGGATTGCCTCGAAAACGATGTGCCCGTGATCCAGCGCGACCTTGACGAAAGCGGCATTCGCGATTTCAAGGACGGCAGCTTCGATTACGCCATCATCAACCGCACCATTCAAGAAATCCGCGACCCGGTGGCTCTCTTGAACGAACTTCTGCGTGTAGCCAAGCGCGCCATCGTGACCTTCCCGAATTTCGGTCACTGGACAACCCGCGGAAGTCTGATGCTGCACGGACGCATGCCGAAATCCAAGGAATTACCGTACGAATGGTATGACACGCCGAATATCCGCCTCTTGACGGTGAAGGATTTCCACACCCTTTGCGACAAGGAAGGTTTGAAGATTGAGACCATCAGCTACCAGAACGAACACAAGCTCAGTAAGTTCCTGACCGCGATCGGTTTCGCAAACTTCGGCGCAGAACATGTAATTGCAATGGTGACCAAGAAATAGTTGCAACGTCATTGCGAGGAACGCAGTGACGAAGCAATCTATTAATGAATGCAAAAGGATCGAATATGGCTATTTTATCGATGACGGGGTTTGGAAAAAGCGAGTCCATGTACCAGGGCGCAAGCTGCGTGATTGAAGTCCGCAGCGTAAACAACCGCTTCTTGGACATCTCCTGCAAGTTGCCCAAGAACCTTGCCTACCTCGAAAACAGCTTCAAGAACCAAATCAAGGACAAACTGGTTCGCGGTTCGGTTATCTTTAGCGTGACGCTCGGTGCAGGCACCGGCGGAAACATTCCGGTTTCCTATAACGAAGCTGCCATCGCCAAGTTCGTCGACATCACGCGCACCATGCAAAAGAAGTTCGGCATTACGGGCGAAATCAAGCTGGAACATGTGCTGGCACTCCCCGAAGTGCTGCAGTTTACCGATGCCGACGCCGATTCCGACGCTCTCGAAAAGCACTTGGCCGCAGAACTCGACAAGGCTCTTGACCAGGTAAACGAAATGCGTGCCAAGGAAGGTGCCAATCTCGCTCGCGATCTCGAAGGCCGAGTGAATCACCTGAACAATGTTCTCGACAAGATCGAAGTGCTTGATCCGCAGCGCATCGAAGTCTGGAAAGACAAGTTCAAGGAACGCATCAACGTGCTCTTGAAGGATTCCGAAATCGACGACGTCCGCCTGCTGCAGGAAGCCTGCATCATGGCCGACAAACTCGACATTCACGAAGAAATCACGCGTTTCCGCAGCCACAATAAGTTGTTCCTGAACGCTCTCAAGGAAGGCGGTGCCCAGGGCAAGAACCTCGGATTTATTCTGCAAGAAATGGGCCGCGAAGCCAACACCCTCGGCACCAAGTGCCAGAGTGCCGACATCGCCGCCCTTGCCATCGAGCTCAAGAACGAAGTCGAATGCATCCGCGAGCAATCGCTTAACATTGCTTAATCGCGATTCATTTCAAACCATTAAAAAAGGCGCCATTCGGAGCGCCTTTCTCTTTTTTATTCTTAAATCAAACTAGTCCTTAATGCAACGCAAACTGGCGCCGTATTCCGGATTGAACTTTTCGAACTTGGCAATGTCCTTGTCGTAGAAAAATACGAGTACTTCGCCTTCAGCCGTCCAGAAGAAAGCCTTCTGGCCAGCGGCTTCGAACTTGCGTTCCTTCAGCGGGACATCACTCTTGGCAAAGTGTGCGCCACCGGCCTTGGCTCCGAATCCAAGTTCATCCTTGCCATTGCCGTAATTGTTCGTGCCCTTGATCGGATCCCAGCCGTAACCAGCCTTCAGCACGGTTCCAACCTGTTTTTCCTTGCCCGCAAAAGCAAGCAACTCATTCCATTCGGCCTTAGTCGGCATATGGAAGCCTTCAAGGCAGGCCTTCTTTGCATTTTCAAAATTGTACAGACGGCCCCAGTGATTGCATTGGGCGCAAAGGGAACCCGAAGCTGTCGCATAATTCATATTTTCTGCGGTCCAAAGCTGCGAACCAATGCGAATCCATTCGTAAGAGTAACCATCGCGCGGGTCCTTATAAGAACCGCTTGTTGCCGGTTCGCCATTTTCGTCGAAGTATTCACCGAAAGCAATCTGCTTGTTCTGCTTGTATTCAGCCTTAGACGCCACCTTGCCATTCTTGTGGTAGCGAATCACCGTGCCTTCGATATAGCCGTCGACATAATTGTATTCCGCTTCAGGAATACCGTCTTCATAATATTCCTTCACCACCCCTTCGCGACGATCATTCACGTAATTGGCTTCACGCTTCACGTTACCGTTTTCGTAGTATTCCTTTTCGGGGCCTTCTTTCTTATCTTTGACATAGGTCGTCTCGATACGGATTTTCCCGCTAGGGTAATTTTCAACGCGAACATCTTCGCACGCGCTAAAAATCATGGCAGAAGCGAATACGCCCGCAAGAACCACCGGACGTACCATGTAATTTAATTTGTTCATATTCCATTCCTTTATTTGTAACCTATCCATACCCCAAGACCGCATTTAAATTCGGATTTTTCCTGCGGTTGCAAGGAGTCCCAGCATATAAAGCATGCCATCGTAATAGCGCCAAAAGCGGTAAGGCACCGAAAGTGCCGCCAAATCTTTCACGAACGGCTTGATGCGCGGGTCATCTGTCGGCAGCACCTGAGTGGCCGCAGCATTCATCGCAATCACGCCCGGCGTCGCATTACGGCCCGGACGCGGGAAATCGCCGCCATCAATGGCGTAGTCCGCCAAGTAAGGGCGCTTGCCATTAAAGAAGTTGAGAATTTTTTCGCAAATTTGCTTTTCGCATTCGTGCCCACGGAACAGCGCATAGTCAAGGCTCAAATTCATTGCCACACGCCAAGCATCACCACTAAAGCAATCGCTTTCGGGGTACCATGGAGTCGCACGCGGAGTACCATCATATTCGGAATATTCACTGCAAAGGCCCGTCACCGGGTGAGCGGCCTTTTGAATGTACTCCAAGCTGTTGTTTGCAATGGTGAGCCAAGTCTCGTCGCCTGTGGCCTCGGCAAAGGCGCGGTAGAACGCAATGGTATTGTAGCTCGGGTCGGTAAAGTCGTTACCCAGCACCGGCGAGAACTTCACCAGGTTGCGTTCCGGATCGATAATCGGGCCCACAATTCCGTTATTCGGCTTGTTGCGCATCCAGTTAATCAAACCCACTGCTTCGTCCTTGAGGTCAGGACGGTTAAACCTTTCGGCTGCAATCAAAAGCGCCATGGCAAAGTATTCTTCACCATCGGGGGCCGCCCCCGGATCCATCTTGCTAAAATCTGTTGTAGAAACCTGCCAGGCAAAGTAGCCCACATGCGGGCCGTCATCGTTTCTCAGGTAACGCTTGGTAAAATTCCAAAGTTTGTCAAACTGACGTTCATGGCCCGTGAGCGCTGTAATGTACATGCCATAGCTCATGCCTTCGGAGCGGATATCGTCATGACCGATATCGATGATATAGCTCATGTCGTCGGAGGCATCAAAGCAGACTCGTTCATCAATCGGGTCCCCTTCGAATAACTTGCTATAGGCATTTTGTATAAGCTGGTTTGCAAAGTTCGGTCCGTAACCAGCTTCAACAAACATATCTCGCGGTGTCAGTCGTTCCATCATAATCCTTTAAGTTTTTTTACCACAAACCACCTATTCCATAAGATAAATAATTTGTATTTTAGCTGTATAAGAATTACAGAGATATGGAGTCATTTATGACAGATATGCTGATTTTGGGCTACGGCCCCGCAGGTATTTCAGCAGCCCTCTATGGTTTAAGGGCCGGCCTTTCGGTCCAATTGATCGGTAAAGACGGCGGTGCGCTCGCCAAGGCCCACATGATCCAGAATTACTATGGTCTTGAACAACCATTGACAGGCGAACAGCTCCTGGAAGTAGGCCACAAGCAGGCCTTGGCCCTTGGTGCCAAAATCATCGATGACGAAATCACCGACCTCATGTTTGACGGCCAAGGATTTTCAGCAAAAGGTCTTGTCGGCGAATACCACGGAAAAGTTTGTATTATGGCTACAGGTGCCGCCCGCAACAAGCACCCCGTAGCGGGCATGACAGAACTCGAAGGCCACGGCGTGAGCTACTGCGCCGTATGCGACGCATTCTTCTACCGCCAGAAAAAGGTGGCCGTCCTTGGTACAGGCGAATACGCCCTCCACGAAGTCCAGGAACTTGCGCAAGTCGTCGCAAGCATCACGCTTCTTACCAATGGCGCTCCCTTGACAGCATCATTCCCGCCCAACGTACGCATTGAATCTCGCCACCTGCAATCTTTGGTGGGCGAAGGCCAGTTCAAGGGCGTCCGCTACGAAGACGGCATTGAAGAAGAATTCGACGGACTCTTTGTAGCCCTCGGAAGCGCAAACGCTACCGACCTTGCCAAGAAGGCCGGCGCAGGCTTTGACGGCCCAACATTGGTTCTCGACAAGGATTTCCAGACGACTCTCCCTGGACTCTTCGCTGCAGGCGACTGCACCGGAGGAACTCTGCAAGTAGCCGTTGCCGTAGGCGAAGGCGCCAAGGCAGGGCTCGCCGCTATCAAGTATTTAAGGGAGCATAGGGCCTAGATCGAATTTAGATTCGTTCAGTTCTAAATTCGATCATGCGTCGTATCACTCTACTTACTAACCCCGACAAATGTAATTTGCGGTGTGCGCTGTGCTTTTTAAGGCAACGCGGCATAGTCTCTTATTCCGGCGAAATGCCTTTTGAAACCGCCAAGGCCGCTATCGAAAAGTACGCCGCCGAACGCGACGAAGCCGGCAACCTGTTGCTAAAAGAAGTCATCCCCTCCACCATGGGGGAACCTCTACTTTATTCAAAATTCGAGAATCTGCTACACCTTTGCGAAATGACAGGCGTCAAGATGAATCTCACTACTAACGGGACATTCCCGGGCAAGTGGGGCACTCCGTCGGTCATGTTCGAACTGGTTCAGGCCTGCAGCGACATCAAAATCAGCACGCTTGCCTACGAAATGGGCGGATTCCTCCGCAATCTTTGGCGTGAAAATGTAGAGAAGCTTATTGAATGCCGCAAGCGCAGACTCGATTCCAGCGCCACGATTTCTCTGCAAGTGACTTTGCACCGCGAAAATCTCAACGATTACAAGGACCTTATCGCCTGGGCCGAAACGGCCGGCGTCCAGCGAATCAAATGGAATCCGGCTGTATTCATTCCAGATACATCGGCAATTCTCGAAAGGCGATTCAAACTCAACACGCAAGAACTTGAATCACTCCGCCACGAACTTCTCGAAGGCACACTCCATTCGGACAAAATCAAGTACGAAGGTTCCCTGTTCCTGGAAGATCCGACCGAAGACTGCCCCATGAGCGGTTCATGCACCAAATGTCCTTTTACAGACGAGACATGGATCTGGCCCGATGGTCACGAAGACCATTGCCCGAATCCCAAAAGACGTTGGAGTAAATTCTAGCGGCCGCCGACCAAAATCTGGTCGACCTTAATGGAAGGCTGTCCCACAGTCACAGGCACATGTCCAGAACTAGCACCACAGACACCTGCGGCTACTTCCCAGTCTGTACCCACCATGCTAATGCGTGGCATGATTTCGTGCCCCTTGCCAATCAAGGTTGCACCGCGCACCGGTTCGCAAATCTTGCCGCCGCGAATCACATAGCCTTCGTCAACGGCAAAATTGAATTCGCCTGTTGCCGGATTCACCGAACCGCCCGCCATGCGTGCAGCATAAAGACCGTTGTCAACGCTTGCAATCATCGAATCGAGCGTATCTTTGCCAGGAGCAATAAAGGTATTGCGCATGCGGCTCACGGGCGCGTACTTGTAGCTTTCACGACGGGCCGAACCCGTGCGGGCAATTCCGACTTCCTGGGCTCCCACGCGGTCGCTCATGTAAGTCTTCAAAATACCGTTTTCAATCAAAGTCGTACGCTGGGTCGGAGTACCTTCGTCATCGAACTTCAGGCTCCCCCACACGCCTTCCATGGTGCCGTCATCAATAGCGGTCAAGCAGGGTTGGCCAATCGCTTCGCCAAGTTTACCGCAGAACGGGCTTGCGCCGCGACGGACCGATTCCGTTTCGAGCGGATGTCCGCAGGCTTCGTGGAAAATCACGCCGCCAAAGCCATTGCCCATCACCACAGGCATCTGGCCGCCCTTAATGTAACCCGCCGAAAGCATGCGCAACAAGCGTTCCGTCGCATCGGTTGCCAAAGCCTCGGGCGAATAATTTGCTAAAAGTTCATAACCACCCAAGGCGCCAGGAGCCTCGTGCGTTGTCAATCTTTCGGTTCCGTCGGACACCGTTACGGTCACATTCACGCGCAGGCGTGCACGATTCATCGACAAATTCAAGCCTTCGCTATTCATGAGCGTAATGTTCGAGCAGGAATCTGTCACCGAGGCGCCCACTTGCACTACTTTATCCGAAATCTTGCGGGCCGTCTGGTCCGCACGGAACAAAAAGTCTTGCTTGACAGCCTGGCCAAGCACCCGCGGATCCTTAAAGGCTGCCACATTGTAGTCGGCCACGCGCTTTTCGGGAGCAAATTCCACCGGAGTATAGCCCATCTTGTCGATACGGCCAAAGGCAAGCGTCTTCACGAGTTTCACAAGCGCGTCTTCGGAATCATCGCTCGTAAAGCCATAAAGCACCTCGGTTCCGTAAATCAAACGAATTCCGATACCGTATTCAGTGCCTGCAGTCGCAGACTCAATCTGGCTCGATTTGAGCCCGAGCATCGAACTGCGGGTTTCTTCTTCGTAAATTTCGACAAAGTCTGCACCGGCACTCTTGCCTGCTTCAAAAATCTTGACCGCAACAGAAGTGTTCAACTTACACCTCGCCGTTCATTTTCTTGCGCACAGGGATTCCTGC
Source organism: Fibrobacter sp. UWOV1 (assembly GCF_900142495.1). Classification (NCBI taxonomy): domain Bacteria; kingdom Pseudomonadati; phylum Fibrobacterota; class Fibrobacteria; order Fibrobacterales; family Fibrobacteraceae; genus Fibrobacter; species Fibrobacter sp. UWOV1. Next base: position 150,012 of record NZ_FRBA01000003.1, on the reverse strand, counting down.
AGCAAGCATTTCTTTCTTGATTCCGGGAACAGTGTAATCACCAAAGTGAACCATCGAAGCCACCAGGGCCGCATCGGCAGAAGTCTTGCGGAACAAGTCCACAATGTGGGCCGGAGTTCCGGCACCGCCGCTAGCAATCACCGGCACCTGCACCGCACGTGCCACCTGGTCGGTAATATTCAATTCATAGCCGTTGCGAACGCCATCGGTATCGATTGCATTCAAGCAAATTTCACCGACACCCAAGTCCTCGGCCTTCTTGGCCCATTCCACGGCATCGATGCCCATCGCCTGTCGGCCACCGCGAATATACACTTCGTAGCCACTTTTGAATTTGTCAGAAACGCCAACGAACTTCGCATCCATGCCCAAGACCACGCACTGACGACCAAAGGCCTTAGCGCCTTCGGCAATGATTTCGGGGTGCAACACAGCAAGGCTGTTCACGCTCACCTTTTCGGCACCGGCCAAAAGGGCTTCATGCATATCATCCAAGTTACGGATACCGCCACCCACCGCAAACGGAATAAAAACACGGTGTGCAATCTGGCGAATCATTTCCATATCGCAAGGGCGGTTTTCAGCACTTGCTGTAATATCGTAAAACACTAATTCATCAACACCGTCAGCGCTATACTGCGCCCCCATTTCAACCGGGTCACCGATATCGATATTACCCTTAAACTTGACACCCTTCGTCACCTTACGGTTGCGGACATCAAGACATACAATCAATCGTTTCGTCAGCATGAGAATTACAGATTGCGGTCGATAACGCCTTTAACGGTTGCCTTCGGTACGGCACCAACCACATTGCCCACTTCCACTCCATTCTTGAAGAGTTTCATGTTAGGAATGTTCGTAATTCCAAAGCGGGCACAGATATCACCCACACCATCGTCATCCACATTAATCTTTGCAATAATTGCTCGACCGTCGTATTCATCGGCAAGTTCATCGATGATGGGGCCCATCATCATGCACGGACGGCACCAAGTTGCCCAGAAGTCCACAAAGACCAGCTGGCCCGAGGATATCACCGAATCAAAGTTTTCAGCAGTCAAATGAATTGCTGGCATACAAATCTCCAATTTTTTTTCTAAAAAATAGAAAAATGAGTTAGAACGCGAAGCCGAACGTATAGTTCAAGTCATAGCCCGAGCCCACGGTAGCAACTTTATCGATATCATCTTCGGCCTTACCCGAGGCTGAATAGTGAGAATAAACATAGCCGATGTCAAACGACGTCGTAAAATGACCGGAACGGAACTTATGCCCGAGATAAAAGCCAAAGCCAAAGCCATTCGCATGGGCACTGATATTATCCCTAGAATTACCGTCATAAGTGTATTCCAAGCTCACACGGTCGTAATTGAAATGTCCTGCCAGATACAGACCGCGATGTCCCTCATTAAAGTAAAAACGCAAGCCTTCCGAAATACCGAACAAAAAGACATCAAGATCTTCATCACCATCCGAAAAATCAGCCCAAATCAAATAAGGCCTGGTAATCAAGGAAACGTGGCTAGCCAAGTTCCCTTCGATAGTCAAGAAAACGGACGGAATATCAATCAGTGACAAGATGAACATCGATATCGGGTGAATCGAGACCGCAAACAGCGGCTCGTCATTTTCGGTATGGTTGATATTCATCACCGGCGTATCCTGTTCCTGGGCGCCAGAGGTATAGGCGTAAGGATCATCTGCGACCTGTGCTGTAGCAAAAGCAATCGCGAGCATGGATACCGAAAGAATTTTCTTGATCATATTTTCTCCATCTGACTTAAATTAAAACGCAAGTACGATGCCTGCCGCCAAGAGACCGACGCCCAAGGCTCCAAGTCCAATGGCTACCCCGCACTTGGTATCACCGCTGTCATTCAATTCATGGTTATCTTTGACCATCTGGCGCGTGTCGTCGCTATCGAATGCAGACAAATTCTCATATGCATGCTTCTTGTCGGCAGCCTTGCTCCAATCGCGTTCAGCCAGGTACCACATGACACCTCCGGCAATAATAGGGATAATGGAACCCCACAAAAGCCCGCGACCGATACGCCTCTGGCTACGTTCCTTATTGAATGCATTCTGCTCTTCGATAAATTCAAGATCGTCCAGCACGGGCGTCATGTCCACATACACCAGGTTCGGCATGTACGGCTTGATTTCCGTCGTCACCGTAGTATCGCGGTAGCCCACCTTTCTAAAATGAATCGTAGCCCTGACCTGCGGCTTTACGTTATCCACCACCACGTCGGTCATGTGGTCAGGCATCCTGTTCAGCGAAGGTTCCTGGTTCACGTAGACTTCGGCTGCTTCCGGGTTCGAATTGAGCGTCAAGCGGGTCGAGGGGCGAAGCACAGGAATCGTCACCTTGTTTACGCTATCGGCATTAATTTTTACAACGGCAGAGCCCCACCATTCTACGTCCTTCAACACCTTCATCACCGAAATCGTATACTTGCCCGGTTTAATATTCTTGATCGTATCCGGAGCCACAATTTTCAGCGGAATGCCGTTGACATACAAGGAACATGCCTCAGGCTGCGAAACCACCAGCAAGTTGGCATTTCCCGGCGGATACAGTTCAATTGTTTCTTCGACAACCTTCACTATGGGAACCACATAGTTCGAAAGCGAAAGGTCGATCATCACGTCGTCTTCCATATTGTAGAGACGCTTCAACTCGTACCTGAAAATCTTGATGTAAGGATTCTTCTTGGCTGCGGCAATACTGTCCTGGATTTCGCGTTCACGGATTTCCTTTTCCATCTTCGCGATTTCTTCCATCTTTACGCGTTTGTCTTCTTTCGCCATTGCCGTCGCAAGATCGTCGTCGGCACCATCATCCACAGGAGCAGCCTCTGCCTTACTTGTATCAGCCTGGGCCGCCATTGAATCCTTGACCGCATCGGTCATGATGATTTCGGCGGACTTCGCATTCAAATCGACTTCTTCGTTTTCGTCTTCCGCCTGTTCAACCTCCTGGCCATTGCTTTCTTGCAAGGCAATCGCCTTCTTATCGGTAAGGCGTTCAATATGGCGCAGTTCGGCTTCAGTCGGCTTTTTCAAGTAGACCGTATCGTTTTCGATCTTTACAAAAATGGCTTCCAGTTCCGAGGAATCTCCGTTCACCCAGTAACGCACAGGCACTTCACGCCATTTCGGAGCCTCTTCCGAAGAAGAGGACGGTGCCTGCGAGGAGGACGACTGCACCACCGCAGAAGACACAGCCTGCCCTGACACGGAGTCAACCTGTGCAGCAGGTTGTTCAGCCACGACATCGTCGGCAAAAGCGATAACACTAGCCAACGCAAAAAAAGACGAAAAAACAATTCGCTTAAACATATTGTAAAGATAAATAAAAATTTGCGGAAAAGTCTCTTAGACCGCTATTTTTCTTTCACTAGCTTGGCGCAATAAATGGGGCCGCGACCTTCAGAACGGTCCGGCAGAATATGTACGCCAAATTCAGTGCGGTCGGCACCGGGCAACAAGTTTTCAATCGCCTCGAAACGCATCGAAGGCCTTTTTTTGAGAATCTTCCTGACCACGTCGTCATTTTCCATAGGCGAAAGCGCGCAGGTACCATAAACCACGGTTCCGCCCGGCTTGAGTGCATCAACCGCCGAGGCCAGGAGCGCCCCCTGTTCTACAGAAAGCCTCTTGACTCGCTTTGCAGACCACACTTCCAAATGCGCCGGAGAATTCAGCACATGCCTGTCCGAAGAACAGGGCGCATCCAGCAAGACCTTGTCAAAACATTCTTTCTTATGGAGTCCAAACTTCATGCCGTCGTAACCCGTCACCTTGATCACGGAACGCCAGCATTCGGGCAAGGAATTTTCGATCACATGCTGCAGGCGCAAGCGGCGATCCGGCGAACGGTCGTTGCTTTGCAAAGACCCTTCGCCTTTAAGCATCGACGCAATCACAAGTGTTTTTCCGCCCGGTGCGGCACACATGTCAAGCACGTCATCACCCGGCTCTACGCCAAGAGCTTGCGCCGCAAAGACCGATGCCTCGTCCAAAAAATACGGTTCAAGTCTATCACCAAAATGCAATTCTGTTGCGTAGCCCTCTCCCTTCAAGGATTCAAGCAAAGCCGGCCAGCGTTCGCCAAAAAGTTTCTCGTAGTAGTCGAAAAATTCCATAAGCCAAAAATAAAAAACTCTCTGCTCAGGGGTATGAGCAAAGAGTTATATCGTTGAGCTACCAGGATTCGAACCTAGACAAACAGAGTCAGAATCTGTTGTGCTACCATTACACCATAGCTCAATTCGCCCCCAAAGTTAGTAAAAGAATTTCACTTCGGCAAGGGGTTATTTGAAAATATTTTGATTAGGCGGGGTGTAAGTCATGCCCTGAACCTGCTGGGTACCGCCTTCAGGCAGAGATACCGGAGTAAAGGTCACGAAATAATCCGTCGAAACGTCCGAAGCACGCAAGGTAGCAATCACTTTCGGAATACCCGAATAGAGCACCACCTGCTGGGCTCCCGAAGGCAAGTCGGAAAGTCTCAGTTCACTGCAGGTCGCATCGCGAACAAAGTGCGAAGTACCCTTGATGCCAACAACCACGCTGTTCACCATGCAGTCGCTGGATTGAGTAGTATCTTCACGATCCACCACCAGAGACACGCGGCTAACCAAGGTCGAAGGACGAGACAGAGTTACATCCTTCACTTTCAAGGTATCCTTCAAGTTTTCAATATCTTTCTTGGTCAAGTAGCGGGACACGCCAGCCTGTGTCACCAGGTCATCCTGCAGTTTGCGGAATTCGAAGCGGAAGGAATCGCCCGGCAAGGAATCCGGAAGCGGCAACCACCAGCGACCAAGACTGTCCGTCGTGGTCTGAACTTCGAACTTCATCGAATCGCCTTCGACAAAATTGAAGCCGTAAATATCCTTAATCAGCATTACTTCGACATCGGCGCAAGGATTGCCATTCTTGCAAAGAACCTTACCTGAGAGACGGGCCACATTCTTCGCTTCCTTTTCGGATTCCTTGATCAAGGAATCGGCACCAGTCGTCGTACTCCAGACAATCGGACCCGAGGTAACAGAATCGCCGGCCTTGATCTTGCCGAGATCCAGGGTACGGTAGATAAGGCTATCCGCAAAGCCAAGAGACTGCATGCGGGCAACCATCATGGAATCGCCCGGGAAGATTTCCACGGACCATTCGCCTTCAGGAATCAACATCGAGAAACTGTCTGCCGCGAACACGTCGTTACAGAACGGAGTTCCCGAAAGGCAAGTCATAAAATGGCCGCCCACGGAAACTGCAGAATCTTCCACTTCTTCAAAATAGAGCACGCTCGTTACGACAGCCGCCTTGGCAAGCTGGATGCTGCCGTAGGCCTTCGCCTTCAAAGTCGTGCGCGGCAAGTAGAACACTTCAACCGCCGACGTATCGATAACCGCCAGCTGGAAGGTATCCGACAAGGCGGAATCAAAAGAGTACACGCCATCGGAATCGGTCAAGACTTCGATTTGTTCGGGAACATGCAAGACACTATCGTAAACAGCCATGCGGGCCATACGGACCATGGCATCCGATGCGGGAGTTCCGTCAACGCGAAGAACCACACCCGATACAGCAAGTGTATTGCCTGTATCCGTCACCGTACCTGCAACCTTTTCATTACTGCAACCAATCAAGGATACTGCAAGCGAGGCGAGGCAAGCTAACAACGAAAACTTCTTGTTCATTCTTCCTCCTCGGTTTCTGGCGGCAGGTCCACCTTTTCCTTACTCAGCGGGAAAAACTGGATATTCATCTGGCACACCATGGTTTCACCTTCATCCGAACGAATAATATCGACCACTTCCTTACGGAACAAGTCAATCTTACTAATAATGCGTTCGAGACCTTCAGCAGAAACGCTCATTGTCATACAAGATACATTTCTGCGTTCGGTACTGTAATGATCCAGGGCATCTTTACCGAGGTCCATCATCTGTTTCTGGAACTGATGAACAAAAAGCGACGAGATTTCGGAGCCGCTAAAGATAGCCTTGTTAACCGAGCGATAAAAACCTTTTTCGTCCAGTTCAATCAACTGCATCGACAAGAGCAGCTGGATAGCCTGCTTTGCCTGCGGAAGAGTGATACGGGGATTCAGGAACAAAGCGAGTTCCTGGATATTCTTCGGGCCCACGTTCAAGACGGACAACGCCTCGCGGACCGCCACGTAATACCACTTACTGTAGTATTCCTGCTGACTCTTGGTCAAGGACTTGATGGCGCTCGGAAGAAGCGCGGACATCTGCTCGAAGATTGCCTGCTTAGACGCCGGCGTGGTGGCATGCGTAAAGTCCACCATCAGCGTGAAGTAGCGGCCTTCCTTTTCATTCAGGCCTAGAGCCGCAATAAACTTGGGCAACATCTGAGGCGTAAGCGACTTGCGCCCGCGGACCAAGTCCAAATAAAAGCCCGACGAGGAATACCCCGCCTTCTTGGCAAAGGACCTGTAGGAAAAGTATCGCTGCACGGACTTCCGGTAGTCGTAATAGTCCTGCAGGAACTTTCGATAGTTGTAGTAAGCGTATACGTTCATCGATCTAAATATACTTTTTTTGTCAATTTTTGGGAACACCTTATTTCAGAATTGTTTTGTAAATTCCCGTAAATCTTGCAAAAAAAGAACAATCCGTGAACACTTTTGAAAAAAAAGGTGATACGCTTGCCGATTTTTTTAGATATATTCAAGGAACACCCAATCCCATCCTTTGGACTTTCGTCTGGAAACAGGCGAAAGTCCTTTTTCTTTACCAACCCATTTCATTTTTCTAAATTTGGCGCTATGAATAGCACTATGCCAAAAATCGCCCGATTTCTTAAAGAATCCACCTTTAGGCTTTTACGCATCGCAGGCATCTTGGTCGTTATATATATAAGTATGGTTTTCTACCTGGCTCTCACCGAACGCAGGAACGCATTCCCAAGAGCAATCTATCATAAAGAAGCAAACGAAGCGATCCAGGGCAAAGCAAAACCCCTCACCTGCACTCTCGAAGACGGCTCCATCCTAAACGGTTTTACTCTAGGCAACGAAAACGATCCCGTCATGCTCTATTTCCCCGAAGCCGACGAAGACGCAGCGCAATTCCTTGCACAAGTCGATTCCCTCCCGGGAACAAATATCGTCGCATTCAATTACCGAGGCTCCGCCCAGAACAAGGGAACACCCAGCGAAGACACGTTCGAGAAAGACGCAAGGCAAATCGCAGAATGCGCAGCACAGGTGAACGGCAAATTCCCGCAAACCCTTGTAGGGCGCGGCATGGGAGCCATCTCGGCAATTAACCAACACTCGAATAACAAACAAATTATCTTAATCGATCCCATCTTCGATATTGCCGATGCCATTCACCAAAAGTACGGATTTCTTTATCCTAAATTCTTGATTCGCACAAACTTCAAAGTATCCATAGACAAGCTAAAAAAAGCACAAAATAACACAACCGTACTCTTCGATAAGAAACAGTTCGAAGAAAGAACAAAGGCAGAATATTCCAAATTGGAGGGGGCCAAGTTTATTGTTCGAAATGGAGAGAGTTTGCAAAAAGTGTTGATTTTATCACAAAAACGCAATTTATTTTGATAAAATTTGACAAACGTTGTGTGAAATTTCGCACAAAAAAAACTTTTTGGGAACAGATTTTAATGTTTTTTTCTTATCTGCATTGATTTTGTTTGGGAAAATTATTAGTTTACCTTGAAAACCACAAATAAACAAAAAGAGGTGTTTATGGATACTATCATTGTAAAAATGGATATTCGCGGTTTTCTGCGTTTTCCGGACCAAGCCATCAAGACGATGAAACTTGACAAGATGGCGAAGCAAGAAAACTCCAAGAAAGGGGAAGTCATCGAAATCGGTCCATACGCCGATATCGAGGTCGACCCTGTGGGTAAGCGCGTAGCGATTACGCCCACCAAGGAAGCAAAGACCACGTCTTTCCGTTTCATTGTTGGTGTCAATTCTACAAAGTCCAAGTTCCTGTACTTCAAGGGCGCCCTGAACGCCATCGGCGAAAAGATCGTCACCGGTCCGTACGAACTTGAAAAGGAAGGCAACAAGTACATCTTCACGAGCAAGAATTCTACCAAGAAGAAAGGCCCGTGGAAACTGATTGCCTGCCGCAATTCGATCGCAAACAAGACCATGCTCTCGATCGACTCCCGCGGAACCATCATTTTCGATCGTCACACCAGAGATGCAGTGAACACTCAGGTGAACAAGACCATGATTGCCGATTACGATCGCGCCAAGAAGGTCTTCAAGCTTTCCTTCAGCAAGGACAAGGGCTTTATCAACGTGCGCACTATTGCTAGCCACGCCAACGCCTCCTTCATGGGAACCTTCTCCTCTCACGGTTTGGCGCTCCCCAAGCAGAGCTTCCGTACCGAATGCAAGGTCGAAGGCAAAACCATCACGTTCAGCGTAGCCTCCCTGGTCGCTGAACAGAAAGCTGCAGAAAAGTCCAAGAAATAATTAGTCGGAGTCTCTTATGATCGACATTCTCAAGTTGTTTTATACGACGCACTATAATTTGGGTGCACTGGCGATTTTGTTTGTCCTTCTCTTGATTTTCTTCTTGACCAAGAAGAATTACAAGGGAGCAATCATCGTCGTCGCCATCCTTATAGTCTACAATGTCGGAATCTATAAAAGGACCGAAGGTAAGTCCTGGACCATCGAAATCGACCCGCCTGAATCCGCTGCTGTGAACGATGGATACGGCAACTACACCAAGCCGCAGCCGATCAAGATGACCTTCTCCGCTACTCCGGAGAAATGGACTATCACCGACGAAAAGGGCGAAACCCATCACTGGTGCTGGCTAGACGACATGTGGGACAAGGTCGCCAATACTGACGTCGTCGCCTGGATCTGGGGCGAAAACGCCAGCAAGAAGATGATGAAATCAACGGAAACCCGCGCGAACAGCGCCGGAAACCAGGATTAATCATTAAAATTCAGAATATCAAGCTCACCTGCTTCCATCCGGAGGTAGGTGAGTTTTTTCATCCAGTCACCGGCAGACGCCACAGTCCCGTTTTCGACATTCCAAATGCCCGAAATATGGTGATGTCCCAGAATGCAGTAGGAGCATCCCGTCTTTTCGAGCATACAGTTTGCCCAATGCAGGTATTCTTCCATCTTGATAATGCGGGACTCACCCACCTTACGGCTGTTTCTGCCCACGAATCGGGCAAGAGCCATCCCCCAATCCGGATGGAGTTGGCGGAAAAGGAATCGATTCAGCGGAAAATCAAGCACGCGACGGAACAACCGGTAACCGAAGTCGGATTTTGCAACGCCATCGCCATGGCGGAAATAGACTTTTTTTCCCTGAATATCGAGTTTCAATTCCTTATGAGTCAAGACACCCAGTGATTTCGGGAAGAAATCTCCATAGGCAAAATCGTGATTTCCCTGCAACAAATGGACTTCGCAGCCGGATTTTACCAGTTCCCGCATGGCAAAGAACAAATCCATATGATTACGGCAAACGTAATCATTGTATTCGTACCAGAATTCGAACAAGTCGCCCACGATTACCAAATGCGAAGCCTTGCCCTTGATTGATTCCATAAAACGGACAAGGGCCTGCTCACGATTCGGGACTGAGCCAGGCGGGTTTACCCCGAGGTGCGCATCAGATATAAAGTAGGCGGACGAATTCATCGAAACGAAATATAATTATATTTATAGAAATGAAAATATTTACGCCAAAATCGTTGATGTTCATGGCATTCGCAGGCTTTTTCGGCATGCTTTTTACGGGTTGCTCTGCAAGCCTCACCAAGTACGACTTACAAGATTACCCTAAAACCATCCCGTTTTTTGAGCCTATCACGATTTCTTACGCCGGGACGACTTCCGTTTTGGACACAAACTTGCAAAGAGCGTATTCCTTTGCAATAGACACTTTGAACTACCCCATGGAAAGCTGCCGCGGTGTCGCCCACATCGATGCAAGCGTCACACCCGATGGAGAGGGCAGTTCCTGGAACATCGGCGCAGCCTTCATTCCCTTCTGGCCAATGCTTCCTGTTAGCGAAACATGGCATTACCACATGGAAGCCCGAATTTTCTGTCACGGAGCCTTAACCTTCAAAGTGGAATTCGAAGAAAGCGAACATGTGAAAGCATTCTGGTATGGACGTATGCGCGCAGACCTCGTAAACGATGCCTCGCAAGAAATGCACCGCAAGCTTTTGGAACGCCTCAAGTTCGAAACCCGCCTTGTCCGTAACACCGATCTGAATTTAGCACAAGACTTTTAAAAAGCATTTTCACCTTTCTTTTTCTCGTAACTCAGAACTATTAACTAATAATATGCACACACTCTATATTGTAGCGACCCCCATCGGGAACATGGAAGACATCACCTACCGGGCCGTGCGGACATTAAAGGAAGTTCCGCTGGTGCTTGCCGAAGACACACGCCACACGCGAGTGCTCTTTGACAATTACGGCATCAACACGCCCATGGAAGCCTACCACGACTTCAATAAAGAGAAGGTGACCCCCAAGTACGTAGAATTCCTGAAAAACGAAGGCGATATCGCCCTAGTAAGCGATGCAGGCACCCCCGGAGTCGCAGACCCGGCTTTCAACCTAGTTCGCGAGTGCGTCCGCGAAGGAATCGATGTCCGCGCCATCCCTGGCCCTTGCGCCATGATTACCGCACTTGTTTCAAGCGGCATGCCTACGGACCATTTTTGCTTTCAATACTTTTCGCCCAAAAAGAGCGCCCAACGCATTCATCTGCTTGAAAAGCTAAAAGACGAAGAAGCGACCCAGATTTTCTACGCAAGCCCGCACAACATCGACAAGTTCGTCGAAGAAATCGGCCAAGTCTTTGGCGAAATCAAGATTGCACTGATGCGTGAACTCACCAAGAAATTCGAAGAACACCTGATTGGCACTCCATCCGAAATCACGGCACACTTCAAGGCTCACCCGCCCAAAGGCGAATTCGTACTGATTTTCAATCCCCAAGACAAGAGCGGACTGTAGTGGAATGTGGAATGTGGAATGTGGAATGTGAAATGTGGGATGTGGAATGTGGGATGTGGAATGTGAAATATGTTGAATAAGATTAAAACTCTCCCGAAGATTTTTTGGATTTACGTAGCGGTTCTTTTTATTGCAGAAGTGATTGTTTTTTCGCTGCGTCCCGACAAACCGGGGCTTTACACGCAGGCTTTGCAAGTACTCCCCCTCGCAGTAACGATTCCGTTTCTGTTTTTCAAAGACACCCGAAAAAATTTCAAACGCACGCTTTTCACGTTCGCAATCGTTTCTTTTGCATTCCTTGCGCTTGACTACAACATTGGCGACTTGAATAAAATCGGACACGCCGGTCTGATTCAGATTATCCTGACGGCATGCCCCATCGGCATTTTCTGGATTACTCTTTTTGTCCGTTGGAATTACAGACATATCAAAACTCGCGAATCGCGCACGCCCTTATTTCTTTCCTGTTTTGCATGGGGCCTGTTCGCACTCGCCTACCCACCCATGCCCTTGGGCCCAGCAGCTTTACTGTTGCTTGTTCCATGGTTCATCGTCCTTAACCGATTCACCCGCGGTCAAGCCATGTTCGCCACCTTCTGGTCGGGCATGCTTTACAACACCATCAACTACTACTGGATTTACAACGTCATGCACGTGGAGACTGCTCCTTCGGGGCTGATTCTCCTCGGACTCTTTTTGCTGATAGCCTTCTTTAGCGCCTACAACACATTAGCCGGATTCGTGTACACGCTTGCAAAAGAAGCCCCAGCCAAAATCCGCATCGTATTGCTGATACTTTTCCCGATCTTTTACGCAGGCCTTGAAATGACCCGCACCTATGGCGACTTCGCCTTCCCGTGGAGCCACTTGGGCTATGTTTTCGGTAACAGCCTTGAACTTTTGCAGATGCTCCCCTATATCGGAATTTTTGGCTACACGATTTTGGTCATCGCTTCGAACCAAGCCGTAGCCCAGACACTTTGCAAAGTTCAAGACATCAAAAAAGCAATCCCTGTTCTAGCCGTCCCCCTTTCCATTTTTGTAGTGTTACTCATTCAAGGCAGTATCGTCTTGTCTAAAACCGAAGCCCAACCGTTCTACAATGCAGACGCCGAAGGCAACCCCTCTATCGCCCTTGTACAACCAAGCATTGCACAGGGTGCCAAATGGAGCAAGGAACGTTTCGATAACATTGTCAACAAGACTCTCGGCATGGTCAACGACAGCATTAAGGAACATGCTGACCTTATCGTGCTTGCCGAAACCGCAATCCCCGACCACATTCGCAGGCAGCCCGGCATCATTGAACGCCTGCACGAAGTCGCAGACAGCAAGAACTCTCAACTTTTAGTAGGCGCACTCGACTACCGTCGCAATCCGCGCGGAAGCATCCGTAAGTTCGATGTCTACAATGCCTCGTTCCTGTTCACTCCCGGCGATTCTCACTTCCCGAAGCGCTACATCAAAAAGCACCTGGTGCCTTTTAGCGAACGAATTCCGTTTGACGAAATCTTCCCGATTTTAAACTATGTGGATCTTGGCGAAGGAGACTTTGTCGCCGGTAAAGAAACCCCCGTCTACCAGCCGTTCCTGTGGACACCCTACATTTGCTACGACGCCATTTTTGGCGACCTGGTGCGCGAAGCGATCCGCGAAGGCTCCCGCCTCATGGTCAACATTACCAACGACGGCTGGTTCGGCCGGAGCACCGCCCCTTACCAGCACCTGAACTTGATCCGTTACCGCGCCATCGAAAACGGCATGCCGGTGGCACGCCTCGCCAACAGCGGTGTTTCCGCATTCATCGACCAGTACGGCCACTACGACGGCAATACCGAAATATTCACCGATCGCGTTGTACAAAGAAAAGTGCCGCTCAAGACCCGCGACACTCTATACAGCCGTATTGGCGACTTTGTTGAAATGTTCTTGCTGTGCTTTTTCGCAGCCTACCTGATCGCAACGCTTTTGCTCTCTTTTATCAACCGCAAACGCGGCTAGAACAAAAGTAGAGGCGGCCAATGTCCTGCCTTGGGGCGTTCCTTGAATTCCACCCCAGGCATAAATTCCTTGAGTTCCAAGGTCATAGCCGGCGGAACGGCACCATCCATGCGACCATATAGGACCTGTGTTTCAGCCGTAATAGGAACAGGCGCATCAATTCGGTTCTTTGCAATATACGAGAGTCCCTTATACAAGGCTTCAGGATTAATCGCCTTGGCGGCTTTCATCCAGTCATCTTGCCATTCACCAAATTCATTTTCGATTAATTCATAAAAAGCATTCAAGGTTGCATCGACCGCGGTTTTCGTCTGGTGCGCAATAAAAGACAAATTTTCGTTATTCCATTCACTGTGATCGGAGCAATAATCCGCATAAGGCGAAAGGAGAATCCATTTCTGGTTCTTGGGGCGATTGTGAGCATTCTTTAAAAGAACGAAAGCTCCCAAGCCCCATCCAACAACGGTAGACGCCTCTGCAATACCAGGCAAACCGTAAACATCATCAAGAACAGACACCATCTTTTCGTATGTCACGAAAAGGTGTTCTGCATCAGGCGCAATGCCGACCAGATCGTCTTCCCATATCCCCATATCCGAGGCAAAATCCGGAAGCCATGTCCATTTCTCATTCATAATCCAATCCTTTTGTTCTGTTCGTAACCCAATCCTAAATATATAGAGTTTTTTTTGAATAGAACACTTATTACAAAAAAAAATTAAAATCTTCCTTTTTTCATATTCCAATCAAGAATATTCCATTTCGTAAGACATAAATAAACTTTGTCGTCAAAATCGTATGAAAAAATAAGTTCACGCTCATCTTTTTGGAAATAAACTTTATATTTTCAAAGTGATGTTTCTATTAAGGCGTTTTTCCATACGTATTACACTCCTTTGCCTGGGGCTTACGCTCGGGGCAATGGCAGAAACATCTTTTGAAGACCAAAGATTTCCTCAGAAGCCCAGTGAAGGTCAGATTTACGACGACAATCACCTGCTGAACGCTTCCGAGACACAACTTTTTAACGATCTCGCCCAAATATTCCATCAAGAAACAGGAATCGAGCTTACCTGCGTGCTGATAGACGACATCGGACACGCAAACCAATTCGAAAAAGGGGACAAGTACGCAAAGTACACCGCCGAACAATGGAATCTCGGCAAAGAAAACGGCGAAGGCATCATGATTTTCGTCGCTCAAAAGCAACGCTGGAAAAACATCGTCGTCACCCCCAGTCTCGAAAAAATCTACAGCGAAAAGAAACTGGCCAAGGTTCAACAAAAGACACTCCTTCCCGCCTTCCGCGAAAACAACTACAGCGAAGGAATCCTTTCACTTTCGTACGCACTCGCTAAAATCGGCGCCAAGGCAAAAGGCAAAAAGCTTAACATCGACGAAACCCCGTACAAGCTTAGAGAAAACAGCGTCTCCTCGCTCATGATTCTATTCATCCTCTTTGTTTCGTTCCTGTTGCTGATGGCAAAGTTCAGCGGCGGGCGCGGCAACGGAATCTTCTGGTTCCTGTTCGGCGGCGCCATCAAGAACAAGAAGAAGGACGAACCCGAAGTCGGATTCGGTGGCGGATTCGGAAGCAGCCCGCGAGGCTTTGGCGGTGGATTCGGAAGCGGTTTTGGCAACAGCGGATTCGGAAACCGGAATTCCTGGTGAGGTTAACATGAAAAAGAACCTGAGCATCGTAGAACTTCAAAGATCCAACTGGCCGGGCATGCTACAGCAAGCTCTGGGCGACAACCTGATTTCGGCGTTCATTCACGGCGATTGCCTGGTCGAAGGATTCAACGCGCTCGAAAGCCCCTGGACCGTAAGCTTTATCTTGCGAGACAACTCGACTGCAAGCATCAAGCCCCTGCAGAACCTGTTGCGCGAAGCCAAGAAAGAAAACATCGAGTTCCGCTATTTCTTTACGCTTAAAGAAATCCAGACATCCGAAGACGTTTTCCCGCTGGAATTTTTGCATATCGCCAACAGGAATGTCGCCCTCGCCGGCGCAAAGCCGCTGCCCAACTACCAGCCGAATGTGGAATGCCTACGCCTGGAATGCGAACGCGAATTGCGCGGACTTTTGATTCACCTGCGCGAAGCCTACATTTACCTGCAGCAAGATCGCAATCCGCTCGGATTCTTTGCTCGGGCCAATGCGACTCTCCTCCCGATTATGTACGGGGTCTATTACTTACTTCACAAGACCTACCCCGAAAACCACCAGCAAATCTTTAGCGCCTACCCTGCGCTCCGCGCACCAATCAGTAGCCGGAACGAAAAGGCTTTCATCGAGAGCATAAATAGCTATATTGCGACCGTCACTGAAATCGTAAACCAGGTCGACTCCATGGATGCGGTTTAATACGGGATTTTTAAATGATTTGCAATAGCATTCTAGGCACCATCCATCACGGCACCTACAAGAAGGTTATCGACGTCCTGTTCGAACGTCACGAACTCAAGGAACATTCTATCCGCCGCATCGCCCGTGACGGAGTCGAAATTGAAATCGACATCAACGAAGACATGCAAGAAGGCGACATCCTGGTCGAAACGGACCACTACGTGTACGCCGTCAAAATTCATGTTCCCAACCCCCCAAAAGAAAATCTTGACCCTGTAAACAAGGTCAAGCATTATCTATAGCGATTCCGGATATCTGAATTCAGATTTCGGAATTGAATACAGACACCCTTTTTTCGTACTACTATTTGCTCAGCATTTTTCCGTTGAGCGTCGCAATCCAGTGCCTGTTCATGGCCTTAGACGGAATTCTCAGAGTCGTGAGTCCCTTATTGATACGAGTCTTGAACAAGACTGATCCGTTCAGGTCCACAAGGGCAAAAGTACCGCCCAAGCTCGTTTGAATTTCAAGATAATCGCCATTTACAGTAAAGAAGTTCGTCGGAGAAAGTCTGCTGAAATCATCCAAACCGACATTCATCGGAGGAGGTTCTGTCTTGTTTTTCTCGTCATTCTGCCAGTCCGGATCATGAATGACGGGTTCCGTTACAATCGGATTGGCCGGTTCCGAGAATCCGAGTTGCTGGTCCATCCAGGCAATTCTTTCTTTCATTTTCTTGCGAAGATGTTCAAATTCGCCATCCCAAGTAGTAGCATTATAGCCGCCCATAGCCATTCCAAAGCCGCCACTCTGGCTATTGCAGTACTTCATCGGCTCCGGATCAGGATCGTTCTGGCCACTAGCCTTGCCCAAGTTCGGCCAACGCTTGAAGTTTCTGTCGGCAGCGTTCTTCAAATAGATTTTCATGGAATCCAAGTATGCATCCATCGTCTTGGTGTGCCATACACCGCTACGGAGTTCCGCCCAGCGCTTCTTCAGTTCGCTCTGGTAATGGCTGTCTTTCCACATTCCCAAAAGCCAGTTCGGAGCTTTCAGAGAACTTCCCATACCCCACATGCCACCATTACCTGATTTCTGGCTATTTTCGATTTGCCAACCGGTAACGCCGGAACTTCCAAAGCCGTTTCCACCGCCGCCAAAGCCCCACATACCACCCTGGCCGCCTTGGCCACCGCCATTTTCAGGCTGGCTTCCGTTACTCATGGCAAGGTTAAAGTCCCATGCCGGGCCAAGCGTCACCTTACCGCCCTTACTGTCCTTGGGCTTGTGCAAGAAGAAACTGCACCAGTAAGAGTCCGCATTGTTGGTAATTTCTTCGTGCAACACGTAATCGAGTGCCGAAGTCATGTCCACATAGTTTTCGTATCCGCTACCGTTCTTGCCGTTCTTGAACAAGCCTTCAAGATCGTTCAGGTATTTTTTCAGGTATTCTTCCTGGGCCTTCTGGATATTTTCCTTTTTCGGGTAATGCAAAATGACGTTCAGGCCGTCCGAAGTATTGAAGCCTTCCTTTTCGATGGGACCGCTGCCTGCACCACCCGTATTGGTACCCGTCTTGTCGAATGCCCAAATGTAACCGCCGGTAACGCTGTCGCCCGCGACATCGGTTTCTTTAAGCTTGCTCACGTTCACACGATACTTGCCGCGCTTAATCTTTTCGAGAAGCACGTACACACCGCGATAAACACCGTTGATGTACAAGTCAAAATGCCTGCTACGGGGGCTATAATGCCCGGCCTGCCTAAAGAGCCAATGGGCAAGCGCATTACGCATCATACTCTTGTCTACATACGGACCGTGGAACACCCAGTCGTCACCAGGAGGGAGCCCAAACAGGCTCACGTCCATGCCTTCGCCTTTTTCGTCGCGGACTTCCACGCCATAACCAGGCTTCGGGAACATGGCCGAAGACTGACCACGAACCTTGATACCGATATCATAGCGTGTGCCCTTGGCACTGTCAGCCACATTGTTCGTTTTTCCGTCCAGCACCTTCATGGTTGCAGGAATCTTTTCAGTGACCTTGTTATCGAGGCACTTGCCCTTGGTGTCAATAAACACTATAGGCAAATCGTATGTCTGCGCAAATGTAAATGACGCAAATAGCGCCGTTGTAGATATAATTTTAGCCCAATAGCCCATATAGCCTCCAATCTAGCTATAAAAAAAATAGATTAAAGTGTGTAAAAATTAATGTTAATTTTAGTTAATGTGTTGTGTAAAACAACAACATGAAAAACGTTATTATTTGACCTTTTTCTAGAAATTTTGCCGTTTTACCATCCATTTTCATTCATTTTTCGCCATTTTCAGCACTAAAGCCATAATCATCTTTTCGTTTAAGAAGTGTGTAAAAATAAAATCGTCCACAATGGACAAATCACAATGCGGGAATTTACTTCCCGAAAAAGAGCTCACCCGCAACCAAAAGCGACTTTCCAGCATCTAATTAGCATGGAATTTTTGTATAATATTAGTAACCTTAGACTATAGGAGGTAAACATGTTTACCGGTTTAAAGGCTGAAAAAAGTTTAGCATCTCCATTTACAACCAAGCTCGCTTGGCTGTGGTTTTTACTTGCTGTCATTTTATGTATGCCCTCATCTGTTCGTGCAAACGAGCAATTCACTGCGGCGGAACTCGACACTCTAGTTTCGACCATTGCGCTCTACCCCGACCCGCTCCTGGTGCAGGTACTGGCGGCTTCTGTTCATGGCGATGAAATTCCGGGAGCTGCCGATTGGGCAAACCAGAACAAGCACCTCAAAGGTCAGGAACTCGCCGACCGAATCAAACTCGAAGACCTTCCCTACGACGAAAGCGTCCAGGCCCTGATTCCTTTCCCGACGGTGCTTGCCACCATGGCCAAATACCAAACGTGGACCGACCAATTAGGCGATGCCGTCGCCACCCAAAAAGAAGCCGTGATGGATGCCGTTCAACGCATGCGTAGCGCCGCCTACAACCACGGCCACTTACAAACTAACGAGCAGGTCAAGGTCATCAAGGAAAAGACTATCATCATCGAACCTGTACAGAAGGAATATGTGTACGTTCCGGTTTACAACCCGCACGTCGTCTACTACGTTTATTCGAACGGCTACCCGGGACTCCGTTACCGCACCGGCGTATGGGTAGGCTCTTACTACGATTACTGGGGCTGGGGCACAAGCCGTTTTGAATGGGACACACACCTAATTTACGTGCATGACTACCGCTGGTACCACAACAGACCCCTGCCGCCTCGCCATCCACGTCATCACAACCCACCTCCGCCGCCAAGGCACAACCACTACGTGGCGCCCACAAGACACGACTCCTATACGCCTCCTCCGAGCAGACCCGTAAAGGTTCCCATGAACCACAACACCGCTCCGAGGAGCAAGGCCGAAATTCATCATTCCGCTGCCCACCCGAACACGATTGCAACAGTCAAAACTACCAAAGACAATTACTGGCAAGAAGACAACAGCAAAAACAACAATCAGGGTTTTGGAAACATCAAGACGACCCGTAGCAGCCAGAAAAACTACGACGATTCCCGCAGTAGCCGCAACAACAACAGCCGCAGTAACGGAAACAGCAACCGAAACGGCAATAGCCGCGGAGGTTTTGGCAAAAGCATGAGAAAATAACAGTCATTTTACTATATTTTCCGGCGTTAAAAACTAAAGGATTAACCATGGAAATCCCTGAATCTTCGAATTTTGTGCAGGACATCATCGTTAACGACCTCGCCACGGGCAAACGCAAGAGCGTGCACACCCGTTTTCCGCCGGAACCGAACGGTTACATTCACATCGGTCATGCCAAGTCCATCTGCCTGAACTTCGGTACTGCAAACAAGTACAAAGACTTCGGCGGCATCACGAACCTCCGCTTCGATGACACGAACCCCACCAAGGAAGATGTGGAATACGTGGACTCCATCCGCGAAGACGTGAAGTGGCTCGGCTTTGAATGGAAGGGCGGTGAATACTTCGCCAGCGACTACTACGACCAGATTTACGCCTTTGCCGAAAAGTTAATCGAAATGGGCAAGGCCTACGTAGAAGACTTGACCCGCGACGAAATGCAGGAATACCGTGGCAACGACGCCGGTAAGCCCAGCCGCCCGAGCCCCTACCGCGACCGCAGCGTCGAAGAGAACATGAAGCTGTTCCGCGAGATGCGCGACGGCAAGTATGCCGACGGCGAAAAGTGCCTGCGCGCGAAGGTGGACCTTTCGAGCCCGAACATGAACATGCGCGACCCGGTCATCTACCGCATCAAGCACTGCACCCACCACCGCACCGGTGACAAGTGGTGCATCTACCCGATGTATGACTTTGCGCACCCGCTTAGCGACTGGATCGAAGGCATTACCCACTCCATCTGTACGCTGGAATTCGAAGCGCACCGCCCGCTGTACGACTGGTTCTTGATTGAACTGGGCCTGGACAATCGCCCGCAGCAGATTGAATTTGCCCGCCTGAACCTCACCTACACCATGATGAGCAAGCGTAAACTTTTGGAACTGGTGCAGACGAAGGCCGTGATGGGCTGGAACGACCCGCGTATGCCGACGGTTTGCGGTTACCGCCGCCGTGGCTTCACCCCGAGTTCCATCCGTGAATTCTGCGACCGTATCGGCGTTTCCAAGGCCGACTCCATGGTCGACGTGAACCTCTTGTACTTCTGCATCCGCGAAGAACTGAACCAGACTGCAAACCGCGTGATGGCCGTGATTGACCCGGTCAAGCTCGTGATCGATAACTGGGAAGCCGGCAAGGTGGAAATGATCGAAGTGGAAAACAACCCGAACGATCCGAACGCAGGTACCCGCCAGGTTCCGTTCAGCGGCGAACTCTACATCGAAGCCGACGACTTTATGGAAGAACCGCCGAAGAAGTACTTCCGCTTGAAGCCGGAAGGCGAAGTCCGCCTGAAGGGCGCCTACTTCGTGACTTGCAAGAGCGTCGAGAAGGATGAAAACGGCAAGGTCACCGTGATTCACTGCGTTTACGATCCACTGAGCAAGGGTGGCGAAACTCCCGATGGCCGCAAGGTCAAGGGAACCATCCACTGGGTTTCCGCCGCTCACGCCGTAGACGCCGAAGTGCGCCTGATCGACAACCTCTTTACGCTCGAAGACCCCTCGGCAGTTCCCGAAGGCGAAGACTGGCACGACTACCTGAACCCGGATTCCATGATCATCAAGCAGGCCAAGGTGGAACCGAGCCTCGCCAACGCCAAGCTAGAAGACCGCTTCCAGTTCATGCGCCAGGGCTACTTCTGCCTCGACAGCGAAGATTCCAAGCCGGGTCACCTGGTGTTCAACAGAACGGTTGGTCTGAAGGATAGCTTCAATCCGACGAAGTAAATTCGAATTACGAGCCCACACAGCGTTATAAACAAATTAACAAGAACGCTTCGGAGCAAATCTGGGGCGTTTTTGCATGCATTTTGCACTTTTAAGCACCCTTTTGTAAATAAAAAAGCTACATTCAATACGATAAAGCATTCGAGGCGCTTATGGAAAACGCAAAAAAGACCATCAACCTGTTCCTGAAGAACAAGTATAGTCCGAACGAACTCAAAGCCGAGCTCTACAAGGCGGGTGTCGCCGCCATGGAAGAAGGCTGGACCTTCATGGACGCCAGTTTCCAGCTCGGCGGCAAGGCCCGCGACGACGGCATGGACGGAGAAGAGGTCGAACAGACCCTTCGCCGCGCGTTCTCCGCCGAAAAGCGTACGGCAGAGCGCCCTCAGGAACAAGTGGCTCCGGCGCAGAACGCCGCCCCGGCTGCGGAAGGAGCACCCCAGGCACAAGCTGCGGCCGCCCCGCAGGCGGTTGCCATGCCAATCATCACGCCGCTGTCGGCGAACATGATTTCCATGGAACAGATGCTTGCCATGGGTCTTGACACCCAGTCCCTGGAACTATTGCAGAACTTCAAGATCGACCCCGAAGCGCTTTCTATTCCCTGGCCTGCCGCCGACTGGCGTAAGGACCTCGCAAAGCTT
This sequence comes from Fibrobacter sp. UWOV1, assembly GCF_900142495.1. NCBI lineage: Bacteria > Pseudomonadati > Fibrobacterota > Fibrobacteria > Fibrobacterales > Fibrobacteraceae > Fibrobacter > Fibrobacter sp. UWOV1. The sequence continues at coordinate 128,595 of NZ_FRBA01000003.1, read as the reverse complement.
CTGGAAGCCGCATTCGATCCCGAAGAAACGATTTCGTTCAAGGTATCGAATACCCCGGACAGCACCGAAGAACTCGTATCGAACATCATTGGACAAGACGACTCGATCAAGAAAATCATGAAGAGCCTCGACAGTCCCGAAGGCGCCCTCCTGTGCATTAACGCCGTGAAGGGGGGCGACAATGTCTCGGACGAATCGTTCCGCTACCGCTATGTGGTGGTCGATAACCCCAAGATGTCCTTGGCCAAGCAGCTCGCCTACTACAAGGCCCTGAACCTTCCCTGCGCCGCCTTGGTGAACACAGGCGCGAATTCCGTGCAGGCATGGGTCAAGATTTTTGCCAACGACGAAGAAGAATATAACGATCGCGTTGACTTCCTTTTCAAGACGCTTGATTCCCAGGGATTCAAGGTCGACCCGAGCAACAGTAACCCGCACATGATGGTGCGTATGCCTGGCGTGCTCCGCGGCGGTAAGCAGCAGTACTTGATCGGTCTTGAACAGGGTGCCAAAAACTTTAAGGAATGGCAGGAATGGGTGGAATATTCCCTCGACGGAAAGCCGCTCATTGAACTGGCAAGCGATACCGAAGAAGCTCCCAAAAAAGACCAGACGATTGTTGAAAACATGCTCCGTGCCGGTGAATTTTTCTTGTTCACGGCACCTCCGAAAAGCGGTAAGTCCCTCGCCCTTATGGACTTAGGTCTTTCTATCTGCTATGGCGAAGACTGGTTCGGCAATTCAACATCGTCTAGCGATGTTCTGTTCATCAACTTCGAACTGACCAAGTCCGTGTTCCTGAACCGCCTTTACCTGTTGGCCGGCAAGCGCAATCTGAATGCGAGCACCCCGAAGTTCGGCTTCCTGAACTTGCGCGGTACGGCTCTTTCACCGATCGAAACAGCTCAGCTTATCGCCAAGCGTATTCAAGGTGCCAAGCGACTCGAAAACCACGATTACCGCGTTGTCGTAATCGATCCGATTTCGGCCGTATTGCATAACCCGAAGTCTACTCGTTTGAATGGCGCTCCGCACCAGATTTTGATGCAGATGGTCGACACCATAATCGCCCTCACAGGGTGTGCAGTCGTGTCGTCTTGCAACCTGGACGAATACCCCTACCTCGAAGCCCGCGCGGACTCGCTCATCAAGCTTTCACCGGTGGAAGGCAGCCTGAACCTTTACCAGATCAATGGAACCTTCCGCGAATTCCCGAAGATGCTCGCCCGCGAATGCTCTTGGATTTACCCGAGATTCCTTGTTTAATTCAGAATTCGGATTTCGGAATTACTCAAGTAGGAAGTTGCCTAGCCACGAATGAGTCGTCCTGAGCAAAGGGCTATGCCCGAAGTCGAAGGGTCCAAAGATAAAGTAAAAGTAAAGAATTAAAAATGAAGAACAATTTCAGAAGCACAAACAATCGCGCATGCGGAAATTCCGTACGTCGTAACAAAATTCAAGACAAAGCCCCGAAAGCCGAAAAGCCTGTACGCAAAGCAGCGCTGACTTTTGAAGATATCAAACAGCAGCTTGCCGCATGGGCCGAAAACGAACGCATTCCCGGTAAGTTTCAATCATGGTTTACAGCAGATGCTAATCCAGAACATTCCGACTGGCGCATTATCAAGACTTACCGCGGCCAGCAGGAATCGCTTTCGATAGACGCTCCCGCCCGCGGTATGGATGTTCCCGAACTTGTCAGCCGCATTTTTGAACAGGTCAAGAAAGAACACCTGCATATCTTTAAAAAGGCTCTCCGCCAGATTTGGTTCCGAGCCGTCGGTGACGGACGTTATGCGATACTCGTTCAGGTCAACCTGAAGGGCAGATTCTCTGCTCACGGATACAAGACCTTCGTTGATTTTATACAAAGAAACTGCCCGGAAGTCATCAGCTGTCACCACATTCAGTGCATGCCCGACCAGCCTTTTGATCCGGCCGGAACGATTCCGATGAAGGTAGAAGCCAAGAGCGCTTTCGGAAGCGACTTTATGCCCATTGGCGAAACCGGAATCAGCATGCATGTGCTGGACTGGACGCCCCGAATTCATGACGCCTGGATGGGACTCCCCAAACGTATCGAAGACGCTATCCACCCGAATGCCGAGGACAGTTTCTTTGAATTCTATTCCGGAAGTTCCTTTGTGAGCGCAACTCTTGCAAACCGATTCAAGAGAGTCGTTTCGATGGACTGCCGCGAATACGCCATGATGTCGTCGCGCTTGAACGCACGCAACACCGTCGATGACAACATGAAATTCATCCGCAGTCACGTAGAACAGGATTTCTTTGGCAAGTTCTTCAGCAAGCCCGAAAACGAGGGCCGTTGGACATTCTACTTCAACCTGCCCGGCGACGAACCGCTTGCACAAGGCGTGGCACAGGCAGCCGCCCTTTCGAGACCGGAACGTATTCTCTTGCAGACTTCGAACCTTGAAGTGGCCGCGCGCACCATCAAGCAGTTTAGAAACGAAGGCTACATGTTGCGCAAGAATATCCCACTGTACCTGGAACCGGGCTCCGGAAAGTTCGAAATTCTGTTCCTGTTCGTACCTGACCGCGTAGGAATCTTGGGACAGAATCCGGCACAAAAACAGCGTTCCAGGACGATCCAACGCCCGCAAGAACGCGTTTCTAGCCGAAAAACGCAAGAAATTCCTCATTTTAGCCAAAAAGCCCCTACTTTTAAGCAAAGAAAAGGTTAAATTATTGATATAACAGCCTGTAAAGGGATTATTATGCGACTTTTGAAATGTGCATCCATCTGTCTGGGACTTTCCGCCTTGTTGGCCTCCGCCTACATTGTCAAGGAAGGCGATACCCTTTGGGACTTGAGTGACGAATTCCTCAAGGACCCCTTTGCCTGGCCAGACCTTTGGGAAAACAACCGCCACATCGAAGACCCGCACTGGATTTATCCGGGCGACTCCATTTACCTGGGCGATTCCATTCGTGAAGGTAATGTTCTTCAGGTCGAAAAGAAGAACAAGTATCCCTGTAATGCAACCATCTCGGATTCCGCGCTCCCCAAAGGCAAGGGTCTGACAGTCGCTAACGCCGGTTGCGATGATGGCGACGAACGCAATAGCGATTTCGAAGGCATGCTCGGCAACCTGCGCGACAAGGACAAGAAGGCCGTCAAGAAACCCAAGGCAAACGACGAATACTACTACAAGCAGCGTCCGGCCCCCAAGATTTTCAATGGCTACTACCAGATGCACGCCCCCGAAATCTATACGCTGGATTCCTTGAAAAAGGACAAGCGCTTTGTGTCGATCAAGTCGGGAGAAAAGAAAGAACCCCTGATTCACATGCCTGAAACGGAAGTAGTCGTTGGTATCGGCAAGAAGACGAACTCCAACCTGAAGCGCGGCGACCTCGTGGAAATCGTTGATGCTAAGGCAATTAACGTTCCTGCAGCCAAGGGCAGCAGCTTTGACAAGTACGCGTTGCTCCGCCTTTCCGGCATTGCAAAAATCACAGCCATCGGCGACACGCTTTCCCGCGCAAAGATCGTGACGACCTTCCGTGAAATCAAGATTCACCAGGCCAAGGCAAGGCTCAAGGAACCGCTCAAGACCCTGAACGTGTCCGGTTACAGCAAGGTCAAGGAAGCCAAGTTCGACAACCTGGCCATGATCCGCTATTCCATGGACCCAATGCTGATTATCGGAGCATACTCGTATGTGCTTATCGATAAAGGCCTTAACGAAGGTTACAACACGGGCGATGCCGTCGCCATCTGGGAAGAAGACAAGACCGACGAATCGCTTCCACCCCGCCTGATAGGCCGCGGTATTATTGCCAGAGCGGCAGACAACGAATCGAGCGTTCTCATTCGCGAAATCTATTCCAACAGCAGAAGAATCGAAGTTGGACACAGGGTATCGGTGACTCACCGTGCACAGATTGTCAAGTAAGATTCTCGCCCTAAGTCCACAAATTCTGTAGGGACTGGCAATGCAGGTTTCACGTAATAATCTGCTGTTCGTCCTTTTATTCGCGGGAGGAATTGTCCTCCCGACGGCGATTCTTTCGTTCCTGAGTTTTAGAAATATCCAGAACGAAATATACCTGTCGCAAAAGAATTTCGATGAAAACCTGAACGCGTTCCAGAACGAAGTGGAAGAAGCGATAGAAAAAGAGCAGGCCAAGATTTACCAAGAAACCAAGGCGGCATCGCTATTCCTTTATGAGCAGCCGCAAGGACTCCTGGACTTTGGGCACGCTGCCGAATTCAAGTCGGTAGAAGGCCTGGACGCCATCTTCTTGTTCAACAACGGGAACTTGATTTACCCCGACATGACTTCCAAGAAGTTCTTCAAGTCGTCCAACTTTTCGAACAGCGTTCCATCTGCCCTCGACAAGAAACTTTATCAAGTGGAAACGAGCGGCCTAAAAGACAGCATTGCCCAGAAGATTTACTTGGAACAGCGATCACGGAGTTTAAGGCCGACAAGCTTTTTCTTCGAATCCAAGGAAGAACAAATCCAAAATATTCTTGGGTTGATTCGCTTTTACTACAAGAACAAGAAATACGACGAAGCTTTGCACCTGCTTGAAATCCTCGAAAGCAATCCGCACCAGCAGGGCTATTTGCACGCCGACTTGACTTACGCGGTCTACCTACTGCACTTTGAAATCTTGGTATTCCAGAGAAAGCACCAAGAGGCTCAAGACTATTGCCTTTCTGTATTGGCTCAATTCCTGGACAAGCAAAATATCGACGACATTTCTTCTTCCAGGTACTTCTTTGAATCGGCCTTTACGCGAATTCTGTCGTTCGAGAACCTGTCGCAAGAAAAGCGCGAAGCCTTCTGGAACCTTCGCGAGAACTTCAACCGCCAACTGGGGTACATGGACATCCTGTATTACAACAGGGACTTGTTCCAAGAAATCTTGAACGACGACGTTTCTTCGAAGGAAGGCATCCTTTACAAGAACACCGAAGAAGTTACTTTATTCAAAATGTCGTACCCGTACCTTTCGGGCGACCAGGTGGTGATTGCGGTCATCAACAAGGATGCATACAAAGCACGACTCCAGAGCAAGCTCAAGACTGTCGTACAGAGCTACAAGAATATCCCCTTCTCGATTACCGAAAACAGCGACAAACTGCTTATGGGCGAAATTCCGGAAGGCGCTCCCATTATTGCGCAGCACTATATTTCAGACGCGTTTGAATGGGAGTTCACCTTGTACGAAAAAGACATGCAGGACATTCACAAAGAAACGAGACACCGCATGTTCCTGATGTACGGGCTTATGCTTTTTGCCCTCATCACCGTTATTTTCGGTTCATTCTTCATGTTCCGATTCATTACCCAGGAACGAAAACTTTTGGCCATGAAGGCAAACTTTTTGTCAAGCGTTTCGCACGAATTGAAGACTCCCCTGACCTCGATCAAGATGTTTGCCGAAATGATGGCCCGCGGGCGCTTGCAGCGTGCCGAAAAGGTGCAGGAATATTCCACCCTCATTGGCAAGGAAGCCTCTAGACTCGAAAACCTGATTGGCGCCATTTTGAATTACACCCGAATGGAACACGGAACCGGGGCCTTCAAGTGGGAACGCCTCGACTTTTCTATTTGCGCCAAGAAAGTGTTTGACGCCGTAGAAGATATCGGCGTCGAAAAGGGACTTACCTTCTACACGCATTTTGAACCCAACGTATTCGTGATGGGCGACTACACGGCGCTTTACAGTTTGGTCCAGAACTTGATCGACAACGCCATCAAGTATACCGAAGCTCCCGGAGATATCAAGGTCGATGTCAGGAGCGATAGCGAATGGGTCATATTCTCGGTGGCAGACACCGGCATTGGCATCGCTGCATCTGAACAAAAAAATATATTTAATGATTTTTATAGAGTGGGTGACGAAATGACCCGAAGCACCAAGGGCTCCGGGCTCGGCCTTGCAACCGTCAAGCGCGTTGCCGAAACACACAAGGCGACAATTTCGTTGGTCAGCAAGCCCGGAAAGGGTTCTACGTTCACCGTCAAGTTTAAAAAGGCAGAATAAACATGAACTTCAAAATACTCATCGTAGAAGACGAAGAAATCATCCGCTTGGGCCTCCAGGACAATTTTGAAATGGAAGGCTATACCGTAGAAACGGCCTGCGATGGTGAAGAAGCTATTGCCAAGGCGGATTCCTACCAGCCCCATTTGGTGCTATTGGACTTGATGATTCCGAAAAAGAGCGGCTTTGAAGTTTGCCGTTACATTCGCAACAAGCATCCGGATACTTACATCATCATGCTCACGGCAAAAACCGAAGAAACGAGCAAGGTGGCCGGGCTTGAAATGGGCGCCGACGACTACGTGACAAAGCCGTTCTCGATTCTGGAACTCCTTGCCCGCGTCAAGGCATTCCGTCGCCGCATTGAGCCGCAAAGCGGTAGCACCTCGGTTCAGGTTCCCGAAGTGCTCGAATTCGCAAACATCAACATTAACGTCAAAAAGTTCGAAGCCACCAAGGGCGGCGTGCCTCTCGACTTGACTACCCGCGAATACCTGATTATGAAATTCTTCTGGGCACACCGCGGCGAAGTGATTTTGCGCGAAACCTTGCTCAAGGAAATTTGGGGCTACACCGACGAAAATATGCCCTCGACCCGAACTGTCGACAACCACATAGCAAACCTTCGCCGTAAAATCGAAGACGACTTGGACAACCCGAAGTTTATTATCTCGGTGAGAGGCGCCGGCTACAAGTTTGATGCATAGGAGTAGGCAGAATTCAGCTGGCTGAACTTAGAAAACGATGACAGGCAAACGGTTAAACATAGGTTCCTTCACAATGATTCGCACGGCGTTGACGCTCGTGTGGTTATGCGGGCTTGTATCTTTTGCCTCAGCCGAAAAGATGGAAGCGACCATTCAAGAAGCGCTTTACCTGTTCGAACTGAAGGGAGAAACTGCTGACGCGATCAAGTTGCTCGAAAAAGCCGCCATGCAAGGCGACGAAGACGACAAGGAAAAGGCCTATTTTTACCTCGGCAAAATCCAGGAACTTGCAGACAACAAAACTTCAGCCAATTTCTACTACGAGCAGAGTTTGGCAAGAACAAACGAAGTGGCAAAAGCATACTGGCTTTCGGAACGCGAAAGCGCTACCAGCAGCAAGCCCGAGGCATTGTTGAAAGCCCCGATTCAATTGAAGAGCCCGATCCAGAGGACCTTCGGTAAGGATCCGACATTCTTGCTTTTGAATGACGGTTCCATCTGCAAAATCAAGGACGACCGCCTCGAAAAAATCGCAACGGCTCCAGCCAACAAGCAAATTTTCAATATCGACCGCCAGGGAATCTGGTACCAACCCATTGACCAGGACAGCCTAGTATTCAAGGCTTTCTATGCCAGCAACCCGAGCAAGAGCTTTCCGATTACAAACATCACGCACCTTGTAGTCGAAGGCAACAGGGCGATTGTCCAAAGCGAAAAGCAGCTTTCTATTTTGAATAACAAGCGCATCGTAACGCAAGTCGCCGACAAGTACAGCGGCTGCGTGCCCGAAGGTTTCTTTTCGCCCACCAACGAATTCGTCTTGAACTGCACCGACAATGCGCTTCACTTTATTTCGTCGGAAGACGGATCGACCAAGAAATCCATCGCCCAATTTGACGTGATTCAGGATGTCCTGATTGACAAGAACATGCTCTTCCTGGTTTCGGGCAATTACCTTTACGGCTACATTCCCAAGGCAAGGACTTCCCCGCTTTGGAAAATTTCGGTCAGCAACATCGAAAGCATGTTCCCGTTTGAACGAGAGATTGTTCTGCTCGAAGCTTCGGGAAGAATCTCCTTGATTGACAGAAGAACCGGCATGATTCGAAAAACGATCCGAAGCGACGCTTCTTCTATCCACCCGCTAGCCAAGGGAACACTTGGTTTATTCTCTGGCGAAGGCGCCATTACTGCAGTCGATACCATTCTGAATCCGCTGTGGCATTTCAACTTCACAAAGCCCATTGAACAAGCCCCTATTTTCACGAACGGAAATCTCTACTTGTACTTTGGCGACCGCAAGTTGGTTTCGCTTTCGCCGCATTACTACGGCAAGAAAGTCCTGCTTTCCGAGATTCTTGCACAACAGGCGGCTGACCTCGCCGAGCACGAAGAATGGGATGACCTGCCAAGCGTTCTGGATTCCCTGTTCAAGCTGGAACCTGGTAATGCCGAGGGCTGGTTCTTTAAAGCATTGTACCTTGAACAGAACAGCAACAACGAGCGCGAAAAGCAAAAAGCATGGTCCGAAGCCGTCAGACTTTCGAGCAGCAATCCGCAAGCGACCCAGTTGATTCTGAACCGCTACAGCAAGGCCATCGGCGCAAAGTTCGTGACGCTGCTTCCGATTTCGCCCAAAACCCGTTACCCGCAATTCTTTAGCGGCAAGCGCAACCTGTACACGATCGACCCCGCCGCTGACAGGCTATTCACTATTAACGCCGAAACCGGCGAACTGCGTTCTGCCAAGTACATTGGCGCACTCGACAACAGCCCCGTTATCGACAACGACGAAAACACGCTGGTCATTGCTTCGGGCTACAACATTTCGATTTACGACCTGAACAGGGATGTTTCCCCCGCCAATTTGCAACTTCCGGGAAAAGCGTTCAAGATGAACGTGACCGAGAACGCGATTTACATTTCGACATGGAACGGTTTTTTGCTCAAGATTCTGAAACCCGACAATAAACTGGCCTGGTCGAGAAAGATTTTCTCTGTACCCTTCTTGCATTCCAAATCGGACAATACGATTTACGCCTGCAACCTGGAAGGCGAATTTGTCGCGCTCGATGACGAAGCCGGACAAATAGAAGAAAATTCTGCCCGAAAGATCCCCGGGCAGATTTCGCACTTGCTCAGCACGGATTCCATTATCGCGGTCGCAAGCGGCAACAAGCTTTACCTATTCAACCTGAAGAAGAAAGACGCCACCCCGCTCCAGATTCTAATGGAAAACGCGGTGTCTTCTTTGCAGGTGATTACGGATCACGGCGAAAGGAAATTCCTTGTTGGCCTTTCGGACCAGTCCATTTTACTTTACTCTGAAGCAGGCGCCCCGCTGTGGAAATTCAACGGTAAGAACGCTGCGTTCCCAAGGCCCTTCGTGAAGGATGGTTTCGCTTGGATTGACCAAGGAAACGAAGTTATCGGCATTTCCTTGAAGACGGGTAAAAAGGAGCGGAAATACAGCACTCCGGGCGGAGCCGGCACACCGTTTATACTAAATCATACTTTGTTCAGCGCCTCTCCAAAGCGTTTGCTATACGGATTCACGCTATAATCCCGAAAATGCCCTGAAAAAGGGTGTTTTTCTTATCTTGTAAACAAATTTTGGTGGTTTTTTTGTTAAAAACACACTAAATTTATGATATGGATTATGGGAATATAAAGAATTCTTTGGGATGCACGGTTAAACATCGTGCTCGATACTTTTTCACTCTGGCATCCGCTCTTGGGGCGTTCTTCGTTATCGGTTGTAACGAAGAAACCAAACCTGCTCAGGACAAGGTTCAGTCGGAATACGAACGCAGCGAGACCCTGTATATCGGTGGTTTTGACTGGACGCCGCCTTCTTCTTTCAACCCGTTGGATTACAACCCCAACTTCCCCATCGACGGCAACAGCCGCATTACCTACGAGTCGCTGCTGACGTACAACCAGTTGACCGGCGAACTCGAGCCCATGCTTGCCGACAGCTATACCAGTGACGAAGACAAGATTACGGTTCACCTGGACACCAAGGCGCGTTGGAGCAACGGTTCCCCCGTTACCGTCGACGACGTTCTTTACACATTCAAGATTGACTCCTTGCTGCCCACGCCGCGTCACGGCAACTGGCAATTCCTGAGCGAAATCACCAACGATGGTGGCAACAACATTTCGTTCCATTTCAGCAAGAACAAGAACCCCTTGATTATCTTGAATGCCATTGCCGAAACCTCGATTCTCCCGAAGGCCGTATTCGAGCCGCTCATCCAGGGGGCGAAGTCCGGCAAGACCTACGACATGAACCGCATTGCCGAATTCAAGAACGATTCTATGCCGGTGGTTTCGGGACCGTACAACCTCAAGACTTATTCCCCCGACCAGATTGTCCTGGAACGTAACGACAAGTACTGGGGCAACTATAAGTTCAGCGGAAAGAAGCCCTCTCCCAAGTATATCATCCATTCCCTGTACAACAGCAACAACCAGTTCAACAGCGCCATGACCAAGGGTAACTTGGACATTTCGTCTGTGTTCCTGCCCCGTATTTGGGAAAAGGCCAGAGACAGCATTCGCGCCTGGAGCCGCAACGAGCCGTACCACCTGCCCGGTTCCATCACGACTCTTTTCATTGCGCACACCCGCACTCCTTTTGATGATGTGGAACTCCGTCGTGCCATGATGCACGCCATCAACTTCGAAAAGATCAAGGCTCGCGCCATTTCGAACTACACGCCGGTGATTCAGCCCGGGTTTATCTTGCCCTTCGGAACCGAATCCAAGTATTTCAACAAGGAAGATGCAGACAAGTACGGATATTCCTACGATGTTGAAAAGGCCAAGGAAATCCTTACGAAGGCCGGCTACAGCTGGGACGATAACGGTAGGCTGATCGACAAGAAGAAACAGCCCGTCCGTAGTTTCACCATTGAATGCCCGCAGGGTTGGACCGACTGGGAGGATGCCATCAAGGTCATCGTCGAATCCCTCAATGAAATCGGTCTTGCCGCCGAAGAAAAGTTCGTGGACTACAGCGTGTGGGACAAGAACCTGCGCCTCGGTACATTCGACCTTGCCATGAAGACCCAGACGGCCGAACTTTCGGCAGCCTCTCCGTGGAACCGTTTTGACCAGGTGATGGGCTCCGTCTCTTACAGACCTATTGGCGAAGAAGCATTCGCCAACCAAGGCCGCTACAAGAACGAAGACGCGGACAAGCTGCTGGAAAAGATTCCTGCTCTCACCGACGAAAAGGAACTCACCGAAGCCTACCGTGCTTTGAACCGTATCTTCATGGAAACGATTCCGGTACTTCCGATCATGTACCGCCCCACGCAGTTCTACCAGTTCTCTACCAAGCACTGGACGAATTTCCCGACCGAAGAAAACCCGTACGCTCCGCCACAGAGCCTTGTGGTTGCCGCTGGCGTGAAGGGTCTCTGGAAAATTGTACCGCAACCAAATGCGAAGTAAAAAATCCGGATTTACAGCTTTTGAAAACGCCCGTCTACAGGGCGTTTTTCTGTTTTCAGCCCACAAAAAAACTATTTTTAGTTCGATACTTCTTAATGGAGGCCCCTATGGGTAAATCTCGTTTTATTTTGCCGAATGCGTTTACCAGCATGAATTTTCTTCTGGGCGTTTTTGCCATCTGTTGGGTGACCGGCGCATTCAGTTCCTTTACAACTTCTGACCCTATTCGCACCGGTGCCTATTTCATTATCTTGAGCGTCCTCCTGGACAAGCTGGATGGCTTTGCCGCCCGTCTCGTGAATGCAAGTTCCGAGTTCGGCGCCCAGTTCGACAGCCTTGCCGACCTGATTGCTTTTGGCCTTGCTCCGGCCTTTACAATTTTCTTTGCCTATAAGACCCTGTCCCCGGAATGGTTCCAGGCCAACGGCGCACTCCTGATTGTCACCTTCTCGATTTACGTGCTCTGTGCCGCCATGCGCCTCGCCAAGTACAACGCCTGCGATAGCGACACCTACCACCACCATTTCTCGGGACTTCCGTCCACCTTTGCAGGAGCAATCAACGCAATCCTGATTGTGTACCTGAAGGCAAACGGCCTGTTCGAAAATTCCGAAAGCCCCATGATGTTCGTCCCCGTTCTGGTGATGCTCGTGACCGGACTTTTGATGGTGAGCCCGCTCTTCTTGCCCAAGCTCCAGCCGCGCAGGAACCAGCTGTTCAACATCGGCCAGGCTATCCTTATTGTAATTACCTATATCTGCGGATTCCTGTTCATTTCGGAAAAGGTCCCGTTCATTCTGGAATACCTGCTGATTCTTTGCTCCAGCTACCTGGTGATCGGCTTTACGGTAGGCCTTGTCCAGCGTAAAAAGATTATCGAAAACGCTGAAAAGAACAAGATCGAGGAACGCCGCTAAACGGATTCAAGCCACAGCGCAAACGAAAGCGCGTAGCGGTCAAACAAAGCCTCTAAAGACATTCTCGGAAGTTCCAGGGTGATACACTCTGGACTTTTTTGTTGTTTACACCAAGTGCCGAGGCTACCCGGCGTAGGGTATCCAATGTCGGCGTGCCAAGGGACCCCGAAGGCTTCGCACAGCGATTCAACCATGGGCGTGCATACGGGAGCGTCGACGCAGGCCATAGGCGCATGCATCGAAAGGATTGCCTCGGGAGAAAGCTTTTGGATAAGAGCAACAAGGGCGGCTGTCTCCGGTTCGCTTCCGGGAGCATTCCCCGTCGAAAGAAACGTGTCGCGCGGGGCCTCCAGAATCGAACGGGTGCCTACAGGATCCTTGCTCCAATTGGAGGTCGGGAAATTGCGGTTAAGGTCTACCCCATTGGCGTTTCCTCGGGTGCCAAGAGTCATGCCATCGGGATTGGCGCAAAGGACAAAGGCGACCGATTCAAAAGGCTTTTCAAACGCCCGAAGCACGCGACTCAGCAAGAACGTGGTTTCAGGTTCTTCGCCGTGGATACCCGCAACAACCAGCAAGCGGCACTTACCGGAGCACGGAATGTAACGCAAGGATGCGCCAAGGGCGGAGCGTCCGTAAGTAGCAAATGGAAGAGCGAGAGTTGAGCGCATGAGACTATCTGAAGTTTGATGTGAAAAGCGTAATGTGTGAAACGAGTCATTTCACATTACACATTCCACATTATAAAAAATAGGGGTAGATATAGTTTTCGGCAAGCGATTCGAGATTGTCGAGCAAGGCGGACTTACAGGCAATATCGGTCTTTTCGTAAAGGGCGCGGAGGTCTTTCAGCGAGAAATTTTCAAGGTACTTGCGCGAGGTCGGCAGGTGCGCGATGTGCCACTTTTCGGGCTGGATTTTACCGCGGCCAGGTACGAACACGCGCTCGAAGCCGAAGGACTCACCCGCCCCGATCAGTTCCGAGAGTTTTTCATGAAAGGGGCGGAACATGCCGTCACATTCGGCAGGCGTGAGTTCTACCTCGTAGCCGGTGGGGCATGCATTGCCATCGACCACGTCTAAATCGGTCCCCAAATGGTGACGGCTTGCGCCAGGGAGCGCCGACCAAGTTAAAATTGCATACATCAATTCCTCATCGTCGTCCGGGCGCTCCATGGGGAGTCCTTCGGCGGAAAGAAGTTTCAATTCACCGCTTGCCTTACGATTCCAAATCGAAAGTTGACGTTCAAACGGGCGGTAGGCCGATTCAATGCGGAGTGCAAAGCCGGACTTTGCGAAAGTCTTTTTTAATTTGTTGTAATCGCCGAGAACCTGTTTGTCTACGATGTAGCCGTCGACCTCTACAAAATCGGCGGAATCAACCGGACGAAGGCCGTAACAAATCTTGGAGTCCATCAGACATGCCCTCCCATCTTTTCTATCAAGTCTAACCACTGCTTGGTCGTGGCCTTCTTTTTGCGCACGACTTTCTTTTTACCAAGAACCCTCGAGACAGCATCGCTTAACGGCGAAGGGTTGGCATGAGTCCAGGCAATTGCAAGAGCGTCAGAAGCATCGAGCGGAAGATCGCCGCCTTGAATGCCAAGACGCGCAAAAATCATGTTGGCCACCTGTTCCTTGGATGCACCGCCATCGCCTGTAACGGCTTGCTTGACCACACGTGGACTATATTCGCTATAAGTCATGCCACGCTTGCGGCAGGCTACAAGAACGGCCCCGCGAATGTGTCCAAGCACCAGAGCGCTCTTCGCATTCTTAGCAAAAAAGATTCCTTCCATCCCGAAAGACTCTGGCTTGTACTTGTCCAACAATTCTTCGAGCCCGGACACGATATGCAACAGGCGGTCTTCAAGCGCATGGCTTGCCGGAGCATGCAAAGTTCCGTATTCCAGAACCTTTACTTTCTGCCCGCTAGACTCGATAAATGCATATCCGGTCGTAATGGTGCCGGGATCTATTCCAAGGACAATCATACCCTAAAAATTAAAAAGATTTACTACCCTATCGCACTAGAAATAACTAGATTTCTAGTGTATAAAAGAGGACTCCTATGATTATTGACCAAGAACATGCAGGAATTGTCATGCGAGCCAAGACCCATCCGCGACAGTTGGGAATCCCTTTAAGTCGCTGGGGCCGAAACCTGATTGCATGCTGTCCGTTTCATTCTCCCGAAGAAACGTCATTGTTCTTTTATGACGCCCTGGGTTACTGGCGCTACCGCTGCCTGCAGTGCGGAAGCGAGGGCGATCTCGTTGAATTTGTTATGCGAAGCCGTTTTAACGGCATGGACGAGCCTGCTGCCCGAGCGGAAGCGGTTAACTTTTTAGGAAATCTCGAGCCGGAACACGACCTGCAAGAAGAACACCCGTGGATCAAGGAAATCGGTGGCGAAAAATCCAAGGTTCTTGAAAACTTTGTGCGCTACTGCCACTGGGCCGCTTGCAAGAGTCCGTCTTCTGCCGAATTCCTGGCCGCACGCGGATGGAGCATTGGACAGGCCCAGCTTTACGGTATTGGCTATTATAGCGGCGATCCGGAACCGTTCGTGAGTTTTTGCATGATGTCGGGCATCGAACGCCACCAGATCAGTTTCTATCTGGACAACCTGGATGCCTACCACGAACCCCGCATTACGATTCCCGCCCGAAATTCCAAGGGCCTGATTCATTCTGTTTACGGACGCCTGATTAACGAAAACGACAGTCCGCACACATACGTTTCTTACGCCTCGGGCCCGAGCGACATTCCGTTCAATATCCAGTCCGACGTAACAAAACCGATTGTCGTCGAAGGATTCTTTGACGCCTTGACCGCTGACCTCGCCGGCATTCCAGGCGTGGTTTCGACCATGTACCAGGAACTCACCCTGAGTCACTTGTACAAGCTTAAAGCCTGCGGCGCCGAATCGGTTACAGTAATCCTTAGGCGCGAGGCAGACCGTCGCGAACAGGAATACCGCATTCAGAAATACCTGAAGATGGCGGACCGTCTCAACCTGAAATTCAAATCGATTGTCCTCCCGAAAGAAGAAACGGTCGACCTGGTGGTACGCAAGAACGGTGCAGACCAGTTGCTTTCGCTTGTCGAGAAAACGGAAACAGACACCGTACACACCCACCGTCGTTCCATGCTGTTGCAGGACATCAAGGAGAACTTCGATACGGCCATGGGTTGCCCTCCCGATGTAAGCGTCGGCTATGCGCTCAACACCTTCCCGAAACTGACCCAGGAAATTGACGGCATCCAGTCCGGCTGTTTCTATGTGTCTTCGAAACCTTTCGGCCTCAAGACCACGCTCCTTTCGAGCCTCGCCTTGGACTTGATCCAAAGCAACCCCAATCTCAAGCTGATCTACATCGCCCTCGAAACGCCCCGCCGCCAGATTTTTGACAGGCTCGTAGCCATGCTCATTGGCGAATCGGTGCTGACCGTTCGCAAGCAGAGCGAAGACGAAGCCGTGAACCAGAAGATCCTAGAAGCGACTCGCGACTTGATGGCGTTCGTGCGCAACAACCGCCTTGAAATTTGGGACGACCAAAATGGCTTTGACAACATCGTACTTCTCCAGAACCTGAAAGAAGAAATCAGGGAACACCGGAACCTGGTCGTCATCATTGACGGTATCGACCACTTGAAGGTCGCTGACCATTTCGACCTTTCGGATATTCACGAAAGACGGTCCTCGGTAATTCTCGACCTGTACAAGGCACTGGACATTCCGATGTTCTTGGGCGGCGAACTCATCGATTCCGAAAAGGGACTCGTGGGCCCGCGCGCCTACCTGCGCGATTCCGACGCTATTTACTGGCTCGAATCCAAGGGTGGCAACATGTTCCTGACAGTCGATTCCAAGCGCCTCGGCAACAACCAGCTGTACCAAGGGACGCTTTCGATTGACCCGGCTTCGAACCGCATGCAAGAAGAAGCCGAGCTCGAATAATGTTCACGATTGTCGACTTTAACAATTTCTGGAGTCCCTCAGGCGGTGGTGTCCGTCGCTACCATTTGCAAAAGATGGCCTTCTACGAAAGTCAGGAAGACGTCTTGTCCGTTTTCGTGATGCCCGATTCCAAGACCTACACCGAACAAAAGAGCAAAGGGCTCATCATCGAGCACGTGGACGCGTACCGGTTCCCGGGCAAGTGGGAATACCGCTTTATGTGGCGGCCTTCGCAGATTAGGCCCGTACTTGAAAAATACAAGCCCCAAGTAATCGAAGTCGGTTCGCCCTATATTTTGCCCACAGTGGTGCGCCATGTGGCTAAGCAGGTGGTTCCCGAAGCGATCCTCTTGAGCTTTTGGCATGCAGACTTCCCTATTACCTATGTGCAGCGCCCTGTCACGAACAAGTTTGGCCGCACGTTAGGCATTCTGGCCAAGAAGGTTGCCTTCTGGTATGCGAGGCAAGAATTCAAGCATTTTGACGGCATCCAGGTTTCTTGCGACGAAGTCCTGAAGCGACTCGAAAAGAATCACCTGCCGAAATCCCACTGGATTCCGCTGGGTTGCGACATCCAGATGTTTTCGCCCGAAAAGCGCGACGAGAAACTGGTTCAGCAGCTAAAGGCCGGAAGACCTGAACGCCTCACCATATTTTTCCCGCACCGTTTTTGCGAAGAAAAGGGAATTGAACTTTTGCTGGGCGCCTACCCGCTGATTGCAGAAAAACTGGGCTGCGAGCCGGCACTTGTCTTTGCAGGCACAGGCCCGTACCTGCCGCAGGTAGAAGAAGCCGCCCAGAAGTACACGCATATTCAGTATGCAGGCTTTATTTCGTCTATCGATGAAATGGCAAGACATTATGCCAGCGTAGACCTGGGACTCGCCCTTTCGGGCTGGGAAACCTTCGGGCTTTCGATTCTGGAAAGCATGGCCTGCGGAAACGCCCTGATTGGCGCAAGCACCGGTGCCGCCGCCGAGCATGTGCAGAACTCCGGCGCAGGCGTCATCTTGAGAAAGCGCACGCCCGAAGCCTTGGCAAGCGCCATTGTAGAACTGTACCGTTCGGATTTAAGCCAGAAGAAGACGAACGCCCGAACCTACGCCGAAAAATTCAGCTGGAACGATTGCTTCAAGCGGCAATTGGACCTGTACAAACAAATTTATAACCAAAAGAGGAACGCATGATCCGTCACATTGTTTTTTGGAAATTGAAGAGCGAAGCCGAAGGTGCTTCTGCAAAAGAAAACGGCCAGAAGATGGTCGACGCATTCCACGCCTTGGCAGGCAAGATTCCAGGACTCTTGAGCATCGAATCGGGCTTGAACTTTAACAAGGCCGAACTGGGTAACGGGGACGTGGAATACGATATCGCACTCGACACGACATTCCATACAAAGGCAGCCCTCGACATTTACCAGAACCATCCGGAACATTTGGCAATCGTTTCCTTTGTCAAGAAGGTCGTGACCGAACGTCGCGCAGCCGATTTTGAATTTTAACGAAGTGCAACAAAAAGCGTATTTTATTTTTTTACGGCACTCCAACTGAAAATTCTTTTTGCTAAATTATTAGATATGGTTCAATACAGTCAAACTTCATGGCAGGAATATACTCTGGCGAATTTGCTGGAGACCATGCGCTATGCGCCCATGAACGTGACTATCGGAAAAGTTCCCGTTATTCATTACACTCTGCCCCAGGCTATCGAAGCTGGCGAAATCGTCCGTTACACAGTGATGGTCGGTTTCCACAAAATCAGCTGGACCGGTCGCATCAGCGCTATCAATAACGGGAAAATCATGGTCCGCCTCGACAAGGGGCCGTTCCGCGGTTTTAACGCGAGCCACATGTTTACTGACGAAGGCAACTTGACCGCCTGCTACGACGAATTCTCGTTCCAGGGTTTCAACGAATTTCCGGAAGAAACCTTCGCCAAAGTAATGGACAGCGCTTCGATTGTATATGCGATTGCTAGCCGCAAGGACACCCGCGATGCCCTCGCCGCTATCGAAAGCAAGAAACAGACCCAAGGGTTCAACGCCATCGACCAGTCCGCTACCGCCGGATAAAACGGGATTTCCATGTACAAAAACTTGGAACAGGCACTGCTGGATCTTGAACGAGCAGGCATGCTCAAACGCATTCAGCGTGAAGTGGATCCGTACCTGGAAATGCCCGAAATCGCGCGCCAAGCTTTTGAAAACAATGGCCCAGCCATTCTATTCGAACATGTCAAGGGAAGCCCCTTTAGGGCCGTCTGCAATATCTTCGGCACTCAAGAGCGGCTTGATTTTTTATTCCGCGACACCCTGAAAGGGACGCAGACCGCCGTAGTTTTCAAGTCGAATCCGGTAGAGTTCTTTAAGCACGCCTCGCCTGCCAAGCTTTTGAGGGCCGCCCGCACCGGCCTGCATTCGCTCCCGAAAAAGAGCGGAAGCATTCGCGATTTTAAGGAATGCAAACTTTCGGACCTGCCGCAAATTGTCTGCTGGCCTAATGACGGAGGCGCATTCCTGACTCTCCCGCAGGTGGCCTCGCGCCCCGCCGAGAACGCCTCGGTCATGACGACAAACGTGGGCATGTACCGCGTGCAGATTTCAGGCAATGAATACGCCCAAGACGAATGCGGGCTGCATTACCAAATCAAGCGAGACATCGCTAGACACCACCAGAAGGCCATTGAAGAAGGCCGCCCCCTCAAGGTGAGCATCTTTATCGGCGGTACGCCCGCGCAAACGGTCGCTGCCGTCATGCCCATGCCCGAGAACCTGAGCGAGCTCCTGTTTGCAGGCATGCTGGGCGGGCGCAGATTCCGGTATTTTGAACACGACGGTTACCTGGTTTCGAGCGACGCGGACTTTTGCATTCTGGGCGAGCTCCAGCCGGATTTGAAGCCCGAAGGCCCCTTCGGCGACCACATCGGTTACTATTCCGACAGGCATCCGTTCCCGTTCCTGAAAGTCAAGAAGGTCTTGTGCAAGAAGAACGCCATCTACCCCTTTACCGTCGTAGGGCGCCCGCCGCAAGAAGACACCCTATTCGGAAGCTTTATTCACCAGATTACAAGGCCCATGGTTCCGGCATCGATTCCGGGACTTGTGGCGCTCCATGCCGTCGATGACGCCGGAGTGCACCCGCTTTGCCTGGCGCTTGCCCACGAACGCTTTAGGCCCTTTGCCAAGCCCGAAGACCGCGAACCTCTTGAGCTTTTGAAAACCGCAAACGCGATTCTTGGATTCAATCAGGCGAGCCTAACTAAATACCTATTGATTGCCGCCGCCGAAGACGAAGAGGCAGGCCGTAAAATTGACGTCAACGATGTGGCCGGATTCTTCGGCCACGTGCTGGAGCGAATCGACTTTAGCCGCGACTTGCATTTTGAAACGAGTACGAGCATCGATACGCTCGACTATACGGGAAGCAAGCTGAATCACGGATCCAAGCTGACGCTTGCCGCCGCAGGCCTAAAGAAGCGCGAACTGCGTAACTCTCCCGAAGACTTGCAATCGCTCAAGATTCCGGGAATCACCGCAGCCAAAATCCCGATGCCAGGCGTGATTGTTTTGCAAGGTCCCGCTTATGAAAGCAGCGAGCGCGACGCCTTTATAGCCCAAATCGAAGAATCGCTTGCCCGCTGGGAATTCCGCGAGAATTATCCCTGGATTTCGATTGTCGATTCGGCGCCGATTCTTGACGGCTCGCTTGACATGAGCAACATTCGCGATTTCTTGTGGACGACGTTTACCCGTTCTGACCCGGCTAAGGACGTTTTCGGCTACCGCTCCCAAATTCGCGAAAAACACTGGGGTTGCGCAGCCCCGTTGATGGTGGACGCCCGTATCAAGCCACACCATCAAAAAGCGCTTACCGTTCCCGAAGAAATTCGCAAACGCGCGCATCAAGTTTTAGAGGAAGAAAAAGTTTTTGGGGGTTTTAAATGAATCGTTTGGGTTGGATAACCGTACTTTTTTTAAGTCTTGTTTCATTTGCCTATTCAGGCCATGTCTGCGGCACAGCCCAGATGATAGATTACCTTAAAAACAGGAACAAGGCAATCAAGCCGCTGCTTGCTCCCAAAACAAGCGCACTCACCGCAGGCACGGCGTGTACCGCCAGCAATCTGTACGATAGCGTCTATACCCGCACAACCAAACACTTCGAGATTTTCTATACGCTCGAAGGTCCGCACAAGACAACCAAAGCCTACATCGACTCCCTGGAAAAGGCCCTTGAATACGCCTGGAACTTTCATGTAAACAAGTCGGGAATGCGCCCCCCCAAGGGTTATTTCGAAACCTATCACTATGAAAGGCCTACCCACGACGACCTTTATCCGGTCGAAGTCATTGACTTGTCGACATTGCGCCATTACCGCTCGTTTTTTAGCGAGCCCTGCTATTACTGTTTCGGCCTCACGATTCCGATGGATGGTGAAGAAACCGAATTGCTTATCGAGAACGATTTCAAGCACGTCCCGAGCGGAGGCGCGATTATCGATTCCGTTACCTTTGGCGGCAAGACTTGCCCTTACTCCCGCGCTACCGAAGAATTCACGCATCCCATTTACAATTACTCCTACGCCAAAAACTTTATGGCAGCCCTCCGCGTAACGGCTGTCCACGAACTTTATCACGCTATCCAGTTCCGCTATCTGACCACTTCCGTGAATTTCTGGTTCGAGGCATCCGCTTCGGGCGTTGAAGAAATTGCCGCCCCCGACGTCGACGATTACTTTGAGCACCTTTCGTCTTTGGCCGAAAATACCGGAAAGCCCTACACCACTCTTTCGAAACCTTACGGCGCAGGAATCTTGTTCATGTACCTGCACAATCATGTGGGCCACGATGTGAACAGGCTTATTTGGGAAAACTTCAATAAGGAACCCAACAAGAATTTCCAATACCAGTTGACACAAGTCGCCAAGAAAAAGAACCTCTCGGCAGATTCCCTGTTCCACGATTTCGCCACAAGGCTTGCGTTTACAGGAAAGAGAAGCGAGTTGGTTGATTCTTCGTTCTTGATTGCAAGCGACCAATCAAGATGGCCGGAATTCAAGGCAGAGGCGCAGTCCAAATCCTTTGATGCCCCCACGCTCGACTACATCGCCTACGATTACAAATCCAACGGATCACCCGATATGTCTAAATTCAAGGGCAGGGCCTCCGCTGTCGCCATCTATTCGGATTCTTACGCCATTCGTTTCTTGCCGACAACGAACAGCATTGATTCCGCCAAAACCGAATTTTTCGGCAAGGGCACACCCGATTCCACCCTCTGGGTATTCAGTCGCTTTTACGAAGACGAGCCTGTTCCCACCGTATTCAAAGATTCCTCCATGCGCGCCTACCCCACCCCTTGGCGAGAGGGCCCGCTTTGCTTTACTCCGCTCCCGTACAACAAGGATTACATTGAAATCCGTAACCGTCGCGGCAACTTGATTACAAAAATCAAGTACAATTCCAGTACCCATTGCATAGACGAACGTGAAGTCAAATCGCTTCTTGTTCCGGGCGTCTACCGCTTTAGAATCGGTAATAGCGGCAAACTGAAAGACTTTATCGTTGTTTATTAAAGCCAGCTGAAGATATTGTTCGTTTCTTCGAGCTTTGGCAAAATGGAACCGGCTGCAGGCTTATCGGTATTACGCAAAATGGCCTTGCAGGCTTCCGCAAACAAATCATGACCATTTTTATAATGGTCGTCTAGACGGCGGCGGGCATACCCCTCTGCCGAATGGTTATGGATCATGAAAGCCCAGTCCGAAGCCTGGAACAACATGAGTTCTCGCTCCATTTGCTTGATATAGCGAGTGAGCAATTTCACGCGAGGAGCCCCCGCGCCCATCTTTTCGCGGATAGACATCAAATGGTCAATCATGGCGCGCATGCGGTAAGATTGCGGGTAATACTTATCAGTTTCGCCGTTAATCCAAACAGAGCCAAAACCGCCTTCGCCCCAGCTAGAGAAGGCCGGTTCATGGGCATCGGGGTCTGCAGAACTGGTCATCACCTGGTCTGCGCCCGCAAATTCAATCACCGACGATGACGCGGCGCGCATCAGCATTTCTTCGAGGAAGATTGGCCCCTCAAACCACCAATGTCCAAAGAGTTCGGCGTCATAAGGGCAAAGCATGGCGGCTTTATGGCCTTCCATGTTCACCAGTAATTCCGAAATGGTCGCTTCACGGTTCACCACGAAAAGTCGCGCATGGTCTTCGGCGAGTTTCATCGCGTTCCACGGGCGGTAAATTTCCTTATGTTCGCCACCGGTAATGCGGTTGTACTTGAAACCGGAATCAATGGGCGTATCGCCGGCAAAGAAGTATTCGCCCAAATAATCGCGCGGGCGGTTTTTCGAAATGTCGGTAAAGAATTCGCGGTACTCGGGGTGACCCGGATAACCTGTACGACGGCTCCAGACTTCCATGGAACTTTTCTGTTCGCGGCCCATGCAATAAAGCCCCTGCGTGGTACGCAGCGGCGTGAACACGCCGTACTTGGGCGTGGGCGAAGCAAGCAATACACCATGGGTTTCCAGGAAGAAGTAATGCAGGCCGAATTCGGCGAGGTACTTGTCGAGTCCCGGAAAGTAGCCGCATTCCGGGAGCCACACGCCCATGGGCTTACGGCCGAAAGCACGCTCGAACGCCCGCACAGTCACATCCAGCTGCATGCGAATAGATGCCGGATCGCTCTGGTACGCCGGCAAAAACGGGTGCGTACCCACGCAAGTGAGCAAGTTCAGCTTTCCGGCTTTTTCAAGCTCCAGGAATTCCGCCAGCAGATTGCGATGAATACGGTTTTCCCACAAATCAATCAGCGTATGCTGGCGAGACAGGTAAAAATGTGAAAGAGTTTCTAAGTCCGTCCCCGCATTGCGGGCCACTTCTTTTTCAATCAGCTTTAGCTGTTGTTTCAGGTGCTCCGAAAACTTATGAAGCAGGCTTTCGTCTGAAAGCATTTCGATAAGCGGGGGCGAAACACTCAAGTTAAGCGTCCCAGGCACGCCCTTTTCCAAGAGACGGCGCATGGCCTGCACCAAGGGCAGGTACGTTTCAGAAATAGCTTCGAAAAGCCAGTTCTCTTCGAAAAAGCGTTTATATTCCGGATGCCGCACAAAAGGTAAATGTGCGTGCATCAGGAAAATGATTTTTCCGGGAGCTCCCATTAAAACGGATTACTCCGTGCGCTTTACGACAATCGGAACGATCGTGGTCGGGAAATCGCCATCCTTGTCGGTCGCAAACACCGGAATGATCTTGGTAGAATCCGGCAGGTCTTCTTCAAAGCTGAAGGTGCCATCCGGATTCAGCGGGAACGGTTCGCCGCGCACCTGGAGGTGTGCATCCGGGCGAGTACCGCCGTAAACGATCAAGCGGGTCTTGACCCAGAGGAAGAAATCCTTACCGTAGTTCACGGAATCCTTGGCGACTTCGATGTTGTTAGACTGAAGTGCTGCGCTGGAAAGTGCACCGGAGAACATGGATTCAGAAGAACTGCCGAAGTTTCCGCCCAGGCTATTGAGCCAGGATTCAGCCGTCTGGCTCGAGAATCCGGAACTCATGAAGTTGCCGAGCGTGTTGCCACCGAGAGAGGCCTTGGCGAAGGCATCGTCTGCGGCAGGAGCGGCAGCGGACTTGTCAAAAGTCATGACCGGAGCCGATTCCACGATGGGCATGAAGTTCTTGCCGGACACGGCACCGAGAACGGCCACACAGGACTTGCCTGCGGTATTTTCGACATACCAGCTGCGGGCATTTGCGGGCACTTCGATGTCGCGGAACTTACGTTTCTTGCTACGCTGCACCGTGAGGTCATCGGCAATGTCGAACAGGCGAAGAACGATTTTTCCCTTTCCGTGCTTTGCTTCATTAATTCTGTTTTCGGATACTTCCCAGAAGGCATGCATCCAGTTCGGGTCCTTCTGCATGAGTACCAGGTATTCGGCATCGAACGACTGAGCGAGTTTGGCGACTTCCTTTTCAGAGGCCTTGGCCTTGGTAGCGGTCTTTGACGCCACCTTTTTGACTGCAGTCTTAGCGGCCGTCTTTACAGCCGTTTTTACAGCGGCGACCTTCGTTGCCGCTGCCTTAACAGCAGTTGCTTTCGCTGCAGATGATTTAGCAGCCGTCGTTTTAGTTGCAGCTGTTTTGGCGGTAGAAGTCTTAGCGGTCGTCTTCTTGGCGGCAACCTTCTTGACTTCGTCGGAGAGTTTGGAAACCTTCGTTGCAGCAGCCTTCTTTACCTTGGCCACAGCTTTCACGGCCTTTTCTTCGGCGTCTTTCATCGCCTTGAGGGTCGTGGACTTTGCAGCCTTAACCTTGGATTTTATTTCAGTCTCTTTTTTTATAGCCATATTAGGCCTCCTTCATTAAAAATCCTACCTGCGCTCCTGCCCCCAAGTCGCAATACCGGTCAAACCGATTCGCAGCCCGATGAACATTTCTTCCCATTCCGACTTGGCGTCGGAGAAGCGCTTGCCCCCCTGGAAAGCGACATCGATTGTAGTCCCCTTACGACCCAGCGGAAATCCGCCGCCAATCGAGCCACCTACTTCAAAGACATCCTTGATGTACCAGTTTCTGTACCAGGCACCTGCACGGTAGTTGATACGGTTCCAGTAAGATTCATAGAACAGCGGACTGCCGTCAAACTGGTAACCGAGCGAAACCATAAAGTCCGTTTGGGTATCTGTCACCTCGGGCATATTCCAACCGCCCGCAATATTTTCGATATCATCGTCCCACACGCGCCAAGTCAAGTCGACCATGACATTGTGGCGTTTGGCCAAACGGTAGTTGATACCGGTCGCAAGCATGGCGGGCACATCGATTTCTCGCTTTGAACGGGTCGATTCCAGCGTATCCAATTCGCTGAATCTAAAGTTATAGTCCAGCGTATTCAGCAAAGTGTAGCCCGTGGTAAACGAGAAGAAATAAGAGGCGTTTTTGCCACGGTACTGGACAGCACCCGTGTAGTACGCCGGATGGTCCTTGATTTCCCAAGCGCCTTCGACATAGTCCGAAAGAATGTAGTCACCGGTCGCCCAGGAATCGCTCTTGTCGATGTTTTCGTTATTGGCACCAAGAGTCAAGTTCCTGGAGTTATTGCCCATGACGACGTGAGCGGAAGCTCCCAACGAAAGCGAACGGAAGAACGGCAAGCGTACAGCGTAAGTCGGAACGAGTTCATACACGCTGCCCTTGTATTCCAGCTTTGCATTCGCAAGGGTTTCCTTGTTCTTGTATTCGTCTTCAAAAGACGCTGCATAATGCTGCCACAAAGAAAGACCCATCGCGCCGAACGAGCCCATGGGGAACGAAAGGTTGAAAGACGGCATCGATAAACTGGAATGGGAATAATGAGAGCCTCCGTTACGGGCGCCATCAAGTTCCATCGAGAAGTTCAGGTTAAAGACCACCTTCGCATCAAAAGCCAAGCGAGCCGGGTTCACGACCGAAAGCCCTTCGGCATCACCCGTCTTGGCATTGCCGGCAAAGCCGCGGCCAGCAGCTGAAGCGGTTCCGCCCATGACGTTTTCTTCGCCAAGGGCATCCAAACCGATCATCGAAGAAAAAGCAAAACTCGAAAAAACACCTAGTACAAGCAAAAACTTTTTCATTTTTCATCCTCCCGCTTGGAAGCAAGCCAGAGTTTGACGGTCATCGGATTCTCCATTGCCGTCGAGAAATCGTAGCGGGCATAGTCAAAGTAACCGAAATACTTGTAAAGGGTATCATTCTTCGTCTTGTAAGTCGTATCACCCTTAGCGGACACCACCTTCGTCTTTTTGGTAATGATCGTGTCCCTGTAAACAGTCATCTTTTCTTGCAAGAACGGCCAGCCAATACGCATGCTGAACTTCAGGCTGCGACCATCGCTAGCCTTATTGAGGAAATCGCGGAAACCATACGACAGCTGAAGAGTCAAGGAATCGCCCTCATGGAACACCAGGTTCTGGTGGCCCTCGCTCAAGATTACCGCGGTATCGAGGCGGTACCTTTCCATACGGCGGTATCTGAGATCCGCGGTATCCAAATAACGCATGTCGGCACTATCGACATAAGAGCCCGCCACAATCTGGATCGGAAGGCCCAGTTCATTGCTGCCCTTGGAGTCATCGCGGGCCATTGTAATTTGCGCATGGATTACCGTCTGGCGGACATCGTTACTGTCGCCCTTGATGAACGGAAATTCATCGCCATAGAATTCGGACAAGGCCTCAAGGATAGGTTCGGACGGAATTTCCACCACCAGGGAATCGAAAACTCCACCGCCATGCAGAATCGCACATTCCGGGCATTCCTCCTCGTTTTTCACGATATTTGCCATGCGGAACGGAGTCGGAGTCGGCTTCATGTAGGTCGTAGAATCGGAATAGAGCACCAAAGACGGCGGATAAGAAGTCGAAGCGTCACCATAGAAACGGTAGAGACGAGGTGCATTTGGAGCCGAAAGGCGCAACTGCAAATGAGCGGAGCCCTTCACCTTCTTGAGTTCCTTCACCAGGGCAGAGGGAAGATCCAGACGGACAGCGGCCGTCGTGTCGTTTTTAACACGCTTCATGTTGACCACGGTATCGGCCGAACCGTCGCTTTTCCATTCCTTCAGTTCCTTATACCAAGTCGAATCTGCAATCTTGGTAATCTTGTTGAAGTACGACTTGTAAGAATCCTTGTTGTTCGTTTCGAGTTTCCAGCTTACCGTCACTTCGAGTTCATCGTCAAACGGCAGGGAATCGCTAGGATACTGCTTTGCATTGTAGAACGGCTTAAGCCAAGAGAGAATGAGGAACGCACCCGCGGTATCGGACTTACTCATTTTCTTCATGAAACTCGTATCCGAATAGGCCAAATCAAAAACCAAGTCATGCGTGAGGTTCGAAACATGACCAAGCACAGCATTCACATCGGCGGACTTGGGACGCATATCGAAATTCACCTCGACCGATGACGGCTTGATGTTATCAATGCTCAAAGTCTGCACTTGATAGTTATTCGGAAGGCCTCGGTCAGAGAGCCAAGATTCCAAGCCATTATCGTCAGAATCAAACAAGCAGGACGTCAACGCCATAGAGCACAGCAACGTCACCACAATCAATTGTGTCGTTTTCAAATTATTAAACAATGTTTTCTTCACTCAGTACTCCGAGTCTAGTCTGTAATTCCGTGGAGAATATAGCAAATTAGATGTGAAAAGTTACCGATAACCAGCCATAAGTTTTACTATATTTACGCCCGAAAATACAAGAGGATATTATGTCTCAGTTTAATGCGCATTTCAGGAACATCAACGGTGACGATACCTACCCGCTGACCGACGTCATTTACCGTAGCAAGGTGGACGGAAGCCTGCTCGAAGTCGAACACGACCGTGCAGCCCTTGCCGAGAAGAGCCCCGAAGAATGGAAGAAGCTCTTTGCCGAACGCCGTATGAGCTTTGAACCGGCCGACATGAGCGGCATCTGGAGCAAGCGCGAAATGGTGCTTCCCGACATGCCCCTCGAAGACATCGTCACGATGCGCGAAGGCTGGAGCCCGCTCTTTGACGCAGCCCCGCTCGCCAAGGAAATGGGCATCAAGAGCCTGAAGGTCAAACTTTGCGGCAACTCCCACACGGGCAGCTTCAAGGACCTCGGCATGACGGTTCTCGTGAGCCAGGTGAACCACATCATCAAGAAAAAGATTCACGAAATTGACGCCGTGGCCTGCGCCTCTACCGGCGACACCTCCGCAGCTTTGAGCGCCTACTGCGCCAAGGCCGGCATTCCGAGCATCGTATTCCTCCCCGCCGGAAAGACGAGCGTTGCCCAGCTGATCCAGCCGATTTCTAACGGCAGCATCGTGCTCGCCCTCGACACCGACTTTGACGGTTGCATGAAGATCGTGCAGCAGGTCACTGCCGACAACCGCATTTACCTCGCGAACTCCATGAACAGCCTCCGCGTGGAAGGCCAGAAGACCATTTCTCCGGAAATCTGCCAGGAAATGGGCTGGAAGGTGCCCGACACTGTGATTATCCCAGGCGGAAACCTCGGCAACGTGAGCGCACTCGCCAAGGGTTTCGAAGACTGCAAGGCCATGGGTCTCATCGACCGCATTCCGCGCATCATCGTCGCCCAGGCCGAGAACGCGAACCCGTTCTACCAGGCTTACGAACGCGGCTTCGACAAGCTCGTCCCGATGCAGGCGAAGAAGACGCTCGCCTCTGCCATCCAGATCGGCAACCCGGTCAGCTACCCGAAGGCCGTGCGCGCCATCCAGAAGACGAACGGCATGGTGGTGAGCGTTACCGAAGAAGAACTGGCGAACGCCGCCCACCGCGGTGACCGCATCGGTCTCTACTGCTGCCCGCATACGGGCGTCGCCCTCGGCGCCCTCGAGAAGCTCGTGGCCGCAGGTAAGATTGACAAGGAAGAAAACGTGGTCGTCATCAGCACGGCACACGGCCTCAAGTTCACCGAATTCAAGGTCGGCTACCACGAAAAGAAACTCGAAAACATCTGCTCCAAGTTCGCGAACCCCGTGTTCAAGGCTCCGGCAGACCTCGGCGCCGTCATGGACATCTTGAAGAAAGAGATGGCCGAAAGAAGGCGCTAATGCGACAAATCGTCATTCCGGCCACCGCCGGAATCTAGAAAAGCTCCGCTGCAAACGCGGAGTTTTCTTTTTTATGAATTTTGAGCGGAATCCAGGCGTTCCCCGATGACCAGACTCAAGTAGGCAATTGCGGCCGACACCGATGCGACAACGCTGCCGGAACCGTAAAACATGACTCCAAATACGGCCGGAGCAAGCATCAGGAGCGTGGAAAACAGGATGTTGTTATTTGCAATGCTAAAGCGATTCATAATTTACCTCTCTTTTACGCTCCTAAAATTAGGTTTTAATCAATGACAAAAACTGTCATTTTTTAGAAAAATTGAAATCATGTAAATACAAAGCTATACACACGACTTAGAATGGACGAAAGGGGCTTATTTTTCTATATTTGCA
Source organism: Fibrobacter sp. UWOV1 (assembly GCF_900142495.1). Taxonomy (NCBI): domain Bacteria; kingdom Pseudomonadati; phylum Fibrobacterota; class Fibrobacteria; order Fibrobacterales; family Fibrobacteraceae; genus Fibrobacter; species Fibrobacter sp. UWOV1. The sequence continues at coordinate 99,526 of NZ_FRBA01000003.1, read as the reverse complement.
CCGAAATTTGAAAACGAGCATCATATGAGCGAAAACTACAAGTACGGATTTGTCACGGATATCGAAAACGAGGCCTTCGAGAAGGGCCTGAACGAAGATATCATCCGAAGAGCCTCCAAGCTCCGCGGCGAACCGCAGTTTATGCTCGATTTCCGACTGAAAGCGTATGAAAAACTCCAGACCATGGAGCAGCCGAACTGGGGCGAGCTGAGCTTTGCCCCCGTAGACTTGCAAGACATTGTCTACTACTCCGCCCCGAAGACCAAGAAGAGCCACGAAAAGATTGAAGACGTGGACCCAGAGTTGCTCGCCACCTTCGAAAAGCTCGGCATTCCGCTGGACGAACAGAAGCGTCTAGCCAACGTGGCCGTAGACGCGGTCTTTGACTCGGTGAGCATATACACCAGCCACAAGCGCAAGCTCATGGAAATGGGCATTTTGTTCTGCTCCATCAGCGACGCCATCAAGGAATACCCCGAACTCATCGAGGAGTACCTGGGCTCTGTGGTGCCCGCAGGCGACAACTATTTTGCGGCTTTGAACAGCGCGGTATTCGGCGACGGAAGTTTCGTCTATATTCCGCCCGGAGTCAAGTGCCCCATGGACCTTTCCACCTACTTCCGCATCAACAACAAGGAAGCAGGCCAGTTCGAACGCACTCTGATTATCGCCGACGAAGGCGCCAGCGTGAGCTACCTCGAAGGCTGCACCGCGCCGGAATACAGCAGCAAGCAGTTGCACAGCGCCATCGTGGAACTTGTGGCGAAAGATAACGCCAGCATCAAGTATTCCACCGTGCAGAACTGGTACGCGGGCGACCGCGAAACGGGCGCCGGCGGCGTGTACAACTTTGTCACGAAGCGCGGCAAATGCGCGGGCAAGAACAGCCGCATCAGCTGGACGCAGGTCGAAACGGGTTCTGCCATCACGTGGAAGTATCCGAGCTGCGTGCTGCTGGGAGACAACTCCGTCGGAGAGTTCTACAGCGTGGCCCTCACCAACGGGCACATGCAGGCCGACACCGGCACCAAGATGATCCACATCGGCAAGAACACCAAGAGCACTATCATTTCGAAGGGCATCAGCGCCGACTACTCGAGCAACGCCTACCGTGGCGAAGTGAGCATCCGCAAGTCGGCCGCGGGAGCCCGCAACTACACCCAATGCGACAGCATGCTGGTGGGCGACAAGAGTGCCGCACACACGTTCCCCTACATCACTGTCGCAAACGCGAGCTCCACCACCGAACACGAGGCGACCACCAGCCGCATCAGCGAAGACCAGCTCTTCTATTTCGAAAGCCGCGGCATCAAGCGCGAAGACGCCATCCAAGCGATGGTGGGCGGATTCTGCAAAGATGTATTTAAAGAGCTCCCGGGCGAATTCGCCACGGAAGCCCGTCAGTTACTGACACTCAAGCTCGAACACAGCGTCGGGTAATCGTTACTGAATGTCATCCTGAACGAAGCGTAGCGAAGTTGAAGGATCTAAAAGAGATTCTTCGACTACGAACCATTCGGTTCTCCGCTCAGAATGACAATCTACTAACGAAGCAGCTATTAACTACCTAGCTACAACTTGCTTTCTAATTTTCTCTGAAAGTTCGCGGCCACCGAGCTGCGCAATACATTCAAACGCAAATTCTTCGGCAGAGCCTGCGCCACGGCTCGTGACAACGTGACCATCTACGACCACGCGGTCTTCGACGAACTTTTTACAGACAAGTTCACTTTCGCAGCCCGGGAAACAAGTCGCAGTCTTATCGGCAAGGATTCCCGCCTTGCTGAGCACCAGCGGAGCCGCGCAAATCGCAAAAATCCACTTGCCTTTGTCGTTGAATTCGTGAATAACTTTTTCCACTTCGGCAGAAGCCTTCAGATTCTTGACGCCAATGCCGCCGCCGGGCAAAAGAACGCCGTCAAAAGCGGCTGTATCGGCACCCGAAAGAGCAAAATCCGTCTGAATTCTAAGGCCGCGCAACCCAATCACTTCGGCCCTGCCAGAAACGCTTGCGAGAGCGACCTCAAAACCCGCCCGCTGCAAGTAGTCGAAAGGAGTCACGAATTCGGTTTCTTCGAAACCATCAGCCAACAAAAATAAAATCTGCATTGTTTACCTCTTTTTTTAAAAGAAATTTAAATAAAATTTTTAAGAATCACATTCCAAGCTATAGTTTTACGGTTTATTCAGATTTAATACTGTCTACCGTCTACCGCCTACTGCCTACTATTTTTCTATCTTTGGGCCATGAATTTCAAGGACCGCATTATCCGCGCTACGGGCAAGAAGACGCCCTTCCGCCTGATTGTCGTCGACTTGACCGCGACGATGAACGAAATCGGCAAGAAGCATAACGCACAGGGTTTCGCCCTCAAGCTCTTGGCCGAAAACTCCATCGCAAGCATTTTCCTGAGCGCCTCGCTCAAGTTCCCGGGCACCGTGAGCTTTACCACCCGATTCTCGGGCGAAATCACGCTGGTGCAGTCGGATTCCACGCCGCAGGGCCTGGTGCGCGCCATGATTCCGCAGCCGGAACTCCAGGCTGTTGGCGGTAACGAACCCGCCCTGATTCCGCAAAGCGTGCGCGTCATCAAACTGAACGAACAGGGCAAGCGCGTCCACGAAAGCATTATCGAAGCTCCCGCCGTATCCATGGGCCAGAACCTCGCCACCTACCTTTTGCAGTCCGAACAGATCCGCTCGGCCGTGGGCATCGAAGCCGCCTTCAACAAAGAAGACCCAAGCAAGCTCGACTACGCCGCCGGTTTCTACATCGAAGCCTTCCCCGACCTCGAAGACAAGGACATCAACCTGATCGAAGTCATCATCCAGAACCTGCCGAAGTTCAAGGACATGTATACGCCCGAAGGCTTCAACCTCGACGAACTGCTGGACCAGCTACGCGGCCCCTACGAAATCGACATCGTCAAGGAAATCGACCCGAAGGCCTACTGCCCCTGCAGCCGCGAACGCACCGTGGCAACGCTCGCCACGCTCCCGCTCAAGGACTTGCAGGACCTCGAAAAAGAAGGCAAGGACCTCGAAGTGACTTGCGACTTCTGCCGCACCCCGTACCAGATTACGATTGCGGACCTGAGAGAAATCATTAAGGAAAGGACAAAATAATTCGGATTTCAGAATTCGGAATTCAAAATTATTCAAACTCCGAAATCTGAACTCTGAATTCTGAATTTTCGTAACCACTAACCACTGATTACTGATTATGTTTACCAAGCAATGTGTCGTTACCCTGGACCTTGAAGGTGTCCTCGCCCCTGAAATCTGGATCGCCGTCGCCGAGAAGACCGGCATCAAGGACCTGCGCCTGACTACGCGCGACATTCCCGACTACGACGTGCTCATGAAGGGCCGCATCAAGATTCTTGAACGCGAAAACATCAAGCTTTCGGACATCCAGAACGTGATTGCAAACCTCGGACTTCTCGACGGTGCCCGCGACTTTATGGACAAACTCCGCGACGAAGCCCAGGTGATTATTCTTTCGGACACGTTCCAGGAATTCGCCTACCCCATCATGAAGAATCTCGGATTCCCGACGATCTTCTGCCACAACCTGGAAGTCGAAAACGACATGATCAAGGGTTACCACCTGCGCCTCACCGACCAGAAGACAAAAGTCGTGAAGCACCTGCAAGACCTCAACTTCAAGGTGTTCGCCAGCGGCGATTCCTTCAACGACACGGGCATGCTCAAGCAGGCTAACAAGGGCTGCTTCTTCTGCGCGCCGGATTCCATCGTGGCCCAGTTTCCGCAGCTCGAAGCCACCAAGACCTACGACGAGCTCCTGGAAAAATTCCACCAGTTCCAGGCAACGCTGTAATTAGTAGACAGGGGTTCTGCCCCCTAAAACTCAATTTTTCAAGCAGCGGACACTGACGCCGGCGTCCTTGTAGTTTTCGAACAATGTCGCCGCATCGTTTTCGTAACGCAAAACCAAGGTGAGTGACTCGTCGTCATCGACTTCGGTGGCGCTCCAGAAGAAGGCTCCCGAATTGACGAATGACTGATGCGTCTTGCCCTTTTGCGGGAGGCGCACGCCGCCCGGCAATGCGGTAAAGCCGTAATCGTCGGTACCGTCTTTGTAATGTCCCTTATCACTCCACTTGATCGTGGCCTTGAGAATCTTCCCTGCCGTGGCAGAGTCTCCGACAAATTCAATCAAAGTATTCCATTCCGTCTGACTCGGCAAGTGCCAGCCGCCGGGGCACGCGGTCTTCGCTTCGTCCCATGAATAAAGGCAGCCGTACAAGGTAAGGTATTCCATTTCTCCGCAGATGCTGTTGGCCGTTTCATAGTCAAGGTTTTCGGCCATCCAGACTTGATTGCCAATTTTCACGGTCTTGTAAGTCTTGCCGTCGCGCGAGTCCTTGAGGGTATTCGAGGAAGCATCGAATTCGCTGCCGCCACTATTACCAGAATCATGACCGGAGCCACCATTTGCTCCGGTAGAAGAACCGTCACCGCTACAGGCAACAAGAAAAGCCAAAACAGTCAATGCACAAATTTTTTTCATATCGGCACAAAAGTAGATTTTCACGACCTAGCTCATATAATAAACGATAAAATGCACCCGTTTTCGGGCGCATGTTTTTTATTTAGAACAAACAAAAAGGATTTTTACTTTCCAGCGATTTCCCTGGCCTTCGCTTCGATTTCGGCGATGGCTTTTTTGCGTCCTTCGGCGGAGTCTTCGTTAGAGAGCACGAGGTTCACGAACACGGAGCCCGCCACCACGGCATATACATGCTTGCTAAGCACCTTGGACTGTTCACCGTTACGGATACCGAAGCCACCGAGCACCTTGGCGCCACCCTTACCGACGGTGTCGATAAAGTCGAGCGTCGCCTGGTCAATGGTGGTTTCGCTGCCGGTGGTACCCGCGCGGAGTGCAGCGTAGATGTACTTGAAGCCCTTGGAGGCCATTGCTTCGAGGCGCTCCTTGGTCATGCTAGGAGCCGCCACGGGGATGTTTTCGAGACCATGCTTCTTGCAAGCTTCAGTCAGGCCTTCGTCGCCGTCGAACGGCAAGTCCGGAATGATGCAAGCGGAAACGCCCGCATCCTTGCACATCTTGACGAAGTTTTCGACACCCGGCGTAAAGGCAAGCGAACCGTAAGTCATGATGTAGATGGGCGTTTCAGGGTGACGGTCGTGAATTTTTCTAACGATTTCAAGCCCCTGCTTGGTGGAGTAACCCTTATCGAGAGCGATGGTCGATGCCGTCTGGATGGCGGGACCGTCGGCACTCGGGTCACTGAAGGCAAGCTGGATTTCAAGGATGTTCGCGCCACCCTTCACAAGAGCGTCGGCGATGGCGATAGAAGTTTCTGCGTCCGGAAATCCGGCAATGAGATGAGACATTAAGTTCATAATTAATTCTCGCGGCTTTGCCGCTGTTGAAAGGTTTTAGTAGGAAGTAGGAAGTAGGAAGTTAGAAGTAGGAAGTGGAATACGGGACATCACTGTCTACTTCCTACTGTCTACTACTTATTCATTATCTCCGCGTCGTGGATGTCTTCGTTATTTTCGAGGCGCTTGAGTTCGGCCTTCAGGAATTCCTTCCACTTTTCGGGGCGGAACACGGGGCTCGTGATAAAGATGTCCTTGTCGCCGCGGCCACTCATGTTGATGACCAGCGCCTTGTCCTTCGGAAGTTCCTTCGCGATTTTCATAGCGGCGGCGCCAGCGTGAGCACTTTCGAGCGCGAACAGAATGCCTTCGTTACGGGCAAAGAACTTGACCGCTTCCAGGGCTTCCTTGTCGAGAATCGCGGTGAATTCCACGCGGCCCGATTCGCCGAGGGCGGCAAGCTGCGGGCCGATTCCCATGTAGTCAAGACCAGCAGAAATTGAGCGGGTCGGCAGCGACTGACCGTCTTCGTCGATGAGGAAGCGGCTCTTGTAACCCTGCAAAATACCTTCGCGGCTGGCGTTACCCGTCATGCGGGCGGCATTTTCACCCTTGTTCGGGCCGATGCCACCGGCTTCGGCACCGATCAGGCGCACGTTCGCATCGTTGATGAACGGAGTGAAAACGCCGATGGAATTGCTACCGCCACCCACACAGGCGACAACCGCCGCAATATCGATGTTGCGTTCGGCTGCCTGGCGCTTGACTTCTTCACCGATAACCGACTGGAAGGTACGAACAATATCCGGGAACGGAGCCGGGCCGAGAGCGGAACCCAGCACATAGTGGGTATTCTTGAAATTCGTAGCCCAGTCGCGCATCGCCTCGTTCACAGCATCTTTAAGGGTGCGGGCACCACTCGTGACCGGCACGACCTTGGCACCGTACATTTCCATGGTCGCCACGTTCGGCTGCTGACGGCGCACGTCCACCTCGCCCATGTACACCACACATTCGAGGCCAAGCTTGGCGCAAGCGGCAGCCGTCGCAAGGCCGTGCTGACCGGCACCAGTCTCTGCAATGATGCGGGTCTTGCCCATCTTCTTGGCCAAAAGGCACTGGCCGATAGCGTTGTTGATTTTGTGGGCACCCGTGTTGGCGAGGCCTTCGAGCTTGATGTAAATCTGCGCACCGCCCAAGAGCTTGGTTGCCGTCGGGGCAAAGTACAGCGGAGTTTCGCGGCCAATATAGTCGCGCTGGATGATGCGGAGTTCTTCGAGGAATTCCGGATCGTGGATATACTTGTTGAATGCCGCTTCGAGGTCGTCGAGCGGGCGACGGATGATTTCGGCAACGTACTTGCCGCCGAACTTGTCAAAGAAACCGTTGTCAGAGGTTATGGGGCGTGAGGTCGCGCCTACGGCGCTTTGAGGTGTGGAGGTTATAGTTGCGTGAGTCATTTTGAATGGAAGGGTTGGGGTTAAAATCGTGGTTGAGGGTAAAAAATTAAAGGCCTTCGGGAGTCCGAAAGCCTTTTACAAAACACTTGATGAAATCAGCAAAACGGACTCTATTTAGTAGAGCCCCACCACCAGCGGTTGAAACGGATTGCTGAATTCATCTTCATGTGCGCTAATTTAGGAATGTCTCTTTAATGTGGCAAGGGGTTGATCGAATAAAAATAAAGAAATCTCATGACCTTTCATAAAGTGTAATACCAAAGGAAATGCGTTCCAGATAAAAAAGGAAAGACTCTCGATCATCGAGAGTCTTCCGTTAAACACTTGATGAAATGGCAATGCCTAAATCCCTTCTTTGAGAACCTCGTCGATAGCGGCGCTAGCGTCAAAGCGGATTGCCAATTTCATCTTTATGTCTTCAATATATATACTAATTCGTTGTCTGTCAATAGGTTAGCGCAAGATTTTTGTAAAATTTCCTTCGTAATTTGTACAAAACGGCCTAAAATCGGCTATTTGGGGCAAACTCCAGACAAAAACCTCTGTGATTCATATCATTTCATGGTATTTGAATCCTCTAAAAATTTGAAATTCCACTACCATTTAATTATATTTACAAAGACATAGTTTAGAGTTCGCTCTTATTCGGACAGCTGGAAAACGACCAAAATTTCATCGTCTAAGAATAAGGCCGATTACTCACACCCCGTGGTGTGGGTCGTTTGTGCCTATTAGACGATAAGGTTTACTTGGTCGTTACCTCAGCTGTTTAGGGCACCTGCGATTCCACACTTTTTTGTTTGGATCGCATCCCTGAACAAGACGGACTCCGCAGTTGAATTTTTCAAAACGGAGACAATATGAAACCGAACCAATTTCTGGGCATTGCAAGCCTCCTCACCCTAGGCAGCCTCCCCTTCATCGCCGCCTGCAGCAACGATAGCAATTCTGCAACTTCAGCCGAAACGAGCTACGAGGAAAGTAGTTCAAGTCAAAAAAGCAGTTCAAGCGCTAAAAAAACAAGCGTGAAAACAACCTTTGAGCTGGGTAGTTGCACATACGAAAACATGGACGAACGAATCTATGTTTCTAATGAAAACGACTACTACACTTGTACCTACAGCTATACAAGCTATGACTACACCTGGATCGGAGAAAAGGTTAAAAGCTCCAGCAGTACAAAAAGTTCAAGTAGCATTACCGTTTCATCAAGTAGTTTCGACATCTGCGACATATACGAATGCTGGGATGAAACAGAATCTAGTAGCTCAACAAAATCCTCCAGCAGTGTCAGCGACTTCCTCAATGTCTCCGATGTTTGGAACGGTAAAATGACAAAGCCTTCGACCGAATATATCGACGGCAAGACCTACATGCTCATCTACACCGCCGAAGAACTCGCCTACTTCGCCGATCAGGTAACCAACAAGGGTGAAGAAAAACTCAACGCAAAGTTGATGAAGCACATCCGCCTCAATCCCGACAACATGGTCGACGAAAAAGGAAACCTCCTGATTTCGCAAAGCAAGCTTAACGAATGGACTCCGATTGGCGGCGGCACGAACAAAATCATGTATAAAGGAACTTTCGACGGTAATGGCTACATGGTTTCGGGCATTTACGTCAACAAGCCCGCCTTCGAACGCGCAGGCTTCATCGGCACCCTCGGCGGCACGAGCACTAGCGACAGCGGACATGTCAAGTTTCTCGGTATCGAAAACTCTTACATTGTCGGTGGCGAACAGGTCGGTGGCATTGTCGGCAGAATGAACTACTCGGAAGTCCAACAAGTATTCAATAGAAAGTCCTATGTGAAGGGCACCAAGTATGTCGGCGGCATTGTCGGCTACAAAAATAACGGATGGCTCTACTATTCCTACAATTCAGGTATGGTCGTTTCTTCGGAAGACCGCGCCTCGGGTATCGCCGGCTATAATGCAAACGTGTCCACATCAGTTATCGTCTCTTACAATGTGGGATTCCTCATCGCACCGAACAAGGGTACTACGGCAGGCATTTCCACAACGGCAAACAGTTCCAAGGACTGTTTCTATATTGATCAAGATGACCGCGAAATCGTTGCCAACGGCGCTGCTGAAAAAACGGAATATTTCTTGTCAAGCGAAGAATTCGTGAGCACCTTGAACGGACTTTCGTTCAGCAACATCTGGGCAACTGATGACGACGAAGTAAATGACGACTACCCCGTATTCAAATGGGAAAAGATCCGATACTAAGGTAACGAAAACCGTCATCATCGAAACAGAATCAGATGATGACGAATACGAAGTTCTATACTAGAATTAAGACTAGCGAAAATTTTTCTTAAGCGCGTCGAACAACGCGCTTATTTTTTCTGCATTTTTTATTCCCGGAGCGTCTTCGACGCCGCTGGAAACATCGACGAGTTCCGGGTGGAATTTGTCGGCAATCGCACCCACGTTTTCGGGAGTGATGCCGCCGGCAAGCCAGAGCGGCAACTCGCCTGCTTTTTCGCGGAGCAGGTTTTCAGGAATGGTCTTGCCCGTGCCGCCAGGGGTTCCTTCGACTTTGGCATCTAAGAGAATGCGTGGTTCACCATTCTTGCGGAGAGCGGCGACCTTGTCGAAATCCGATTCTTCGCCAACGCGGGCGGCACAATAGTAAGGAATTGCCGTCGCGGCTAAGTTCGACGGGTCAACGCCATGAAGCTGCACTGCATCAAGCACTCCTTCGCGAGCGAGCTTGATGGCGGTTTTGCCTTCGGGAGATTCCGGGTCGGTGATGACTCCGACGAGGAGAGGAGATCCTTCGACTCCGTTTGCACTGCGCTCAGGATGACACAAGCGAATCTTTTCGGCAAAACTGCGCACAAATTTCTCAGTGGTCAGGCGCTTGGTAGTGCTGAATACAAAGCCGAGCATGTCTGCCCCGAGTTCTGCGGCGAGCAAGCCGTCTTCTTCGCACGTGATGCCGCAGATTTTCACGAGGGGGCGATTTTCGGCGCGTTTTGCAGCCTTACGTTCGGCGTATTTTTTCCAGAACTTGCCGCGGGCATTTTCGGAGCCCGATTCAAACGCATGCACCACTTCTTTAGCAAGCGGTGGATTCTTGGCAACCGCCTCGCCCACCAGGATTCCCGTAAAGCCGAGGTTGCGCGCATAAGTCGCATCGGCCGGGCATAAAATCCCCGATTCAAAAACAGCCTTCGCCGGGAGCTTGCTACGCACCGACGCCGGCACCAGCGGGTCTGTATGGAAGGTTGCCAAATCGCGAGAATTCACGCCCGCGACAATCGTCTTGGCAGCGGCGTCACCCAAAGCATCGGTCACGACTTTCAGCTTGCGCAAGTCGTCAGTTTCGCGGACTTCCACAAAGGCCTGCATATCAAACGATGCAGCACGCTTCGCCATGCGCACGAGCTGTTCGTCATCAAGAATGCGAGCAATCAAAAGCACTGCATCGGCACCACAACGGTAAGCAATATCGATTTCATCTTCGAATAAAAGAAAATCTTTGCGAAGTACGGCGCAGGCATGCAAGCCCTGCTTGCGGCGGCTTTCCATCAGGTTCGCTACGGCAATCAAGTCACGCAGCGTTCCCTTGAAAAAATTCGTTTCAGTCAGTACCGAAACCGCCTGCGCATGAGCCTCGGCATAAGTCGTCGCAAGCCCTACCGGATCGAGATCCGGCGCGATATCGCCCTTCGAAGGCGATGCTCGCTTGACTTCGAGAATCGCACCGGCGTTCCCGAGGAATTCGGTATGGCCCACCTCGCGCTTTTCTGAAATTTCAATTCCAAAATTCAGGCCAAGCCGCTCGATATCCTCGCGGCGCATCCGTACGATTTTCGCTAAAATGTCTTCGCTCATTAATTTCCCTTAGGCTTCAAAGTCAAGGTTTTTGAGAAAAGATAGGAAATTATGGCCGATGCCAGGATAGAAAGAAGCGTAGGGCCAAGTATTACAGAATCCATGTGCGACGTGACTTGGTAAACGGCAAAGCCAACCAACCATGCGAACAAGTTCAAAATCCAGTACTTGTGGCCCACCTGGTGATTTTTCGCCAAGAAGAACGAAACCAGGAGTACGGCCGCCATGGGCGCAAACACCGAGGCAATCAGGTAAAGGAATCCGATGTAATGATCCATAATACCCGAAATGGCAAGGACCGCGCTGATACCGCTCACCACGACACCCGTGATTTTTGGGTTCAGCTTATGGACAATGGCCTTGGCCGATTCGCCGGCAGAGTTCGCCGCCAAGAAGTTGGTGGTCACGGTCGAAAGCACCACGATAATGATTCCCGGAATTCCAAGGCCCGCCAGCAGAATGGCGCGGGCGATATCGTTACCAACTCCGGCCGTTGCAATCTGAAGCCCGATAAAGTACATCCAGAAGCTTGCCACCGAGTACGCAATCGCAGAAACCGCCGTGGCACGCGTCGGCTTTTCGACATCTTTGGTGTAGTCCGAAATCACCGGCAACCAGGAAAGCGGAAGCGCCATCGAAATTTCAAAGATATTCCAGAAGCTCAGCGCATGTTCTGCGGCGGGCGCCCCCGAAATTCCGACACCGAACAATTTCGCCGTAAGCACAATCAAGAGCACCGTCAGAACAGCCATCACGGCCGTCGTCACTTTCGCAAAACGGCGGAGCCCAACAAAGACCCAAATGGCAATCAGCACCGCAAGAATCACGCAAGTCAGCGGGAACGAAATCGGGAGATTGAGGCCCGCCAACACCGAGGCCCCCTGCGCATTCAGCACGGCAATCCATGCAATCAACTGGAACAGGTTCAGCGAGGCAAAGAACTTGGAACCGTAAGAGCCGTAAACAGACGCTGTCGTTTCCATGGCATTCAGGCGGACACGGGCACCGATGAGACCCACGAAAAACAGCAAGATGCCGCCCAGGACATGGCCCAAAATCAGCGGGAGCCAAACGCAATCGTAAGAGGATGCCGCGCCGATTTCAATACCCGCCTCGATTTCAGAAACCGAGATTGCCACCCCAAACCAGATGACACCATTCGTTAAAAGATTCGTGCGTTTTTCCACAATGCGCCTCCTAAAATTCTAAGGACGTGCCAAAGATAAAAAAGCACACCCTAGAACACAAGGAATAGTTTAATACTTCTTTTTAATATTTTGTTATAGATTAAGACTATCACGAAGAGCAGGTCGCCAGGTAGCGTTGCAGCTCTTCGACATAGCGCTCGCCCACCAGACCAAGCAACATGTTGCGCTTGGCGATGTAGCCGATTTCCATGACGCGGCGGGATTCTTCGCTCTTGTCCTTGAAGGGTACGGCCAAGTAATCGGAACCGTTCAATTCTTCGCAGATAATGCCGGAGCAAAGCGTGTAACCGTTCAGGCCGATCATCAAGTTCAGCATGGTAGCACGGTCGTTCGCCTTGATGGTACGCTTGTATTCGTTCGTACTCAAGATTTCTTCGGCAAAATAGAACGAGCTGTTGTCGCCCTGTTCAAAGGAAAGGCACGGGTATTCAGCCAGTTCATCGAGCGTAATGAACTTGTTGTTGGCAAGCGGGTGGCCTTTCCACAAGTACACATAGGCCTTACAGTCAATGAGTTTATGGAATGCGAGATCGCGGGCATTCAGCAAGTTCATGATAACCTTGCGGTTAAAATCGCTCAGGTAAAGGATACCGATATCGCTCTTGAACGAGGCCACGTCTTCGATGACTTCTTTGGTGCGGGTTTCGCGAATGGCGAATTCGTACTTGTCGGTATCGAATAGCTTGACGGTTTCCACAAAGCTCTTGACCGCAAAGGAATAATGCTGCGTCGAGACACCGAATTTCTTTTTACGCTTGCCGATTTTGCCGTACTTGTCCAGCACCGTTTCGTAGTGATGGTAAAGTTCGCGGGCGTACGAAATGAATTCTTCGCCTTCGCTAGTGAGCTTGACTCCGCGGCTGGTACGATTGAAAATGAGGATATTAAGTTCATCTTCAAGATCCTTGATGGCGGCGGTCAGCGACGGCTGCGAGATATAAAGCTTTTCGGCGGCCTTATTGAAAGAGCCTGTTTCTGCAATGCCGATGGCATAACGTAATTGTTGTAGAGTCATGTTTTCGGCCTCCTGTTAAAAATCGTAGCTTTTCATTTTCCTAGTTATTTAGTAGGAATAAAAATATAGTTAAAAGCTATAAGGTTGGCAAGGGGTTATAAAACCCTTTGCCAACCTTACCTATTTACGAGTTGGTCGCCACCTTGACTTCTTCAATCTTTTTCAGGACCGAGCCGTCTTCCATCGCCTTCATGGCCTTGTCGAAGCCTTCCTTGATGCTGGCGGCCTTCTTGCTGATGTAAAGGGCGGCACCGGCGTTCAGGGCGCAAGCGTACTTGATGCCCGGGCGGCCCTTGCCGTTCAGCACGTCGAGAGCGAGGTTGAAGTTGTCGACACCCGTACCGCCGGCGAGGTCTTCGGGATCCACGGAGGGGATGCCGAAGTCCTTGGGGTCGATGCGGTAAGTCTTGTACTCGCCATCTTCCAGGATTTCGGCGATGGTCGTCGGCACGCAGGGCGAAATTTCGTCGTAGCCGTCGTCACTGATGGCGACCATCACGCGCTTCGCGCCGAGGGCCTTTGCCGCCTTGGTGAAGGGTTCCAGCACGGTCGTGCTATAGACGCCGAGCATGAGGTACTTGGCTTCGGCCGGGTTCGTGAGGGGGCCGAGCAGGTTCATGATGGTCTTCACGCCGAGAACGCCGCGAACCGGGCCGGCAAAGCGCATGGCACTGTGGTAAACCGGAGCCATCAGGAATACGAAGTTCGTCTTGTTGATGACGCTTGCAGCCTTGTCCGGAGTCATGTCGAGCTTGAAGCCTGCCGCGGTGTAGAAGTCGGCAGCGCCGGACTTGCTAGAAACCGCGCGGTTGCCATGCTTTGCAATCTTTGCGCCACAGCTTGCAGCAATCAGGCCGGAGAGCGAGCTCACGTTGAAGCTGCCCTTGCCGTCGCCACCGGTACCCACGATGTCGGTGAGTTCGTCGCCGCTGTAGGGGAACTTGCGCTTCTTGCTGCTCAAGACCTTCGCACAACCGGCGATTTCATCGGCAACAGGGCCCTTGCTGGAAAGTGCGGTCAGGATGGCGGCCATCTGGCGTTCGTCCATGATGCCGTCGGTCAAGTCTTCCATGAACATTTCGGCGGTTTCGCGGCTCAAGTCCTTGCCTTCGGTAAGCGTGTTCAAGATTCCACGCACGTCAAGCGGTTCGCGACGGTAATTGAGGAACGCCTTGAAGAATTCATCGGCACGGCCACTGGCGATAGATTCCGGGTGGAACTGCACGCCTTCAATCGGGAGCGTCTTGTGGCGAATGCCCATGATGTCGCCGTCGGTAGCGCGGGCGGTCACTTCGAAATCCGGAGAGAGCGTCGCTTCGTCAACAACCAGGCTGTGGTAACGCGTGAAGATGTTCTTCTTGCCGATGGTGCGGAAAAGTCCCTTGCCGTCCAAGTCAATTTCTTCGGCGATGCCGTGCTTGATGAACTTGGCCTGCACAATCTTTGCGCCGAAGGCGTAACCGATGGCCTGGTGACCGAGGCAAACGCCCAGAATCGGGAGCTTGCCCGCAAAGTGCTTGATGGCTTCCACGGAGATGCCGGCATCTTCGGGGCGGCCCGGGCCCGGGCTCACGATAAGACGGCTCGGGTTGAGTTTTTCGATGTCGGCGACGGTGCATTCGCGGCTACGGAGCACGCGGATTTCTTCGTTAGTGATCTTGGCAAGCGCCTGGTAGACGTTGTAAGTAAAAGAGTCGTAGTTGTCGATGATGATGATCATTTTTATTCGCTTTTTTAAAATTTGTGATCCAGGGTTGTTGTTAGGTGTCGGTTCTCAGTAGGAAGTTAGAAGTAGGAAGTCGGAAGTGATATAATCGCGGCGTAGCCGCCTAATTTTAAACTGTCTACTTCCTACTGCCTACTGTCTACTAATTTTCCCCCTCCAGTACAGCTCTGATTGCTCCGAGCTTTTCGTTCGTTTCTTCGAATTCGCGGTCGGCGTTGCTGGCTGCGACAATGCCGCCACCGGCCTGCAAGCTGATGGTCTTACCCTGCTTCAAGCAGCAACGGATAGCGATGCAGAAATCCAAATCGCCGTCGGATTCCATGTAACCTACCGCACCCGCATAGAAGCGACGCTTGACCTTTTCGAGGCCAGAAAGAATTTCAATCGCGCTGATTTTCGGAGCGCCACTCACCGTACCTGCCGGGAAGCTGGAGCGCAGCACTTCAATCGCCTTCTTGGTCTTGGAAACCTTGCCCTGCACGTCAGAGACCAGGTGAATCACGTGGCTGAACTTTTCGCATTCCATGTACTTGGTAGTTTCCACCGTACCCGCTTCGCAGACGCGGCCGAGGTCATTACGGGCCAGGTCCACGAGCATCAAGTGTTCGGCGCGTTCCTTCGGGTCGCCCTTCAGGTTCTTCATCAGGGCTTCGTCTTCCGCGTCATCCTTACCACGGCGGCGGGTGCCTGCAATCGGGTGAATCGTAGCGATACCGTCACGCACGCGCACGAGGCTCTCGGGCGATGCGCCAATAAACTGATGCGTGCCGTAATCCAGGAAGAACATGTACGGAGACGGGTTCACCGTGCGGAGGCGGCGGTAAATGTCAAGCGCTTCAATATCGCTTGCAAACTGGATGCGGCGAGATGGTACCGCCTGTACAATGTTGCCTGCGATGATATGCTTCTGCAGGGCTTCGACCTTTTCTACGTATTCCTTGCGGGACTGTTCCAGGTCGGTCATGGTAATGCCCTTGCCATACTGCTGTTCCGGGGCGAGGTAGCTAAAGTCCAGGTCAGCGAGGCGAGCCTTCACCTTTTCGATGGCAGCCTTCAGGTCAATCTGGTGTTCTTCGTAGTTCAAGGCGAACAGGTGAAGCTTTTCGGTAAAGTGGTCGAACACGATGTAGATGTGACCCACTAGGAATTCGGCTTCGGGAATGTTGAGTTCATCGACCTGCGGGGCAAGGCGAATGGTATCGCAGCGGGCGCAGAATTCGTAGCCTAGGTAGCCCACGCCCGAAGAGGGAATCGGGATCTGGTTGGGCGGCACCGTATTTTCGGCAGAAATCAGCGTCAGGGCATCGAGAATATCGCCCTCGCCTTCCTTCAAAAACACGCTTTCCTTGCCGTCGACAACGATGCTCACGTCTTTGTCGTTCTGGCGCAGACGAAAGCCTTCGTCCACCATCAGAGTCGAATAGCGGCTACGACCGTGAGAGAAGCTTGCGGATTCGAAAATAGCCTTCGCACCGAGCTTCTTGCCCAGCGAAAACGGGGTGTAACGTTCACCGGGCAGTGCCACGTAGATACTGTCGGTACGGGGTTCGAAGTTAGGGCTTTCAGTGATGTGCCTTATGTTCGTTGTCATTTTGATCCTCTGGTTTTAAAAAGGTTTGGGGTATGAGGTCGCTCGCAAGCTCGCTTTGAGGTTTAATGAATTGACATCTCAAGAGCAACGAGGGCTATATCCATTCTGTTTAAACTTTTGCGTTCCTTGGTTTAGGGTTCCACAAAGGCTTAGGTCCCGGAGGATTTCAACGATTTTGGTAAAAGAGAAAGGCCTCCGTGAGTCCGGAAGCCTTTGCTTTAAAATCTTGGGTGATTTGCGACAAATACCGGGCTCTATGTCAGAGTCCGCGCCACCAACGACGGTTCAGGGTTGTACATGTCACAAAGTTCATCATGGCACCAAAAATATCAATCTAGAATCACTTTGGCAAGTGGTTCCGTAGGAAATTCTGTAAAAAATTGAAAATATCAATCCAAAAAGGCAAAAACCACCCCCAGTTATCACATATTTTTGCCCCCAAGTTGCAAGGTTATAGTCATTTATATATATTCGTCTTTTAGATAAAGAAATTAAAAAGGAGAAATCCATGCTGTACAAACATTGGAGAAAAATTGCCCTTGCCTTGACTGGTTTCTTTTGGGCAAGTTGCGACAGCGATACCACCTCTGCAAACGGATCGGATGATCCCAGTTCCAGCAGCGTTGCCACACCCGAATCCAGCTCCAGCGTAGCAACCGGAAACGAAACGACATCCAGTTCTAGCGAAAAGCAGGCTCAGGTTTCAAGTTCTAGCGAAGCGACTGAAGCAAGTTCCAGCAGCTTCGAGCAGATTATGCCCGCTTATGGAGTTCCGGACGATCCCATTTTGAATTCCAGCAGCAGCGGCGACACACTAGTCGAAGCCCAACCTTTATACGGCGTTGTCATGGACAAATACATTTGCACCCAGGTAAAGGGCGAATCCACGATGACATGCGCTGACGGCGCCACCTGTACGCAAAAAACCGAAGAGCGTTGGGGTGGACTCCCCTGCAGCAACGACATCTGCCCTGATTACGGCGTGGTGCAGATTTCCGAAAACACCTACGAATGCGACGGCAAGGTTTACAGCGAAGCCGAATTCCATGCTCGCTACGAAAAGATGACCGTGGTCGAAGATCCCGAGCAGGACACGACGTTCAATGGAGAAATGCAACCCGCCCTTTACGGTCCGCCCAGCGTATTCAACGGCACCTGCGACGATGCAGAGAAATAAAAATTAGTCAGAAAACTTTTGGGGAAATTGAAGATGTTCTACAAACACTGGAAAAAAATTGCACTTACATTGACCGCCCTGTTCTGGGCAGGTTGCGACGATTCAGCATCTTCATCGGAAGTCGTTCTTTACGGCTGTCCCGACGATATTTGTGCGCCTGCACCCGAAAGCAGCAGCGATTCAAACACGCCAGAATCCAGTTCCTCTAAAGTGGTAACATCAAGTTCTTCCGAAGAAGTAAAATCGAGTTCCAGCATTGCCGAGGAATCAAGTTCTTCTGAACAGGAAAAATCAAGTTCCAGCATTGCCGAGGAATCGAGTTCTTCTGAACAGGAAAAGTCAAGTTCCAGCAGCGAATTCGTCGCCGGCCCTCTTTATGGTGTAGAGCCTCCCGATTCCATTGACGTCAAATGTTTCCCCACGGATTCCAGTGTATCCTATTTTTATGATGATTACAACGCAGATGTAAAAAAAATGTGGAGCGAGCAAGCGGCCAAGCGCGATGCAGCCGCAAAGATAGACTCCATCAAGACCACCCTGGTAGAAACGCCCATGTGCCTCGAAAACCTGCGCATGGAACTCGAAAGTCTCGTGGCCCTTTACGGAGCCCCGGTCACCATCCATAATGCGGTAGAAAAATGCATTGACGGCTCCATCAGGCCTAGCGAAGAATACGCCAAGTTCCTGAAGATGAAGGAAGAATGGGAGGCGAACAAGCCCGCCCTCGACGAAGAACTCCAGAAGGTCTACGAAGACAAGATGAAGGAAATCCAGGAACGGATTAACAAGTGCCTGGAGAAATAGACGAAAGAACGGCTCTATGAGCCTATAGACGAAAAATATGATAAAAAAGCATTGGAAAAAAATTCTATTGAGCCTGTGCTCCATACTCTGGGGCGGTTGTAGCGACGATTCCTCTAGCGATAGCAAGGATCTGATCGCCTGCGACCTTGAACAGATATGCCCCGAATATGGTATTTTCTACGATTGCGAAAACGAGGAAGATGCGATTGCCGGGAACTTCGAGAATTGCACCATGTCGTATCCGGCGTGCACGGACACGTACTATTGTGAAGACGACGTCACTTGTTTCCAATCAACCGACGACGAAACGAAAACTTTCGACTGTCGCGACGAAAAGGATAACAAGACTGTCTACACCGAAGACGAATTCAAATCAAAATACTACGTGGATGGACAACGCATCCATTAAATTTCACATTTCACCCCTCACATTTCACACCTCACATTTCACACCTCACATTTCACACCCCACATTTTTATGCAACTCTCTCTCAAAAAGAAACTCGCTCTCGAAGCTTACCGCCTTTACCGCCATAACGAAATCAAGGCGCATCCGCTGACTTACTTTTTCTGGGAATGCACGCTGCGCTGCAACTTGCACTGCCTGCACTGCGGTAGCGACTGTGTGAAGGACGCCATCCCCGACATGCCTCGCGAAGACTTCATGGGTGTGCTGGATAAACTCGCCCCGCACATCGACCCGAAGCACTTTATCGTGGTGATTACCGGTGGCGAACCCTTGATGCGCCAGGACCTTGAAGAATGCGGCATGGAAATCAAGAAGCGCGGTTACCCCTGGGGAATGGTCAGCAACGGACTTGCGATGACTCCCGAACGCTACACCAAGCTGCTGAACGCAGGGCTCCGTTCGCTCACCATCAGCCTGGACGGCCTCAAGGAAAGCCACAACCATTTCCGCGGTGCCCCCACGAGTTTCGACAACGCACTCCGCGCCATCGACATGGCCGCTCACACGCAAGGCCTCACTTTCGACGTGATGACCTGCGTGAACCGCCAGAACCTCAAGGAGCTCCCGAAGATTCTTGACATCCTCCTGAAAATCGGCGTGAAGCGTTGGCGCATCGCGACGGTATTCCCGAAGGGCCGCGCGAAGGACAACCCGTTGTTCCAGCTCACGAACCAGGAATTCCGCCAGGTGTTCGACTTCATCCGCGAAGTCAAGAAACTGAACGTGATTAACGTGAATTATGGCTGCGAAGGATTCCTCGGCAGCTACGAAAAAGATGCCCGCAACTACCCGTTCTTCTGCCGTGCCGGCGTGAACGTCAGTTCCGTGCTTTGCGACGGCAGCATTTCGGCATGCCCGAGCCTGCGCGGCGACTATATCCAGGGCAACATTTACAAGGACGACCTGTGGGAAGTCTGGCAGAAGCGTTACCAGGTGATGCGCGACCGCAGCTGGGCAAAAATCGGCGACTGCAAGACATGCAAGTACTGGCGCTACTGCGAAGGCTCCAGCCTGCACTTACGTGACGAGAAGACCAAGGAATTGGCTTATTGCCATGTGAAGCGCCTCGAAGACGCCGGCGCATAAGCCAAAAACATCTATCACCTAAAAAAAGCAAGAGCCGCACCTTTATGAGGTGCGGCTCTTTCTTGCAGCCGTTTTGTCTGCATTTTAGCTAGAGTTTTCAGTCTCCAAACCGGCCCTAGCCTTGTATTTTTTGTTTGAACGTAAGATAGGATTTTCACCCTGATTTACAATATCCCGACCAAATAAAGCGTTGTACGGAAAAACAACAGCGAAACGTTCAAAAACCCTTATTTTTCGCTTATTTCGCAAAATTCCACAAATCAAAGTGCGAATTTTTAGATATTATTTATACCGATGTTACAAGCGAGCCTCACATCGAACCAAACGCACATTGTAGACGTGCTTTTAAAGAAGAATCCCAAGCTTGACCGGGAGATTCTAGAGAAGGCTGTAGCTTTTATTGCAGAGGCTCACGAGGGGCAGTACCGTAAGAGCGGAATGCCCTATACCGAGCACCCCTACGAAGTGGCAAAAATCCTTGCCGACCTCAAACAGGACCAGTCGACGGTCTTGGCCGGGTTGCTCCATGACGTGGTCGAAGATACCGACCACTCCCTCGAAGAAATTGCCGAAAAATTTGGCGATGACACCGCATTCATGGTGGATGCCGTCACCAAGATTACAGCCGCTCAGGAATCGAGCAAAACTGCCCAAAAAGCGGAAACGTACCGAAAGCTGATTGTCGCCATGGCGAAAGACCCTCGGGTCATTATGATTAAAATCGCAGACCGCATCCACAACATGCGCACCATGCGGTACATGAAGCCCGAAAAACGCCAGGCGATCGCACAAGAAACTCTAGACATTTACATCCCGCTCACCCACCGTTTCGGCCTCTACAAGCTAAAAAACGAGCTAGAAGACCTAAGTTTCAAATATGTCAATCCCGACGAATACCAGAAACTGGTGGACTTGCTCATCGAGAACAAGGAATCCCGCGAGAAGTATATCCAGTCGGTGATCGGGCCTTTGCAAATCAAGATGGCACTCGAAGATTTCGACTGCACCATCCAGGGCCGAACCAAGAACATTTACAGTATCTACAACAAGATGATTAGCCGAGGGTGCCAGTTCGAAGACATCTTCGATATTTTCGCCATCCGCATCATTGTAGACACTATTCCCGAATGCTATCTGGCATTGGGCTACGTCCACAACCTGTGGACGCCCCTGCAGAGTCGCTTTAAAGACTACATCGCGACCCCGAAACCGAACCTTTACCAGAGCATTCACACCACCGTGATCGGCCCCGAAAACAAAATGGTCGAAGTCCAGATTCGAACCAAGGACATGGACCTGACCGCCGAAAAGGGATTCGCCGCGCACTGGGCCTACAAAATGGAAACCCAGCACGAAGGCGAAGAACTGGAATGGCTGAACCACATGGTAAAGCTCCAGTCCGAAATTTCGGACTCCAAGGAATACCTCGACTTTTTGAAGGTGGACTTGAAGCCCACGGGCATGACCGTATTCACGCCCAAGGGAACCTCCATCGAACTTCCGCAAGGATCAATTGTCCTCGACTTCGCGTTTGCAGTGCATACCGAGCTCGGCCTACACTGCATCGGTGCAAAAATCAACGACAAAGTGGTAAACCTCGATACAGTTGTGGAACATGGCGCCACTATCCAGGTGCTCAAGAGTCCGAACCAGGAACCGAGTCCCGAATGGCTGGATATGGTCAAAACCGTCAAGGCCAAGCAGGAACTGCGCCGCTGGATGAAAAGCAGCATCATGAAGCAGGCTCTGGACTTGGGCAAGGAAATCTGGGACCGCGAACTCAGACTCCAGAAAATCGAAAAGGACAAGCGCCCCTCCGAAGAAAGCATTTGCAAATACTTTGGCACGCCCACCATCGATGACTTTTACGAACGCATTGGCCAGGGCGAACTTCCACTCGCGGACATCCAGCGCTTTTTGAACGGTGGCGAAACCACGCAAAAGGAATCGACCGCACTCCGGTTCTTCCCCATGTTCAACAAAGACGCGAAGGCCGACCGCAAGGACGAAATGCCCCTGCAGATTGGGCAGGAAACCAGTTTGGTGGTGCATTTCGCCAAGTGCTGCAGTCCGATTCCCGGCGATCCGGTGGTTGGCGTCCTACGACCCAAGATCGGTATCGAAGTACACAATACGGACTGCCCGCAACTCAAGAACTTGCCGATGGAACAGCGCATTGCAGTGGAATGGAGCGAAGACATCAAGCATTCGTTCGAGACGCACCTCACGATCGAAACCGAGAACCGCAAGAACATTACATTCGACGTGTTGCAGGAACTCAAGCGTGCCAACGTATTCCTCGACCGCGTGACTGCGGCAAGCCAGCACTATTCGGGCAGAATCCGACTGGTATTCAAGGCCTTCCGTAAGGAACAAGTCGATTCCATCATCAATGCCATCAAGAGCATTCCTGGCGTAAAACAGGTGGTAAAATCATGATTTCGAAGCTCCACCACAGCGACTACACGCTCAAGAACCGCGCCTTCAACTGTCGTATGCGCAACCGCTACTACGAAGAAGTGTACTACGCGTTCAGGGCCATTTTCCCGAACGAAGTCGCCGAGCGGAGCGAAAAGAATCCGGTGGCAGACACCATCTGGTTCCAGAACCTGAGCAAAGAAATCAAGCGTTACGAAAGGCTAATCATGACCTGCCTGGAATACGCGCAGGCCGCCATCTTTTACGGCAAGGCCGAAAACAAGGCCATGTATTCCAAGGACAAGCGCTGGGGCATATTGCAAGAAGAAATCTTCTTGGTTCACTTTTTGCAAGAGCTACTATCTACCACACGCTACGTGATTGCCCGAATCGAAACCGACCAGATGCTACAGCGCTGGGCAGGCGAAATGCAGGACTTAAAGACCAAACCGGTCGCCTCGGGTTACGTGAACACCATTCAGGAAAAACTGAACGAAATGAACGCAGCCACGCTTGACGAATTCAAGGATTTGCTCAAACACGTGCTGGACCGATTCCAGATAGGAAACACGCTATTCGGGACGGTTCAAGAGCTACAGAACTTTTACTAAAGGAGAACTTAGAGCTTAGAACTTAGAACTTAGAACTCTGAACTTAGAGCTTAGATTATTCATCTAAGTTCTACCAACTAAGCTCTACCAACTAATTATGTCAGAGTACATCATCCTTTCAATCTTCCTTTTCCTGGGCGCGTTTATCGCGGCAGCGGCTACCGTTACGGGGCTTCTGCTCGGTTACCGCACCAAGAACACCAAAAACAAGATGGCGCCCTACGAATGCGGTATGGAAACCATCGGAAACGCTCGAATCCAGTTCAAGGTAGGCTACTACCTGTTCGCACTGCTCTTCCTCGTTTTCGACATCGAAGCGCTATTCCTGTTCCCCGTCATGGCGAACTTCAAGGAGATTATGGCCGGTAACACGCCGCTGCCCCCTCAAGTCGTTGTCATTGACCTCGTGATTTTCATGGCAATCCTCGTTTCGGGCCTTGCCTACGCATGGAAGAAAGGAATCCTTAAGTGGGAATAACCCTATGGGAATTATAAACCTAGCTCCTAAGATTTTAGATCCTATCCCGGGCGGCAAGTATGTCGTCAATGCGATAGACTACGTTGTAAACTGGGCCCGAGCAAATTCGATTTGGCCCCTCACCTACGGCACCAGCTGCTGCGCCATCGAAATGATGAGTAGCTCCATGGCCCGCTACGATATTGCCCGCTTTGGTTCCGAAGTGTTCCGCGCTTCGCCCCGCCAGGCGGACCTTTTCATTATCGCAGGAACCATTACCCGCCGTATGGCGCCCGCTCTCCAGATGCTTTGGGAACAAATGCCCGGCCCCAAGTACGTGCTCGCGATGGGCGCCTGCACCATCAGCGGTGGCCCGTTCATTTACGACAACTACGCTGTGGTGCGCGGGGCGCAGAACCTGATTCCGGTGGACGTTTTCGTTCCCGGTTGCCCGCCTCGCCCCGAAGCCCTGTTCCATGGACTTTTGACTCTGCGCGAAAAGATTTTGAAGGAAACCTGTCGCGATCCTTGGCACGAAGGCGAACCGAAGGACGTTTCGACCATGGATCGCTACCGCGAAGCCGCGAAGACCTGGGCCGCCCTTGAACGCATCAAGGACGAGGAAATGGCCGAAGCCCGCGCGAAATTCAAGGAAGAAAATCCGGATTACAAGTCGAGCTTCAAGCCCGTGCGCGTGAAAAAGGAAGACTTCCCCGAAGTCGAGCGTGTCGCCTGCAAGCGCTTTGGTTTAAGCCAGCTCGACATTTACAAGAAACTCAAGGCCAAGTTCCCGAACATCACCGTGCATACACACAGCGAAGACCCCATCGAAGATGTGGTGGCCGCCATGCCCGCCGACCGTCCGCTCGAAGTGATGATCAGCGTCGAAGACTACGTGCCCGCCGTGGAATACGTCAAGAACGATCCCGAATTCAAGATGAATTACCTGATCGACGTCACGGCAATCGACTACGACGATCACTTCGACATGGTGACCATGCTCCGCAGTATCGAAAAGGGCCACAAGGTCTTCTTCTGCGTGCAAATCAAGAAGAACTTCGACATCCCCGAAGAAGAACGCCCCACAGCGCTGCTCGGAAGCGTTCCGACCATCAGCCACCTGTACCCGGGCGCCGAAGTCAAGGAACGCGAAGTCTACGACATGTTCGGCATCAACTTTGAAGGTCACCCGGACCTGCGCCGCATTTTCCTGGACAAGGACTTTGTAGGTTACCCGCTGCGCAAGGACTTTACCCACCCGCAAATGATCAAGAGGCCCGTATGAGTATGACAAGACTCCCGCCGGGATTCAAGATTACCCGCGATACCAATACCGAAGAATTTTTCATCAACATGGGTCCGCAGCACCCGAGTACCCACGGTGCCCTCCGCCTTGCGCTGCGCATGGACGGCGAAACGATTGTAGAAATCGTACCGCATTTCGGCTACATCCACCGCGGCATGGAAAAGCAGGCCGAATCCATGAGCTACCTGCAGTACATCGCGATGTCCGACCGCCAGGATTACTTGACGGCCATCCAGAACAACCTGGGGGTCGTGATTGCCCTTGAAAAAGGCATGAACATTGGCGTTACCGAAAAGGCCGAATACATCCGCGTGATGCTTTCGGAGCTGGGACGTATCGCCAGCCACCTGGTGTTCTTCGGCTGCTTCGGCGGCGATTTGGGCGGCCAGACATGCTTGCTGTTCGGTTTCAAGGAACGCGAAATGATCCACGACATCCTTGAAGAAGTCACCGGGTCTCGCCTGACGACCAACTTCTTTAGACCGGGTGGAAGCCGCTTTGACGTTCCCGAAAACTTTATTGACCGCGTGAAGGCGTTCCTCAAGCACTTGGAAGGTGCGATGAAGGACTACGAAAGATTCCTTTCGAAGAATATCATCGTACTCGAACGTAGCAAGGGAATCGGCATTCTTTCCGCCGAAGACGCCATCGCTTACGGTTGTTCCGGTCCGGTGCTTCGCGCAAGCGGCGTCGACTTCGATGTGCGCAAGGCGAATCCCTATAGCATTTACGACCAATTGCAATTCGACGTGCCCGTGACCTACACCGGTGACTGCTACGACCGTTACACGGTCCGCATTGCCGAAATTCACGAATCCATGCGCATTCTGTACCAGTGCATCGAAAAGTTCCCTAAAGAAGGCCCGTGGCGCGCCAAGGAAAAGCCGGTGCGTCTTCCGGTCGGCCGCTACTACAGCGAAATCGAAACCGCAAAGGGACTGTACGCCACTTACGTGGTTGCAGCCACGACCGGTGAAAAGCCATACCGCATTCACACGCGGGGCCCAAGTTTCCCGCATATTGCCGCCCTCAACAAGATGGCGCAGGGCCACAAGATTTCGGACCTTGTGACCATTATGGCTACTCTTGACCCGGTGATTCCAGAGATTGACAGGTAATATATGTTTGTACCTTCCATTACACATCCTGTAGGCGACTTTATTCGCGAATGGGTTCCGAAGCTTTCGGCTTACTTGCCCGAACAGCTACAGTCCCAGACGCTCGACAGCATCGTCGCCTTCTTGATTAATGCGCTCCTCTGCGTTATCGCAGTCTGCGCCGTGAACATCGGTTCTGCCCCGATTCTGATTTACATGGAACGCAAGGTCTGCGCCCACGTGCAATGCCGCCTGGGCCCCATGCGCTTGGGCTGGCACGGTACGCTTCAGACCATCGCCGACGTGATCAAGATGCTCTTCAAGGAAGTCTATTCCCCGAGCGGCGCCGACAAGCTGATGTTCTACGTGGCACCGATGATTGTACTGATTGCCCCGTTCATTATCACAGCCCTGATTCCATTCGACCATAACCTGATTGTCGCCGACATCGATATGGGCATTCCGATGATTATCGCGGTAAACGGCTTTGGCGTGCTTGGCATTTTGCTTGGCGGCTGGAGCAGTAACAACAAGTATTCCTTGCTCGGAGCTCTCCGTAGCGGCGCCCAGATGATCAGTTACGAAATCTCTTTTGCGATGATTCTTCTGTTCGTCGTGATGATTTCGGGTTCCACGAGCCTCATGGATATCGCCCAGGCCCAGGACGGCACGGTGCTAGACTGGTTTATCTTCAAGATTCCGGTGCTCGGCTTTATCGCCTTTATTCTCTTCTTTATTTCGAGTACCGCCGAAATGAACCGCGCTCCCTTCGACATCGCCGAAGCGGAACAGGAACTCACCGGCGGTTACCACACCGAATACAACGGCACTCCGTTCGCCATGTTCTACCTGGCCGAATACATTGCCTTGGTCACGAACTCGGCTTTGGCCGCTACCTGCTTCTTGGGCGGATTCCATGCCCCCTGCATCGGTGTTGAAGCAATCGACACCTACCTGCAGATGGTGCCCGGAGTCGTGTGGCTCTTCGCGAAGATTTACTTTATGATTTGGTGCTACATGATGGTGCGCTGGACTTTTGTGCGCCCGCGTGTGGACCAGCTCATGGACTTTGAATGGAAATTCCTTTTGCCGGTGAACCTGGTGCTCCTCGCCGCCGGCGCCGTGTGGATGATTTTTGTAGGATAATATGCAAGAAAGACTTTCAACACGCAAGTACATCAAGCGTTACCTGAAGCGCTGCATCACGGGCCCGTGGAGCCTGATTTGCGGTCTGTCCGTTTCGCTCAAGTATTTCTTTGACCCCAGACGCATCGTGACCGAGCAGTATCCTGAAAACAGGAAGACGCTCAAGATGCACGAACGTTACCGCGGCCGCCTCGAAATGATCGAAGACGCCGAAGGCAACAACCACTGCACCGCTTGCGGCATGTGCGAACGCGCCTGCCCGAACGCCTCGATCAACGTACTTTCGACCAAGAATATCGCCGGCAAAAAGGTGCTCGGTCGCTATGTTTACCACTTTGCGAGCTGCACCCAGTGCGGGCTCTGCGTCGAAGCCTGCCCGTTTGGCGCTATCCGCATGAGCCAGGCCTTCGAAGTCGCCACCACCGACCCCGCCACGCTCGAAATGATTCTTAATAAAAAGGAGGGCCAAGGCTAATGCTTGCAACGCTTTCCAATTTAATCCCGCAAAATGTCGCCTTCCCCACTGGCGGAATGGATTTGGCATTTTACGTGGTCGCCTTCATTATTCTTGTAACGGCTGTTTGCACGGTCGCGGTCAAGAACATTTTGCAAAGCGCCGTATTCCTGATTTTCAGCTTCGTCGCGACAGCGATTCTTTACCTGCTCCTGCATGCGGAATTTACCGCACTCGCCCAGGTGATGGTCTATGTGGGCGGCGTCGTGATTTTCGTGGTGTTCACGATTCTACTCACAAGCCGCCTCGGCGAAGACGCATTCTCGGTGAAGATTCCGAGAATCTTTGCCGCATTCGCGCTCTCGATTATCTTTGTGCTCGTGATGGTCAAGTGCCTGCTTCCCATCGAAGGACTTTCAAACGGCGTCGTTGCCGCTCCCGAAGGTTACGCTTCGCTCAAGGCATTCGCTCTTAGACTGCTGGGCTACGGCGAAGACGGACTCGTGATTCCGTTCGAAGTCGTGAGTATCCTTCTCCTGATGACGCTGATTTGCGCCATCACCATCGCCCGCAAAGGCAAGGAGGAAGAAGAAAAATGACCCTGATGAATTGTCTCATTCTCGCATTCCTGCTTTTCGGCATTGGCGTGTGGGGCTTAATGCGCCGTCGTCACCTGATTGGCATGCTGATTTCGATTGAACTCATGCTGAATGCAGCAAACATTAACTTTATTTCGTTTGCCTACTTTAGCGCAAGCGACTCGACCGCAGGCGCCCTGTTCAGCATCTTCGTGATTGCCGTGACCGCCTGCGAAATGGCAATCGCCCTTGCCATTATCGTGTCGATGTACCGCCGCTATAAGAGTCTGGACGTAGAACAGTTGAGGGACCTCCATGATTAACGACGTTTCCATCAGCTATTTAATCTTCTTGATGCCGCTTTTGGTATTTGTGGTCAACGGGCTCTTCCTCGGCCGCAAATCGGATAAAGCAGCCGCCACATTTGCCGTCATCGGTAACGGTATTGCCATGATTTCGGCTTTGGTTGTCGCCGTACACTATTTCGGTTCGACCTTTGCCCCGCAAAAAGCGGTTCTCTTCAACATTCCGTTCCTCAAGTTTGCAGAACATTTCGCTGCAAACATCGGGCTTTTGATTGACCCGCTTTCGGTCATGATGCTTGTGGTGGTCACGGTGATTTCGTTCCTCGTGAATATCTACAGCATTGGCTACATGAAGGGCGACCGCAGTGCCGGCCGATTCTTTGCATTGCTTTCGCTGTTCAGCTTCAGCATGCTCGGACTCGTTGCTGCCACCAACATTTTCCAGATGTTCATCTTCTGGGAACTGGTGGGTGTATCCAGCTACCTGCTTATCGGTTTCTGGTACCACAAGCCCTCGGCCGTGAGCGCTTCGAAGCAGGCGTTCATTCTCACCCGCTTTGCCGACAGTTTCTTCTTACTCGGCATCGTGATCGTGAGCTATGTGGTGCAGAGTTTCGACTTTTTTGCCCTCAATGGCCTTACCTTGAGCGTTTTCAAGGAACAGACGATTGACCTCGGCCTGATGGTGGTCAGCAAGGCAGACGCTCTCATCATCGGTTCTATCCTTATCTTTACGGGTGGTTGGGGCAAGTCGGCCATGTTCCCCATGCATATCTGGCTTCCCAACGCCATGGAAGGTCCGACTCCGGTGTCTTCGATCATCCACAGTGCCACCATGGTGGTCGCTGGCGTTTACCTGGTCGCAAGACTCTTCCCGTTCTTCGCCATCTGTGGCAATTCGCTCACGCTCATTATGTGGGTGGGTGCATTCACCATGATTTTTGCCGCAGTCATCGCCTGCACGCAAAAAGACATCAAGCGCATTCTCGCCTACTCCACGCTTTCACAGCTAGGCTACATGATGTTTTCGCTTGGCGCCTGCAAGATTGGCGATGCCGTCATTACCACCGGCTGGACCGCCTCTACCTTCCACATCTTTACGCATGCCTTCTTCAAGTGCGCCTTGTTCTTGATTGCAGGTAGCCTGATTCACCAGGTGCATACGAATGATTTGGACGCCATGGGCGGACTCCGCAAGAAAATGCCGCTCACCTACTGGTGCAGCCTTATTTGCGTGCTTGCCATTGCAGGCATTCCGCCGTTCTCCGGATTCTTCTCAAAGGACGAAATCATTTTGGCGGCCTTCCAAGGTCAACATTACGTGGTATTCGGCTTGGCCATTCTCACCAGCGGCCTTACCACATTCTACATGTTCCGCCTGTTCTTCTTGGCCTTCCATGGCGCTCCGCGCTGCAAGTCCGTTGCCGAAGGCCATGTGCACGAAGACTTCTTCATGACTCTTCCGATTGTGATTCTTGCCGTGCCCGCCCTGTTGAGCGGCCTCCTCAGCAAGAACCTCTTCGAGCAGTACTTTGTGCCGGGTAGGCTCCGCGTGCCGCAGCTCGTGATGCTCCCCCATGCCGAATGGATTCCGTATGTGGCTGTCGCCGTTGCCGCCGTCGCCCTTTTGATAGCATGGTTCTTCTATGCAAGCCCGAGGGCAAAAATCGGACGCGCCCTCGACGCCACCAACCGAAGCGGGCTCTACAAGGTTATCTACCACAAGTTCTACTTTGACGAAATGTACTACGCCGTGGTTCGCCAGTTCGTGATTGGCGGTATTGCCCGCGTAGCACGCTTTATTCAAGACTACATTATCGAAGGAATCCTCGCGTTTGTCGTGTGGTTCACACACAAGCTCGGCGATCTCGTGCGCTACGCACAGGGCGGAAACCTGAGTTTTTACCTGGGCACGCTTATTGTCGGCGTAATCCTGTGGCGTTTCTTGGGGCAGCTTCCTATTTAAGCAGGTTTGACTATGGATACTTTGCTTTTTAACCTTATCTGGATCATACCACTTTTCACGGTCCTAGTCTGCGCACCGATTTCTTCGCAAAAGGAATCCCTGCTTAAGACAATTCATGCCGTTTCGGGCACCTTTGTGTTGCTGCTTGTCGGCTACCTCACCTACAGGCTCTACACGCTTGGCATTGACACAGCCGCCAAGGAATCAGCCCCGCTTTTACTCCATTACTACATGGACATCCCGTGGTTGCATGCCTTGAACGCCCATTACGCCGTCGGCGCCGATGGGCTCAACATGTTCCTGCTGTTCCTTACCGCAGTCATCGTCTGGGGCGGTATCCTGGTCAGCTGGAACATCAAGGGAAACCAGAAGGTGTTCTTCGCGCTCATCCAGCTGCTCGCTACAAGCGTTTACGGCGTGTTCATGAGCATGGACTTGGTGCTGTTCTTCGTATTCTACGAAATGGAAGCGCTCTGCATGTACCTGATGATTGCAGGCTACGGCTCGGGCCGCAAGGACTACGGCGGTAAAAAACTGACGCTAACGCTCGCCTTCGGTTCTTCCATGATTTTGGCAACGCTCTTCGGACTTTATTTCGAAAGTGGAATCAACAGCTTTAGCCTTGTGGAACTTTCCAAGGTCACACTCCCGATGGATTACCAGATGTGGGCTTTCCCGCTCATGTTCATGGGTTTCGCCGTTTCGAGTTCCCTGTTCCCGTTCCATTTCTGGAGCCCTGATGGTCACTCGGCGGCACCGACCGCCGTTTCGATGCTGGCTGCCGGCGTGATGATGAAGATGGGCGCTTACGGTTGCTTGCGCGTCGCCATGTTCCTGATGCCGGAAGCGGCCAAGATTTGGCTCCCGTACGTGGTGGCACTCTTGATCTTTAACGTAGTGCTTGGTCCCTTCATCGCACTTCGCCACAAAGACCTCAAGTACATTACGGCTTACAGTTCCATTAGTCACTTGGGTCTTATCTTCTTAGGACTTGCCGCCATGACTCCGGTGGGTCTTCGCGGAGCAAGCCTCCAGATGATTTCTCACGGATTCTTGACGGGACTCTTCTTCGCAACGATTGGTATGATTTACGAACGCACGCACACCCGCGACATTACCGAAATGGGCGGCATCATGCGCAAGCTCCCGTTCCTCGGCGTAGGCTTTGTGATTGCAGGCTTTGCGGGTCTTGGGCTCCCAGGCTTTAGCGGATTCATTGCCGAAAGCAACATCTTTATCGGAGCTTTCCAGCAAGATTCTACACTTACCCGCATTGTGACTGTACTCGCCATCCTTTCGATTACGACGACTGCCGTTTACATTTTGCAGACGGCAAACCGCATGTTGCACGGCAATATGCCGGCCAAGTACGAAACACTTACCGACGCCTGTTTCCGCGAAAAACTCGTAGTGGTTGTTCTTGTGGCGTGTTTACTTTTGATTGGCGTTTTCCCCGGATGGATTGCAGACATGCTTGACCAAAGCATCGCCCCCATCTTCACCAAGATAGGTTTATAATGTTCAGCATTCCCAATTTCGTCATTCCCGATTTACTGCTTCTGCTTTTCCCGTTTATCGTGATCGGGAGCAGACTGTTCTGTACTGACCGCTCCAAGGTTCCTTGGAGAATCGGAAACATCGGATTCATTCTGATTTTCATCTTGTTGAACCTGATTCCGCTTACAGGCGGAGCCGGCAGGTTCTTTATCACGAACTGGCATATCGATACCTTTGGCGTTTTAATGCGCGAGGTTTTGATGATGTCCGCTATTCTCGGCATTTGGCTTGCAAAAGACTACTTTGACCACAGTGGCGACGGTAAGCCCGCCATGCACCAGATTGCCGAATTTATCGGCACGGTTGCATTCGCCACCTTCGGCGGATTCACGGTGGTTTCGGCCTGCGACATGCTCACGTTCTTCCTGGGCCTCGAAATCGCGACCATTCCGATGTACGCTCTTGCAGCCTGGAACAAGCGCGACCAATACGGTTCTGAAGCGGCGACCAAGTACATTCTGATGGGTTCTGTCGCGACCGCGTTCGAACTGTTCGGATTCAGCTACCTTTACGGTTTTGCGGGTTCGATTCACTTTGAAGCCATTCAGCAAGCCGTCGCCGCAGGCACCTCTCCCCTGCTGTGGATTGCGGTGCTATTCCTGTTTGCAGGTATTGGCTTTAAACTGACTTTGTTCCCGTTCTACACCTGGGCTCCGGACGTTTACGAAGGTGCTCCGACTCCGGTAACAGCCATTCTCTCGGTCACATCGAAGGCAACCGCAATTGCATTCCTCGTGATGCTCGTTTACGGCCCGCTCGCCCCGATTCAGGAACAAATCGCCCCCTTTATCGCCCTCCTTGCCGGCACCACGCTCTTTGTCGGTAACCTCGGCGCCCTCAAGCAGAGCAGGCTTCGCCGCTTTATGGCTTACAGTTCGATTGCCCAGGCCGGCTACATTATGGTAGCACTCCTTGGCCCGGCTGCCACCGCAAAGACAGCTATCATTTACTACCTGTTCGTATACGCGGTTTCGAACTACCTCGCCTTCTTTATCTTCGGCATTATCGGGCATCACCGCGAAGAGACATTCAATTCTCTGCGTGGGCTTTCCAAGCAGAAGCCGATGCTTGCAATCGCCCTTGCTGTCGCCATGTTCAGCTTGGCTGGCATTCCGCCGCTTGCCGGTTTCTTCGGAAAGTTCCACTTGTTCTTCAGCGGAGCTTCTACCGGGCATTACGGCATCGTGACGTTTGCTGTCCTCAACAACGTACTTGCGCTGTATTACTACTTGCAGCTTATCAAGAGCGCTTGGATTGACGAGACCGACGACCACCTGAATCCGCTGCGCATGACCAAGCGCCAGCGCGGTGTGATTTGGCTCTTGACTGTTGCAGTGATTGTGCTCGGGGTGCTGCCATTCCTCAGCGACAACATCTTCGCCGGCTTTACGTTTTAAAAGAATAAAATAAAGACCGCTCGGCTCTATCGCTTCATCTAGAATGTGACTTCGCCTCGCTCTCGCGAACACGACCCGTCAATACGGGTCGTTTTTCGCTCACGGTAAGACCGCTCAGCTTTTTTGTTGGTGTTCATTTTGTGTACATATTTTGGCGGGAACGTTCGTTTTGTGGCCACTAGAATTTTTAATTTTATACTCGTAAAAATTTAACCCCAATTCATGGAATTGACTATGAGCATTAAAGAATACCTCGCCGGCGCAAAACAGGCCGGTTCCGTCCAGAAGCTGATGACCCCGGGCCTCGCCGTGGAATTTATCCAGCCCTGGTACACCCCGCTTTCTACGACCCCCTCTACCACGGGTATTGCTGTCGGCGGTATCGGCTCCACATTCACCGCAACGCCTGCGGGCACCACTCCCGTGATGAACGTGATGCCGGGCGTGCAGGTCCGCACCGAAAAGCCCGCTGACCTCCGCTTCAACAACTTCTTCTTCCGCGAATCCATAATCGACGCGAAGGCCGCCCTCGAAATCGTCGACTTCGCAGGCTTTACGCAGATGCTCGCCAAGTACCCGCTCGTAGACGCGAAGGGCGAAGCACTCTTTACCGCAGCAGAACTTGCAAACCAGAAGAAGGCCGAGGCCAAGCTCAACAAGGCCATCGCCGAAAAGGACTTTTTCAAGAACAACGCCGCCGCGTTTGAACGCTGGCACATCGAATGGAGCGACCGCACCGCGGCTCTCTTGAACAAGGCCGGTGCAGAACTCAACCGCAGCGCCGTCATCGACTTCTTCAACGGTGTCGTGGGCGAAAAGGCCGTGCGCCAGGGCGCCCTCACCGCCGCCTGGGCAAACGACACTGAATTCCTGGGCCAGGCCGGTTACGATGCCGCCAAGATGCAGTACGCCGCCCTCTACCCGGTGAGCGAAACCAAGTACGAAGGCAAGGGCGTGCAGATTACCAAAACCCAGTCCAGCTACGTGACTCCGGGTGACGAACGCCTCTCTAGCCTCCCGGTGAACGCCACCGTGTTCACTCTCGAAAATACCACCAAGGAAACCCGCGAAATCACGATTGTGCAGGTGCAGGACTGCATCGCCGGTTACATGGCCAAGAAGGACCGCCAGGGCGTTCAGGATTCGAGCTTTGTACTCGTTCCGTCTGCACGTTTCCCGAAGGGTGTCAAGTTTGAGAAGCAGGCCAAGGACGGTCGCGAAGTCCGCGGTCTCGAATTCTACAACGAAAAGCCGCTGGCCGAAAGCGACTTCAACGGCTGCATGGGCGTATCCGTCGCCTGGAACAAGAAGGATAACCTGAACGTTTCCGTGAAGCCGATGTTCTACCAGGATGACGCCGCCTCTGTTTTGAAGGGCGCTCTCCGCAGCGGTCGCGTTTGCGAAGCCTGGGTCAAGAACGTTTACAGCGGCCGCGAAACGATGGCCGGTGCCGTCGCCGTGACTGCCGTCTTGAAGCCGAAGCAGAAGGTCAACTTCCAGTTCAACCTGGTGCTCGACTTCCCCGAAATCAAGCTGAACAAGCTTACTTCCGCCAAGAAGTACACCGTTTTCTTCCCCGAAGCTTATGGCCGCGTGGGCGCCATTCTCGAAGAAGCCCTCGCCGCCGACAAGAACTTTGACGCTCGCCTCAAGGCATTCGAAGCGCTCGTCCCGAAGAAGGCTGTCGCCAAGCTCTACAAGACTGCCGCCAAGCAGGACGAATTCAAGAGCCTCGCCCTCAACACCCTCAGCTTCCTCGCCGAAGCCACCGTGTGGGACAAGGACGACCGTTTCCTGGTTCGCGAATGCGCAGACTATCCGTTCTTCAACTCTCTCGACGTTTACTTCTACGGTAGCTTCAGCCTGATGGCCCTGATGCCGCGCCTCGACGGTGTGGTCATGAAGCGCTTCGGTGATGCGATTCTCGCCGTGAACAACAATCGTCGCCGTCACCACGAATACGTGAACCACCCGTTTGCAGACCTCCCCGACCCGAAACTCGAAGGTCCGCGCGCCGTACGTGGTGCCGTGATTCACGACCTGGGAAGCCCCTTCGATGCCGAACCCGATGCCTACGACTGGCACAACGTGAAGGAATGGAAGGATCTCGCTCCGAAGTATGTGCTGATGGTGCTCCGTCATTACGTGAAGACGCAGGACAAGCAGAACTTGCAGGATTGCAAGGAAGCCGTCTACGCCGCCATGCAGTACCTCGAGAAGATGGTGAACGAAGGCGAAAACTTCCCGCTCACCCACGGTACCGACGACACGTTCGACAACCTCTCCAGCCACGGCATTTCCGTGTACTGCGGTAGCCTCTGGATTGCAGGCCTCCGCGCTGCGGCAAAGATTGCCGAAATCCTCGGCGACAAGCAGCAGGCCGACACTTGGAACGCCAAGGCCGACGCCGCCAACAAGGAATTCGACGAAGCCCTGTGGGACGAAGCCGAAGGCTACTACCACTTCTTCGTGACCCCGATGGAAGCGAAGGATGTGGTTGCAGACAAGCTCCCGCAACTCGCCGACGCCATCAAGGAAACGCTCACCATCGACGGTAGCGACGTGAAGGCCGCCCTCAAGACCATCAACGAATGGCTCAACTCCGGCGCAATCCCGAGCGACGTGGAACTTTCGAAGAACGAACTCCGCGGCCTCAAGAAGGCTTGGCTCACCGCCCAGTGCAAGGACGCCTTTACCGCCAGCTGGAACGCAAAGATTGCAAACGACTGCGACGACGTATTCGCCGACACGATGCTCGCCGACACGTACCTCCGCCTGCTGGGTCTCAAGCCCATCAGCGACGAGAAGAAGGCGAAGGCGAACCTGCTCCGCGTCTACAACACGAACTACAAGGCCAACAGCCCGCTCATCGGTGCCGCGAACCTTGTGCGTAAGGACGGCTCTCCGCTGGACGAATTCAACTTCCAGGCTCACGACGTGTGGATCGGCATCCAGTACAGCATCATGTGCGCCATGATGCACCACGGCCTCGAAAAGCAGGCTGCCGACATGGGCGATTCCATGATCCGCAACCTCTACGAAGAAGCCCGCATCCCGTTCGCCGCACCGGAAGGATTCAACGGTTCTTGCCGCCTGCACCCAGAAGCGCTCGTGAAGGCATTCGGACTTAGCGCCACCGCCGCCGACAAGATGCACAAGGAACTCCTGAAGAAGGGCGCCCTGCTTGCCGACAGCCGCATCAGCCCGAAGCTCCCCCGCAACCTGCCCGCCTTTACCAAGGCATTCGGCAGCATCGCGAAGGCAAACAAGGTTGAAGCAAGCGCCCTGTTCATGCTGCTCCACAGCACGGCTCTCAAGTACACCGCCGGCAAGTACTTCCGCCCCGGCATGGTGTTCGCTTTGCTTTATTAAGATTGCATTCGCAATACTAATAAGCTCCGTTTTTCAGGATATAGCAAAACAGGCGCTCCGCTGGAGCGCCTGTTTTTCGTGAGTAACAAGGAGTAATTACCCTTTCCAATTAGGGTCAACTTCGTACATAATCTCATTGATCCAGTACACAACATCTTTGAACTTGACGTATCGGGCCGCCGCATTTTCCGGTTCAATTAGGAATTCGATTTTATCAAAGTTGCAAATGCACTTGGTTACTCTGGTTGCATCGTAATAGTCAAGTATCAACGTATCACCGACCATCTTTTGAGAAACCTTCGCGTCTATTCCGCAATAGTCCATCACATTTTCCAAGGTCAAGACTGTCATACCGTTCATGTAAGTAATCTGCCTTGCTTCGGGAAGGTCAGAGACTGCACTTTTTGTAACAGGCTTTACGGCAAGGTCATCATTCATGCATTTACCTCTTTCAAACCCCTTCAATTCCAATTCCGTCTGATTCGATTCGGGAATGCTATCCTGCGCGACAGGAATAGAATCCCGCGGTTCCTGTTCATCAGGTGGAAACGCCTTAATAATTTCCATTCTGTTGCCATAATCTCCATCGATAACGGCAACTAACAGCTTGGCATTGATAAATGCAGGGTCCGCCTTCACCTTAAAAATCAGTCGGGAATCACACATGCAATCCGGTTCGACATTGACGGTATCAAGCGCAGCCTGTTCCATATAAAGGGTATCACCTGATGCCGAAAGCTGGAAGTTTCCGACATTCGGTTTCCTTATGATACTCACCGTTCCGCTGATAGACCTACAATTCATCGACACATTCTCGACAACGACCGTTGCCGAATCGTCTCCGTCTTCATAACCCATATAGGCTATAGGAGGCAAAGCCGCATCCATCATAGGGTCCACCTTTTTATCGAGACACGTTCCAAAGATATCGTTAATCTGCTGTACGGTTTCTTCTTGCGAAGAAGACGAACGATCGATACAACAAGTCTGGCTCGACATGTGAATATCAAAGCTCGAAGACGACGACACCGAAGACGAACTCTGTTCCTCGCTGGACGAAGAAACCGTCACCTTGCAGCAGGTCGTATCAGGAGGAAGTTCGCTAGAAGACGACTCCTCCACCGTGGAACTGTTTCCGCCAGTAACAGGCTCGGGCGCTGTCGAAGACGAATCGTCGCCGCAGGCAAGTAAGCCAAACGAAAGTGTCATCGCAGCCGCAACAGAGACAACTGTTGCAAAAATCGAATTCTTTTTCATGATTTCCTCCTTTAATTAATTTCCTAACGGAATCGCCCTTTGATTATCAAAGACTGCAGAATCTAAGCCAGGGTAGAACTGGTCCATTTTGAATCCGGCATCTGCCACGCAGAAACAGCCATAATCCAAGCCCTTGCTCCGACTAAAGGCTGCATACAGCGTACTCCCATCAAGGCCTACTATTGCGCCAGATTCGTTGACATCATTCAAGAATGAAGTCCGTTGTTCTTCGTCGCAAGGAACATCGAATTGGACATTTTCAAACAGAATCACTTCTGAATTTCCATCCATGTAGAAGCGTGCCGAAGCAGGTTCGATTTCGGGGTCGACAACGGGAATATCGTTTTTATTATAAAGTGAATAATCCTTGCACTGCAAACTGAAATCCTCTGTATGGACACGAAGATTATGGTATTCAGGCAAAGGTACATCAGAATCGCTTGCAGATGATTCCGGCTCCGGTTGCGGATCCGAGCCATTGCTTCCCTTAGAGTCGTCGCTGCTATTCGGCTCAGCATTTAGACTGGATGAACTGCCAACCGGAACAAAAGGCTGTACGTCCGTTCTTTTTTCACTCGACGAACTGGATTCTTCCAGCGGGACATCCGGAAGATTTCCTTTGTCTTCGGACGAACTGGATACCGCAATGGTATCAACATCGTTGGACGAACTGCTTACCTCGGCAATGGAATTGGGATCGATGGTTCCGCCCGCCAAAGAACCGCCCGCGGAATCGTCGGAGCAGGCCGCCATAAAAGCAATCGAAAATGCCGTTACAGAAAAAACAAACTTCTTAAGCATGGCGCACCTCTTTAATTTTGTCCGTTACCGGGAAAAACTGGAAATTGATTCTACAAACTTGATCCTGGTCGCTATATTCATTCGCAATCGCAAGCACCCTTCTGCAGCAGGCATCGAGCTCTTTTGCAATCCGTTCGCTTGCCTCTTGATTCACGCTGAGCGTGACACCCGTAAAATAACGTTCGTTCGGCGCATAGCGATCCACGGCACGGGCGGCCATATTCGCCATCTCTTTGTGCATGGCCCGTATTGCTATGGGCAAAGCCTCTTTCGAACCAATGACCGTCTGTTCCGTCTGCGAATAGACCTTTTCGCCATCCTTCTTCAGGAACCCGGCCTTCACCAAGAAATTTAGTACATCTCGCACTTCTTCGGCAGACACATGTTCCTTGCACGCATCGGCCAAATCGCGGGGAGAGGCCCCCGGCATCATCGGGGCGAGTTCACGAAGCACTGGGTACTTCCAGGATTCATAATACTGGAAGGCTTCGCCATCGACCACGCGCACCTTGTGTTCCAACGCAATCCTCTGCATTTCGAGGAGGGCCGCCTTCTTGGCTTCGTCCTTGTCGGCATTGCAGAACAGGACCATTTCGCGGAAGTAATCCGCCTCGTAGCCGCTAAGCCCCATGGCCTTCGCCACGTCGTCTATTTTGACCTTGCTGAGCTTGCTCTGGCCCATGCACACAAGCTTCAAGAAGTTCGGCGAGGTAAATCCGGCACTCTTGCAGAATTCACGCCACGAGAACGCACCCAGGCGTTTGCGTTCGTCGTAGTAATCCTGCATAAAGAGGTGGTAATCTTTGTATTCAAGTACCGATTTCATACTAAGGAATATATATTTTCCTCAGATTCCAGTCAACATGTTTATTATACAAAATCATAGAATTTTATTAAAAAATAACAAATATAACCACATTTTATCAAATACAATCACCCAAATTATACAAAGTGTATAATACACCCCCAAAACCGTATAATACGTTTTCAATCATTTTAAAAGAAACAATCTTTGAAAAATCGTACAAAATTTGTATATTGTTCGTTACAAATTAACATTTGGGAATTTATAAAGGAGAGAACAGGATGAAAAAAGCGTTCTTAGGCGCATCCATGATTTCCATGGCCATTTTGAGCGGTTGCGGCGATTCCGATTCCGGATCCGCAACCTCTTCTGCACCGATGCCCGATGGCGTCGTGAAGACCATTGCCGAATTGGGAAAATGCAGCTCTTCTACAAAGGGCGACGTCATGCAAGTGCTCGCCGACGGCAGCTTCTACCGTTGCGAAGACGGCGAATGGGTCTCCCTCGGCTGGGAAAAGGAAATCACGAAATCCTCCAGCAGTACTTCTACCAAGGATGTAAGCTCCAGCTCGAAAAAGCCAATCTTCGATGAAGACGATGTCATCGAAACGCCCAAGAGTTCTTCTTCCAAAGTTGTCGAATCCAGCTCCAGCGAAGAAGAAATTGAAAGTTCCTCTTCCGAAGCTGAAGAATCCAGCTCCAGCGAAGAAGAAATCGAAAGCTCCTCTTCCGAAACTGAAGAATCCAGCTCCAGCGAAGAAGAAATCGAAAGTTCCTCCTCCGAAGACGAAGAACTCTCCAGCTCCAGCGAAGAAGAAATCGAAAGCTCCTCTTCCGAAGACGAAGAACTCTCCAGTTCCAGCGAAGAAGAAATTGAAAGCTCTTCCTCCGAAGACGAAGAACTCTCCAGCTCCAGCGAAGAAGAAATTGAAAGCTCTTCCTCCGAAGACGAAGAACTCTCCAGCTCCAGCGAAGAAGATGAAGAAGTGAGTTCCTCTTCTGCAGAACCTGATGACATTTAATTTTATTCTCTAAGATTTTTCAAAATTACTTTCGTTATCTACGATGCAAAAAACCACCGGATTTACCCGGTGGTCTTCTTGTATCTAAATTTCTCAACAACCGATTACAGATCGTCGTCAGCGTCTTCGATATTGTACTTCACAGCCTTGGCACCTTCGATATCGGCTTCTACGCCATCGGAGTTGACCGGAAGAACGATAGCGTAAATTGTCGTTACACTTGTGGAGAAATCGTCAAGGTCAAACCTGTAACTCGTTCCGCTTGTATAGGTGCGATAAGCAAAGTCGTTATCGAGATTGGTCTTCACATAAATGTTGTAGCGGGTAACGTCACCTTTTTTGGGTTCATCCCAAGTCAGGACTGCGTAGTAAGAGTAGTCCGGATCGGTTGCGAACATGAGGCCTTCGACCTGGCCCGGCTTATCAGAGCTAGAATCACTGCCGCCAACCGTAAACGAAGAATTGACCGTAGAAGATGCGCCGTCGACAGAGTAAACCGTTCCACGCACGGTGTAAGAGGCATCCTCAGTCCACTTGCCAGAATACGGGGAAATAGAAACGGTACGCTTGTCCTTGCTCAGGGACACCGAGATAAGGACGTTGCTGCTGCCCTTGGACACGCTCCACTTGGTG
This sequence comes from Fibrobacter sp. UWOV1, assembly GCF_900142495.1. Classification (NCBI taxonomy): domain Bacteria; kingdom Pseudomonadati; phylum Fibrobacterota; class Fibrobacteria; order Fibrobacterales; family Fibrobacteraceae; genus Fibrobacter; species Fibrobacter sp. UWOV1. Next base: position 58,587 of record NZ_FRBA01000003.1, on the reverse strand, counting down.
GTATTCACGGAGTCGCTTTCCAGTTCCGTTGCATACGTGAAGGTAATGTCAGAAGACACATCGATGCTGTTCGTATTGTCATCGATCTTCACGATCTGAGCGGAGCTCTTCACGAGGCTGATGGAGGAAACGTTGATAATATCGCCAGCGCGCATCGAAGTGCCGCCCACGAGTTTGACATCGTTACCCATATAGGTCTTGGACTTGATCTGTTCCTGGCCCACGGAAATCGTCACTTCGACGCCTTCCGGAAGCTTATCGAACGAGTATTCGCCGTTTTCGCTGGTCTTCGTGGTCAGCTCGCACGGCACGAATTCCTTCGGCAGGTTGGCATAGACCGTCACGCCAGAAGCGCCGTTCGTCTTGCCCTTGTCGTCGGTGAACAGCACAATGCCCTTGGCCTGCACGCCGACCTTGTACATCGGGACAGTCTGGATGACATCGCCCACGCGCGGCACATCGCCGGCGCCCTGTTCTGCAAGATTCACGAGAGCATGGACCGTTGCGTAGCCATCCTTGGAGATCTGGTAGCTATGGTCGCCCAGAGCCTGATTCTTCCACACGGAAAGACCCAGGGAATCCGCAACGACGGCCTTGTCGTCAACTACGGAATAAACGGTCACGCCAGAAAGAGCTGCTCCAGAATGATTGTCTACGACCTTGATAGTGATAGTGCCTTCGGCCTTGGCATCGTCGTTGATGTTAGTGACAGTGCTATCGCAAGCCGCAAGGAAAGCCGCAACGGCGGCAAAAGAAAATGCATATTTAAGCTGCATTTGTCCTCCTCTATAAATATTAATGCAAACAAAATATAACAAACAAGACATATAATGTCAACAACGCTTTACAAGAAAAATATAAGCAGCCCATAAAAAAAACTGCCCCGTTCGGAGCAGTTTATCACATTCAAATAGAGAGATTTTTAAGCCATTACCAAATCCGGACGGGCCTTCATTTCGTCCAGTTGAATCTGGTGAAGAACCACGTGACCTTGCATAAGACTTTCCTGCACATCGATAATGCGCTGGTTGGTCGAACCTCTGAACTTGATTTCCAGGGACTTCTTCGCCATAATAAACGGACCGTCAATCAGGATATCCGCAAAAGTCAACAATTCGAAGAGTTCCGGGCGTTCATGCATCAAGTCCATGAGACGTTCATAGGTGTAACCCGTGAAAATCACCAGATTCATGCCACGTTCCTTGATTTCGCGGGCAAGGGGAATTAGCGCCTTAGCCTGGTCCATCGGGTCGCCTCCGCTAAACGTCACGCCATCGAGCAGCGGGTTTTCGTCGATCATGTCAAGGATTTCTTGAATATCGATAAAATGCCCACCCTTGAAATCGTGGGTTTGCGGATTGTGGCATCCAGGGCAGTTGTGATGACAGCCCTGGGTAAAAATCGTCATGCGGATTCCGGGGCCGTCGACAAACGATTCGGGTTCGATACCCGCAATGCGCAGCCTCGGAGTTTCTTCTTGTTCCATAACGATTTACACACCGTGCTTCACGCGATCGTTCACTTCGGCACGCTTTGCGTTATTGAAGCGATCGACGGTACCGACGAGGTAACCCGTGATGCGACGGATACGTTCGAATCCGATACCTTCACCGTATTTGTTCAATTCTTTTTCAGACATTATTGATTCTCCTTGCTAGATAAATAGTTGGTAGAACTTAGTTGATAGAGCTTAGAGAAAAGAGAATGTTCTAAGTTCTAAGTTCTAAGTTCTAAGTTCTAAGTTCTTACTACCTGATTCCCTTGAATGCGGGCATTCCCGGATAAAGTCTACGCAGTTCCTTCAGTTTTTCTTCGGAAATGGCGTGGCCTTCGCTACGTCCGCAACGCGGGCAGCTGTCACCGATCACACCCACGAATCCGCAAACCGGGTCGCGGTCCACCGGGTGGTTGATGGAGCCGTAACCGATACCCACCTTGGCCATGTGCTGCACGATCTTTTCGAAGGCATCCAGGTTCTGCGTCGGGTCGCCATCGAGTTCGACGTAGCTGATGTGACCGGCGTTGGTGAGTGCGTGGTACGGGGCTTCCAGAGAAAGCTTCTTGAAAGCCGAAATCTTGTAGTACACCGGAATGTGGAAGGAGTTGGTGTAGTAATCGCGGTCGGTAACGCCCGGGATAATACCGAACTTCTTCTTGTCCATGCGCACGAAGCGGCCAGAAAGGCCTTCAGCAGGCGTAGCAAGCAAGCTGAAGTTGAGGCCCAGGCGCTCGGATTCCTTATCGCAGAATTCACGCATGTGGCCGATAATCTTGAGGCCGAGCTGCTGGGATTCTTCGGATTCGCCGTGGTGCTTGCCCGTAAGCATCACCAAGGTTTCGGCAAGGCCGATAAAGCCAATGGAAAGCGTACCGTGCTTGATGACTTCGCCAACGGTGTCTTCCCAACCGAGCTTTTCGGAATCGATCCAGACGCCCTGTCCCATGAGGAACGGGAAGTTCTTGACCTTGCGCTTGCTCTGCACGGCGAAGCGTTCCATGAGCTGGTCGCTCACCAACTGCATCATGCGATCGAGTTCCTTGAAGAACAGGTCGACAGACTTCATCTTGATGGCGATACGCGGAAGGTTGATCGAAGTAAAGCTCAAGTTGCCACGGCCAAAGCTGATTTCGCGGCTCGGGTCGTAATGGTTACCGATTACGCGGGTACGGCAACCCATGTAGGCAATTTCGGTTTCAGGGTGGCCCGGCTTGTAGTACTGCAAGTTGTACGGGGCATCCTGGAAGCTGAAGTTCGGGAACAGGCGCTTGGCGCTCACGCGGCAAGCGAGCTTGAACAAGTCATAGTTCGGGTCGCCCGCCTTGAGGCTGACGCCGTCCTTGACGCGGAAAATCTGAATCGGGAAGATTGCCGTTTCGCCACCACCCAAGCCTTCTTCGGTGGTGAGAAGCAGGTTACGCATAGCCATGCGAGCTTCGGGCTCGGTACACATACCGTAGTTGATGCTGGAGAACGGAGTCTGAGCACCGGCACGGCTGTGCATGGAGTTCAGGTTATGAACGAAAGCTTCCATAGCCTGGAAGGTTGCCTTGTCGGTTTCTTCGTAGGCCATCTTTTCGGCAAACTTCTGGGCGTTCTTCACCGTTTCTTCACCGTAGGTCTTGGCGAGTTCGCGGGCTTCGGCTTCCACGAACTTTTCGTTCGGCACGAGCGTTGCGACCATGCCCATTTCTGCCATTTCGGTATGGAGCTTCTTCACAATCGGCAGGATTTCTTCTTCGGTCTTGCCGGCGAGAAGAATGAGAGCCTTGACCATGTTGGAAAGGTAAGCCTTGCGGTAAGTGATGCGCACGCCGTCGGCCATGGCATAGTCAAAATTCGGAATGGACTGACCGCCGTGCTGGTCGTTCTGGTTAGACTGAATGGCAATAGCGGCCAAAGCAGCGTAGCTACGGATATCCTTGGGTTCACGAAGGTGACCGTGACCGGTGTTGAAGCCGTTCTTGAAAAGCTTCTTGAGGTCGATCTGGCAGCAGGTCATGGTAAGGGAATAGAAATCCAAATCGTGGATATGGATATCGCCTTCCATGTGGGCGCGGCTGTGCTCGGGCTTGAGCATCATCATGGTGTAGAAATGCTTTGCGGATTCGGAACCATACTTGAGCATGGTACCCATGGCGGTATCGCCATCGATGTTCGCGTTTTCACGCTTGAGGTCGGATTCCTTAGCAGAACTGAAGGTAATGTCGCGGAGCGTATGCATGAGGCGAGTGTTGACTTCGCGCACGCGGGTACGTTCGGCACGGTACAGGATGTAGCTCTTGGCGGTATCGGCATAGCCACCTTCGGTAAGAGCCTTTTCGACAGCGTCCTGGATTTCTTCGATTTCGGGAACATTCTTGCCTTCGGATTCAAGTCGGCCCACCACATCGGCGGACACCTTGAGGGCCGTGCTCGTGAGCACGTCGTCGTTTCCCAACAAATTCAACTGACTCTGGGCAGCCTTAATCTGTTCGTCGAGCTCGCCCGATGCGCGGAATGCCTTGACAATGGCGTCGGCAATCTTTTCAATGTTGAACGGCATCTCACGGCCGTCGCGCTTCCTTACAGAAACTATCATCTACCAATCCTTGCTGCCCGGCGAATCAGCCCCGAATTGCATAATTGCAGGCGAAACTCGTTTCGAGCATACTTTTTTCTTTCATTTCCGGTATTTACTATATCTTGTGTCTCAAAAGAAGCTCGAAGCACAAGATATGGAAAACAATATAACAAATGTATCTGTCATTGGAAGACATTTTTCAAAAAAACAGCGCTTTTTATGTAAATTTAAGCTTACAAAGTTGGACTTATCAACAATCCAGAAAACAGGCTTTTAAAGCGGCTTTATACAAAGTAAGCAAAACAAAAGCTAACGCCTTTATTTATAAGCAGTTAGCGAATTTTACCATTCCGGACACTTATCAACACAAAAATAAAAGTTTTTTATAAACTACGTCTTGACAAACACAGGCCTTGTGATTAGCCTGTATTATTGGAGTAATTCTACCACCAAATGAACCGATGCAGAGATGCTTACGGAGTCCGCGATAGACGAAAGAAGGGCGTCTTCGCTATAGTCGTTGAACTTGGCTACCCCCAGGACTTGCCGTCCGTGCATAAGGTCGCTACCGCCGTTTTCACTGACCGAGATTACCTTGCCAAGCTTGCCGCCAACGCTTTCGGCGTAGCTTTCTGCCTTGTCCATAGCCTTCTTGCCCACCGAGAGTATGATTTCTTTGCGCAAGGAATCTTCGCCCTTGAGACGGGCTGACGTGCGATCGATTTCGACATCAAGTTCTGCAGAAAGGACAGCGACTGCCGCGGCAGCCACAGACCTGGAAGAACAACGAATTGCAAAGGACTGGCTCACCACATAGCCCGTAAGACTGCGGGTACCCTTGTCATAGGACCATTCCTTACGCATATCGACACTGTTCTGTTCGATATCCGCATTCTGGATATCGAGTTTACTCATTTGTTCAAAAATCGCCTGGCGACGGGTTTCGAGCTGTTTGAAAAGCAGTTCCTTGTCGCGACCGCGCAATTCAAGCATCGCCACCGTCACGAATTCGTTCGCCCCGTACTTGCGGGATTCCGATGCAGACACCTTTACCGTAGACATCTGCGCGTCGCTTACCACAGACGGGACCTTCAAGGATTTCGGCATTGCATTCTGCATTGCATTTTCCTTGTTGGTCGTAAGCAGCAAGAAGCCGAGCAATACGACTAGCAGGACGAGTCCCAATGTAACTTTGTTCATATTCAACCCCTATGACAAGTTCATTTATTTGTTGAAACCAGGTTGGTGACCGTATTAATAAGCAAAGCCATCACGATTGTCGTCGTCATACTGATAAAGGGCAGCCAAGGCCAGCTAAAGATACCACCCAATACAGCCGGCACCCCAAAAGCAGGAATGCCTTGAACAAGAATCAAACTACCCATGCCGCAAATCACGGCAACGACGACAACCCAGCCGCGGAGTTTACCCGCCCCCGTACCGAAGATTTTATCGGCATAGAAGGCAAGCAGGAACATGCCGAGAAGCGGCCCCGTGAAAAGCCCCGTAAAGAAGAGAGCATTCTTGAGAAGGCTCCCCTGCTGGGTTGCTGCAAACAAGGCAAAGAAAATGCCCAGCACACCCCAGACTACCGTCCAAATCTTGGCACGCTTGAGTCCACCGATTCCGGCATTTTCGTCCCAGCCCAAAAAATCGCGTTCAGACGTATTGCCCAAGGAATTGATGGCGCTCGAAAGGCTACTCATGGCAGCCGCACAAATGGCTGCAACAATCAGCCCCGTCACGCCCACCGGAAGTCCATTTACAATAAAGTAAGGAAACACATCGTTCTGTCCCAAGCCTTCAGGAAGCACCGCCGCATGGGCCTTCTGGTAATAAACATAGAGAGCGGCACCTACCCAGTAGAACAAGATAGAAACGGCACAGCCAAGCACCATCGAAAGAATGCTTGAACGGTTCGCCGCCTTCACGTCTTTACAGCTCAGGTAGCGCTGCACAAACTGCTGGTCGCAACCGCGAATGGCAATTTCAAGAACCGCATAGGCAAAGCCCGCCGACACAAGCGTGCGCGCATTCGAAATATCCATCGAGGCGTCCCACCACTTGGTCTTGCCCGCTTCGCTTGCAAGGGCCGCCATTTCGCCAAAGCCGCCGACCGCATTCGAAATCAGAATCAGCACCAGCACTCCGCCGCCAAAGAACACAACGAACTGCATCACGTCGGTCCAAATGACCGCCTTGATACCGCCAAACCAGGTGTAGAATATGGCCACCGCCGCCGACACGATAATTGCAAGTTTCAAGTCGATATGCAAAATCTGCGCAAGCACAAGCGACGGCGCAAACAGGAGGATTCCCGTACGCAACAGCAAGTGCAAGCAATAGAATATAGCGGCAAGCCTGCGCACCGGGCGGGAGAATCGGAGTTCGAAAAGTTCGTAGGCGCTGTTAATGCCAGAAGTCCGGAACTTGGGGATAAAGACAAGCCCCACTACCACAATGCTAATGAAGGCGCCAATCTGGAACATGAGGAACGTCATGTTGTCGCCATAAACATCGGCAGGCGCCCCCAAGAAGGTCGTCGCACTCACGGACGTCGCAATAAGGCTAATGCCCACGGCCACCCACGGAATGGAGCCGCCGCCCAACATGTATTCCTTGAGATTCTTATTACCGCGCGAGACAAACAAGCCGATCGCGATTGAGAGTAACAAGTATGCGACTAAGACAATCCAATCGAGCGCGGTAAACATGCTATACACTCACGGGTTCAGATTCTTGTTTTTCGAACTGCACGACCTGGTTGCGACCGCCTTCTTTAGCGCGGTACAACGCCTGGTCGGCATTGTTGATGGCCTTTTCCAAGTCACCGTTAAAGTTCTGAGTCAGCAAGAACGCGCCGATACTTACCGTCACGCGCAAGGGTTCTGCCTGGTGTACATCGAACACGAGCTTTTCGACCGACTTGCGAATGCGTTCAGCAGTTTCGATCATGCCGTCGGCATCGGTATCGATCAAGGCGACCACGAATTCTTCGCCGCCAAAGCGGGCCACCACGTCAATTTCGCTGCGGATTTCTTTACTGATGGTGTCGGCAATCCCCTTGATGACCACGTCACCAATCGGATGGCCATAGGTATCGTTCACATGCTTGAAGTGGTCGATATCCATCATCAAGAGGCCAATGCTGTACTTGGCGCGGTCTGCACGAATTTTTTCGGAGCGCAATTTTTCAAACATGGTCTTCTTGTTGATGAGACCCGTATGTCCGTCGCGCATGGCCTGGTCGCAGCCCAGTTCAAACTTGCGGGCGCGATTGTAGGCAAAGCCTGCTACGCCGGCAAATGCCTTGAGCAATTCCTTTTCATGATCGTTGTACGGCATGGAGCTGCTGCTTTCAAGGCAAATCGCAATTTCGGCGGTATCGGAACCATGTTCAGCCGCAATAGGCATGACCAAAATCTGGCGCAGGTTCAGGTTCTTGCGTTCCGAATCGTTCAAGCGCGGCAGGTAATCCTTGAAGCCCGGCAAGAACGAGCGTTCCATGGGGCGGTTGCGCATCAGGGCCAGCACAAACACACCCTTGTCCGAAAGCGTAAACTTCTTGTTCGCAAACTGCTCGGCATCTACACCGTCGCAGTACACCACGCTACCATTCATGTCGTCGCCCGGATCCATGGCAAGAATCGTGAGGCGGTCGTAGGCCATGTTCGCCTTCACGTAATTGATAATCTGCTTGTAGATGTCCTTGACCGACATGTTCTGGAAGAACTTGCGCAGGTAGCTGTAAAGTCCGCCATACTGCTGCAGGGCAATATGCTTTTGTGCCGAGTAGAAACCCTTGTAGTCGAGCATCGAAATAGCGCTTGCGATAAACTTGAGCGCATTAGCCGTCATGTCGTTAAACGCATTCGGGTACACGGAATCCATTACAAGTGCACCTACGCGAAGTCCAGAGGCATGATCAATCATGGGCACGGCCACCACCGACTTGATGGCCGGATTGTCCACATAGTACATCACGCTCTTCGCACCCGGAAGGTCACCTTCCAGAAGGCGGTTCACGTTACTGCGGAACAGCTGGCCCAAAAGACCGGACGTTTCGGTAATGCGCGTGCGGAGGTTCACCGAAATTTCCTTGTCGTTTGCAAAATTGCGAATACCCCATTCCCTCTGGTTTTCCATCTGCGTAAACACGATGACAGAATTCACATGCGGTACCACGATCTTGAGCGCAAGCAGCATGTCGGTCATGGAACGGTTGATGTCAGCGTTAGCGCGGGCCCAAACCTGGCTCACCTTGAGGGCGGCTTCGGGTTCATTGGCCATACCCCTAGGCGCATTGGAAAATTCGTTCTGCAAGGTCGGCGTAATAATCGGGTTGTTCGTCGTCGAACGCTTCTTGAAAATCGTCGGAATGGGAGCTGTTGGAGGCTGCTGGGAATTCGGGCCGGCAAGGCGCGGGCGGTTCATGCAGGCAAGCACTAACGCAACGACGGCGAAGGGAATCAGGAACAGGAACATTCCCCCCTGGAATGCAAGGCCAAGCAAAAGGCCCGCGACCACGAATAAAATTTCAGCAACAGACATATCTTTCCCACTATAAACGGAAGGAACGGTACAGCATTACGACCGAGACGCCGCCATATACAAAGTGGCTAATCCATGCCGCCCAAAAAGGCGAAAGCGCACCATTTTCTCCCATCTTTAAGCCGATTCTTTCAAGAATATAATAGCTAAAAACAATCAAGAGGCCAACCCCGAACTTCTGGGAAAGGCCCCCAGAGCGACTATAGCGGTGGCAAAGTGCTGCTCCGATGAGTAGTACAATCAAATTCATCCAATGGGCGGAACGCTTAAACTGGAGCGCGGTTTCCATAGCCCGGGTATCTTCGCCCGAACGGCGCAACACGTTGATTCTAGCCATGACCATCTTGGAATCCATTTCATCGGCGGTCTGGCGTTCGTTAATCAAGTCGCCCGGATAAGTCGTTACCTTGTCGCACAACTTTTCGCGATGAATCGGGTAAACGTTAACTGTACCGTCTTTATGGAATTCACGGCGGAGCCCGCGTTCAAATTGCCAGCAGCCCGGCGGCGGGTCTATGCTAGAAAGCCTTGCAATCGAATCGAGCGAATCCTTGGGAGCATCTTCAATCCAGCGGACCAGTTTTGCATCGTAACGCTCTACCAGGCGGCCATCTTCGCGAAGGAGCAAAACCACGTCGCGGCCAAAGCGGCCCTTGCCGGAATAATGCCTAAAGAACCAGCTGGCCCGTTCGCTGTCGATAAAGGTAAAGTCGCGTTTTTCCTTGATGCGCGGATTTTTCTTTTTCTGGGCGTTGGTCTCCATGGTTTCAAGGCGCTTGTGGTTCGCATCAGGGAGCCAAAGTTCGCTCATTTCGTAAGAGGCAATCGATACGATCACGCCGAACACGAAAATCGGAATCAACGTCTTGAACGGCGCCTGGCCGGAACTCTGCATGGCACTCATTTCCAAATGACGCGTCATGTTACCGATCGAGGCCAGCACAGCAATGAACAAGGCCACCGGCGAAATCAGGTAAATCATGTAAGGCAGGTAGCTTACATAATAGTCTATCGCATCCTTGGTGTCGCGGGCAAGCCAGGTCTTGATGTTACCCACAAAGTCAATGACCGCAAACATAAGAATCGCGCCCAAGAGCACCAGCAGGAACATCTTGAGAAAATTCCACATCATGTACCGGGAGAATTTCATCCAATCCTCCTGGTAAAGAATCCGAATATCTTCTTGAAGAACCCGCCCACCGCGCGAATCGCCCTAAAGAACTTGGAATCGCCCGAGAAACGGTCGCGCACCATGGCCACCGTAATGAATATGCCGAAGGTGCCTATGATAATGTTCGACGCCCACATAGCAAGCACCGGATCTATCAAAAGTCTATCGGCCATGTTTTCGCCGCCAATCAGGCAAATCCAGTAAATCACGAAGAACGCAAGGCTATAAAGAATACCCGTACCGATACCGCCCTTGCGCGCCATGATTCCAAGGGGGGCGCCAATCAGAACAAAGATAAAGCAGGCAAAACCGGTGCTGTACTTCTTGTGGATTTCGACCGTGTACTGCGCCTTGCGCTTGAGTTCCGTTTCCATGCGGCTGTATAATCTTTCGGTTGTGCGAAGCGCCGCAATTTCTTGCACGCGGAGTCGCTGCAAAGACCGCCTGCGCTGGATAGAATCAATCTTTGTCCCGCTTTCGACCGATTTCGGGACAATGGAATCGCCCATGACATCTTCGCGCAACGTCACAAGAGTGTTCAACCTTTTTTCGAGCGCCTGATCCCTGAATTCGACATAGCGTTTTTCGGCATCTTCCACCACCTCGGTCATCATCTCGATAGGCATTTCGCGGTCGCTACGGTAACTGCGGCTACGGCGTTCCAGGCGGTCATCCACGTTCTTCATGGCTAGGTCTTGCGAGAAATAACGAATGCGGAAGTAGTTTTCGGGGTTATCGGCATCGGTCATGTGCGTTTCGCCACTGCGCAAGCGAAGCATAAGGGTTGCACCGTTGTCTTCGTATTCCATGGTCGCACTGTCGGCATACACAATACGGGGCGCCCCCCTCTTTTCCATTTCGAAAATCTGGATTCCGTACAAAGTACCCGATACCGGATCGATGCGATTCACCCACAATTGAACATCGGGGAACTGCGTAATGAGCCTGCCCGCATCAATAAACACGTGCGGTTTTTTACGCGACACGGCATTCATGAGTTCGACCGAACGGTGGTTCGCTTCGGGCAGCACCCAGTTGTTGAACACCACCATCAAAACCGAAATCAGCATCGATACCAAAAGTACCGGACGCATGAGCGAAAGCGGAGAAATGCCCGCCGCCTTGCAGGCCGTAATTTCCTGGTCGCCCGAAAGCCTACCGAAAGCCATCAAGCTTGCCACAAGCACGGCCATCGGAATAGACAGCGAAAGCATCCAGGCGAGGTTTAGCGCAAAGATTTCAAGAACAGTCGAGGCAGGAAGCCCCTTGGAAAGCACATTATCGAGGATTTTGACTAAAAAGTCCACCACGAACAGGAACGTGATTCCAAAAAGAGCCGCCAAAAAGGGGCCTATGAGCTCTTTCAACACGTAGCGGACTAAAATCATTTTTCTGAACTTACAAAATTTTCTACTTTACGGGGGTAAAATTAGAATTAACCAAAGAAAAAAAATGAACCTGTTCAAGAATATTCCCTTATTCCTTTGTATTTTAGCTGAAACTGCATTTTTGGTCGGTTGTTCTTCGAGCGGTAAAAGCAAGATGAAACACACCGAATGGTGCCGAATTCGCTATGAAGGCGCAGAGGAACTTTTCAAGAAAGAAAAGTACGGCCGAGCAACAGACAGGCTCGAAGAAATCCTTTCGACATGCGCCGGCACGGGCTACATGGAACAGGCCCAATTCTTGATGGCCGAAAGCTACTTCAACATGGAAGACTGGATCGAAGCCCGCGGTGAATACGGCAGCTTCATCTTGAACTTCCCGGGTTCGCCGTTCATTGAAACCGCCGAATTCCGCAAGGCTATTTCTTCGTTCAACATGGAATTCCGCGTGAGCCGCGACGAAGCGAACACGACGATTGCCATGAGGGACTTTGAACGCTACCTGTCGAACTATCCCGATTCCCCGCTGCGCGACTCGGTGAACTACTACTACGACCTGCTTGTCGAACGCTTGGCCGAGAAGGAATTCCAGACCGCAAGACTTTACCTGCGCATGGACAAGTACCAGGCCGCCGTGATTTACTTCAAGGAATTCCTGGAAACCTACCCCAAGAGCAAGCGCCGTACCGAAGCCTTGTTCATGATTGCCCAGGCCTACAACGAACTTGACCAGTTCGAAACCGCCAAACTCTACTTGAACATCGCCCGCAACGAAGCAAACCCCGACGACAAGAAAATCCAGAAGCAGATTGCAAAGACCGAAAAGAAAATCGACAAGGCCGAAATTGCATTTGCCAAGCGCATGAAAAAGGATTCCCAGAAGAAGCGTTTCTTCAAGGAAGACCGCGAAATGCAGAACTAGTGAAAGATGTGAGATGAGAGATGTGAGATGTGCAATTATTCATTTCACATTACACATCACACATTGTGTCAACCTAAGTGGAGTGAAACGGAATCGAAGGATCTGAATAGGTGAAACATCTTTTGCACATCCTCCTTGTGGCGATTCTTGCCGCATCTGCCATGGCCGCCGAAGAGACTTCGACCCGCGACCGTTCCAGGCTTTCGATTTTTTTGCAACCCGCCGTTTCCTTCTTGGATTTTCCGGAACGCAAATACTTCCAGGATGCAATCGACACGCTCTATTACAGCTTTAAACAAGACGCCGTGACCGAAAGCGAATCGCTGAGTGTCGCCAAGCAGGACTTCCAGAAGGTGAACTTCTGCTTCCCGATTTCAGCTGGGCTCCAATACCAGCTTTTCAAGGACAACTTCATTAGCGCGGGCGTAAGCTTTATTTACGACAACGAATCGGTGGTGCTTACCGACCGCAAGAACCGCACCCACAATTACAGCTACACCATTCAGGGCATGCCGCTCTTTTTGGAATACAGGCTCGGCATTCCCCGCAACTTCATGACGCTTTCGGGCGAAAGCCTGTTCAGCATTGCCGTGCGCTGGTACTGGGTATTGCCCGGCACCGAAATCTATACGACCTGGGGCCAAATGGATGCAAAGACTCCGCTCCTCGGCGCAGGCTTTGGCGTAAGCGTCGGCTACCTGATTGCGAACTGGAAAAATTTCAACATTTACGGCGACGTCGGATTCAGCAGCATCAAGGTGGAATCCGAAAAGAAGTTCTCTAAAATTGTCCCCGACGGTCCCGATAAAAAAGCCAAGTGGAATATCGGTGGACTCACCATGCAAGTGCGCATTGGCTTTGGGCTGTGGAACGAGCCTGAGAGCGTCGAAGATAAAGATGACGATGACGACGATGATGACAAGAAATCCCCGGAGGAATAATGAGCTTTATTCCGGGCGAAAAGTTGCATTACGCCGAGACGCATTTCAAGTTTAAACTCCCGTGGTCGCTGCTGTATAAGCCGTGGCCCGAAATTTTGGTCGATGTCCCATTCCAGTTTGTACCGGGAGTCGAGCCTACCGTTTGGATTGTGGTCCGCGACGCGCATCGGTTCCCGACGCTTATCGAGAAGGCGGAAATCAACGGCAAGACCTTTGAATTACAGATACAGGCGAAGGAGCAATTCGGCTTTTACCCCGTGAAACTCGGGAATCTGGAGCCAGGCGTACATGAACTGGACTGCAAGATTTACGCCAAGCGGATTAGCGAAAACGGCGAGCACACCGAGACGAAAGTTTTTACCCGCTGGAATTACCCCGGATTAAAGCCCAAGCCCTTAAAAATTCAAGTGCTTGCCGAAGAGCCGCCGAAAGCCCCAGGATTTGTCGCCGGCGAAATGCATTGCCACACGCATTATTCTGCAGACCATGTGGAACACGGAGCCTCGCCTGCCGTATTGCAACAGGCGGCCAAGGCCGTCGGGCTTGACTTTGTAAGTTGCACCGACCACGCCTACGATTTTGCCTACACCACCGAAGACTATACCAAAGAAGCGGACACACCGCTCACCCGCTTTGACGCCTTGCGCGAAGAAGTCCGCAAACTGAATCAGAATGCAGATATGCCACTTATGATTGCCGGCGAAGAAGTTTCGGCAGGCAACTCCAAAGGCGAAAACGTGCACATGACGGTACTCGGGCCAGAATGCTATTTGCCCGGTCTCGGCGACTGCGGGCGAAACTGGCTCGAAAACAAGCCTACCTTCAAGATTCCAAAACTTTTGGAAATGACTGCGGCGCATTGCTTTGCAGCCCACCCGATGCAGCCCATGGGCTACCTCGAGAAATTCATCTTCCGTCGCGGCTACTGGAGCCACAAGGATTTGAATCTTGAAGCCAACCACAAGATTCGCGGCATCCAATTTTGGAACGGCATTCGCGACGAAGGCTTTAAGCTTGGAAGACAGTGGTGGATCGAGGAACTCGGCAAAGGAAATTTCTTGCTCCCGATTGGCGGCAACGACGCTCACGGCGACTTGAACGACACGACCGCCGTCGCGACCCCGCTGGTTTCGCTGAAGCATAGCCGAGACCATGTTTTCGGGAAAGTCCGCACAGTTGTGAAATTGGACTCAAGTGTCATCCTGAGCGAAGTCGAAGGATCTAAAAAGAATCTTTCATTAGAAGCTTTAAACGAGGCTTTCGCGGGCGACAACTGCTACATTACCGATGGCCCGGCTCTCTGGTGGGAACGCGGCGAAAAAACCGTGACTTTCCATGCTCGCAATACGCAAGATTTCGGCGGAGCCTTCCGTTACATCCGCATTTTCGGGCGCAAGCGTTCTGCAGGCGGCAAGCTCGCCAAGAACGAAACCGTCTGCATAGAAAGCCTGGTATTGCCGCCCGCCAGCACAGACATTACCGTCAATAAAGATGACTTTGCGTACTTGCGCGCCGAATGCGAAACCGCAACCGGCAAGTTCGCAATGACTTCGGCCGCCGTACTTTAGGAGGGACTCATGCCACGCTTTATATCGCCCATGCGCCCCCGCTACATGCGTTCTCCAACGGACATTCCCAAGGAAGGCCTGCAGGTACAATCCATAACGGCGACTCCCGAAGCATCGAAAAATCCAGAAACGAATGCGGCTTCGGTGAGTGATGCGCAGGATTCGCCCGAGGCGCAGGAGCCTGAATACCCTGAAATCGTGTGCGTGTCCGAAGGCACGTTCCGCCAGATTCGCGACGACAGCCTGGTACTCCTTTCGCAAGGAATTTCTCACCGGCTCTTGCGCAGTATCGAAGGCCCTTTTTTGATTTTCGTTTTGCCCGAGCACGAAGAATTTGCACGCCTACAGTTGGCTCTTTACCGCAAGGAAAATCCGCCTAAAGAAGAAAACCCGCCGATTCCCTTGAGTTTTAGCTTGCAGCCGCTCTGGATTTTACTTGCTCCCGTGATATTCACGCTAATCGATTTTTCAGACAAAGTAAATCTTCATTCACGAGGAATCTCGGATGCCGGCAAGGTCCTTAAAGGAGAATGGTGGCGCGCGCTCACGGCACAGACCTTGCACGGCGACACGCGGCACCTAGCGTCGAATTTACTCTGCGGCTACATCGTGATGAACATGATTACCTTCCGCATTCCGCTGCTACGGCTTGCGCCGTTTATCGCCGTCGCGGCCGCGATTGCAAACATTTGCGTCTCGCTTACGGTAAAGACCGACTTTCGCTCGCTCGGTTTTTCGACATTCGTATTCGCCGCCATCGGTTGCCTCTCGGTAATTGAATTCAGGCTCATGCCCAAAGAAACCCACGGCCTGCTCCGGCGATTCGCGCCGCTCTGCGGCGCGGCATCCCTTGCCGTATTCCTCGGGCTCGGCGAAAACGCCGACATTCTCGGACACGCCTACGGATTTATTGCCGGACTTTTCTGCGGATTCATTCCCAGCAAAAAAGCGCTCCGCTGGGGAACGCCGCTTTCTTCCGTCGACGGAATCGGGCTATTGCTTTACTACGCGTTCTACGTAATCGCGTGGAAAATGGCGATGGCATGAAAAGCCGCACGAAGACCCGTTATTTACACATACAAAAAGGCGGTCTTAGACCGCCCTTAAAGTAAATTTCAATTTCTTTAAATAATTCCGAAATCCGAGTTCCGTATTCCGAACCAACTAGATGTTCAGGAACTTCTTGGCCTTGTCGGCATAAGCCTGGTTGTCGCCGTAGACCGTGAGAATGCGTTCTGCAGTCTGCTTGGCCTTGTCGGCAGCACCGAGCTGTTCGTAAACAAGAGTGAGCTTCCACATGGCGTCGGCCACCATCGGGACCTCGTCCACCGGTTCGTCCTTCTGGAAGCGGTCTTCCTGGTCGCCCGTGCGCTTTGCAAATTCAGAGATGTACTTTTCCAACAGACCGGCAGCGGCAGAATAGTCAGCCTTTTCGATCTTCACAGAGGCAAGACCATGCATGGCAGCCGAACGAACTAAAGCAACAGAACCGGCATTGTCGAGGCTCTTCTGGAAGAACACTGCAGCGGCGTCAAATTCGCCAGCCTGGAACTTGATGTTGCCTGCGTAAAGAGCTGCCTTGGCCAGAGCCACACCGGAAAGCTTACCGGAATTGATCTTGGATTCGAATTCCACGAAAGCGGAGTCATTCTGATTCGCATAAAGGAGCGTCATGCCCGGACCAAGGAGTTCGGCCTGTTCGGCAGCAGCAGCCTTGCGATAATCACGGAACTGCACCACGCCCACCACAATGACCATAATCACCACGATGGCGGCAATGACCTTGGAGCCGTGTGCGACAAAAAATTCCTTAATTTCAGAATTGTTGGTATTCGATTCGTTTGCCATATTAAACGTCCATGTTAAATTTCGTGCTCCAATCATAGAAAATTTTTAATGTATTGTCAGCACACCTTGACAAATTAGGGCCGTTTTGCTAATTTTGGCCTACCATGCCACTCTAGCTCAGCTGGTAGAGCAGCTGATTCGTAATCAGCAGGTCGGCAGTTCAAATCTGCTGGGTGGCTCGAAAAAATCCCGCTCGATGAGCGGGATTTTTTGATTTTTAGGGTACTTTGTATATCTTGACCTTAAAGGTGTAATCGCCATCATTGCCTTCGGTTGCATTGGTAATCGCGAAGGCGTAGAAGCCTTCACCCGTTTCAGCATTGTAGGTTGGGGTCTTGGCGACGTAAATTTGGTTGAAGTTCTGAATCATGTTCGTCAGTCGTTCAGCATCGATAGTCTTGAACTTGAAGTCGCTGACATAGGCAGTCGCAGGGACACGATCTGCATTTATGTCTTCCGGCCAGATATCCACTTCATAGTCATCGGTGTAAGGCGCAAAATCTCCGTTAATAATCGGGGAGAATAAGAGACCCGAGCCGCTTTTCGCAGAAAGTTCCGGATTGTTCCTGTCGCCGGCCTTTTCGAAGATTATGTCTGCCGTTGCAGCTCCTGCGGCAGGCACTGCAACGCAGTAAACTAGGTCAACCCCCGGATTCACGTTCGTAGAAAGTTCAACCTGACAAGTTGTCATCGGGATTTCTTTAACCTGAACGGCCGAAGAAGAGGAACGCACATCGCCGCAATAATCGTATGCATCACGTTCAAACGGAATGATTTCGGTTCTCTGGAAAACTCTGTCGCCGGAACTAGCCGTCACAGTAACGATTAGACTGTACGTGCCACATTCTGTAAAGCCCGGATCCAGCAGATCAATGGTCACAAAAGCAGAATTCTTGGAAGTCAGGTCAATGGCATTTTGCGTTGGGAAAGTGATTTTGTTAGAGTTGACAGGTACGTTAACAGCGACCATGTTACCCGGATTACCCTTACCGATCAGATATTCGATTCCGATAAAGGCTATGTTGAAAGAGCTGTCCACGGCGGCAGAGTCGCCGACAACGTCCAGACTGAATTGGCCTTTGAAACGCGCTTCATCACCAACAATACGAGAAGAAAGCTCCGAGGCCGTGATAGTAAAGTCGCTCTGATCAGGAACAACAATCACTAACTCACTGCTACTGGATTTTTCAAAAGAACTACTAGAATCCGTCTCATCATCCTCAACAAAGCTACTGGACGATTTTTTCTCTTTCTTCGAAGAACTAGACGATTTTTCCACAGCAGAACTGCTTGAAGCTTTCTTTGAAGAGCTGCTAGATTCGGCTACAGACTCATCCGAAGACGACAAAGCTCCCGTTCCATCTTCCGTCACAACAGGAGAAGAATCGTCAGAGCATCCAAAAAACATAAACGCTGCTACAAGACTCACTGCAGCAAAGCCACGAATAGATAGACTTTTCATTTTACAATTCCCCACAGGTTAGTTACCTTCACAAAGGTAACTAAAATTATAACAATGCGGAATTACTTTTATACTAGATATGAAAAATCCCGCTCGACGAGCGGGATTTTTTTTCATTTATTTTCTAGCAGCTAACTCTTCAGGAGTGCGAGCAAGGATATCCCAATCGCCGCGCTTGATAATCTTGTAGGCGTAGCCCTGTTCGGTAAGGAACAGCTGGCGGTTCATGGCGAATTCCTGTTCCTTGGAATCCTGCGTCACGATGCTGTAGAAATGCGCCGCGCCACCGTCGCTCTTCGGGCGGAGCACGCGACCGAGGCGCTGGGCTTCTTCCTGTCGGCTACCGAAGGTACCCGAAATCTGGATGAGCACGTTGGCATCGGGCAAGTCGATGGCGAAGTTCCCCACCTTCGAGACCATCAAGTTCTTCTGCGTTCCGTTACGGAAGGCGGCATAAAGCTTTTCGCGGTCCTTGTTCGGCGTCTTACCCGTAATCAGCGGAATCTGCAAATCTTCGGAAAGGGCTTCGAGCTGGTCGATGTATTGGCCAATGATCAGCACGCGGTCATCGGGCTTGTCAAAGTACTTGAGCAGGCGTTCCACGATGTCCGTCTTTTCGGGATTTGTAGATGCCAGCGTAATCTTTTCGCGGACAGGCGCAAGCGCATACTTCATCTTGAGTTCCGGTTCCATCGGAATGCGGATTTCGTTACAGTCGGCGGTTGCAATCCAGCCCTGGGCCTCGAGAATACGCCACGGAATGTCGTACTTTTTTGGGCCAATCAAGCTGAACACTTCGGTTTCCTTGTGGTCTTCGCGCACGAGCGTTGCCGTAAGGCCCAGGCGGCGAGTGGCCTGCATTTCAGTACTCAAGCGGAACACCGGAGCCGGCAGCAAGTGCACTTCGTCGTAAATCATCAGGCCCCACTTCTCCTGGCTAAAGAGCGGGAAGTTTGCAAGTTCCTTCTTGACTTCTTCCTCGGTCAAATCGTCAATATCGGCATCGGCTTTTTCGTCGGCCT
This sequence comes from Fibrobacter sp. UWOV1, assembly GCF_900142495.1. Taxonomy (NCBI): domain Bacteria; kingdom Pseudomonadati; phylum Fibrobacterota; class Fibrobacteria; order Fibrobacterales; family Fibrobacteraceae; genus Fibrobacter; species Fibrobacter sp. UWOV1. The sequence goes on along the minus strand of NZ_FRBA01000003.1, from coordinate 39,656 downwards.
TCTTGGCACGCTTGCGCTGCGTCAGAATCTGGTAGGTCGCCACCGTCACGGGGCCGATTTCCTTGACTTCGCCGGAGTATTCCTTCACCTGGTCGAGCGTCAAGTCCGTCTTGTCGCAAATTTCGCGAATCCACTGACGGCTAGCCGAAATGTTCGGCGTCAAAATCAAAGTCTTAGTTTGTACCAAAGCCATCGTGGCAAGGCCAATCACCGTCTTACCCGAACCGCAAGGCAGCACAATCACGCCCGAACCGCCCTTTTCGGAACCGCTCGCGTAGAACACCTGGGCAGCTTCCTTCTGGTAGTCGCGCAGGGCAAAAGGCTTGCCGCCTACCGTCGTTTCGCGCAAGTGAATCGGGAGCGGATCGCCCACGGTATAGCCGGCCAAGTCTTCGACCGGGAACCCAGCGTTGGTAAGCGCCATCTTCAAGTGGCCGCGACGTTCCGGATCTACTTCGGCATGCAAGTCATCGATAAAGTGAAGCACGTACGGCTGCACTTCTTTAAGGTTGCAGATTTCGGTGAACATGTACTTGTCATCGGATTCTACAATCAGCTTGTCGCCTTCTTTTTTCAGGCGAAGCAGCCCGTAACGAGACATGTAGTCTTCGATTTCGGTCACCACGGATTCCGGAATCGGGAACCGGCTCTGGCTTTCGAGACGTTCCAAAACTTCCGGTGCACGAAGTCCCGTTGCAGCCGCGTTCCACAAGCTTAGCGGGCTAATCTTGTAGGTGTGTAAATGTTCTGGGCTCTTGACCAATTCGGTAAACGGTGCAATCGCATCGCGAGCCGCTTCATAAGTGGGGAGATCGACCTCCACCATGATTTCCATATTACTCTGAACAATAATGGCGCCATTCGGATTCATAGGCGCCAAATTTAGTAAAAGTTACGTAATTAGAGTAGTGTTGTAGGGTTAATTTTATATATCTTTATATTGTAAAAAAAGAGGTTTTTTTGAGCCAGTTAAAATTGAATGGAAAGACCGAGACGCTTTGCATTTTCGGTCATCCTGTTGGTCATAGCAAGTCGCCTTTGATGCACAATGCCCTTTTCGAAGCATTAGGCATCAATGCGGCCTATTTGCCCTACGCCCCGGAGCCCGAAAACCTGGCCGACGCCATCAAGGGTTTTAGGGCCATGAAGTTCCGCGGGGCAAACGTCACAATCCCCTACAAGACCCCCGTGATGGACCTTGTGGACGAACTTTCGGACATTTCGAAGTTTACCGGCAGCGTCAATACGCTGTACTGGAAAGACAGTATTGTCGGGGGCACATTATGCGGCACCACAACCGACCCCTACGGATGCATCCGCAACCTACAGGAATCGGGCGTAGAACCTTCGAACAAGAAGGTCGCCCTGCTCGGAAACGGAGGAGCAGCCAAGGCAATCGCCTACACGCTCGCCGAAATGCAGAACCAGCTCACCATCGTGTGCCGCAACCGCGAAAAAGGGACAGCGCTCGCCGACAGCCTGAACCAGTTCTTTAACGGCAAGGCTCCCCAGGTCCAAGTTGCCACGTTCGATGAATTTCCGGTCGTATCCAAGGATATCGAAATCATCATCAACGCAACCTCCGTGGGCATGACTCCAAACGAAGACCAGTCTCCCCTGACCGAAGAATCCTTGCACCAAGGTCAGGCCGTGATGGACATCGTGTACACGCCGCCCATGACCAAGCTTTTAAAGACGGCCCAGGCAAAAGGCTGCAAGGTGGTGACCGGCGAAGGAATGTTGGTGCACCAGGGCATCGAAAGCTTTAGAAAATGGTTCCCCGAAGAAACTAAAAACAAGACGAACGACGAACTCGCACAGATTATGCGCAAAGGAATGCAGGGCTAACATGAACAAGCACATCTTTTTCACCGGATTCATGGCAAGTGGAAAATCCCGCACCGGACGCGCCCTGGCAGAACGGTTAAACCGCCCCTACGTGGATACCGACGCCGTTATCGTCGAACGCGCGGGTAAAACCATCAGCGAAATCTTTGAACAGGACGGCGAAGCCAAGTTCCGCGAAATGGAACGCGATGTCGTCGCCGAATTTGCCAAAAAAGAAACCCCGCACATTATTTCTTTGGGCGGTGGCGCACTCACGCAGCCGGACAACCTCAAGGTCATCCGCGAAAACGGCACCATCATTCGCCTGTGGGCAAAGCCCGAAGTGCTTTCGGAACGCATTGGCCGCAAGAACACGCGCCCGTTGCTTGCAAACCTCTCCGACGAAGAACGCCTTGAAAAAATCAAGGTGATGCTCAAAGAACGCGAAAAGAATTACGCGAACGCCGATTTTAGCGTGGAAAGTTCCGACGAATACACCGAAGACCACGTGATTGAACGCATCCTGTACATCCTGAATTTCTGGAACAGCCATGCGCTGGACGTGTGCCCGAGCAGCGGCGGACGCTACCCCATTTTTATCGGCAAGAACATTATTCCCGAAACAGGCGTATTGCTTGAAAGCCTCAAGCTCATGCCGAGTCATGATTTCTTGGTCTGCACCGACACAAACATTGCCAAGGTGCAAAGCCAGATGATTGGCGAACTGAGAGGCCAGGCCGGACGTTGCCCGATTTTCAAGTTCCAAGCCGGCGAAAAGAACAAGACACTTCACAACCTGAACCAGCTGTTCAGCTTTATGCTCCACCGCGGCTACACCCGCAAGAGCTGCCTGTTGCAGTTTAGCGGCGGCGTGGTCGGCGATATGGCAGGCTTCGGTGCTGCCACCTACCAGCGCGGCATTCCGTTTATCCAGTTCCCGACAACGCTTTTGAGCATGGTCGATAGTTCCGTGGGCGGAAAGGTTGCCGTGAACCACCCCGAAGGCAAGAACATGATTGGCGCATTCTACCAGCCGAAAGCGGTGGTCTGCGACCTCGCGGTGCTCAGCACCTTGCCCGAAACGGAATACCTGGCGGGTCTTGCCGAAATCGTGAAGTACGGCGTGATTTACGACGAAGAATTCTTCCGTTATATGGAACAGAATGTCGAGCGTATCAAGGCTCACGACCTCGACGTATTGAAGCACCTGATTTACCGCAGCTGCGCCATTAAGGCCGAAGTCGTCGGCATCGACGAAAAGGAAGCTGGCCTGCGCGCTATTTTGAATTACGGGCATACCTTCGGGCATGCTATCGAAAACTTGACGCACTACAACATGTTCACGCACGGCATTGCCGTATCGCTTGGCATGCGCGTGGCCGCCCGCGCGGCAGTTCTCCTCGGCAAAATCAGCGCCGAAGAAGAAGCTCGTCAGAACAAACTCTTGGACGACCTCGGATTCCCGAAGAAATACGATATCGACGTGGATGCCGCATGGGACGCCATGGCTGTTGACAAGAAGGCAGAAAAGGGCAAACGTGTTTACATCCTTCCCACGAAGATTGGAGCCGTGGAAAAGGTCGTGAACATCGATAAAGATATCATTACTCAAAGCTGGGGAGCTATTAAATGAATTCGGAATTAGGAATTCGGATTTCAGAATGATTTTGCAATTCTGATTCCTTATTTCTAATTGCCAACAACTATGGACTAAGGACGAATATATGAGTATTCTTGTAACCGGTGGAACAGGTGCCCTGGGCTACCACATTCTGTCGAGCCTCGTGGGAACGACGCACGATCTGTACAGCTTTAGCGACGAACAGCCGCAGCCCTGGCAGAAGGTCGATGGCGTCGAATACCTGAACGGCGACTTGCTGAACTTCAAGCACATGCAGGACGTGATACAGTTCGTGCAGCCCACGCACATTTACCACCTGGCGAGTCAATCGTCGGTGGGGCTCAGCTACAAGAAACCATACGAAACGCTGAACATCAACTTGCTCGGCACGCAGAACTTGCTCGAAGCCGTGCGCCAGAATTGCCCGAAGGCAAAGGTGATGCTTTTAAGTTCTAGCGAAATTTACGGCCGCACCGATCATCAGCTTACCTACTTGCACAAAGAATCGGACGCCCCGAATCCGCTTACGCCTTATGCAACATCGAAAGCTTGCATGGAACTTTTGGGCAATCAGTTCAAGAACGCTTACGGACTGCACGTGGTTTTCGCGCGTCCCTTCCACTTTACGGGCCCGCACCACAGCCGCCGTTTCGTGATTCCCTCGATTACTTACCAGCTTGTCAAAATCAAGTATTACGGTGCAGAGCCGACCATTTATTCGGGCAGTCTCGACATTAGCCGCGACGTGATTGACGTGCGCGATGTGGCACGCGGCATGATTCAACTTTTGAACCAGTCCGAACCGGGCGAAGCTTACAATCTTTGCTGCGGAAAATCCTACACGTTCCGCGAACTCACCGAAATGCTGGTGGATATTTCTGGCGTGAGCGTGGACTTCCGTTTCGATCCGGGTTACGAACGCAGTAACGACATTCCGCTCCTTATCGGAAACCCTGAAAAAGCCATGAGCAAGGGCTGGAAACCAATGATTAGCATCGAAGACTGCCTTACCGACTTGTTCAACGAAATGGTATTACGCCGCCGTACAGAGCTCAAACTCGGCATGGGACAGGATTTGAGACTCTAATTCGGATTTCGGAATTCTGAGTTCGGAATAGAATATGAAAAAATGAATTGTCATTGCGAGGAACGAACGTGACAAAGCAATCTATACTGATAGCGATTATGGCAACACTCTGTGCATCGTTTGCTTTTGCAGGTGATGTCGTGGCGCCACAAGGCTCTGTGCGCAGCGTGTCAGTCGAGGACTTTATGCCGCACCAAAATAACGCTAAAGAATTCAACGAAACATGGAGCTATCAGTTCGTTTTCGACAACGGCACTCGCGCCTTCATCAACTATTCCACACTCCATATTCCGGGCTCCGGCAAGAAAGTCGCTTGCGACATGAGCTTCTGGAATTTCAAAAGCAAAACGTACACCGTAGGCCGCCAGTACCCGCCCGAACGCCTTAAAGCCGACAAGGCCTCGGCTACAATCGACATCAAGGGCGAATACAAAATGGAACACAAGCCGGGCAAAGATCACCGCGTGTACTTTACCGCCGACAAGGGTGGCAAATTCCTGCTTGACGTGACCTTTGAATCGGCCGAAGTCGGGAAAGTCCCCGGCAACGGCGTGTGGAAAATCGGCAAGGAAAGTTTCGGACAATACGTGCACATTCCTTACGGCCGCGTTAAAGGCAAAATCGCCTACAATGAAGACACGATTGCCGTGAAGGGATACGCCTACATGGACCAAACCTGGCAAACCGTGCAGGCAACTGACCTGGCCGTACGCTCCATCAACTTTAGCACAAGTGCAAAGTCGCCGCTGTTTGCAGGCCGCATCTCGCTCACCGAAAAAGGCGAACCCTTCGGATACGCGCTCTACAAAGACGAATCCGGAATCAAAGTCGCGCACCCCAAGACAATCAAGGACGGCAGCGACAACTATAGTGGCAAAAAATTCGCAAAGAGCGACTTGACCTTCGAATGGCAAGACGCAAGCGTTCCCGCACTCAAGTTCAGCGTGGCAAAGACGCTCCAGAAGGCAAGCCTTTTGGACAAAGTAGACGGCTGGTTCGCCAAGAAGGCCTTCAAGATTGCAGCTGGCGGCGAAGTTCTATTTTACAGGGGTAGGAGCGACGCAAGCCACGGAAAAAAGATTGACTGGTGTATTACCGGAGTTAAAGACTAATGACTAAGTTTCGCCCATGCATTGACCTGCACGACGGACGTGTAAAGCAGATTGTAGGCAGCTCGCTGAATGACAGCGGCACGGGTCTCAAGACGAATTTTGAAACGGACCGCTCCCCCGCCTGGTTCGCTGAACTCTATAAGAAAGATGGCATTAAGGGCGGCCATGTAATTATGCTCGGCAAGGGCAACGCAGACGCCGCAAAAACAGCACTCGCCGCCTACCCCGGCGGACTGCAAGTCGGCGGCGGCATCACCGCCGAGAATGCGAAGGAATACCTGGACGCAGGCGCTAGCCACGTGATCGTGACGAGCTGGATTTTCCCGGAAGGCAAGCTGGACCGCGAACGTTTGGAATTGCTCTCTAAAACGGTCGGCAAGGAACATCTGGTGCTCGATTTAAGCTGCAAACGTGTGAGTTCCGCGAAGAAAAAGCAATTTGTCCCCGACGACGAAATCGACGATCCGGACGAAGCACACCCCCGCTGGAAAATCGCCACGAACCGCTGGCAGACATTGATAGACATCGAAATCAACGAGGAAACGCTCGAAGACCTTTCGCGTTACTGCGACGAATTCCTGATTCACGCCGCCGATGTCGAAGGAAAGCAACAGGGCATGGATGACGAACTGATTATGTTCCTCGCCGAGCACAGTCCCATTCCTTGCACCTACGCCGGCGGCGCCAAGTCGCTTGAAGACTTAAAGCACTGCAAACAAATTTCTAACGGAACGATTGATCTCACCATCGGATCGGCCTTGGACCTGTTCGGTGGCAAAGGAGTGAAATATGCCGACTGCGTCAAATTCAACAAAGCTTAAGGCCACCGACGTTTTAGATACGCGTCCGGCTATCTTTGGACGCACCGTCACGAGCACCTTCAGAAAGATGTTCGGTTTTAAGCACCAGCCCCCCGGAAACTTGCGCACCGGCATGATTCCGCCGATCGTATTCGGGTCGCTGTTTCTTAATTTACCGAAACTCTTGAAGTTGCGATTCTATTTGAAAAAAGAACGCAAGCAACACCCTGCCGATGATGTGCGCATTCTTTTTTATTCCGACAACCTAGACGAAACCAACGGAATTGCAAACAACTTAAGAAACGTGATTCCCTACATGCGCGCCCACGGCATGCACGCTTTCCTCGCCGGAAACGCCTTCAACACGCGCCCCTGCGGTGTCGTCGAAAACGGCTACTGTATTTTACTCCCGCGCCTATTCAGCATGGAACAGCTCGGGTATGCGAACAGCGAACTGGCCATTCCGCGCGTGGGTCCGGTACTTAGGCTGCTCAAGCGCTACCCCGTCGACTTGATTGAATTTGAAACGCCAAGCCCAGGAGCATGGCTCGTATGCTTCTGCGCCAAAGTTGCCGGCATCAAAGTCTTTAGCCATTACCGCACCGACGTTCCGACTTACACCCGCACGCTCGTGAAAGCAAAATGGATGTTCCACTTTGTGCTCTGGCTCATGAAGATTTTCTACGGCATGACCAAGCCCGTGGTAAGTCCCTGCAAGGACTACGCCAAGATTCTCACGACGCAGTTGAAGGTACCCGAAAACAAGGTGCAGATTTTGCCCCGCGGTCTCCCGCTCGAAAAGTTCTCGCCAGCCATGCGCGGCAAGGGCGTCTGGGAAAAGTACAACGGCGCAACCGAGGCAATCCAGAACGAAAACCGCAAGGTGCGATTCTCGTTCATCGGGCGCATTTCTAAAGAAAAGAATTTGGAATTCTTGAACGGAGTCTGGAAAAAATTTGCAGAAAAACACAACGACGTAGAGCTCATGTACGTAGGCTACGGCTGGTACCTCGAAGAAATCAAGAAGTTCTTTGAAGGCGACAACAGCGTGCACTTTGCAGGCGAACAGGGCGGAGAAACACTCGCAAGCCTTTACGCCGATTCCGACTTCTTCTTGTTCCCGAGCGTTACTGACACATTCGGAAACGTGGTCGTCGAAGCCATGTCTACAGGCACGCCCGCGATCGTGAGCAATTACGGCGGCCCGCACGACATCGTGATGGATGAAGCCGCAGGCCGAATCTTGCCGATTGACAAAGACGCCTGGCTGAATGCTTTGGAAGACGCCCGCAAGTTGTACCTCGAGCAACCCGAAACCTACGCCAAGATGCGCGAGGTCGCCCACGAACGCAGCCTCAAGTACACCATGGAATCTTCGACCAAGGCCCAGTTCGAATTCTTCAGGAAGCTCAAACGCGAAGCATACGGAATATGAGCAATGAACTCGGTGCTACGCACCTCTGAGGTATGAGCATCGCTATTAAAAACATGGATAAGGCAATCTTAAAATATTTGCGAGATTGGTTTCGTAAGAATGCTGCTGAGTTACCGTGGCGCTTGAGCGATTTAGACGCCCCCCGCGACCCGTATGCGGTGTGGATTAGCGAGACCATGCTACAGCAGACGCAAGTGTCAACCGTCCGCGAATATTTCGTGAGGTGGATGAAGCGCTTTCCCGATATAAAAACGCTCGCCGCCGCATCCGAAGAAGAAGTATTCATGTACTGGCAAGGTTTAGGCTATTACAGCCGCGCAAGAAATATTCTAAAGACAGCAAAAATCGCCGCAGAACGCAAAAAATTTCCCCGCACGCGCAAGGAACTGGAGGCTTTGCCCGGCATCGGTGCTTACACCGCAGGCGCAATTCTAAGTCTCGCCTACCACGAGCGCGAAGCGATTCTCGACGGCAACCTGGTGCGCATTTTTTCGCGACTTTACGCCCTCGATTTTTTACCGACGGAATCTAAAGAATCGTCCGAAGCCTATTGGAATTACGCCCGCGAAGTCGCCGACTCGCCCAAGGCTTACATGCATAACGAAGCTTTGATGGAACTTGGCCGCACCATCTGCAAAATCAAGAACCCCGATTGTGCGAACTGCCCGCTACAGGAATCTTGCCGTGCCGCCAAAGAAAATCGCACCGCCGACTTTCCTCCCGCCAAAAAACACATTCAAAAAGACTGGCACGGCACCGTACTCGTCATCGAAAGCGCCGACCACAAAATTCTAGCCATTCACGGCGGGCAAAAATTTTTCAAGAACCAGTTCACGTTGCCACATTTTGAATCGCCGCGCAACGCCACCTCGGGCCTCCCCGCCCAAGCCGAAGACTACATCAACGCCGACAATGTCTGCGCAGTCAAGAACATCGGCAAATTCAAGCACAACATCACCGTGCATAAAATCGAATGCGATGTCCTGCACATAAAGCTCCGCGAAAAGGCTCCCATGCGCAAAGCATCTGCAAATACGACACACGAAATTCAGTGGATCAAGCGTGAAACAGCCCAGGATTTTTTTGCGAACAGTTTCTGCCTAAAAGCATTGGCGAAACTTTAGGCAAATGTGAAATGAGTAATGTGAAATGAATAATTCCTCATTACATATCTCACATTTCACATCTTTAATTACTTCTTCTAAAACGTCTTCTTCGCCTGGCAAATAAAGCGGATGCGGTCATAGCCGCCGTTCACCGTTTCCATCACTTCGTCGGCAAGCACATGCATGAGCGTGCCCGTCAGGGAAATGCCATACTTCGGGAACATCTGCGAGAACGAGGCGTCCCAAGTCCAGTCGCCCTTCACGACCATCGGGTTCTTGCTGCGCAAATTCCACTTGGCATCGCTCCTGTAGCGAATCGAGTGTGAAATCTTGAAAGTCTTGTTCAAGAGCCAGTCGCCCATAAAGCCTGTGTAGAATTCCGCCGGAGTCACTTCGGCATTGTCCACCGGGCCTTCAATGTGTTCAAAGCCCGCCATCGCCGTAAACTTGAACATGTCGCGGTACCAGGTATTCAGCCACAATTCCGCCGTCACGCCTTTAATCCAATCTTCAATACGATCGACGTCGCCATAGCGCGTGGTCAAATCGTATTTTTCACGATAGCGGATTTCCTCGACATCAAAAGTTTCGGCCCCATGTTCTGCCCACAGGCTTCCGCGACCACCGATAGAAACAAAGCCACCCAACGTATCCACATACGAGGCATAAGCCTGAATCAAGTTCATCTGTCCATCGGCTGTCAAGTCAATTTCGCGGCCATCATAAAATTCTTTCGTATCGGCAAGCGGATTCAAGCGTGAGCCCGAAATATTCTTGACGCCCACCACGACACCTATGTTTTCGGGCGCCGGAGCCACAAACTGGATACTGTCCTGCACAAGCCAATCGCGTTCATTCACGCCAAAAGTCACATCGGCCGTCAAGCGCCCTACCGGTTGCACGCGCAATTCCATAAACGGCCACGCCACGCGATCTTCTTCAAGTTCGGTGTATACCGTCCCCTCGTCATCCACCGCGCGGAAAGCAAGTCCTGCCGCCACCTTGAAAAATCCCTTTTCGCAAGCCTTGCCGCACTTGTAGTAAACGGAGCCGTTCACTTCTTTGCGGCTACCCTCTTCCTTATCGTGCAGGTTTTCGAACTCGATATCTTCGTAGGCGACAGTCATCGACAAATCCTTGATGTCGGCGCGCGCTTCTACACGGGGTTTGTAATGCGAAGGAATCCAGCGAGAAGTCGCCGTATACGTCCAGAGGTATTCTTCGCCCGCCAAGACCGAGGCGTTCACGAGCGAATTCGTGTAACCGAGACCGCCGTAGGCCGAACTGAACATCGCCCAGTTTGCACCCAGGTGAGTGTAGTTGCCATTTACCATATCGCGGCGGTAAGCGTAGGCGCCACTACAAAAGTGGTCATCCTGAAAAAGCCTCGCCGTAGCCCATAAGCCCTTGTAAGTCGGACTGCGGAAACCGCCTTCCAGAATCGGCGTTCTGTTTTCGGGTCTATTATATTCTGTAATAAAATCCTGGTAAATCAAGTCACCCAGTTCATTACCCGTCTTCAGCCATACACCCGGTTCAAGCGGAGTCCAGTTCGGCGTTCCTGACCAGCGATTAAACAGCAAGCGGTCACGCAGTTTCGCAGGAGTCCAAAGTTCGCTTTCTGCATGCACTCCGCCAGCGCCCATCACTCTATCAAACGCAAAAGTCGGGCCACCAATCAAAAAAGTTCCGTCGGCGCGCGTTTCATATTCCATGCCTTCCATTTCAGCAGGCACCTGAGCCACGGCAATACCCGAAGCCAAAAGAAACGGCAAGGTCAAAGAACGATATTTCATTACCAAAGCTTCCTTTCTACATAAATGCCTGCATACAACATATCAGAACGCTTAGGCAAGGTCCAAATTTCTTCCCACATGAAGTTAAAACCCATGCGGAATTTTTCAAAATTCCAAAGTACCACGTTCAATCGGGCAAACCAACCGAATTCCGTTTCGTTGTCGCCCAAAGTGCCACCCGGTTCATCATAGATTTCATCTTTCACGATGTCATCATCTAAATCGGCACGAGTCCAGTTACAAGCAAAACCGCCACCAAGAACTACCGGGTGAATCGCCGGGAATCGCCAATCGAGTCCAAGCTTGCCCGAAGCCTGGTGTACGCCGTCATACGGCACCACATCTGGACGCGGCTTGAAATACGCGTAATGGAACATCACCACGCCATCGACATTTTTCCAGTACGAATAGCGAAAAATGAGTCCACCATACATCGTATTGTAAGTGGCATCAATCAAGTCGCCAAACGGATAAATCTCGCCGCCTTCAATTCCAAGATACACCTTCGAAAACGCGATGTCTTCTACTTTGGTTGAATCTTCTTGAGCCAGTGCAGCTAGCGCAAGGCTCGCAACCAGCAATAAAATTTTTTTCAGCTTCCCCATAAAATCCTTTTTATTTTCGGCGCAATGCCTGAGCAAAGAACCCATCAAAGCGTAAATCTTCGGTGCCCGGGAACACCGACTCGCCTTTTTCAAATTCCGGATTTTCCTTCACGAACTTGTTCACAATCTTGGTCGTTTCTTCCGGGTCCGGACTGCAAGTTGCATACACCAGAATTCCACCCGGCGCAAGCCTTGCCGAGGCGGCCTGCAAAATTTTGTACTGCAGTTCTGCCAGTTCCTTGATCGATTCTGGCGTCATGCGGTATACCGATTCCGGACGGCGCGCAATCACGCCCATGTTGCTGCAAGGAACATCGAGGAGAATGCGATCAAATTTGGATGAGCGAGTGTCATCCTGAGCGGAGCGAAGCGAAGTCGAAGGATCCAAAGCAAGTACATCACGGCATTCCACGCGCACATTCGTAAGGTCCAGGCGATCCACGACATCGCGCATCTTGAGCACGCGAGATTCCGACACATCGCTTGCTAGAATTTCAAGAGAAGAATCCATTTCGGCCATGAGCGCCGCCTTTCCGCCAGGGGCCGCGCACGCATCCCAAACCTTAAGGCCTGGCTTCAAGTCCAGCAGTTTCACGACTTCGTAGGCAGACGGATTCTGCATGCTGAATTCGCCCTTCGCAAAGGCTTCCGATTCCAGAATCGTCTTAAGTTTCGCATCCGCGGGCACTTGAATGTAGCGGTCGTAAAGAATGCTTGCGCCCGTGAGCCCGAGCTTTTGGGCAAGCACCGGCGCAGAAGTCTTCTGCAGATTCACCCGAATCCATTCCACGGGGCGCTCAAGCGTCGCTTTCGCGAGCGCTTCGGCGCGTGTACCGCCATAAATGTCGAACCACCTGCGCACCAGCCATTCGGGCACCGAATTCTCGATGGACACGCGCCGCACCTTTTGAGGTGGGAGCGCCGGCAGCCCGGACTTGCGCGCGGAATGCAGCACGGCGTTCACGAGCCGCGCGGAACCTTCGCCAAGGTTCGCCGCCTTCACAAGTTCCACGCTCGTCGAAACGGCGGCGTGGTCCGGGATTTCCATAAAGAACATCTGGAAGATTCCCATTTCAAGCACGGTCGCCACTTCAAGCGAAGGCATTTTCTTTACGAGAGTCTTTAAAAAGTATTGCAGGTACAGGTGCCTGCGGCACACGCCCAGGGCAAGTTCCATCGCGAAAGGAGAAAGCCCGCTTTCTTTAATAAAGCTACCGTCCTTCTGCCACAGCAGAAGCACGCGGTATGCGTCCATGCGCTCTTTGAGGGAATCGTCTAGCAAAAGCAAAGTCCTTCGCGCTTCTGGATTCCGCGCATGAAGTCGGCGACAGGCATCGGCTTCTTACCTTCGGCCTGAATCTCGATGACCTCGAGCAGGCCCTCGCCCGTACCCACGTAAAAGCGATTGTCCTTGAATTCCACTGCACCCGGGGCAAGCTTCGGGCCAGCCTCCGGAGTATCCGTCTTGCGCAGGTAAACCATACGGCCGCCCAGCTTCCCGTAACCGCCGGGCCACGGGTTGAACGCGCGAATCCTATTGTGGATTACTGCAGCAGGCAGGTTAAAATCGATAAGGCCTTCTTCCTTCTTGAGCTTCGGAGCGCCGCTTGCCTGCGCATGATCCTGCGTCAAGTCCTTCTCGCGGCCTTCGAGCAACTGGTGAATCGCATCGTCCAGTGCGTCGCAACCGGGTGCGACCATCTTTTCCAAGAGCGAAGCCGTCGTATCCTGATGGTCAATCGCCACCATGCGTTGCGCAAGAATCGGGCCGTGGTCCATCTTCTCGTCCAGGCGGAAAACCGTCACGCCCGTTTCGGGAAGGCCATCGGCAATCGCGCGCTGGACCGGAGCCGCACCGCGGTACTTGGGGAGCAGGCTCCCGTGAACGTTCACTGCGCCGAACTTCGCGACACCCAGGATGTTCTTCGGCAAAATCGAGTAGGCAACGACCACGAACAGGTCGGCTTCGAACTTGCGCAAATCCGCCTCAAATTCGGGCGACTTCAGGTCGGTCGGCTGCAGCACGGGGAGCCCGTATTCGAGCGCCAGTTGCTTGACTGGCGGGGGCGTGAGCACGCGTCCGCGCCCTGCCGGGCGGTCAGGCTGCGTGACAACAGCCACCACGTCCGCAAAATCACATTCCTTGAGATGCTTCAAAAAACAAGCCGCAAATTCCGGCGTTCCCATAAATACGACTTTCATAATATGAAATATAGAATATACTTTTTCTAAATTTACGCCCGCAATGAGAATCCCGCTCCAACTTGCCGTCATTTTCGCCATCTGCCTTGCCGGGGAATTCCTCCACCGCATCGTGGGCGTGCCCCTCCCGGGGAACATTATCGGCATGGTCCTGCTGCTCATATTACTTTGTACAAAAGTCATCAAGCCGGAGCAGATTTCGGGCGTCTCGAGCTTTTTCCTGAACCACCTCGCGCTGTTCTTCTTGCCGCCTAGCATCGCCATCATGGCCGTCGGTGACGACGTACTTTCCAAGTGGCCGCTTTTACTGTTCCTCTGCATCGCCTTCACGCTCGTGGCCATTGCTGCCGGCGGCCGGGTCACGCAGTTTTTTATCCGCAGGCAGGAATACCGCGAAAACATCGCCCTGCGTGCAGAACGCCTTTCCAAGCGTGCAGAACGCAACGGCACAATCGGGGGCGAAAAATGAACGCCATCATCAACTCTCCCCTGTTCGGCATATTCCTCACGCTCGTCGCTTTTGAAACCGGCGTGTTCATCAGCAAAAAATTCAAGTATTCCTTCCTGAACCCGCTCCTGATAGGCAATATCCTCATCGTCGGATTCCTGCTCATCACGGGCATCAGCCTCGAAAGCTACAACGTGGGCGGCGACTACATCTCGGTGATGCTCTCGCCCGCGACAGTCGTGCTCGCCGTGCCGCTCTACAGGCAGATTTCAAAACTCAGGCAATTCTGGAAGCCCATACTCGCGGGCATTTTTGCAGGTAGCCTCACCTCGATTGCGTGCGTGATTCTTTTCAGTAAACTGCTCGGGCTGAGCAACACGCTCATGCTCTCGCTGCTCCCGAAATCCGTCACCATCCCGATGGGGAGTGTCATCTCGTCGCAAATCGGCGGCATTCCTTCCGTCACCATCATCGCCATCACCGTCACGGGAATCACGGGTGCGGTCGCGGCCCCCGCCGTATGCAGGTTCTGCCACATAAAGCACAAGGTTGCGCAGGGTATCGCCATCGGTACCGCAAGCCACGCGCTCGGCACCACCCGCGCCATGGAGATGGGCGAAGTCCAAGGCGCCATGAGCAGCTTGTCCATCGGAGTCGCGGGTTTATTTACCGCGATTGTCACCCCGATTATTTTAAGCTTGATTGCTTAGGCTGTTACGCCTTTCCCACCAGAATTTCGGCGACAATACTTTCGCCTTCAGGAATTTCGCACAGCTTTTTCAACTCATCGTGATAGAAAAACCGCTCACAGCGAGTCGCCTTGCGAAGCATTTGCCCTGACAAGTTCATCGATTGCGCAATATAGCCCGCATTCAAATTCATGTAACGGTACGCGCGTTCACCAAGCAAGTTGCAAGATTCGTTCAAATCCGCCGTAAGCAAGAGCGCAAATGCAGTATTCTCGGCCACTTCGGGCACCGCATGACACTTGGCAAATTTTTTGATGTTCAATATCGCCGACTGCATAAACACCGACTTGCGAACAGGCACATAGCGATAAACACCCGGGTACACAAACATCACGTCAAAGGAGATCACCCAGATTTTTAGAAGCCCTGCACCGAACAAATTGATTTGCCCGACTTCAAGCCAGCGGAGCATACTCGAAAAATCATCCAGGTCAAAACCTACTTTTCTAAACGGGTGCTGATTCCTCGAAGACATTTCAATATCTTCAAGCTTACCCAAGTAGCTTGCCGCATCGTACTTGGCTGGCGTCAGTGGGAATTCTTCACCCGGATACGCCTGGGCCGAAAGTCTACGAATGCGAATACATTTCGTAAGATCAGTAATGTTTTCGGCGCGGTTCTGACGCATGAACAAAGCCGGGTATCGGGCCGGATCGTAACCGATTTCCGTTTCCATCTCGCTACGGTTCGAATAAGCCGTCTCGCCGACACCTTCGTCCACAGAATCAAATGCCAGTTCGCTGTATTCCGGAAACACAGCCAAAGCTGCCAGCGGAATTTCCGTTACAGGCAAGTTGAGCGTCACCGCAATTTCGTCATCGACAAAACCGCCCAAAGCAAAGACCTTTGCACCCTTCGATTTCGAATGGAGCATGACACTTGCGGCACAGGCACCCACGTCTTGCATCACCTGCGCATAAGCCGCTTCTCTATAATGCCAGACAGAGCGTTCCAAAAGGCCCGTAAAAATATAAATCAGCGGAGCTTCTTCTGCAAAATCCTTGTCCGGGAAGGCGGCCACAATCTTTTTCATTTCTTCGCGGCCACCCACGCGAACCAATTGCCCCACCACATCGGGAACCTTGCTTTTGCCTACAGCATCATAAGCATAAACGCCATCGGGCACCTTTCGGCCTCGCACGACAACGTACACGCCCACCGGTTTTAAATTATCGCCAGACACGTAACCGAATGCAGGAATTTCACCTTGATGTAAGTCGATTCGATTGCAACCTTTATAACGGCGATCCGGATTTTTCTGTGATTCCCAACACACATCCACAGGCTTTTCCTTACGGACAAGGCAAATGGATTCGTGGTATTTCTCAGAAAAAAAGCGCATTTAAACGAAATAATAGCAAAAAAAAGCCCAAAAAGGTGCAACACACCCGATACACCTACGCAAAAACAAGCCAATTTACTAAGTTCATTTTGTCTATTTAATAATAGATTTAAGGCAAAAAGGGAATTGGGACAACCCAAGGTTTCAAACACAATGAGGTTCACATGAATTTCAAAACTAAATCAAGTTTAGCACTCTCTGCAGCAGCGCTTCTTTTCTTGAGTGCCTGCGGCGACGATTCCAGCAAGACGGCTGCCCCCGACGAACCGGCAGTAAATCCGACTGATTCGACGACTATACCCACCCCGCTTCCGACGGATTCCACCACAGTTCCGGCAGATTCTACCGCCAATCCAACCGATTCATCTGCAGCGACAAATCCGACAGTGGATCCGTCTACCCTTCCGGCTGAAGGCCCCATCACGCTTCCCGAAGGCAAGGGCCTCCTGGTTGACGACTTCGAAGACGGCGACAATCATTCTGCAACCATCGACAACTATTGGTACACTTACAGCGATAACGACAACGACGGTGCCTCTGTCATCACGACCCCAGTAAACGAAGACGGAGACATAATCGCTGGCGCCGTCAACAACGGGTCCAAATACGCCCTGCAAGTCAACTACACGCTCGACAAGGGCGAATACGCATACGACCCGTATGTGGGTTGGGGCATTCAGGTTGCCGAAGACGATGCCAACGGTCGTTTCGGTGGCATTACCTACTGGTACAAAGGTGGCGCACACGAAGTCCACATCGAAATTTCCGATGTCACGGACTACGACGTTCACCTGGCAAAGGTCAAGGCCTCTCGCACCTGGACCCAGGCTGTTATCCGCTTCAAGGACTTGGTCCAAGGCGGCTGGGGCACTGAAGTTCCATTCGATGCCAAGCACATCAAGGCAATCAGCTTCCAGGCCAAGGGTAACGCCAAGGTCACTAGCGATTCGCTCTTTATCGATAACATTTACCTGCAAGACACTTCTGAAGTCGAAGCGGACAAGCCCGACATGACCATCAATGACCCGGTCATTCCGACGGTTGAATTCACCGAAGCAGAAATCACGGTCTCGAACCCGTTGCAGGCAAAGGCCATGAAGTACCTGAACAAGGGTATTAACTTCACGAACTGGCTCGAAAATGCCGACGGCAAGTTCAAGGAATTCGTCTTTGACGAAACCGACATCAAGCTTTTGGCCGACAACGGTATCAAGAGCCTTCGTTTGCCGATTGACCTTGACCTGTACGCCACCAACCGCGACGAATTTGTCAAGGATACCACGAGAACCGTCCAGCTCGCCTTTGACGACAGCACACTCTTCACCGTTCTCGATTCCTTCGTGGAATGGACCGGCAATCACAACATGTCGTTCGTGATCGACTACCACGAATACGACAACAGCTACAACGCCACCAGCGCCAAGGATAACAAGTATATCCAGATGATGGCCGAAACCTGGAAGCACGTAGCCGCCCACTATGCCGAAAATACCCGCGAAGACATCTTCTTCGAATTGCTGAACGAACCCGACATGAGTGCCGGCAAGGTGACCGCCGCCCAGTGGACTGTTGCCGCCCAGGCCATGATCGACTCTATCCGCAGCGTCGACAAGAAGCACACGATTCTCTTCGGTGATGCCCAGTGGTATTCGATCAGCTTGCTCGCCAAGCGCACCCCGTTCACCGACGACAACATCATCTACGTGATTCACACCTACGAGCCGTTCGCCTTCACCCACCAGGGTGGTTCCTGGACCGACTATGCCACCATCAAGGGAATCCCGTTCCCCTACGATCCGGCCAAGTGGTCTACGGTTTCTGGCGACTTCGGTGTCACCAAGAGCACTCAGAGTTACGTGAAATCAAATATCAAGAACTACTACAAGACCGGCAGCAAGGAAGCCATCATGGCAGAAATCCTGAAAGCCAAAAAGTGGGCCGCCACCAACAACGTTCCGGTGATTATCAACGAATTCGGCGCCCTGAACCTGCGTTCCTCCGCTGAATCCAGGCTCAACTACTTGACCGCCATGCGCGAAATCTGCGACACGCTCCAGATTCCTTGGACACACTGGGGTTACACCGGCAACTTCTCGCTGTTCGAAGGTGATCTCAAGGGAACCAAGCTCATCGACGGTATCGACAAAGCCCTTGGCCTCGGCGCCGCTGAATAATAAACTTCAACATCATTAGCTCCTTGGGCCGCGCAACCATTACAGGTTGCGCGGCTTTTTTACCCCCCCCTTTTTTGTATATTTTAAACACTATGCGTGCGTCTATTTCGAGCCTTTTATTTTTATGTGTTGGAGCAGCCTTTGCCAATGGTTTTTATGGCAACAATAGCGACATTCGCTGGAAGGCCGCAAGCACAGACCACTTCAACTTTATTTACCCGGCCGAATACAGTTCGCATGCTGCAAAAGTTTCCGCCTACGCCGAGGCGGTCTACGATTCTGTCGTCACCCGTTATCATCGCGACTTGCCTGGCCGCGTGAGCGCGACTCTCAACAATGCCCTTTACAGTAACGGTAACGCCATCCCAAGCGAAAACTCCATCAACCTTTGGCTAACCAACTGGGACTTCAAAATCCGCAGCAGCCACGGTTGGCTTTCGGACGTAGTCACGCACGAATTCAGCCACTTGGTCAGTATCGAAAACGCGAGTAAGTTCAAACCGAGTATTTACGGTTTGCAAATCAGCTATACCGACTACTACAACGAACGCACCACGCAAGATTTTGCGAGCATGATTCCCTTTACGCTGCAGCCGCTTTGGTTTGCCGAGGGTACGGCCCAGTACGAATCGAGCCGCATGGGTTTCGACGCCTGGGATACCCACCGCGACATGTTACTCCGCGTGGCAGCCCTGAACGATAGTCTGCTCACGCTCCCCTACATGCACGAATTTTCGGAAAATTCGCTGTTTGCAGAACTTGGTCCCTACACGCAAGGCTTTTCGCTGGTGCGTTACATCAGCCAGAAATACGGCGAAGACGCCATGCCGAAAATTTGGCACGAAATGTCCAAGTACAACCGCATGACTCTCGATGGCGCTATCAAGAAAGTGCTCGGCATAAGCGAACAGGAGCTTTACGACCAATGGAAACAGGAAATCACTGAAGCCTATAAGGCGCAGCGTGACAGTCTCGGCACTCTCGTCGAAGGCACCAAGATGACCGAAGGCTCCTTCTGGCAAGACTTCCCGATTGTCGCAGGCAAGAACCTGTACGGCGTTTCAAATTTTGGCGGCCCCTGGTTTGACGGCGGACTTTTCAAGATGCCGCTCAGCCCTAAAGACACGAGCAAAAAGGACGAAGTCATCGATGGCGTCGAAATCGGCGAAATCACCGTCGAAAACGAAACCGCAGACTCCACGATTGAAATCGGCGACTACGCCAAGCACGCATTCAAACTCAAGAAACCTTGGCTCGACAAGGGTATCGATGTCCACGAAGATAGCGTGCAAGGCCCGATGCTTGCCTACGTGAGCTACCAGAACCGCGACAAGGATGGCCACGCCCACTTTGACATCGCCGTAAGCGACACCAACAAGAATTCTGTTTCTGTCACCTACCTCGCCGACGCCGTGTATCCCGCCATCGATGCTCAAGGCACCACAGTCATCTTCGCCATGCGCGAACCTTACAGCACGCGATTCAAGCTCGCCAAAGTTCCGTACCCGAAAAATATCAAGGATTACACCTCCGAAGATCCGGTTGACCTCTTTGTTCCCGATTCCAAATTCAACTACTACAACATTTACAGCCCCAAGTTCAGCCCTGACGGAAGTCACATCGCTTTCGGATTTTTTGACGACAAAACCCGCGGCATTGCCATCATCGATAGCGACGGCAAGAACTTCAAGATAGTCAGCACCGAAGGCTTTGATGAACGCGACGTAAACTGGATTGACAACGACAAGATTGTCTTTGCCAGTAACCGGAACGGCATTTTCAACCTAATTGAAAAATCGCTCTCCAGCGGAAGCGAACGCCCGCTCACCAACGTAGTCGGCGGCGCCTTCACTCCGGCCCTCGCAGGCGACACACTCTACTTTACCGAATACGACAAAGACGGTTTCTCGCTTTATAAAATGCCCTATGGCGCAACACCGATGGTAAACGACACCGCCGTTACCGTAACCGAGCGCGACAGCGTCATTCAAATCGCCGACACAAGCTGCGTTGAAACGGCAAAAGATACAAACGTCATTGCGAGCGCCGAAGAAGCGAAGCAATCCACAGACTCTGCGCCCTGCGTTCCGCAAATCGTCCTCCGCGACTCCGTTCTGAAAATTGCAGACACCACGCGCACCGTCTCGCAAAAGCCCGCCGATGCACAAATCACACTCCGCGGTACACTCCCGCCCCGTATCGAAAAGCCGCTTGAAATTGCAGACATCGAATTCGCCGGCATCGAGCGCGACTACAAGCCAATCCCCTATATTCCACTGTTCGTTCCGATGATAGTCTTTAGCGAAAATGCGCCCGACCTTACCGTGTTTGGCGAAGGTCAGCTCAAGGCAAAGGCAGGCCTTGCCGCTATCCTTTCGGACCCGCTCAAAAAGAACACTGTCCAAATCGGATTCTTGCTCGAAATCGGCAACGGCATTGACTACATCAACGGAGACGGACTCAACCCCAGGCAAGAAAAAGAATTCTTCGTGTCTTGGGAAAACCACAGCACTCCGCTCGACCTCGGACTTTCGTACACTTACGCAAACTATACCAGCAAAGACACCATACGCTATGAAGACGTTCGCGCCAACAACGGCGACAGCCTCGGCGTCAGCCATTACGCTATTTCGATGCAGTCTATCGTCGCAGGCGCCGGTTACAGTATTTTCAAGAGCATCGACACCTTGCAGGTGGCCGCCGGTTACGACTGGGCAAACTTCAACCTGTACGAAGACAATTTCGACTGGACATACCAGAACCGCTTTACCACACTCGTCGCACTCGGTCTCTACGGCGACCACGCCGAAGACACCGAAATCAACGGTCAGGGCAACGGGCTTAGGCTCTTCTACCAGTACAGCAATTCCGACTTGTTCCGCCCGGGTACCTTCGCCGAAAGCTTTACCGTTAACGCAAACGGCAAGATTACGCCCAAGTACCGCAACTTCAACATTCACGAAGTCGGCATCAATCTTTACGGCAGTATCCAGAGTCCGCTCACCGGCGCCCGCCTAGCGGCCGGCGGCAAACTTAGCGGCGTGTACAAGTGGAATACCGACGCCAAGCAGGACACGCTCGATTCGTACTACTACAATCCTGTATTCATCGAAGGTTACCCTTACCTGCGCAATTCCGAAAACTACACGCTCGCCGGCATGCGCACCGCCATTGCCGAACTCCATTACCTCTACCCCGTTTACGACGACTGGCGCAAGAGCGCATGGATATTCGAGACCCGCAGTTTCTACATCGACTTGTTCTCGCAGATGGGCGCCGCCTGGAACGGCAAGTGGTTCGACACCGACAAGTTCACCGACCACCGATTCTGGGACCGCTCCGTGGGCTTAACCTTCCGCATGAGCAACCGAATCTTCTACAGCGTGCCGTTCGACATCTCGCTCACGCTCGCCCGCGGTCTGAACCGCATCGACGAAGACGAGAATTTGCATGGGGGTAAAAAGCTTACGCCCATTGACCTTCCGGCAATACCCGAAAGCATCGCCCCCACCCGCATCAAATTCGCCATTGGAATGGGATTTGTTAATAGTTGGCAATAGCCAACTATTAACCGCCTCGCTTACGGCTCAGATATGCCCACACAAGTGTGGGCGCATCATTCGCCTTAGAGCGAGGTCATAAATTCTTGGCAATAAACCATAAATTTGTAGCTGCATCTACGGCTCGGTCATGTACAAACCTTCGGTTTGTCCGCGACTCTCGCCTTGCGATGTAGATCCAAATAGTTGGCAATAGCTAAATAATTTCAAAATCGGAAATCAGAAATCCGAATTCTGAATTCACTAGAGTTCGCCGTATTTTTGTTTGGGCTTGACTTCGCCGGGAAGCAACTGTCCCGGACTTGTGCGCTGGCCGTCCTTACCCGTAAAGTTCGGATTGTAGGGCTTGACCTGCGCCTTCTTCTGTTCGGCCTGCAAGTCCAGCATGTGCCGCTCCCATTCCTGCATGGCCTGATCCAGTTCCGCGCGTGCATTGAGCATCAGTTCTTTCAACTGCATCAGCTCCAGCATCTTGTCGCGCTTCATGATCCAGAGCTCTTCTTCTTCAGGCATGCGCTCAATGTTAAAGAGCAAGTTCATGTATTCTTCTTCGGCGGCGCGGTATGCCTTCTCCATTTCCTTGTAGACCATGTAGCGGTCATCCACCATCGTCTGTTGCGGCGACGGATGCGACGCACACCCCACCATGGCGAGAGCCACAAGGAAAAACAATTGTACACAAAAAAACTTACGCATAGGCCATTAAAATGTGCAATGTGCAATGTAAAATGTGAAATGTGAAATGAATAATGAACAATTAATAATTACACATCTCACATCACTAATTACTCATCATTCTCCGGTTTCTTGATCGTATACAGTCTTTCGAGCGTAATCTGGCTCTTGAAGGTCGCGGTGTCCTTCGTGTCGGGATTCACCATGGTATGCGTTCCGACCTTGACTTCACGTTCCTGGCAAGGCACGCCCGTCGTCGGGTCGATCATGACTTCGAACTGGGTCTGGTATTCCGCCTTAAGGCCCTTGTTGTACTTCTTGAACTGTTCGGGAACAATGCCGCTATTCACGTGCTGTTCCCAAATGTAGTACGGGAAGTTTTCCTTTTCCTGCAGGTACACCACATAGTCCAGGCAGCGGCGATGGTCGCGGTTTTCAAAGCCCTTCACCACCACGGAATCCACCTGAATCAAGGCAAAGTTCAAGCGGCCCTGGTCCTTGAGCATCTGCGTAATGTTACCCTTGGTCGGCACTTCGCCCAAAAGCATGTGGTCCATTTCCCAGCGATGCTTTTCCAAGCGTCTCAAGTGCGGCTTGTAATCCGGATTCAAAAGCTGCTTGCGCCACACTTCGGGCATCGGAATACGGGCAAGCAGGGAATCGTAGCCGTCTTCAAGGCCATCGATAGTCTTTACTTCGCGGTCAATGGCAGCCATATCCACAGACTTCACGCGCCAAGCCAGTTCCGAAGGCATGTAGTTCTTCAAGTAACCGCACGACTTGTCCATCACGTAATCGCGGTGCACCTTCAAGGTATCGCCCGCATTGGAATACGTCAGGTTCACATAAGCGGCCGTCACCGTCCCCATCTGTTCGTTACCCTTCAAGTCAATTGTCGAAAAATATCCTTCGGCATAAAGTTCCACCACAACAGGGGCGTCCACCTTATAGCTCACGTTCACTTTGGATTCACCGCAACCGCCGATTACAAGGGCAGCTGTGACTGCACATAGAATTTTCTTCATGAATTACCGATTTTTAGTAAGTAGAATCTGTTTGGACAAAAGCACCTTGCCATCGCCACTGACTTCAATGACAACCGGGCCCGGTTCCTTTTTGCGGCACAGTTCGCGGGCCGTCATCACGCCCATATGATGGCGGGACTTGCCCTGCAGCGTATAGACCCACTGCTTGTCGCTAACGGCCACTTCGTGGTCCCAAATCTTTTCGCCCTTGTGGGCAATCGTGCCTTCGTAAAAGGTCGTCTTAAGCATCGAAAAGTCAAAGCTCTTTCCGTAACGGAACTGCACAATCAGCGGGTCCCTCATTTCGAACTCGCTCATGGTATCGGCCACGACATCAAGGGCCGGATTCCATTCTCTTCCGCATACGATAGCGGTATCCTCAACCGAACATCCTGCAAACAGGCTAGCCATCGCCGCCACGAATGCAACGAACCATTTTTTCATACTTGCCTCCTTGTATGCGCTTTTAAACTAGTAAAATACCAGTTTGTCGGCTATCTCGAAAGCACAAACAACATTTCCAAATGGGGTGTCTGGGGGTAAAAGGCGAATCCTTCGGCCTTTTTCAGGGCAAAACCGCCCTCCCGGAACTTCGCAAAGTCCCTTGCGAGCGTCACCGGATCGCAAGAAACATAAATCAGGCGGTTCACCGAGCTCTTGATGATGGCCTCTAATGCCGTCGCCGGAAGCCCTGTCCGCGGGGGGTCCACAATCAAGGTTGCAGGCACGTCCACCACGTTCTCGGCAAGCCAATCTTCTGCGGGGGCAGACACGTTCTCTATGTTTATGGGGACGGGGGACACCCCCGTAACGCCCCCGTTCAAATTCACGCGGGCATGCGTCAAGCAGCCATCGTCACGTTCCACGGTCGTAATCTTTTTAAAGCGGTCCTTCAAAATCGCCGCAAAGAATCCGACTCCGCTGAACAAGTCAATGAGCCAGGCGTCACTCGCCTCGCCGCTTGCAATACCCTCATCAACTGCATTCTGCACGGCGGTTACAAGCTCCGGCAGCAAAGCCAGATTGCTCTGGAAAAACACCGAGGCGTCCGAACGGATTTTCTTGCCGGCCATTTCGACAACACTCACGGCATTCTTTTCGAAGTCGGCGGCAGGCATACCCTTGTAGTAATAGCTGACCTTGCCCGCACCGTTATCGAACAAATTCACGTCCAGCTCAAAATTTCTGGGCGGGCGCTTGGACGCCTTCATCGATTCTTCAAAAATTTTTGCCGCATTTTCTTTCAGGAACGCATTGAGTGCGGGCGTTAGCACCGGACAATTTTCAAACGGAATAATCCCATTGCTTTTTTGCATACGGAATCCGTAGCTGACCTTGCCACTCTTGGCACGGGCAATCACCACGCGGGCGCGGTTCCTGTAGCCCCATGCAGGCCCGGTATGAATCTTGAAGTCTTCCGGCAATTCTACGCGGGCAATTCGCCTAAAGTTTTCGCGTTCTACAAGCACAGAGCAAGCGGCCTGTGCAGAACTTTCCAGATGTTGCAAGCTGCACCCGCCGCACTTGCCGTAAAGCACACATCTCGGCTCCGCGCGGTCTACACTTTTTTCCGTGACTTTAATCACCCGACCCCGCGTAAAATCTTTCTTATTCTGCAAGATTTCCACTTGGCAAAGTTCGCCCGCAAGCGCCCCTTGCACAAAGCACACGCGTCCATCAGGCAGGCGGGCCATGCCTTCGCCACCCTGCACCATCTTTTCTATGCGGAGCTCATAAATCACAACGCAAATATAGTAATGAGTTGTGAGTTATGAGTTGTGAGTTATGAGTTGTGAGTTGTGAGTTATGAGTTGTGAGTTATGAGTCGTGAGTTATGAGTTGCGAGTTATGAGTTGTGAGTTGTGAGTTATGAGTTTAAGTTTTCAGCCGTAACCACTTTCTACCTTCCGCCCCCTACCTACTAATCTTCAAAAGGTCTAGATTTATAGAAAACAAACAAGGATGTTATTATGGAGTTCAGAAAAATTCTTTCCCCCGTTCTCGCGATGACTGCTCTTGGTGCGAGCAGCCTCTTCGCAGCAACAGCCTACATGAACCAGGTCGGTTTCTTGACCAAGGGCCAAAAGCAAATGGCCGTTGTCGGCGCTGAAGGTAAAGAAATCGTTTTCAAGACCTCTAGCGGCACCGAAGTTCTAAAAGTCACCGCCCCCGAAGCCCAAGTCTGGATTCCTGCAGGCGATACCGCCGCATCCCTGGTCGATTTTTCCGAAATCCAGACCGAAGGCAAATACCAAGCCTATATCGATGACGAGCCGATTGGCCACCCCATTACCATCGGCGACAAGGCTCTCGAAGAAGCCGGCAAGGCCTCTATCAAGTTCTTCTATTTCCAGCGCGCCTCTACCGCTCTTGAAGAAGAATACGCCGGCATTTACGCCCGCGCCGCAGGCCACCTCGATACCGCCGTCAAGTACCACCCCTCTACCGGCAAGACCGACACCGAAGCAACCTTTAACGGTTCCAAGGGCTGGTACGATGCCGGCGACTACGGCAAGTACATCGTGAACTCCGGCATTTCTACCTACACGCTCCTTCAGCTTTACCAGCAGAACAAGGAATACTACGACACCCTCAAGCTGAACATTCCCGAAAGCAGCAACGACATCCCCGACCTCCTGGACGAAATCCGCTGGAATCTGGACTGGATGCTCACCATGCAAGACGATGACGGCGGTGTGTTCCACAAGCTCACCACCAAGCAGTTTGCCGGTACCATCATGCCCGAAAAGGGAACCGCACAGCGCTTTGCAATCGGTAAAGGTATCGAAGCTTCCTGGGATTTCGCAGCCGTAGTCACTCTCGCTTCCGAAATCTACAAGCCCTACGATCCTGAATTCGCCCAGAAGTGCATTGACGCCGCACAGAAGGCTCGCATTTGGGCATTGACACACCCCTACGAAATTTACGAACAGCCCAGCGACGTGGGCACGGGAACTTACACCGGTTCTGTCGAATGGGCATCCAAGCTTTGGACCAACATCGAAATGTACCGCGTCAGTGGCGACACCTCCGTGTCAAGCATTATCAAGTCCCTTCCGATCAGCAACAAGAAGGCCGTTCTCCAAAGCTGGCAGAACAACTACATGCTCGGCATTTTCACCATCGCTATGAGCCCCGACGCCTTTGAAGCCGAAATGGTCGACTCCGCTACTTCCATCATCACCACAATGGCCGATAACTATGTCAAGTCTCTCGACAACAACGGCTACGGCGTAGCCCTTGCCAAGGGTGACTTCTACTGGGGTTCCAATGGTGTTGCCGCCAACAAGGGCATGGTTCTCATTCACGCCTACATTCTGACAAAGGACGAAAAGTACCTGAATGCAGCCCTGAGCATCGTGGACTACATTCTGGGCCGCAATCCGCTCGACAAGTCTTACCTTACCGGCTACGGAGTCAATCCGGTCATGAAACCGCACCACCGCCCGAGCCAGGCTGACAGCATTGACGCTCCTGTTCCGGGTATGATTGCCGGTGGTCCGAACGCATCCGCTACCGACTGCGCCAAAAAGTACAACAACCCCGACGCCGTCGCAAGATCTTACTACGACAACTCCTGTAGCTACGCCACTAACGAAGTCGCTATCAACTGGAACGCCCCCTTCGCCTACGTGATCGGCAGCCTCCAGGCAATCGCTGCCACTGGCAAGTCCTACGACATCAAGACTCCGGTCTCGGCCAAGTACGAACTTACCTCTATTCCGGCAGCCCGCAACCGTATCAAGGCCGCTCCGCAGGCAAACAGCAAGCGTCTCGTGCTCCGCGGCAAAAAGGTTCAGGTGGAATACACCGACAGAAACGGAATCAAGAGCTACTTCAGTATCGGCGGCAAAAAGGTCCGCTAAAAGGATCCTCCCAATCCCACCCAATACAAAACGAATGCAGCATCATTTGATGCTGCATTTGTTTCATACTCAAGAATCTTTTTTGTCACACTGATTCGAATTTGCTAACGCAAATTCATTTTTTTACAATATATTTTTAATTGCATTTTGCAAATGCACTTCGTCGCCGGAATTGTCTATAAATCGGATATTCTTGCCCGGGAAAAGGCGAATCCATTCGTCTTCCCTTTCTTTGGCGGCTTGCAATTCAATACGGCGTTCTGCATCGTCTTCGCTAAAGCCGCGATTTGCAATCAAGCGGTTCTTGCGGACATCTCGGGCAGCGCACACCACCCAGATTTCATCCAGGTGCTTTACTAGCTCAGGGACATTTTCAAATAGGGCTGCCTCGACAAAAGCCGGATTCGCATGCAGCAGGTACTGAGTCAGCGCCGGGTACACTAACGCCTCCAGGCGCTTTCTTGCCGTCGGGTCGCTAAAGACCAAATCTGCCATACGGCTCCGGCTAACGCCCTTCTCCGTCAGCATCTCTTCGCCGAATTCCTTGGCAATCGCCGCTCGAAGATTCTTGTCGTCACGGTACAAGTGATGCACCGCCACATCCGCATCGATCACGCGGATTTTACGGTCGCGCAAAATGCGACCGACCAGCGACTTTCCTGCACCAATTGTTCCTGTAATTCCAATCATCATTCAACCAAGTTTATTTTCCTAGCGCAATCAGGCATATACCCAGAACCACGCCCAACAAGGCAACAAACTTCATTTTGCTCTTGCGTTCCTTGAAAAGTAGTAAACCGGCAAAGAACGAAATCAACACGCTAGAGCGGCGGAACACCGTAATAATCGAAATCAAGGCGTCAGGGTCACTCACTGCCACAAAATAGCAGCGGTCCGCCACAATCAGGAGTACCGCCACCAAGACCATGGACCAGCGGAATTTAAAGGGAGTCGTTTTGTGCCGCGTCGGAAACCAGGTGACCGCGCAAATGGCAAACTGCCAGAGAGCCATGTAAATGCTGAACCACACCTGGACCGTAAGGGGGTCAAAGTTCATGCACTGCAGAATGAACTTGTCGTACACGCCGCTACAGGCCGCCAAGAGCGTACCCAGCACCATGCAGATTACCCAGCCGTTGCTGAAGAAATGCCCCATTTCTTTACGACCCGCAAGGCTTAAGCCCACATAGGAGCATATGCAGATGGCAACACCTATCCACTGGAGCGCAAAGGGACGCTCGCCCATAAAGGTCACGGCAATAAAAATCGTAAATACGGGCGCAAGCGCGCGAATCGTTGTCGCGATGCTCAAAGGCAAATGGGCCAGAGCGTTATAAGTCAAAATCCAACTGCCGCCTACAATGGCCGCCTTCCCGAACAAGTAAACATGGCTCTGCAAAGGCAAGGATTCGCAATGCCCTGTCAAAAGGAGCGGGCTCATAAAGAGGGCGTAAAAGGCGCTGCAAAAGAACAGTGTCACACGGACCGCATTGTCCTGCACCGACTTTTTCTTGGCAAGATCATAACACCCCAAAAAGAATGCCGAAAGTAAAGCTAAAACGAACCATGACATAGCGTGCAAAATTTAGAAAACCCTCTTGCCAAAGCGATATTTTAAACATATTTTTATATTAACTTTAACAAAAGGATCCAATATGGGAATCAAAGGTAAAGCATCGTCCCTGCTCGAAGAATTCAAAGCCTTCGCGTTCAAGGGTAACATCGTCGATATGGCTATCGGTGTGATCATCGGTGGTGCATTCGGCAAAATCGTCACTTCCTTCGTTAACGACATCGTTATGCCGTGCGTTACCGCCATTATCGCCATGGGCGGCGGCAAGGATGCTGGCGAAGGCCTCAAGGCTCTCGCATTCACGACGGCCGAAGGCGTGACCATTCCTTACGGAAGCTTCATTGGCGGCATCATCGACTTCCTCATTGTTGCCATCGTGGTGTTCATCGTCATGAAGAAGTTCCTCGGCTTCATGCAGAACATGCGTAAGCAAGAAGAAGCCCCGGCTGCGCCTCCGGCACCTCCTGAACCGTCTGCCGAAGAAAAGCTCCTCACCGAAATCCGTGACTTGCTGAAAAAGTAGTTGGCAGAACTTAGAGCCTAGACTAATGAGACCCCGCTTAAAATGCGGGGCCTTTTTTTGCCCAAACGTCTATCCGCCTACAGCCAACTTCCTACAGTCTACTGCCTACTTCCTACTGCCTACTTCCTACTGCCTACTGTCTACTACCTACTGCCTACCGCCTACTGCCTACCGCCTACTTCCTACTTTTATCTCCGCTTCAGCGGTAAACGGCAATTCCTCTAGCTGCGGAGTCGCGATAATCACCTGGCAGGCTTTTTCACGGATGAGAGTCGCCACCGCATCGCGGCGATTCACGTCGAGTTCTGCAAAAATATCGTCCAGCAAAAGAATCGGTTTGCTCAGGTAACGGGTTGCCACATCGACCGCGGCAAAGCGCATGGCAACCGCAGCACAGCGGCACTGGCCTTGCGATCCGCAAGTACGCATTTCAGAGTCGCCTATGCATACGCCCAGGTCGTCCTTATGCGGGCCCGACAATGTTATTCCCTGAATTTTCTCGGCAAATTCCAGACCGGCGAGTTTGCGGCGGTATGCCTCGCGCAAGGCGTTTTCGTCGACCGATCCGTCTTCGGACTCCCCCGATTCCGACGCAATATAGAGCGAACCTTTATCGGCTGCCATTGCGGCCTTGTCGAGTTCAGAATCATCTAGGAATTCCGCGCCATCGAGGGCATCCAATTCCTTGAGAATAGAACTCTTGTAGGCGCAAGCGATTTCATCTACCCCGCCCGAAAGCTTGCGGTAATAACCGGTAATAATCGGCGAGATTTCTTTAGAAAGTTCAATGCGTGCGGCCCAAAGCTTGGCGCCCAAGTCTACCAGCTGTTCCGTAAGCACCGCCAGAAGTTCATCGCCACCGGTAGCAAAGCCTTCGCGCTTGTACTGGCGCAGCCACTGGTTACGCTGTTGCAGTACGCGGCGGTAGCGCTTGAGCACCGCGGCATTTGTCTGAGAGCGGTAACAAAGAATTTCATCGAGCCAACGTCTGCGTACTTCGGGCGCCCCGCGCAAAAGTTCAATGTCAGACGGCTGCATCACCACAGCCGGAATGTTTCCAAAGAACGCCGTCGGCGACTTAAGACTTTCACCGTTTTCACGCACGTCTGTGCTACGGCGCCCCACGCGAATGGCGCGTTTCGTCTCGCGGCCCGCATCATCGAATACGGCACGCAAAATCAATTCGTCGCCGTTCCTGGCAATCATTTCCTTCAAATCGCGCGCCCTAAACGAAAAACCTTGCGCAAGCAAATGCACCGATTCCAATATAGACGTCTTGCCACAACCGTTTGGCCCATGGACAACGGTGATTCCCGGTCCAAACTCTTGTTCAAAGCCAGACAAGCTGCGTACGCCGTCTATATAAATCTTCGAAATCACGGAATATAGCCCCGCAGGCCAAAACTAAGCGGAGTCCAGATTCCCGCTTCCGTTTCGTAAATCAGGGCGTAGTTCACATCGAAGGGATACTTCTTCTTGCCGATTCGAATCATGAACTTGTAGCCGGCACCCACCGTCCAGTCCAGGTCATCCATACCCAAACGGAGCGTGCCGTCCGGAATCACTTCGCATTCAAAGCCCACACGCCCCGTCCACACATGCAAATCGGGGTCAAAGGCCAGGAGCGTGTCGGCCACCTGGTAATCCAGAGCTTCCATCCAGGCGTGCACGGGCATGCCCGCAATCTTGGAACGGTAGCCCACACCGATCTGCAGCACCTTCGGGCGCACGCCCTCGGTACTTTCTACGGAATTGTCGGTACTGGTATTCTTGCTCCACCTGGCAGACAGGTTTTCGCTAAAACTCAGGTTGCGGATTACCACGGACGTCGACCACTTTTCGTTCCACTGTCTAATCCAGCTCAAGTTGATCGTCACCGGACTGCGGTAGTCGTCAACCACTTCGGCGACCCCTTCGTAGTATTCCGAAATATCCATGTTGTCGTAACTCATCGAGAACGACAAACCGAAGGCGTCGCGACGCGTGGCACGGTAAGCCAAGCCCAAATACATCATCGTAAAGTAGGGCGTTGCCGTACCCATGGTTTCATCGTCTTCGTTAATCACATCGAAGTTCAAGTCGCCACGATAAAGCATCGCAAAACCGATACCCATGCGCCTACCCACCGGGCCTTCCAGGCCAAGCGATCCGCCCAAACGGTCCAGGTCGCGCTTTTCTGCGTTCAGGTTATAGCTCAAGTGTTCCCTGAAGCCCAGAATGGCCGGGTTCCAGTAAGCCGCAGGCATCGACGCCGTATCCGCAGAGCCCGTATTACCGCGGCCCAATTCGCGCGTGCCAGCACCCATACGTTCCACAAAGCCGTCAAAGCTACCCAGCGTCGCCTTCTTGCCCGCAAACGCAGAAGAAGCAACAACGAGCATCACCAACATCATCAGAGCCCAGCTCTGAATTCCGAATTCTGAATTCCGAACTATCATTACTTGTGCCCTCCCAAGGTCATTACCTTGCCCCAGCCTATATGGCCGTGGTTATCCTTGACACGCACATAGTATACGCCCATGGTGCAGGGCCTGCCCGCCTTGTCCTTGCCGTCCCAGAAGTCTTCCTTGGGATTCGTGCTGCGCGAAGCATCCGCTCCACGAGGAGCGCTTTTTACAATCGTGCGGATTTTACGCATGTCGTAACTGAACACGTCAATCGTAATCTTGGAATCCTTGCCCACCTTGTACGACACAAGCGCTTGGTCGCCCGCCGTAATTACCGACGGTACCATGCGCACAGAGCCTAAATCGTTTCCGAGCTTGGCGCGGTTCAAAATCGGGGTCCAAGTTTTGCCCGTATCTGCCGAAACAGAAATTCCGTTGCCGTAGGTAGCAAGCGCAAGGCCCGTCACATTCTTGGCCAGCGGGAACGAGCAAATCGAGGTAATGCGGAAATCACGGTCAATGGCGCCGGTTGCATAGCCGTAAAGCCATTCACTCTTTCCGTCGTCATCCATATCCCAAGCACGAATTCCGGCCGAATCCAGCTTAAAGTATCCGCTCACGTCACCGCCCGAAACGGCAACCGCCACAAAGGCCGTATTGCCGACAAAAGCCACATCGCTCACGGTGTAGTCGCCTTCGTCATAAATATCCTTCTTCTGTTTTTTGCCGGCCGTGTCCAAGAAATTCACCTTCGCAAAATCCTTGGCACCCTCGCGGAGCACCCACAAAGCGCCCTTCATCGACTCCTTTTCCATACGCGAAGTTTCTGCAACAATCGTCAGCGGGTCGCCGCCCATCCAAAGTCCTGTCACGCGGGCACTCGTATCAAGCGCTGTAGACGCCTTGGCTACCTTGCCGTCCGCGCTACGCATCCAAAGTCCCTTGGAAGTCGCCATCCAGATGTCACCAGTTTCCGGATGTTGCTTGACATCGAAAATACGCGGGTTTTTCTTGTCTTCCCACTTGTAATTCGATTTTGCCGAATCCAGCGTAGCCGCTTTCAGGTTCAACTGGTACATGCCATGCTTTACTTTGCTGCCCGACGCATCGTACAGGCCAAGCCCGGCTGCACCGCGGGCCATCCAAAGTTGCTTCTTGGACGAATCGTACGCAAAGCCGCTCACGGCATAATACATAGCCGTATCCAAATCAGCCAGTGCCTCGGGCTGCTCCAGCGGGGTTTCATAAATGTTGTCGATTCCGCCCACCCTAAAAATTCCCGTTGGCTGCAAATACTCGCCGTCATCGTCCAGACCAAACATCGGCAACACATAGCCAATCTTGCCGGCATAAACCGAAGGAGTCCTGCGATGTTCCGCAAGCACGTCTCTAAAAATGCCATTCTGCGTCGCGGTCACCGAATCCGTCATCTGGTCCTGACGCGATTCCACCACCTGCACGCCGTTTGCCCCCACCTTGAGTTCCAACAGAGTCACGCCGCTATAAATATCGCCGCGCGAAAACACCCACAGGCTACCCGTTTTTCCCGTTTCGCTCACGTTCAGCGCAGCGTTGCTGAACAAAGTCTCTGCAGCAAACGCGCCCCCTACAAAAGTAAAGGCGAGCGCCAAGGCATTCACGTATTTTCCGAACAGTCTATTCATAAATTACCGCATGTCAATTTCGTCTACGCCTTTCACCGGCTTGTACTTAAAGTCCTCGGATTTCCAGGACTTGACCACAGAAAGGTTCACAATATTGTACCACGAGCCGTTACCGGAAGGATCCACCGTATACAGGCGCTTGGGAGAAAAATCCTTTTTCGAGAGCCAGACTTCCATCTGCGTGAACTGTCCCCTGTACTTGGAAGGGTCCAGTTTCAGCACCCACAGTTTCTGGTTGTTGAATTCACCTTCCGAAATCTCCTTGGCCTTGCAGTTCAGGTACTTGAACAAAAGTTCCGAGGGGTGCAATGAGCTCGACAAGTCCTCGACCGACTTGATCAGCACCTGCTTCTGTTCCACATTGTGCTGCCACAGGCTTTCTCCATCGCTATAGAACTTGATTCCAGCCATATCCAGCACAAAGCGATCCCCTTCGGCCACCAGCAGCTTTCCGTTCTGCGAGGCGATATCCGGAGAATCCGCATAAAATACCTGCACCCTAAAATCAAGGTTCCACGCCTTACCCGACTTGAACCAGGCTTTGGATTTTTCCATGGCCTCGTCGGCGGATAAAGCGAAAACGCAGTTCGCAGCAAGCGCCACTACAATTACAAACAGCCTAATTAACCTAATGCGATCGAACATCTAGGAACCTCATTAACATGAATATGGGCAAATTTACAAAATTCGCACACGCTGTATTTGGCTTTTTTGCCTAGATATTTCTATCTTTGCACAAGAAATTTCAAATCATATTGGAAACTGATATGCGCAAATTGATCATGCCACTGGCAATTTCTACCGCCGCCACCTTGGCGCTCGCTGCAGACATCGAAGTCCACGGCGATGTGAATATGGACTATGCCAGCTATTTTGACCGCGATTTTGACCCCACGAACGCAGGAAACCAGGACATTGACCTCGCCCTGCACGCCCACCTCGACGAAAACATCTCCCTCGTCGTCATGGGAACCACGCATAGTACTTTTGTCGACCAGAACGGTGAACTCCAGGAATCCGAAGTCCGCCACGGTCTCGCCCGTTCCACCGCCATGGGTTCGGATGGTCGCTACAATTCCTTCGACTTTGACGGTGTCCAGTTCCGCTGGGACGTGAGCCACCAGGTTACCCTCATTTTCGGTGACATGACTTACAGCGCAGGCGCATTCAACTACTACTTCTGGCGTGACGCGTCCCGCTACGCCGTCATTACCCGCGAAGAAAGCCTCCGCGGTTTCGGAGCCGAAGTCGGTAACGAAAAGTACGGCACGGGTGCATTCTACTTGGGCGCCTCCGACGACACCGACCACACGCTTTCCATGTTCCTCACCTATGCGTTCCCGCTCTTGAACCATACTGACGAACACTTGATTATCAAGCCGAGCCTCGACTGGGTGTTCGGTTCTGACATCGGCCGTCCCTACACCTACGTGCTCGGTACCGAAGTCGACTACTCCAAGAGCTTCGAAAAGTTCAACTACGGCATCTACGCCGTTTGGGGCCTGCACCCCTACAAGGGCAAGGGCACACACTCCTTCTTGCTCGAACCTAGCATGAACTACGCCATCTTTAACTTGGGCGCAACGTTCTTCTACGCTATCGTCGACAAGGATTACGAAACCGAGCCGCAGCTCATGACCGAAGACCAGATGCTCTTCGCCGTCGAACCGAGCTTCAACATTCATAAGAAGTACACCCTGGGTGTTTCCTACGAATACCACGATCCGGACAAAGAAACTCACGGTGACGACTTCCAGTTCCTGGGCATGAACCACTACCTCTACCCCACCATGAACACCGAAATCGTTATCTGGTACGGTTACAACTTCACCGGCAAGCACAACAACGACACCCCGTTCGGCGAGGCCAGGTTCTCCCTCGGTTTGAGCGGCAAGGCTAGTTTTTAAGTAAATCGCACAACGATTAAAAGCCGGGCGACAAGCTCGGTTCTTTTTTTATTTACCCTCCTCTACAAGGTTCAAGCCGCCAACAACCGCTATTCTAAATATCGGCTACTCAAACAAAACTAGCCTTCATTTATTTTCCCACAAACAAGAATCTATTACGCAATAGAGTCCTGCAATTTCTACGTGAGCGAAAAAGCCCCCGGGTGTTAACCGGGGGCGTTCGCGAGAGCGAGGCGATATCACATTTTCATGTATGCGATAGAGCCGAGCGGTCCCTTACTGACCGAGGTACTTACGGCCGATACCGAATTCATCCTTGTATTCGATGTAGTCCGGAACGAAGTCCTTGGCGAAAGAGAAGGAGATGTTCACGGAGCACTGGAATTCGTTCATCAGCTTGCCCTTGCCCTTGAAGCTCTGCTTCTTCTTTTCGATCTTTTCCTGGCCCTTCTTGCCTACGAGCACTTCAGCTTCGCACCAGCCGCTGTTACCCTTGGCGAAGACTTCCTTGCCGTCGGTAGACACGAGCTTGATCTTGGAGGGGTCAAGTTCGGTGTTGTTACCCGTAGAAGCCCAGAACTGGAGTTCGCCAGAGAGAGAACCCGGAGCCATCTTGATTGTCGGGAAGGCCATCACGTAGCCCCACTTGTCCACGCGGCGGCTGACCGGTTCACCGATCTGTTCACCGAAGATCAAGAAGTAACCGCGAGTGCCCTTACGGCTCTTGTTCAAAGCGGCCTTCACGTCAGCATTTTCCGGTGCCATTTCGGCAATCTTCATAATCTGGTATTCGCTCACCACCGGGTCAGATTCGCCCACGGCTTCGGAGAGGTTCTTGGCAACGTAAGCGTTTTCAGCCTCGGTGCGGATAGCCTTCACGGCGGCTTCGCCAGCGCCCTTGGCCTTTGCAGTCACCAAGGCGGTGTCAATCTTTGCAAAAGCATTTACGATCGTACCGTAGTCCATGCCTTCCTGAGCGGCCTGCATCTTACCGATGTTAGCAAGCGTCGTCACGTATTCCTGGACAACGTCAGCATTCTGGACTTCAGCCATGTTCACGGAAGCCTTGTCGAAGTATCCGTTGATAAGATCGCTGTTCAAGTCCTTCTTGGCTTCAGTTTCTGCAGCACGGACCAGAGCGAGCGTGAAGTTATCATAGAATTCATCGGACATGCTACCCTTCTTCTTAGCCTCGAGGTAAGAATTGATAGCGTTGCGATAACGGCCTTCCTTGAGGTGTTCGTCACCGCGCTTTTCGTTAGTACCCTTACAGCCGACCATCGTGAATGCGACGGCGGCAGCCAGAGAGGCAATAAAGAGTTTTTTCATTTGATTTTCCTTCAACTGAATGATTTTGTTTAGTAAAAATACCTTTTTTCCCAAGAATTCTTTCCCCGGGATTATACATTATAAAAATAATTAAATAAATTTATGTTAAACTTTATCTATAAGTAAAATTTTATTTGGAGTATTGATCAGGAATGGACATCCTTGTCGTAAGCCCCGAAGCCGGAAATTGGCGCAAAACCAGCCCTCTGGCCACCGCGGTCAACCGTATGACTGACGCTTTCGCTAGCGCCGGCACCAAGGTGCTTACCTGTTCGCCGTTCTTCAAGAACCTGATGGTCGACGTAGGCAGCTACCGCTGCGTATATACCGGCGTCGAAAAGCTCCAGAACAAGCCCTACGAAATCTGGGTGTCCGATAAGGACCCTTTGCACACATATATTTACAATGAGGAATATTTCGGCAGGCCCTATGTCTACAGCCCGCCGCAAAGCGCCCCGTATGCCGACAACCACATCCGGTTCGCATTCCTCGCCTCGGCGGCCCTCGCCTACGCCAAAGAAACAAATTTCGAATGTGACGCCATTCTGGGCCACGAATGGGGCGGAGCCCTCGCAGGCGCGCTTGCCAAGACCACGTATC
Source organism: Fibrobacter sp. UWOV1 (assembly GCF_900142495.1). Taxonomy (NCBI): domain Bacteria; kingdom Pseudomonadati; phylum Fibrobacterota; class Fibrobacteria; order Fibrobacterales; family Fibrobacteraceae; genus Fibrobacter; species Fibrobacter sp. UWOV1. Next base: position 2,243 of record NZ_FRBA01000003.1, on the reverse strand, counting down.
AGGAATACGCTGGCAAAATTCCGTTCTTCTTTACCGTCCATAACATCACCTACGATTTCCATATACCCTCCAGCGAAATTGAAAAAATCGGTCTTCCGCGCAAAGACTACAATATGGACGGCTACGAATTCTGGGGTAAAGTAAGCCTTCTAAAAGTGGGCATCCTGTATGCCACCAAGGTGCTGTTCCCGTCGCCCGGCTACCGCGACGCCATGCTCAACACGAACCTACCCGGCGGAATCAGCGGATTCCTGAACCGAAATTCCGAAAAGCTCATCGGAGTCCAGTTCGGCGTGAGTTACCAGGTCTGGGACTTCAACAAGGAAAACCTTCCCATCAAGGAAGCGAAGTCCAGAGCCAGGGCGCACCTCCAACAGCAGTTGGGAGTCGATTTCGACGGCAGGATGGTCCTTTACGTCCATCTCGACGAAGAAGCGGGCAACACCTCCGAAACGCTCGCAACGATTCTATCGGATATCACGCGACTCGACGTATTCATTATCGTCGGTATTTCGTCGAACAATAGCGAATGGAACTACTACAAGGACTTCGCGCAGCAGTACCCCGAAGTCATGTGCGTCCAGGACCTCGAAAGCAGCGGCGACAACACGCTACAGCTCCGCGACACCCTCGCCGGATCCGACGCCTTGTTTGCAGCGAACCTCCGCGAACCGTCTTCCTCGATTATCCTTAAGGCAATGGCCGCAGGGACACTTCCCCTTACGGGCCGCACGGTCGGCGTTTCCACGATGCTCACCAGCTACGCCCTCGAAACCGCAGGCGAAGCGAACGCGTTCCTCGTGGACGACGCGAACGCCCCGCACCAAATGCTTCGTGGCGTGAAGGACGCGGTCAACGTCTACAAGACTGAAATACAGGACTGGGACAAGTGCGTGGTGAACGCCTACAGCGGATTCCACTACGAATGGTGCAGAACCATTTCCAAATACCTGCTCATATTCGGTGAACTTGGACTGTAACGTCCGTTCTTTCATTACAAAAAGACTATATTTGGCCCATCATCGGAGCTTTAGCTCAATTGGTTAGAGCAGCGGACTATCAACCCAGCCCCGAAAAATTTTCAGAAAGTACTCCATTGGAAGCCCGAAGGCAAAAGCCTCCGGGCCTTTTTCATCAGTAAAATCAAGGCTTCCGGCGCGATTTGGACTGTCTGTCGCGGTTCTCCGTCGCTTGTAATGGTTTTTCCCGAAAGACGGGAGAAACCGCCAAAAATCGGGTATGATGTGAGACATTTGTGAGCTTTTTGTGAGCCGACTTTTAGGCAAATTTTAGTAGATTTGTTTGTATGAAAAGCTACAGCATATCGCAGCGGTACAAGTACCGCGGCAACCTTACATGGTACGGGAGAATCGCGGAGGATGGCGAGTTCTCCTACATCAGTCTTAAAACCAAGCGCAAGAGCGACGCACAGGAATGGCTGAACATGATGAACGCGGCCAGGTTCATGCCCGAAGAAATCCGCCGCAAGCTCATGCCGAAGGACAGGGGCTTCGACGAGGCGCTCCCGAAGTTCCTGGATTCCGTCGCGGCGTCCAAGGGCGACGACTCCAAGACCCACCTCGCTTACAAGTACCGACTCAAAACATTCAGGGAATGGCTTGACGCAAACGGCATCAAGACGCTCATGCGCTTCGATGCCGAACAGGCGACGAACTGGGCGGTGTGGCTGTCCGAAAGGTACGCTCCCAAGTCCCAGCACGAAATGGTTCGCTGCACAAGCCAGTTCTGCCAGTGGGCGGCTAAGATTTACGACCTGGGCGACTACAACCCGTTCCGCGACGTGGCGTTCCCCAAGGTTCCGAAACGCGCCAAGGCGTTCTGGACTCCCGACCAGATTGAAAAAATTCTCGACAACGCGCCCGACCCGGAATTTAGACTGTTCTGGTCGGTCATGGCCTTCGCTGGCCTGCGTCATGCGGAGGCTTGCCGCTTCGGGCCGTCGTGCATCCAGGAGGACGGAAAGATGCGCGTCGTCGGCAAGGGCGACAAGGAAGCGTTCCTTCCGATTAGCGACCGCCTCAAGGCGGAAATCAAGCGCTACGGCAAGCTGAAAGACGGCATGTTCGCGACAGCCCGTTTCGACCATGCGGACAGGTGCAACGAAACGCTGCGAATTGCAGTGGAAGCTGGTAACGTATATTTTCTTTCGCAAATTCCGCTAAGGGGGTAAAAAAATAGGATGTTCCAATTTTTAGATTTGAAATAACCACAAATCAAACACA